>PAJQ01000025.1 GCA_002710215.1 Chloroflexota bacterium | reverse complement strand
CCTCTCCCGAAGGCGGACTTCAGCTTTATGAGTGAGGGTAAGTTAACCGGGTGAACGTCAGGTATCTTACCCGGCACAGGTCAACAAGAAACGCCGCCCCGTTGCTCCGGGAGAGGCGGTTTTCAAAGAAAGATCGCGGGGAGTCCCGGCGGAACCAGTAATTTTGAATCACCGGGAACAGACTATATACTAGTGGTGATTCGCTGACCTCTTGAACCGGGTCGTTACCTGGTTTAGGCGTAAAATAACCCACTCTCCATCGTCCAGAATCACCCCATACCCCATGGTCATCTCGCCCGGATCGTCAACCGTCGCTCCGTAGGTATTGCTATCTATGGTTCCGGTCATCTTGGCGTAAAGGCCGGACATGATTCTGACTTTTGTTCCCCGGATGAGACCTTCGGGCATTGGTAGAGTTCCTTGTTATTGACAACTACTCATAGGGTAACGGTGGCCGGGCTTTGCCAGTAGGGTGCCAACACTGGCTGTAATATGGATAAACTCCCAGCCACCGTGGGTTGGCTCAATACCCCATCAGCACCCCAGATTAGCCGGTATGATTATTCCGAATGCAAACTGGGAAACCAAAATCGAATTCAAATCCTGGTTGACCAAAACCAGTGGTAGAATTGTGCCAATGCCCGCTGGGATTGCCGCATGAACATCAACCGGCTGGAGTATTGGGAGCGGACTGCTGGGGCAAGGTAAACAACTCTAGGACGCCCGTGTCTGAGAGGGCGAGGTAGGCAGATGCACGTAGGAATGTCCACGATGTTTCAAAACCCTGATCGGGAAAAGACCGACTTCCAGGTCTACCGCGATGAGCTTCGCTTGGCCGATCTGGCCGAACCCTTGGGATATCAATCCATCTGGGGAGTGGAGCACCATTTCACCGATTACACCATGTGCCCCGACGTGATTCAGTTTCTGACCTACATGGCGGGGCGCACCAAGGATGCTCTGTTGGGAACCATGGTGGTTGTCTTGCCCTGGCACGACCCGGTCCGGGTTGCCGAGGAAGTTTCGATGCTAGACAACCTGAGCGAAGGCCGGATGATTCTGGGCATCGGCCGGGGTCTGGCAAAGGTTGAGTTTGAGGGTTTTCGGTTGGAAATGTCCCAGTCCCGGACTCGTTTCGCGGAATCGGCTGAAATGGTGTTAGAGGGACTGGAGAAGGGGTATTGCGAGTACGACGGCGAGATCGTTAAGCAGCCGCGCCGGGATATCCGTCCCGAACCGTTCAAGAGCTTCAAGGGCCGGACCTACGCCGCCGCAGTATCTCCCGAGTCGGCTGAGCTTATCGCCCGGCTGGGCGTTGGCGTGCTGATAATTCCCCAAAAACCCTGGGAAGAGGCCGCCAAGGAGTTGAACACCTACCGAGACATATTTCAACAGGCCAACGGTGAGGCAGCGCCGCCCCCGGTGGTAGTGGGTTGGGTGTTCTGCGACGAGGATGAGAAACGGGCCTACGACATGGCCCGCCGCTACATCGGCGGCTATTGGAAATCGGTGATGGACCATTATCAGTTTAAAGCCGATCACCACCGGGACGTCAAGGGGTACGAGTATTACGGCAAGTTTGCCGAGAAGATCGCCGAGTACGGTGACGATAAAGTCACCGAGTTTTTCCTAAGCCTTCAGGTTTGGGGTACTCCGGACCAATGTTACGAAAAAATCGTGGCGATCCACGATTGGACGGGAAACGACACATTCGTAGGGGTTTTTAGTTACGCCGGCATGCCGCCGGAGGACGCCGAAGCTAATATGCGCCTGTTCTCCGAGAAGGTAATGCCCAGGCTCAAAGAATTTTAACCTGTGGGCAAGTCAGCCGGCTCCGTTGTCCGTTATCCGATCGAGGTCTGTTTGCCCCAAGAGCCCCATCGTCACCGCCCCAGTAGTTGTTCGATCAGGCTATCTACCTCACGCCGAAGGGCTTGTAGGTCCCCGTTATTTTCAATGATGTAATCAGCAAGGCCACGCTTTTCTTCATCATCCATCTGCGCCTTTATTCGCTGGCGTACCGCCTCTACTTCGCTCCCGTCGCGAGAACGCACACGAGCGATACGTTGCTCTTCGCTGGCAGCCACCAGAATCACTCCGCGCATCTCGGTATGGCGTTGCGTCTCGTACAGTAGAGCGGATTCATAAACGACGATCTGATTGCCGGCCTGTTCCAGTTGGTTGAATAATTCCCGGCTTTGGTCACGAACCCGCGGATGCAAGATACCTTCAAGTTCGCGGCGCCGGTCCGGATCGTTGAATATCAGCGCCCCTAATTTTCGGCGATCGAGTTCTCCGTTACGTTCCAGCACATCGGGTCCAAAGGACCTGACAATCTCAGCCAGACCATCGCTCCCTTTAGACGCCACTTGACGTCCCACGTCGTCGGCCAAGACAACGGGAATCCCCGACTCTTGAAACAAGTTGGCAACGGTCGATTTCCCGGCGCCGATGCCACCGGTAAGTCCATAAACGCTCATTTAGATCCCGTCCGATGAGGATGATGGGTTGACTCCCACATGTTTCTTTTCTCGCTCCCAGTCAACAGTCGGCTATCCCTGATTATGTGTTCATACACAGTCATCGTAAACCGTGGACTCGAAAAATAGAACAGTATTCCGGTACGGTAACTTGCCGTCAGGTTGGATGCATTGGTGCACTTTCATGGCGTAGATTCGGGCCGATACGGGTAATCCCGATCGTGGTGCCGCGTAGGGAGCTACGGAAACGGCGTGCTATACTCCCGCCGTACCAGAACTCTCAACAGGAGATATTCCCATGCCCCGATTGACGCCCATCACCAAACGAGAGCAAGTGAGCGGAGACGCTTTGATTGCGTTCGACGCCATCATCGAATCCAGAGGCAGTATCAACGGTCCCCAGTCGATGCAGATGTATGCACCAGGAGTCGCCAGATGGTCGACCGCGCTCAACGACGCGTTGCGCTTCGACGCTGTGTTATCCGATCACGACACTGAGCTGGCCATAATCACCGCCGCTCGAGAGATGGATTGCGAATACGTCTGGGCGTCCCACGCAGTGGCCGCGTTGAAAGCAGGCGTCAGGCAAGAAGCCATAGACATCGTCGCAAACGACAAAAGCCTAGATGGTCTCACCAAGGAAGAAGCGGTGATCGTCCGCTATGGACGGGAAGTGATGGGCGCCCACAAGCTATCTCGGGAAGCATTCGACGCGGCGTTGAGTCAATTCGGTGAAGCGACGACCATCGTCCTCGGCGCGCTCATGGGCTACTATCTGATGATCAGTTGTACCTTGATCGCCACCGATATGAGACCCGCCGAAGGCACGCCCGTTCTGCCTAAACGCCGGTAAACGGCCGGTCCCCCGCCATTAATGGAACCCAACGCCTAAACAATCAGGAGCCAGCCCATGCTTATCACTAGAGTCTACTCAGGTGATGACGGACAATCTCATTTCGAAGATCTGGATATAACGAATCATCCGGACCTGGACTCGTTGACCAGAGTCACCAGCATCCGGTTCCGGATCGGTGAGCCGGGCAATTTCAGTGATTGGCACCAGGAGTCCCGCCGCAATTACATCATCACCCTTTCCGGAGAGGGAGAACTGGGCCTGGGCGACGGCACTTCGCGCCGGTTCGGCCCCGGCCAGGTGATGTTGGTAGAGGACTTAACCGGACAGGGTCACACTACCCGGGTGACCAGTACGGAACCCAGGATCACCATAGCCATTCCATTGGAGAATCAAACCCCAGGGCCCTGAACCCCGGCCACATCTCTGACCGCTCCCACCCATCGTCGACCGGCGCCACTCAGATCGGATTTTCTTTCAACGGCACGTCCCGTAGTTGGGATTTTTCGTCCCACTGAATGCTGGCCGATCCAGGTCAATGGACCAAAAAGGGCCGGCGTCACGGTCCAAACAGCCGCTTAGATCCGGCACCTCAAGCACTCCCGAATCAGCCAATGACTGGACATAATGGTGAAGCCAGTTATTGTATCGAGCAAAATGGGGGGGTGGGCGCGTGCTGGANTTAGAACAGAAGGTCGAGGAAGTTGAGAGTGTGCTGGCTCAACTTAAAGTAGATATAAAGGAACTCCTCGTAGACTTGAAGGAATTGTCCTTGCAAGGTCAAGATCCCATGATACTAAAGCCCACAAGGGAGAGTGTCGCCAGATACACTTCGTAGGCAGCGGTGCGGTGGGACCAGAGACCGCTGCCGCACGGGTTTAGCACCAATCTAAGTATATCTACGATAAGTACATCTACGAATTTACAGACCTCGCTGATTGGTCCATTGTGGATTCAGTGACAGGAGTGCCGGGGCGGGCGGTGGTACTGAGGAGTACTAATTGTCCCGAATAAACGGACCATATCATGTGCCAGCGAATATCCGCGTTGACCAGCGTGGCATAACCGGCCTTGAAACNGCCATAGTTCTTATCGCCTTCNTAGTCGTCGCTTCGGTCTTTGCCTTTGCTGTCCTCAATACAGGATTATTGAGCTCGGAAAAGAGCAAAGAGGCGGCTCTCGGCGGTCTGGAAGAAACGTCCGCAACATTGAGCATCCGTGGAAAGGTGATCGCCGACGCCAATGCTGGCAAAACAGCCATCGACACTCTGAAGTTCAACTTGACGCCGGCGTCCACCTCATCCGAGCCTGTCGACCTGTCNACCACCGGCACCGTGGTCACCTATCTCGACGAGAACCAGGGTATAAACTGCCAAAATNCCCANGCCTTCGACAGCGATCCTCATACCGCCGAGTGTTCCTGGTCCGCTGCTTGGCTGATCGGGGCTGGAGCCATCGTCGATACCGGCGAGCAAGTGGAAATGACTATCATCCTCACCAACCTGACGCCTCTCTTGATAGAGAAAAAAGAGTTCTCCGNCCAAGTTAAGCCCAACAAAGGCGCGATTGTCATCGTAAACAGGACGTTGCCAGGAGAATNGCAGGGTATCACCGCGCTCAGGTAGCTCTGGATGGGCCGTCCCTTCCCCGGTATCAAGCCGGCGTGAAGGCCATGGATCCGCCGATGCATTGTCAGGTTCCCCTATCTTTAACCTCAGAATTGTGATTAGATTCGGCTCCCTCGTGTCCCCGGCCGCGGATTCGCCAAGGTGCAGTTCCCCCAGCCATCTGCCCCAACACCCGCGTGGGCGGAAGACTTGGCCGCCACAGCCAGCGCCGATACGTGTGCTGCACGATGTGGTGNCCGACGGTGTAGAATCGTTAGCAACAGAAGCACCTGGTTTTGGACTGGGNGGCTCACCAACCGGTCAAACCAAATATCGCTGGCTCGAATTCGGCCCAGNGCGTCTTTACTCAGATTAGACGGGTCTCAAATTTCAAGCACACTTTAGGGAGNAACCTGATGGCGCGCACGCCCAACGTAACCCGAGACCAAGTACCCGAGAAGTACCGTGAAGCCTTTGACCATGAGGTGGCCCTTGCCGGGGGTGCTATCGAAGGCGGACCGGGCTCGGTGATGATAAACAGCCCAGAGATGCGTAAACGGGCCAACCACTTGGTCTTCTACTTCAGACAGGAATCGGAACTGCCACAGAAGATTCAAGAGATGGCGATGATCTTGACCGCACGGGACAAAGACTGCCAGTATATCTGGTTCGCCCACGCCGCCAGGGCTCGTGAACAGGGGATCAGTAACGAGTTCGTAGACGCCCTGCGTGACAAGAAACCCCTGCCCAAGTTGCCGAATGACGAGCAGATAGTTGTGGATTATGCCACTGAACTCTTCAACACGAACCGGGTCAGCCAAGGGACGTTTCAAGCCGCTCTGGACCACTTCGGAGCCCAGCTTCTGACCGAGTTGACCACGATGATGGGGTATTACTCTCTCCTCGCGTTGAACGTCAACGCCTTCGAGGTCGGCGTTCCAACCGGAGGCGAGAAGCCGTTGGTGGTTTAGCGCCCAGTATCTAGGAGTCCCCTTCNACTGGTACCGGCTACGTCGCCGGCCAAGATTTGCCCGGCGAAAAGTCCCAGGGGCCACGTCATCCATCCCGAACCCCTTAGAGCAGTCTATTAATCACAGGCCGCGTGCTGATCCCTTTTTACAGCCGGGAACGGCAGATTCTTTCGGCTGGCGAAACTAGGAGGTATTGCTAACATGAAGATCGGCATGTCGCTGACGTCCAGCTATCCACTTAGCGTGGACAGTCGGGCTATCATGGAAAATCTCGTCGAGGAGGTAAAGCTGATGGCCCAGCTGGGATTTGATTCCTTCTCCTTGGGGGACCACCACCTGACCACCAATCATTACGTGCAAGTTCTGCCGGCCATATCCAGTCTCTCGGCCGTTAGCGGCGATATGCGATTGCTGCCCCTGTTCTTGCTACCCTTCTATAATCCCATCTTGCTGGCGGAACAGTTGGCCACCCTGGACGTAATCAGCGGCGGCAGGACCACCGCGATCAACGCGCTGGGATACGACGCTGCGGCCTTCGCCGCCTTTGGGACGACGTTGAGGACACGGGTTTCCCGCTTCGTTGAGACATTCGAAATCATGCGGCTGCTGTGGGAGCGGGACAACGTTACCTACAAAGGCCNTCACTACTCCTTCGATGCGCCGATCTCGCTGAATCCCAAGCCCGTGTCCCAGCCGTTACCCATGTGGGTCGCCGGAGGGGCCGAGCCCGCNATTCAACGGGCGGCTNAGATGGGCGACGGGTGGGTCATCGCGCCGGGGTGGACGCCGGACCTAGTCAAAAAGGGGATCCAGTTCTACCGGGATTCTTTGGCGGAATGCGGGCGCGATGAACGGGNTATGGAAATCGTGCTCAGACGCGACGCCCANCTGGCTNCCACGTCGGACACTGGGCACCGGGAAGCCCAGACATTTTTCGAGAACGGCTACCGGGGGTTCGNGGCCGCGGAGATTGAGCAGTCTTTGATCAAAGGCGGACCCGGCGAGTGCATCGAATATCTAGAGGGCATGGAACGGGCCGGAGTCACCCACGTATTGTTCCGGTGCGCCTTAGACGAACGGGAGCGGGCCTTGCAGACCATTCGGGTATTGGGGGGAGACGTCATTCCCCATTTCAAGCGGTGACGTACGGCAGCCGTTGCCTCGCCATCGGGTAGGACCAACCCCGTTGCTCAAAAACGAGTCCCTTCGGCGCCCTCAACCTCCCACACTCGGTGACTAGGTCTAAAGTAGTCTTTCTCCGGGCATGTTTANCCAGGAACTCATTTCATGGGGGGGCGTGGTCGCTTCTGCTGGGCAGACATGGGATTCTGTAAGCTGCCATATCGAGGTAACTCCGATAAGCCCCATGCCAACGCGCATTTCCTCTTCAAGGATCTCCAGAACCCTAACGACNCCGTCCTTGCCGTCCGCAGCCAATCCCCATCCTTGCAACTTACCGATGGCGACGGCTTTGGCTCCCATCGCTAACGCTTTAATGACGTCGCTTCCTCGTAANATGCCGCCGTCCAGAATGATGTCAGCCTTGTCCCCAACCACCTCGGTTATCTCAGAGAGCATATCCATGGTTGCGATTCCGTGGTCTAACTGGCGTCCACCGTGGTTCGACACCCAGATGACATCAACATCGTGTTCCACGGCCAACTTTGCGTCCTCGGCGGTCGCGATTCCTTTTAACATGAAAGGCTGCTTGGCGTATTCCTTCATGCGGGCGATGCCATCCCAGGTGACGGTAGCTTGCCACTCCCGATTCTGAGGGTTGCGGGTAGAGTCTATCGACCATCGGCTTATCATGGGCCGTTCCCTTCGGCTGTANACGGCTGAATCGACGGTGATGCAGAATCCCTGATAGCCGGCTTGTTTCTCCCGGTCGATCATATCCTTGATCCACTCCCAATCCCCTCGGATGTAGAGTTGGTATATNTTGGGGCTTTCGGTTGCGGCGGCCGTCTCTTCCAGGGTTGGCATGGTAGCGGAGCTTACGACATGTAACGTCCCGAAATCGCCGGCGGCCTTGGCGACGGCGACTCCACCTTCAGGGTCGAAATTTTGCAGTCCGCCTATAGGAGCAAGCATGACCGGGATCCGCAGGTTATGGCCGAGGAAGGTAGTCGAACAGTCGATGCTAGAAACGTCGGCCAGGACTCGGGGCCGGAAAGCCAGGCGGTCAAAAGCCAATCGGTTGCGCCGCATGGTGGTTTCGGACTCCGATGCGCCGACCAGATAGTCCCATGGACCCTGGGCAAGACGGCGCCGCGCGGCCTGCACGATCTCTTCGTTGGTAACAAAGTCANAACTCAAGCTAAGTCTCCTTAACCGCGAAATGGTTGATATAAAAAATCCGTGGGAATTTATTGCAGGGGCTAGTATAAAGGTTGAGGCTTCCAGGAAAAAGTACGCAGCCGTTTCTCACGGGCAGGGTAGCCACAAAAGGTGTAGAATCAGGGCCGCCGATCGGTTCTGTCTTGGGATAGTGGTTCTACTATTTTTCTATAAGAGTTAGACCCCAAGGTTGAACCACGATGTAGATTTGAGGAGGTTCTTCCATGGCCAGGCTTTCCCCAGCCACCAGAGACTCAGTTCCCGAAGCGCAGAGGGACGCATTCGACGAGATTATAGGGTCAGGCTCGCCCCCGGCCGTTGGGCCCGGCTCCATAACGATCCATGTGCCGGAAGCCGGTAAAAGGGCTTCGGCCCTGAACCAATACCTGAGGGAAGAGTCGTCTCTGCCCAAGAAGATTCAAGAGTTGGCCATGCTGGTCACCGCCCGCGAGATGGACTGCCAGTACGTTTGGAACGCCCATGCGGCCTCCGCCAAAGCCGCCGGCGTAGCCCCGGAGATAGTAGAGGCCTTGAGAGAAGGTGGCGAATTGCCTGCCTTGGCGCCTGATGAGCAGGCAGTGATTAACTACGGACAGGAGTTTTACCGGACCCATCACGTCAGCAGCGGTGGATTCCAAGCTGCCTTGGAGCAGTTGGGCAAGCAGGGTTTGGTTGAGTTAACCATGCTCATGGGTAATTACGCGCTGTTGGCGTTCTTGGTCAATTCTTTTGATTCCGGGCTGCCCCCGGAACGAACTGAGCCTATTCTCCCTGTTTAGTAACAGGACCGGTGGTTAATTATCAAGGCCAACCAACGTCGTAAGAGGCGATTCCAGGCCATCAAGGAGGAGTGGGCGGCGTTCGGACCGCCTTGTTCTACTTGGCGGGTTTAAACAAGCCGGGAATGAGGCTATGTGAAATAGACGGGGTCAGAGCCTATCGGTCAAGAAATCTCACCTTCCCGTAATCCAGGGCCATCCGAGGCACGCCGTCTCGCACGAATTTATGGAACGCCATTAGTTCGATGGACTCGCCGACCCTCAAGTCTTCTTGAAATTCGCTGTCNTCTGCCCAACTCACAAGGATATCNCGTTGGGGTTCGACCCGGATCGACGCCCAGTGGGTAGTCGTGTTCGGGAATNTGTACTNCGTCGCCAAATCTCCCATTAGTTCCTGGGTCGTGGTGTCTTTTGTCTCTACTACCTCNCCAGTGAAATATAGCCATTTGAGTTCGTAGTCCCGGCTGTCGTTAACGACGGCATAGTGACGAACCTCCAAGGCAAAAGCCGCCTTGAATTCGTCGAAGGAATAATCCCGGTTGGCTTTTACGACAACCGGGATTGATGCAGCTCCCCGGTCTCGATAGGCGTCTCCGTCTACTTCTGGACCCGCCGACGCAGCCGCTTCCACCAGTTGCAGGGTTTCCTTTTCGTCAGCCAGGGTCGATACGGCCTCTCGGCCTTGATGGGCGATTTTGTGCACTTCTGGGCTCACGGACTCCGCNGCGCCCGGCAGTCTTAGAAATACTGTGGTATTCCAATCTTCAGTTGGTCCAATCACGACAACCACAAAAATGGTTAGCCCAACTAAACCCGCTACCCCGATGCCGGCCCACTTGATAAACGACGTTATCGGGTCGTGGGGAGCGGGCTGTACAACCTCTAATGGTGATTCCAGAGGTTTTTCCAGGCAGGGCGCCGACTCCCGGGGCGGCTCCGAAGAATCAGAAACCGGCCGCCTCTGTCCGCACCTGAAACATATCAGGGAGTCGTCTCCCACTTGCAAACCACAGTTGGAGCAATCGGCCATCGGGCTTCACGTACCCCTGATGTGCACTACCATGCCACCCGGCGTTGGATTAGAAATGATGATTCTTAGCGATCTCACAGATGTCTAGCAACCCTTCTCTGTCAACGATTGGATAGCCGTTCTCCTCCGCGCTGATACGGAGCTGTGTTCTGGTCTCTCCGCGCACAAAGATACCGGAATCGACTAGCAAAAATGGCATCGCCAAGGAAACCGCCGCTTCCAAGTCGTGAGTAGAATCGCCTATGTATAGTGAACTATTAACTTGTCCCCCAAATAGCTCAACGGTCTTGGTCAAAACTTCAGGGTCAGGCTTTACCCGGACTACGTCGTTAGCGGTCAACACGTGGTCGAAATATTCATCGATACCGTGATATTTGGTAACCTTGTCTACGACATCCCTGGCGGCCATCGTGGCCAAGGCGAGCCTGAATCCGTTGTCCTTCAATTCTTGCAGCATTTTCTTGGCATTCGGCAACAAGGCCACTCTTTCGGTAAAGCTTACCTGAAGGCTGACCTTCAGATCAGTTGCCTCGTCGATCACACGGTTAGCCTCAAGCGGATCCAGGTCTCTATCCAAAAAATATTGCATTATCTTCCGGGATCCGCCGCCGAATTGCTCCCTTACTTCAGTGTCGCTCGCGGACACCCCAAATCGGGACAACGCCTCGATTGTTGCCCCCAGAGCGGCTGGTTCACTGTTGATCAGCGTNCCATCTAGATCGAAGATTACGGTGTTAATGTTTTTGCCCATTGCTCTCCCATTTTGNTTACTGGACGCTTGTCCCGGCGCTCCGGAAAATTTTTAAAGTCATCCACTGGCCGCGCCGTCGAACCCACAGGTCCATGGCGCGCATTTTACTACGTCGGCGCGGTGACNGCCCAAAGGCTGGGTNAGATTCTTAAAATTGCGAGACCGCCGCATCAAGAATCGTTAGCAAATCTGGTTCAGCTATAATTGACGAGCGAGACCAAGGCGATGGTGTGTGGTATCCCATCTAATACGACATTGCTGTCCGCGGGTTCGATATATGAGCGCCTCCACTTGCCTACCGGCAACAACCTGGTTTCTGTACTCCGAAGAGGACGTGCCATTGGGGCGCGTATACCGGAGCGGCGTACCNCAGGTTGACGTNCAGATCGAAGAAGGCCNGGCTTTCGCAGTCGCTCAGGTGGTGAGCTTCACCGAGCTACGGGCCACTTGCGCCATGCGGCGTTTCAAGGTGGTTGTGCGGGTCTTAAGCTGAGCTTGAAGCTGGCGCTCCCATGTGGAACCAAAGACCTGATCCAAAAATAGTTATCGCACGAGGGTACGCCATCGTGGCCGGCTGGGTCATGATTTTGGCGGCGCCCCTGATACTGTCATTCTCGGTGTTCAAGATTGTATCCGGAGACACCGGAGCCGCTGTCTTGATCGTAGTCGTTCCCATTGTCCTTGGGTCCGGAATCTGGATGGCCGGTTTTTCCACCACTATCAGATTCAATACCGAATCCATGACAGTGACCCGGGGCCAAATCCCATTATTTCTATGGTGGTTAAGAAAGAAGACTATCCCACGGGAGTCTGCGACGACTGCCGTGTTACTTCCCATCCCATATTTACCGAAATGACTGAATATTGGGTAGAGGTAAAAACCGGGACGGGCAAGAATCTTGTGATATTCAAGTGGGACGAACAGGCCGGCGCCGACTACTTATTGAGGAAGATTCAGCGATGGAGCGGGCAGGAACATTAAAGTGGGGGATTGTTGCGACGATGCCTCCGCTAGCTACCACGTGGTGACTAAGGGTCCAGCAAGACCGGCATTCCGGTTTCCATGGACTCGTAAGCCTTCAGGGCTACCTCCAAGTCCGCCATGCCAACCGATCCAGTAATCTCAGGATCCCGCCCTTGCCGAATACTGTCCCGAAATTCTTGCACCATCGGTATTATCCCATGGCGGTCTCCGGGAGCCTCCAGCGACCGTTCCTCTAGACCGTCGTCGATGGTTACGTGCGTCCCCGCCAAGTCGAATGAGATTCGCGCCTTGGTGCCCGACACGGAAACCCACTTCGGTTCGTGGCCGTGGACCTTGGCCCATGAATGGTTGATCAGGCCTACCGCCCCGCTTTTTGAATGGGTAATGATGACAGCGCCGTCCTCTCCTTCCGAATCGTCTAAGACTTGAGGCAGGGCCGTGGCGTATACGTCTCGCGGGCGGCCCGCCAGGTAGAGGAGAATGTCGATCTTATGGATGCCGCCGTCGATGAGTACACCGCCGCCGTTCAAATCCCGGCTGGCGCGCCATTGGCTGGGCCGGAAATCGGCTTCCTCCTGTAACTGGATCAGCCGGAGGCCGCCCAATGTCCCGCCGTCGATGAGTTTCTTCGCCAGGCGCACCACCGCCATGAACCGGTAATTCTCGGCCACCATCAATGTGACGCCGGCCTGGTTGGCAGTCTGGACGATCAACCGGGCCTCCTCCATCGTGCGGGCGATGGGCTTTTCCACCAAGATGTGCTTCCCGGCGGCGGCGGCCAGGGCCACGTGCTCCCGATGGAGATGGTGAGGCGTGCACAGATACATGGCTTCCACATTGGAGTCAGCGGCCGCAGCCTCGTAGGAGCCGAAGGAGGCTTTACCGTTGAAAGTGGCCGCGTATTCCGCCGCCTGTTGGGCGTTCCTGCTGGCGAAGGAGAGGTCGACCTCGCCGGCTATCGCTTGCATCTCCCCAGCGAATATCCGGGCAAAATGCCCGCAACCGACAACGCAGAGTTTCAGGCTCATTCTATGGCGCCCCTAGTTGGAATTGCTGGGCTTGCGTTCCTGCCTCTTCTGGTCAGCCGAGCGGCGAGCACACCCGCTAGCAACCCGAACAGGTGCGCCTCCCACGATACAAAGCCCGTTGTGGGAATTACGCCGAACACTAGGCTTCCATACACAACGATGACGGCGATAGCGGCCAAGATGGAGAGGGGCCTCCGATCGAACCAGCCATTCGCCACCAAGTAGCCGAAGTATCCAAAGACCAGGCCACTGGCTCCCACGTGTACCGCCGGGCGCCCGAGCAACCAAACCCCCGCCCCGCCGGCCACGATGATGAACAGAGAAATTCCCACCAGCTTTTGGCCGCCCCGAAGTCCCACAAGGCCACCAAGCACCAGGAAAGGGATGGTGTTGGACAGAACATGATTGAAGCTGCCGTGCAGAAAAGGGCTTAACGGGATCCCTATCAAGCCTGGGGTCGTGCGTGGCAAGATACCCCATAAGCTCAGCCGGTGACCGATGAATCCGTTGATGATCTCAACAACCCACATCACCGCCAGGGAGCCAAATATCCAAATAACGCTTAATTTCATGTGAATTTGCTAAAGGTAGGTCTAACGATGGATACGGTGATCGGATAGTATCAACAACGCCCATTTTACTACGCTTAGGCTTAAGGGCGTTGACAGCGTTCCGGGGCGTATATACCATCTTATCCAGGACGCTCCAGATGAAAAACGAAGAGGTGGCGCCATGAGCGCAATGCTGGACCACACGATAGTTCCAGTGAAAGATCAGGACGAGTCGGTTGAGTTCTATACCCGGGTGCTCGGATTCCAATACGATGGCCGGGCCGGTATGGACGACCATTTCGCCGTTATCCGTCTGAACGACTCTTTCACTCTGGACCTGCAACGCTTCGACGTTATCCCCGACCCCGGCATCCATTACGCCTTCGCCATGGAGCGTGACCAGTTTGACCGAGCCTTCCAGGCCATTAAGGATTCGGGCATACCCTTTGGCGATGGCCCCAGGGACAAGACCAATATGCGTGGTCCCGGCATCAGCACTGGGGCAAAAGGCGAGACCCTATCGGTCTACTTCTCCGACCCCAGCGGGCATCGCCTGGAAATCATCACCTATCCCTGAGCCCAGGCGGCTTCGCATACTCTGACCAGCGCCAGGTAGTTGCCGGTCTGTTTGGCCGTTGGCCACCTTCTCTGGCACGGCTCTTCGCTAACCCAGAGCCGCGACGACTTCATCCAGATCGGAGATAGTGGCCAGGAAGGGCAGCGCCGTCGTCAAGGCGGCGTCGTGGGCTTCTTGAGAAACCGAGGCGCAGCAATCTCCCACGATCACTACATCGTATCCCCGGTCTGTCGCCTCCCGAGCGGTGCCTTCCACCACGAAGTTGGTGGCAACGCCCGATAAGAGTAGAGTGTCGATGCCACCGGTGGTAAGTATCGGCGCCAGGTCGGAGCCGTAGAAGGCGCTGACACCACGCTTGGTCACCACCGGCTCTCCGTCCTGCGGGGCGACGGCTTCGTGTATCTCAGCGCCCCATGTGCCCTCGACAAGAGCGCTGGCCCCGACGAGCGCGCCAAAGAGACCGCCGTTAGCGGGGCGTTCCGGGTAACCGGAGCGAAACTTTACCGAGACGTAGATCACTTTCACGCCCGACCGCCGGGTTGCGTCCAGTAACCTGGCGGTTTTGCCGAACACGTCATTCTGTTGGACCATCGCGGCAAAGCCAAAATCCTTGAACGCTCCGTCTTCGTGGACGATATCGTTTTCAAAGTCCATCACCAAAAGCGCTGTGTGCGCACTATCGATCGTGAGAGCCATTCCTAATCCTCCTGGTCAGAGTGATACTCAGTTTCGCTGATCATGACTCCGAGTCCCTTTGGTGTTGATTACCTTTGACGGCCCGATTTTGTCACCAAATATTAGTTCATGGCCGGGCTTCACACAATACGCCAGAGGCGTCGTCGACGGCGCATTATTCCGGGCCGACAGCTTCCAACAACGTGTGAGCCAGTAACCGCGCCTCGGTGGGTGTGATGAAGCTCAACACCGGCCATGATTCTTGGTCTCGTAGAACCAAGCAGATGGAATCTGTCCGGCCGTCGACCTCGACAAAATGACCGCCTTCGTCGTGTTCGCCCACGTGGGCTAGGACGCTCCACTCGCTGTCATCGGGAGGATTGCAAACCCCTTGGCCGCTTAGCAAGTAGTTGCTGGTATATAGATTGTGTTTTGTGTAACTCAGAACATTACCTCTGCCACGGATTACGTCCGATTCGCCCGGCGCACCCGGTTCGGCCCCGCGAGCCCATTCAACTCCACTGCTTGGCTAGCCCCCCAGTTCGGTTGTCAGTACCCACATGGGCCGGTTGCCTACCGGATAGATCTCTGAAGGCGTCAGTTCTCCCGTGGCCTGGTCGATCACGTATGAGGTTAGGTTGCCCGTCTCCAGCCCGGCGGCGTAAACGAACTTGCCCTGGGGGTCCAGGCTGAACGCGCGAGGAACCGCCTGGGTGGCGACGTGACCGGCGGCCGCTAGGGTTCCGCTGGAAGGGTCCACTGAAAATCCGGCGATGCTATTGTGGCCCCGGTTGGGAGCGTACAAAAAATTGCCGTTGGGCGTTATCTGAATCTGAGAGCAGGAGTTGCTGTCGGAGTAGCCATCGGGCAGGGTGGAGACGGTTTGGAACGCCTGCAGTGTTCCTGCACCGGTATCCAGACGGTAAGCGGTGACGCTGCAACCTTGCTCGTCGGTGAAGTAAAGGATGTCCAAAGATGGATGGAAGCAGAAATGGCGGGGCCCCAGATATTCGGTAGGCTCCACTCGGGGAGGGGAGTTGGGCGTGAGGTGGCCGGTGTCTTCGTTAAATTTAAATTGGTATATCTGGTTGGGCCCCCGGTTTGCTATATGGGGCACGAAGGCAAACCGGTTGGACGGGTCGGTTTGTATCGAATGGGCCCCGGACGCGGTCATCAGCCATTCCACGGCGGGAGTGACCGCAGCGCCGTTCTCGATGCGGTGCACCCCCACCGACCGTTGATAGTAGTAAGCGGAAAGGACATACCCGCCTTTCCGGTCGGTGGCCAATGCCACCGGTTCGCCTTGGAGCGGCGCTGAGCCGATCTGGGTAATCCCACCGTTGGCTTGGTCGATACTAAAGCTGGCGATGTCCAAGGCGCCCCGCCGCCCCACGTAGAGAAAATTTCGATCGGGGGATATCGCCAAGGCGGCCGGACCCCCCGAAACCGGCGCCTCCCCGGTTTGAGTCAGTTTGCCGGTGGCGGCGTCGATCGTAAAAACCAGAATCTTGTCGTCGTCTTGCAGGGACACGTATGAGAAATAAGTCATACATTGCACTCCTTGGAAAAGACTATTGTCACGCTATAGGGCAAGCCCGGTTAGGGCCCGGTGGTTGTGCCGGAGGTCACTTCATCCAATCGGCCACCCGTTCGGCGATCATGATTGCGGTGGCGTTGGTATTGGCCCGGACGACATTGGGCATCACCGAGGTGTCCACCACCCGGAGCCCCTGCAGGCCGTGCACCCGGCAATACTGATCCACCACCGCCGTCTTGTCTGATGACGGTCCCATCTTGCAGGTCCCCGCCAGATGTTGGGAAGTGGACACGTTGCGCTTGAGCCAGGCGTCTAAAGTCTCGTCGGTGGCCAGGTCCTCGTCGGTGGGTGCGATCCGCCGCTTGACGATTTTCTTATAGTCTTCGTGGTCTTGGAAGCGGACGCACAGCCGGACCGCCTCCCGCAGCCTCTGGAGGTCGAAGGGGTCTTCCAGGTAATGGTAGGAGAGATTTGGTTGATCGTTCGGGTCCGTGGAAGCCAGAGTCACTTCTCCGGACCCGTTGGCTAGCTCCAGGATGCAAGTGAACCGGATACCCTCAGACTCCAGCGGATCCCCAGCGATGGGAGAGGAAAATGAGGACGCCATGAGTTGCATGTCATTACGTAAGGTGGAACCCTCGGCCGTATAGCGCAGAGCCGTTTGGGACCTGGGCGCTTTAGGGTCCATGGGGAAATCATCGTGGACTTCCAGGGGCACTCTAATGTTGGGATGATCCCTCAGATTCTGGCCGACACCGGGCGAATCATAAACAACCGGTATCCCCAGGCTGNGAAGATGCTCTTGGGGGCCCACGCCGGACAGCATCAGCAACTGAGGAGAAGCTATCGCTCCGGCGCTGAGGATGACCTCATTTCCTTCCANGGTGAAGACCTCTCCGCCGCTTTCCACTTCCACGCCGATGGTTCTGTTCCCATCGAATATCACCCGTCGAACCGTCACGTTGGCCCTGATGGTCAGATTGAGGCGGTGGCGTTGCGGATTGAGGTAGCTTAAAGCGGTGCTCATGCGAACGCCTTCGGGATTGTTCATGGGCAGGGGGCCGATCCCCCCGGAATCCGGGTTATTCATGTCCGGGTCGTGGGCGAATCCCACTTCCAAGCAGGCCTGGTGGAAAGCGTTCTGAACCGGCAGCCAATCCTCACGTTTGTGGCGCCGCACGGGGATCGGGCCGTCGAAGCCATGGAAGTCGTCTTTGATGTCGGTGTCGGTTTCCAGCTTCCGGAAGTAGGGTAAGATCTTGATGAATTCCCACTCGTCGTTGCCCAAAGAAGCCCAGCCGTCGTAGTCTTCGGGTATTCCCCGCAGCAAGACCTGGCCGTTTATGGAGCTGGTGCCACCCACCACCTTGCCCCGGGGGACGGGCATCGTGGCTGGCTGTTCGGCATTTGGATTACCGGTGAAGGACCAGTTGTGGGGCGCGTCTATCGCCGAGGCCGTCTGGTCGTAACCGAATTTCAGGTCGTCGGGTAAGCTCTCGAAGTCGGGATAATCCGGACCCGCCTCCAGCAGGAGGACCGACCGGTTCGGAATCTCGGACAGTCTGGTGGCCATCACACAGCCCGCCGACCCGGCCCCAATCACGATAAAGTCATATTTCATTGCTGCTCCTTTGGTATATCAGGCTTTTCTGCCGCTATCTCTATAGATGGGCAGCGAAGAACTCCAATGTCCTGGGCCAGGCGATATCAGAAGCCTCTTTTTGGTACCGGTCCCGGTTGTAGTCCATAAAAGCGTGGTCGGCCCCTGAGTAGCTGTAAAACTGGTGTGGTATGCCCAGGCGGGTCATCTCTGTGTCGTACCTGGCTTGGTCTTCCGGGGAGGGATTCGTGTCCAGGGCGCCAAAGTGGAAGAGCACGGGGCACTTCATGCCGCTGGTCCGGTCGAAGGGGCTTTGTTCTGAGTTTCCCACCGGAACCCTAATGTTGCCGCCAAAAAACGGAACCGCCGCCTTGAAATGGGGATTGGTGGCGGCCGCCAGCCAGGTAGTTCGACCGCCTTGGCAAAAGCCGGTGACTCCCAGCCGTTCACTGTCGACGAAGGGACGGCTTCGCAAAAACTCCACCGTCGCGTTAACATCAGCAACGATTTCGGGATCGTTTAGGTGTTGGCCTGCACTAGAGCCATCGGCCAGCATTTCCTCGGTGACCCGATGATACAGTTCCGGCGCGCAAGCAACGTATCCTTCTTTGGCCAGGTTGTTAACGATGTCTTGGATAAACTCGTTCACTCCCGGTCCGTGCTGGCTGACCAGTACTGCCGGAAAGGGCCCCGAACCCTCGGGGACACTTAGGTACATCCGCATGTCCGATCCGTCTGATTTGATAGTTTCCCAGGATGCTGCCATCGGTCCCTCCCTAAACTCTCAATATTGCTCAACAGGATTGGAGGAGATTATATCCGAAAGTAGTGTTGCCCATGTATTCGGTCAAAATGGGGATCCGTGAAGGATGATTCGCGGGGTTGATTCCCTGTGACGGACACGTCGAAATCATACTGGGGCTATAACCCACGCAACTTGTGAGTTAGTAGATACGTGAGCCAACCGGGCGAGTCTTCAAGCGGTGATCGGCATGCAATTATTATTCGAAGCCAGGGGAATCATACTGAAAGTGGTTGGTGGCTTCCTTATCCTCGTCTACTTAGCGGCGACGGGCATCCATATGTCGAATGCGTTGCCGATTCACCGGGCGCTTTGGGGAGTGACCATGGATGTACGTGTGGCGCTCAATTGCCCAACAGATACACGGCAAATCTGGGAGGTGATTAATCGCAGTCGAGAGGGTGACGATGTCCTGAGGTCTGATGGGCGATGGGGTACGAACCACTCCGAAACCTGCAGATAGCCGTACAAGAAAGTGGCTTGTTCCACTGCCCTCGTTGTATCTATGTTAGTCCGGTTAGCCCGCCCGACGGACAAACGTCCTTCCACATTTCGTAACGGTTATTGGGGAGGGAGTGAGATCCGGGGATTGAATGTCAGATCACGGAGAACCGCGCTTGCCCCGCGGCGGACCCATTCTAAGCCTGGAACGACGAGTTGGAACGGCGCCAAGGTAACCGTGGGAACGATAACGAATCCAAGAACAAGCCAACGATTCCAGTTCAACATCACAACCACCACACATCTAATAAAAGAAACAATAGGGTCTTATGTTAACGCTGCCGGCACTTTCTTGCCACGGTGGCGGCAACCGGAGTTTCGCGACTTTTAAAGGCCTAGCGGCGACGCCAGTATGCGGTAGAATTTGGGAAGTAACGTTTGCTGATTGACCTTAGTCCGGTATATAGGAGTGTAAATGCTATTTCTCGTGATTAGCACCCCCGCGCCGACGCGCCCGTCTGAGGTTCGGGATCAACGAAAGAAATACTGGCCTTGGATTCAAGACAAACTAGACAGCGGCCTCGCCCGTTCGGTGTACCCGCGCACCGGCCGTGGAGCAGTCGTGGTGTTCGACGTCGATTCTCACGAAACGCTACACCGGCTCCTTAATGAGTGGGCCGATCTCATACCCGCGGAGTTTGGGATATACCCATTGATGGAACCGGCGTCGATCAAAACGTTTCTTGACGATGATAGCGGCGAATGACCGATNGCCAACCGCCGGTTGTAATATCATGTANGAGAAAGGCTTCGACACACCGTCAAGAGCTCGGAGCCGGAGGCACATATAGTGAATGAAGATCTAGCCGGCAAAGTACAGACTGTGCTGGGGCCCATCGAACCAGAACGGCTTGGCGTAACGTTAACTCACGAGCATCTGTTAGTAGATCTTTCCGTCGCCCATGGCCCCCCGCAGACCGCTAGCGGCATGGGTTTTTACCATGCGCCGGTGTCGATGGAGACATTGGGCCGAATAAGACATCACGGCGCCTCAAACGAAGACAACGCCCAATTATTCGATGTCGCCACCGCCATTGATGAAGTGATGCTGTTTAAGCAACACGGCGGAAACTCGATGTTGGAGGCGACCAGCATCGGCATCGGCCGTGATCCTTCGGGGCTGTATCGAATCTCCAATGCCACCGGGGTAAACATAATCATGGGCGCCTCCTACTACGTAGCGGATGCCCACCCGTCCGGCATGGACCGATGGACCGAGGACGACATAGCAGAGCAAGTCGTGCGGGATGTAACGGAAGGGGTTGACGGCACCGGCATCCGGTCGGGAGTCATTGGAGAGATCGGTTGCTCGTGGCCGTTGGCGGACAACGAAAGAAAGGTTTTGCGGGCGTCAGCCCGAGCCCAGAGGATGACTGGGGCGCCCATATTGATTCACCCAGGCAGGGATGAAATATCGCCATTGCAGATAATTGAAGTTCTCGCCGAGGCCGGAGCAGACCTAAGCCGCACTATCATGGGGCACCTGGACCGCACGGTGTTTCTCCGCGACACGCTGACAAAGATCGCCGAGGCCGGGTGCTATATGGAGTGGGACCTCTTCGGCACGGAGAACTCCTACTACACTCTGAATCCGAAGATCGACATGCCCTCCGATGCCAAGCGAATGGACGATATCGCCTGGATCTCTTCCCAGGGGTATGGCCGTAAAGTCCTGGTGGCCCACGATATCTGCGCGAAGCACCGGCTCGAGAAGTACGGCGGGCATGGGTACTATTATATCTTGAGTCATATCGTTCCCAGGATGAGGGCCAGGGGATTCACCGGCGAGGCGATAGACGATATCTTGGTCAACAATCCAAGGGATTCCCTGACGTTCGTTGAACCAGAGGCTTAGGACGTCTGTCGAACCGGTTTGGGCTAACTCCCAGCGGCGCCAAGCCAAGTGGGAATCCCACGTAGGAGAGATTACCATGAGCGAACTGGAGATTTATCAGAAACAGGGCTTCGGTAATCGTAGTGGCATGGGCCAACGTCCGGCTCTGCTCATCGTTGATTTCGTGAACGGCTTTGCCGACNCGGACCAGTTCGGCGGGGGCAACATTGGCGAAGCCATCGACAACACCCGTGAACTGCTGGCCGAGGCCCGCGCGTTAGGACTGCCCGTCGCGTTCACCCGGGTGGTCTATGCCGAAGACGGCTCCGACGCCGGCGTGTTCACCTTGAAGGCCCCAACTTTGAAAAGCCTTACTGAAGAGTCGTTCAGCAGCCAGATCGTGGAGCAACTCAAGCCCTGGNACGGGGAATACATCGTNCGCAANACCCAACCCTCTGCATTCTTCGGCACTAACCTCACCGCATGGTTCGTGAGCAAAAGCGTTGACACTGTAATCGTGACCGGATGCACCACCTCGGGATGCGTCCGGGCGTCGGTGATAGACTCCATGAGCTACAATTTCAAGACCGTGGTGGCTACCGATTGTGTCGGAGACCGCGCCCTTGGCCCCCACGAGGCAAACCTCTTCGACATGGAGCAGAAATACGCGGACTTGATGACCTCTTCCGAGATTGTCGCCGTGCTACATGAAATAGCCTCCATCGACACTCCCGCCAGCCAGCGATAATCCACCCAGCCGGTGCGTGCCGGATACCGGCCATCGAGTCGATCGATATCGATAGAGGAGTAGAAGTATGCCAGACTCCCTGGGATGGCGCGGGACTTGGGGCGTCGTCGTCCCATCCACCAACACATCGGTCCAGCCCGAGTTCGATGACATGCGGCCTCGTGGTGTCACCAACCACATCGTGCGGATCTGGATCCCCAACGAATCGGTGGCCAGCAATGACGACTTTAATCGCCTGATGGAAAACATCCGCAAAGAGTGGGATAACGCCCTGCTTCGGGTCATGACCTGCGACCCGGATTACCTGGTGATGGGCATGTCGTCGGAAACATTTTGGGGTGGCTTGGAGCAGAGCCTGGCTCTGAAGAAACACATTATCGAGCTTACCGGCCGGAACGTTGCCATGGGGTCCGATGCCTGCCAAGCGGCGCTGCGATGCTACGGTGATATCAAACGCATCGGAGTGTTGACTCCATATTGGCCGGTAGCCGACGAAAACGTGACCAAGTTCTTCGAGGACTGCGGGTTCGAGGTGGTGGTCATCAAGGGGCTGTGTTGC
>PAJQ01000024.1 GCA_002710215.1 Chloroflexota bacterium | reverse complement strand
AGGAAGCGAAGCTATCCCTGGCTCAAGCCCAGTTGGTTGATGCCGAGCTGGACTTGGCCGGCCTTTTGGATGGCCCGGACCCGTTGGACGTTGCTGCCACAGAGGCGGAGGTAGCCCGGCTCACATCGACGCTGGCCCAACAGGAAGAAGACCTGGCGGAGCTGCTAGCCGGTGCAGACCCCTTGGACGTGGCGTTAAAGGTGGAGCAAGTAGCGTTAGCACGAGAGACTCTGGCTGTGGCCGAAGAGGACTTGGCGGAGTTGCAAGCCGGCCCAGAACTGCTGGAGGTAGCACTGCGTGAGGCGGATGTCAGATCGGCCCAACAAGCACTGGCCGACTCCAAGCAGCGACTGGAAGATGCGGCCCTCAAGGCCCCCTTCGCCGGGTTCGTCTCGATGGTGAGCGTCGAGGAGGGTGATGAAGTTCAGGTCAACACCGCCATAGTTGAGATCGTCGACCCAACAGTGGTAGAAGTGGATGGCATCGTGGACGAAATAGATGTCCTTTCGGTCCGGGTGGGGACGCGGACCGAAGTCACCGTAGACGCTCTGCCGGACCGCATGTTGGAGGGTACGGTTACCGAGATCACCCCCGGGGCGCGCAATCAGCAGGGTGTCGTAACCTACCCTATTCGCATTCAGGTGGAAGTGCCCGAGGGACTAGTGCTCCGGGAAGGGCTAAGCTCCGTAGCCAATATTGTATTGCGAGAAGAGAGGAACGTGTTGCTGGTGCCCCAACAGGCGCTTTATGGCACCTTTGATCAGCCGGTAGTCAAGGTGCTGAACGGAGAGGGCAACCTTGAAGAGAGGCCCGTGGAGTTGGGCAACTCCGATGAGTTCTGGATCACCGTTCGTGCGGGCCTTAAGGAAGGCGACCAGGTAGCTATGGAAACTGCCGACGTGAGCACCAGCAGGTTCAGTTTCGGCCAGTTCCGGCGGGTCACCGGCGCGTCGGGCCGAGGCGGCTCGCGAGGAGGGTCCCGGGGGGGCGGCCGGTAGTGCGACTAGCAAAGACGGGCGGTGGACCATGATTGAGTTGGAAGACGTTACCAAGACCTACCGGATGGGCAAAGTGGAAGTGCCGGCTTTGCAAGGGGTCTCCCTGTCCATAAGCCAAGGCGAGATGGTGGCCATTATGGGTCCGTCGGGCTCCGGCAAGTCCACCCTGATGAACATAATNGGGTGCCTGGATGTTCCCAACTCGGGAAGCTACGTTCTGGAGGGAGAAGACGTAAGCCGTTTGAGTGACGACCGGTTGGCCGAGATACGTAATCGNAAGATCGGGTTCATCTTTCAGACTTACAACTTACTGCCTCGTCTGACCGCCCTGGCCAATGTAGAGCTACCCTTGCTCTACGGCAACGGCCGGGACCGGCGCCGCCGGTCGCTGGAAGCCTTGGAGAGGGTGGGTTTGGCTGACCGGGTAAACCACCGGCCACCCGAGCTTTCGGGAGGCCAGCAGCAACGGGTGGGAATCGCCCGGGCCCTGGTGAAGAACCCGGCCCTACTGCTGGCCGACGAGCCCACCGGTAACCTGGACAGCCGCTCCAGCGACGAGATCGTCGGGATACTACAGGACTTGAACCGGGAAGAAGGCTTGACCGTGGTCGTCGTGACCCACGAGCCCGATATCGCGGCCCGCACCCAGCGGGTGATCGCCACAAGGGACGGTTTGGTGGTCAACGACGAGCGGGTTAAAGAANCGCACCGGGCCTTGGGGTCGTCCNGGGAAGCACAGGATGGGAAGCGATGAACCTGAAAACAACCTTGGTTACCGCCCTTTCGTCTCTGGGGTCCAACAAGCTGCGGGCCGGCCTGACCCTCTTGGGAGTCGTCATCGGCGTTGCGGCCGTCATCTCCCTGATGGCCATCGGAAGGGGCGTTCAGCAAACCATCACCCAGCGAATCCAGTCCTTGGGGACCAATCTGCTTTTTGTGCGGCCCGGCGTGACCACGCAAGGGGGAATCTCCGGCGCCCAGGGTACCGCATCCACCCTAACCCTGGAAGATGCCTACGCCCTAAAGGACCCGGTTTTCACTCCCTCGGTGGTAGAGGTGGCCCCGGAGATCAGTACCACCGGTCAAGTGGTGGCGGGAAGGAACAACACCAACACCCGGATTTACGGGGTAACCCCCGAATACCAGGANGCGCGAAACTTCGCCCTTAGCTCCGGCCGGTTTATCCTGCCCGGCCATCTCCTGGACCATTCCCANGTAGCCGTGCTAGGCTCCGAGGTGGCCGAAGTCCTCTTCGGCTTCCGTGACCCGGTCGGCCAGGTGGTGCGGATAAACTCCCGCCAGTTCGACGTCATCGGTGTGCTGGAGAGCAAGGGTGGCGGCAACCGTTTTTTCTCCTTGGATGACCAAGTGCTGGTGCCAATCACCACCGCCNACTACCGCCTGGCGTCCCAGCGCACGGCCCGCGGCGGTATCAATGTCCAGACGGTCAACGTCCAATTGCGGGACGTGGAGAACGTGGATGCCGCCATCCGGGAGGTGGCCACGGTGTTGCGACTGCGCCACCGCATTACCCGGGAAGACGATTTCTCGATTACCAGCCAGCAAGAGACCATTGAGACGCTGCAAGAGACCACCAACACCTTCGTGCTCTTCTTGGGAGCCATCGCCGGAATCTCTTTGTTGGTGGGGGGTATCGGCATCATGAACATAATGCTGGTGTCGGTAACCGAGCGCACCCGGGAGATCGGCATCCGNAAGGCCATGGGGGCCAAGCGCCGTGACATCCTNTTTCAGTTCGTCTTCGAGGCCACTCTTCTCAGCTTGGGAGGAGGAGGCGCCGGTGTCCTGCTGGGTTTGGTCTTGTCGTTGCTGTTGAACGGTCGAAGCCTGCTGGGCACTCCCACCCAGACCATCTTCAGCGCGGACATCGCCATTCTGGCCCTGGGAGTCTCAGCCGCCATCGGCCTCTTCTTTGGCATCTACCCGGCGATGCGGGCGGCGCAGCTACATCCCATCGAGGCGTTGCGTTACGAGTAGCTCGCACGGCCGGATAAGGAGAGCAAGTTGATGAGTAAGGCATTTTCGTTGTTTTTAATGGTTGCTCTAGTGCTGGGAGGTTCTCTCGCTGGGGCATTCGCNGGCGGGGTGGCTTTGGGCAAGAGCCANGGAGAAACTTCGGCCGACGCGCTGAGGGCGGGACGGTTGTCCGATGGCCCAGGCCGCCAGTATTCCGGTGAGTTCGGCCAAAGGTCTGGACCAGGTGGCGCGGACCGGCAGGNCAGGCAAGGCCCTGGTTCTGGTGGTGTCGACCGCCAGGGATTTGGCGATGGACTCCAGGGCCTTTCAGGCAGAGGGTCCGATGGTAGGGGCTTCGGCGGCCGGGGCGGCGTTTCGGGGGTTATCGGCGAGGTAGCGGACAACCAAGTAACCATCGCCACGCCCCAGGGACCGGTAAGCGTTACACTAGGGCAGGACACTTCGATCAATCAGGTCATTGAAGGCTCGCGGAAGGACCTGATCAAAGGCGCCCGCGTCAGNGTCGTGGGCCCAAGAGACGATGATGGCAGGNTGCAGGCCAGGGCAATTACGCTGGTTCCAGGAAGTTTCCAGCGTTAGCCCCTCCTGTTCCAGCTTGATGGGGTAGGGATTTGATCCCCGACTACATCGGGAGGGTCGGATGGCGTACTAGGTTCACCNGGCNGCGAGGCCGCGGATCTCCTTCGCCTTCTCCGGCAGTTGGTAGGTGGTCCAGGTGGCGCCGTCGGGCGACCATTTTATTCTACCGGGCACCCTTGTCTAGGGGTTAGTGGTAATGAATATCATCGTACAAGAACCCGTGTTTCGTAGCGGACGGCCTTCTCAGCTGTGCCCCACATATAGAGACCGATCTGAAAGCCGGTGGACCAGCCCGGCTCAAGATGCTCCATAATCCAATCTTGTCCCAGCAGGACGACCTGATCTGCCGGGCCGTAGCCAATAACGGCGATCTGGAATCCCTCGTGGGTTTCATTTCCACCGAGCAAGTNATTACTGCCGTTGAAAATGAGGCCGCTAACACCGCCTTTCGAGAACTTTAGCTTGGTGAGTTTGAGTCCTTGGATTGATTTACCACCTAAGATACCGGCATAGGGTCTAGGGCAACGATCACCTGGACAGTATCCCAGGACACCCCTGATCCCGATTCAGGCGACCAACTCACGAAAGGAACTCTCTCACCAGCACCAACCTCACCAATCAATAGTATCCAGGCATCCCGGGTTCCGACCACCCTGCTCTTGGCCTGAACCTAGAATTCCAGGGACACCGCCAGGCCGAAGTCGCCAATCTTGGCGATGCCGTCGTCTGTCAGCCAGTCGTTGCCCGGCTTCAGGTCCCGGTGGATGATGCCCCGGCTGTGGGCGNACTCTATTCCCCGGCAGGTTTCTTGGGCTATGTTGATTGCCTGTTCCAAGGGCAGCCGGTCGTCGCCAGCATTCTCAATCAGTCCTTCGACATCACCGCCACCCATCAACTCGGTGACCATGTAAGGCTGGTCTTGTTCCTCGCCCAAGTCGAAAACGGTGACGATGTGAGCATGGGAGCCCAGACGGCCCATGGCTTGGGCTTCCCGTTGGATGCGGGAGCGGGAGGTTTCGTCCAGTCCCTCGGTCTTGATCAGGGCGAAGGCTACTTCCCGGTCTAAAGTTGTGTCGTGGGCCAGGTAGACCTTCTTCTTGCCGCCCTCGCCCAGGAAACGTTTGACTTGGTAACGGCCACCGGCGAAGGAGGTGGGTTGATTAGTTACCGTGACGCTAGAAGTAGGTGGCGAGTTGTCAGGACTAGCGGGAGCGGGGGAGGCAGAACCACCTAGCGCACGATCTGCGGCGGTTACAAATGCCACCCCATCGACGTTTTCCGGATCAAATGCCAGAACATTCTGAGCCCGGTCGCGTACACGCGCCCAATCGCTGACGGCAGCTGCCTCTTCTGCCTCATCTAGAAAACGGCCGATTTGACGTTGAGTTCGCTCGCTGGCCATGATGGGAGAATATTACGTCGCAGCCGGTGGCTTGTCCACATTCAATGGCCGAAACGAACCTCTGGTACCTGAGGATCAAATCTCTGGAACTAACTAGCTACCTTCATCAACCAAGCGACGCTGGCGGTGTCCTTAAGCCTGTGTGAAATATTTAGTTGCTGGGGGCTTCGTNCCTCCCCTGTCTCCACCAATCAGTTGGAATTTGCTAACCGAAGATCGAAGCTAATTGGGCATGTTTATTTTGATCTTGCTTCCTCGATCACACAATATTTGCCTAAGTTCTCACGACGCNACATAAATCATTTGTCAATTTAAATGTGCAACAGGCTCAACTTGTATCCCNCCAGAGGCGCTTGTATACTACACAGCCGTAAGCTGGCTTGGATCTTTGCCTGTAGGGGCAGNGGTGGCCCACGGTCCTCCGAGGATAGAGAACCCAGATAATGAGCACGGATTCGAATTACGACTTGGTGGTGATTGGGGCGGGGCCGGGTGGCTACGTCGCGGCGATCCGCGCCGGACAACTGGGGCTCAAGACCGCGATCATAGAGAAGGAAAGCCTGGGCGGGGTTTGCCTGAACTGGGGCTGCATTCCCAGTAAAGCTCTCCTGAAAAACGCAGAGGTACTTTCCTACATCAACCGGGCTGACGAATTTGGCCTAAGTTTCGATAATTTTCACGCCGACTACTCCGTGGCTTACACGCGAAGCCGGAGAGTGGTTAACCGCAACACCAGGGGCGTTGCCTTCCTGTTGCGGAAGAATAACGTGGAGCACATTCAGGGCTCCGGGCGGTTGGTGGGCGAAGGAGAAGTGGAAGTTGCCCCCGACGGGCAGAGGCTCAACGCCAAGAACATCATCCTCGCCACCGGCGCCCGCCCTCGCACCATCCCGCCCCTCCCCGTGGACGGCGACAAGATCATCACCAGCCGCGAGGCGATCGTCCTCGACCAACTCCCCTCCAGCGTCGTCATNGTTGGCGGGGGCGCCATCGGCGTTGAGTTCGCCTATATCTACCGCATGTACGGTGTGGAAGTCACAATCGTTGAGTTGCTGCCCAGGTTGGTGCCCACCGAGGACGAAGACATAAGCCCCATACTGGAGCGCAGTTTCGAACGCCACGGTATAAATATCATGACCGGCGCCGGGGTGACGGAGGCACAATCGGGGCCCGATGGTGTAGCGGTTACCGTGGCCAAGGAGGGGGCCGAAGAAACCCTGAACTGTGAAAAGGTCTTGGTGGCGATCGGGGTCCGGTCGAACATTGAGGACTTGGGGCTGGAGTCGATGAGCATCGCTATTCAGGATGGGAGCATCCAAGTAGACGACGTGATGCGCACCAACGTGGCGAACGTTTACGCCATCGGCGACGTTACCGGNAAGCTGGCCTTAGCCCACGTGGCCTCGGCCCAGGCGGCCACCGCGGTGGAGCATATGGCGGGTTTGGAGACTCAGCCCTTGGACTACGGGTCGATACCCAGGGCTACTTACTGCAACCCGCAAATCGCCAGCTTCGGTCTGACGGAAGCCCAAGCCAAGGACCAAGGACACGAAGTACAGATCGGGACNTTCAACGTCCAGGCCAACGGCAAAGCTCTGGCCATGGGCGAATCCGAGGGGATAGTCAAGCTGGTTGTGGACGGCAAGTACGGCGAGTTGTTGGGCGCGCACATGATAGGTCCGGAGGTCACCGAATTGCTGGGCGAACTATCCCTGGCCAAGGTATTGGAAGGCACCACTCTGGAATTGGGATGGGCGATTCATCCCCACCCTTCTATCTCGGAGATGCTGAAAGAGGCCGCGCTCAGCGCTCAGGGCCGGGCGATTCATATGTAGCCATCGATTCCGGGCTCCGATNGGATGGCCGGTGATTCTCGAAATAAGCTGATCGATGGGGGCGCNAGGTGAGAACTTTCTCACCTTGCGACTAACGTAAGGCAAAGGTATACTGAGGGAAATAGTCCAAAGGGCTAATTTTTGACATAGCGCCGATCGTTGCTAAGGCGGATNCGATCTGAGTGATTTGACCGGGAACCACAATAATCGACTCAGTCCAATCGGCNGATTCAATGTGAGAGGGTGGTCAGACGGGCCTTTTCTAGTGATTCCTACAGAATTAACCAACCAGCAGTTGAATCTGAGTGATGTAATAGGCCGAGCNCCGTAAGCCCCAAGCCGGGCGATTTTGAGTAGGTCTCGCCTAGCAAAGGTAAGGAGCGGATCGATGACCGTGGGAAGTTTTGATTTGACAATCGCTATCGGTGGTGAAGCCGGACAGGGCATCGCCACCCCAGGCGATATTNTTGCTCGTATCTTCGTTCGGCGCGGCCTCCACCTGAACACCTATAACGCTTACCAGTCGATCATCCGTGGCGGACATATCTTCCTGTACCTTCGTGTCTGTGACCAGGAGATATACACNCACGGCGATAAACTCGACATACTCATGTGCCTGAATCAGGATACGATGGACCGGCACTTGCAACTCATGGGGCCGGGGTCCTGGGTACTGTACAACGAAGACAACATCAAGCCCGGCGAAGCGGGCGATGGGGTACAACTCTGCCCATTGCCCGTGACGAAACTGAGCGTCAGCCGAAACCGGTTGTCGCAAAACACCATGGCCGTAGGCGCGGCCTCGCATCTGCTGGGNCTGGACTTCCAGGTCCTTGAAGAAAGTTTGACCTTGCGGTTCCAGCGGCAGGGTCAGGCGGTTATCGACGAAAACGTGAGCGTCGCCCGGGCCGGGTACGACCACTCGGTAGCCAACTTTGACGCCTTTGCACAAACCGTCCCCACCGGACCCAAGCCGCTGGCCGTTTGGTCGGGCAACGAAGCGCTGGCCATGGGAGGCGCGGCGGCCGGGGTTAAGTTCTATGCAGCATATCCAATGAGTCCGGCTACCGGAGTGCTGCACTGGATGGCTCAGAACGCCCGAAACCTGGGTATCATGGTGCGACAGGTTGAAGACGAGATNGGTGTGGCCAACATGGTGATTGGCGCCGCCCATACCGGTTGCCGGGCCATGTGCGCCACTTCGGGNGGCGGGTTCGCACTGATGACCGAGGCCGTGGGCAGCGCCGCAATGATGGAAATACCAGCCGTTTTTATCGACGTTCAGCGGGCCGGCCCNTCGACCGGGGTGCCCACCAAGACGGAACAGGGCGACCTGTGGCAAGTCCTAGGAGCAAGCCAAGGTGACTTCGAGCGGTTTATCGTTGCGCCTACGACTCCCGTTGATTGCTTCAACACCATGCCCGAGTTATTTAACCTGACGGACAAATATCAATGCCCTGGCATTGTGGTTTCTGACTTATTGCTGGCTGAAGGCCGGTTCAGCATCGCCCCGGACCTCATAGACATGCACCCGCAGATCGACCGAGGGGAGTTGATCACCAAGGGGTCCTCCACCGATGGCTACATGCGCTACAAGGACACCGAAACCGGGATTTCGCCCCGAGCCCTGCCCGGTCTGGAAGGCTATGTCCACGTGGTGGCCACCGATGAGCACGATGAGAACTCTCAGCTGCTCAGCGACGAGTTTACCAACCCTCACAAGCGCCGCAAGATGGTCGAAAAGCGGGCCCGCAAGTTCCAGGCGGCGATCAAGGACATTAAACCACCCGAGTTGGAAGGCTCGGCCGACGCCGAGATTACTCTGATTGGTTGGGGCTCCACCTATGGAGTGATTAGAGAGGCGGTTGAACTTCTTGCCCACCAAGGGGTTGCCGTTAATCACCTCCCCATCAAGTGGATCGTTCCTTTCCATGGCGAGGCAGTTACGGATATTCTGTCCAAGTCCAAGCGGGTAGTAGTGGTGGAAAACAGCTATTCCGGCCAGTTCTATCGTTACATGCGAAGTGAGACCGGTCTCAGCGTCGATGGGCATATCCGTAAATATGATGGTGAGCCTTTTATCCCCCATCACATCGTCGATGGTGTTTTGGCACACCTGGCGGAAAAGATCGAGTGCTTCGTACCCTATCAAGAGGCGATCACGTAAAGAGGTGAATGCATGGCAACGACCATGTCGACAACCGACGATAAGCCGGTAATCCAACTAACGGCAAGGGATTTTAAAGGGCTGGTTNATCCCGACTGGTGCCCCGGGTGTGGGGACTTCGGCGTTCTCAACGCCCTGCAGNGGTCCAGCGCGGAACTGGGTCTCAGGCCCCACGAAATTCTGACCGTCAGTGGAATCGGATGTTCCTCCAACCTGCCGGGCTACTTTAATTCATATGGCATGCACACCCTGCACGGACGGTCTCTGGCCGTGGCCACCGGCGCCAAGCTGGGAAACCACCGGCTGCACGTGATTGTTACCGGGGGCGACGGCGACGGCTATGGCATAGGTGGGAATCACTTTACCCATACGGCCCGGCGAAACGTGGACCTGACCTATGTGGTTATGAACAACCAGATNTATGGGCTGACCACCGGCCAGATTTCCCCCACCAGCACCATGGGGATGAAGACCAAAAGCACTCCCTTCGGTAGTGTTGAGGCGCCGCTCAACCCCATCACGTCGGCAATTATGAACGGAGCGACCTTTGTGGCCCGTGGCTTCAGCGGCGACGTCAGGCACCTGACCGAACTCATGAAACAGGCGATACAGCATTCCGGGTTTTCGCTTATAGACATCTTCAGCCCCTGCGTCACCTTCAACCATGACAACAGCAACGCCTTCTTCAAAGAACGGGTCAAGAAGCTGGAGGACGAGGGACACGACACCAGCGATTGGAAGACCGCTTGCGAAAAAGCCATGCTCTTCGGCGACACTATTTACACCGGGCTNTTCTTCCAGAAGCAAGCCCCCACCCTGGGTGGCAGTGAACCGGTCCTCGAGCCCGATGAGCCTTTGGGCTTACAGACCTTGGGGTTGGACAAGGAGCAGACCAAGCGAATCATCGAGAGAATGATGTAGCCTGGNATCCATCACGAATCGACCTTAGAAGGCGGCCGGAAGGCCGCCTTTAATTTGGCTTCATTGGACGGCTTCCTTCGGAATCGCGAAAAAACACCGGGTAGTCTTGCCGGGTCACCGGCGGTGCTTTAATATCTAACCCACGAGGCCCGGTCTCGTGAAAATTAAATGCGGGACGGGCGTTGGGAGGGTACGTTGGCAACTTCAATCGTCATGCCTCAAATGGGCTACGACATGCAACAGGGCACCGTGGTGCGCTGGCACAAACAGGAAGGAGATCCGGTAGCTCGGGGGGATGTTCTGGCCGACATTGAAACTGACAAAGCAACCGTTGAGTTTGAAGCATACGTCGGGGGCGTTCTGCGAAAGATCGTAGCCCAGGAAGGAATTGCTATACCGGTCGGCGANCTGATCGCCGTAATCACTGGACCCGATGAAGCACTACCTGAAGGCCTTCTGTCCCGAACAGGGTCAGGTGATACGGATGACGCTCCGGGCGGGAATCGCGCCACAACGGCGGCGGCTCAACCGGTATCCACCGTGACCCCTGCTCCTCCGGCGGCTGCTCCCGGCGGTGAGGTCCGGGCGTCCCCCATCGCGCGCCGGATGGCTCGGGAACAGGGAATCGACCTGGCCGTGGTGACCGGCACCGGTCCCGGCGGCAGAATCGTCGAACAGGACGTGTTGAACCACACCGATGCAGGGGCCCAGACCAGCCCGGTGGCTGCTGCCAGCGGTGAAGTCCGGGCTTCTCCCATCGCTCGGCGACTGGCTCGGGAAGGGGGAATCGACCTGGCTCTGGTCAGTGGGACCGGGCCTGGCGGCAGAATCGTCGAACAGGACGTGTTGAATCACTTAGAAGCAGCGTCCCAGCCCAGTTCTGACACCGCCAGCGCGTCCGCCGAGCCGGAGCGGGTGGACCTGTCGCGTATGAGGCAGACCATCGCCAAGGTGACAAGCGACAGTAAGCGGGATATTCCCCACTTCTACGTGTCCTCCGAAGTCGACATGACCAAGGCCACGGAGATGCGGGGCGACCTGAACGAGGTCCTGTCTACGGACAGCCGGGTCTCTGTCAATGATTTGGTGGTCAAAGCCTGCGCCTTGGCGCTGCAAAAGTTCCCCAAGTTCAACGCCTTCTATCAAGGCGGCCATCTCCAGATGAATCCCGATATCAATATCGGCATCGCCATTGCTCTGGAGAGCGGATTGATCGTACCCGGCATCAACGGTTGCCAAGCAAAGAGCCTAGTGGAGATTGCCGCCGCGAGCCGGGACCTGATCGCCAGGGCCCACTCGGGCACATTGCGGAACGAAGAGTACAGTGGAACCACCTTTAGCGTCAGTAACCTGGGGATGTTCGATGTCGATAGCTTCACCGCNATCATATATCCACCCCACGCCGCCATCCTGGCCGTGGGCCGAGTAAAAAAGCAGCCGGTAGCTAGGGGCGGACAGGTAACGGTAGCCCAGATTATGACGGCAACCCTGTCCGTAGACCATCGTGTGGCCGACGGCGCGGAAGCCGCCCAATTCATCATGGAAATCAAAGGATTGCTGGAAAAACCAGCGGCGTTGATAATTTAGCGAGCGATCAGCTTTCAGCGGTCAGCAATCAGGGGACCGAAAGCTGAAAGCTAACTTCAGGAGGATGTATCTTGCCCAGAATGACCGGAGGCCAGGCAATCACCGAGTCCTTGAAAGCCCATGAAGTGGACACAATATTCGGGATTATCTCTATCCACACCTTGGACCTCTTCGACTCCATATTCGACAATCAAGACAGTCTCCGGTTCATTGGAGGCCGTCAGGAACTGGGCTGCGGCTTCATGGCCGACGGTTACTCCCGGGCGACGGGCAAGCCGGGTATTCTGCTTACCAGCACCGGGCCCGGTGCGGCAGACTCGGTGGGCGCCCTGGGGGAGGCCTATTTTTCAAGCTCGTCCGTTCTGGAAATCTGCACCAACGTGGAGCAGGAATTTATCGGCTCCGGGAAGCTGTCTACCCACGAAACCAAAAACCAGTTGGGTATGTTTGAAGCGGTGACCGACTGGAACGCCCTCATCAACCAGATTGAGTCTATCCCAGACTACTTCGTTGAAGCGTTCCAGAGGTTTCAATCGCGGCGCCCCCGGCCCATCGAACTGGAGGTTCCCACCGACCTGTTGGGGCAACAGGCCGACGTGGAGGTGCTAGGACCCAGGGACCCTCAGATCGCTCAAGGGGACCCCGCAATGGTTGAGCGGGCCCGGAAGACTTTGATAGAGGCTAAACGGCCGGTCATTTTTGTAGGTGAAGAAGTCCAATCCCTGGGCGGCGCCGAGGAGATCATTCAACTGGCCGAGATGCTGGGCGCGCCGATAGTCACCGGAGACGGTGCTAAGGGAGCTATTCCGGAGGATCACCCTCTATCTTTAGGGCCGGCTATGGGTGGGCGAATCTGGGGCGAAAACCCGTTGCATGACTGGCTGAGCACGTGCGACGTGGTCCTTGTTCTGGGGTCGATCCTTCCCCTGCGTTCCACGTCCGGGGTGGGGCTTAAGTTGCCCGATACGGTGATACACGTCTTATTGGACGGCCAGGCCATCGGCAAGAACTACGCCACGGGCATCCCCATCGTCGCCGACTCCCGGGCCGTTACCCGCCAACTGCTTGAGGGTATGGCGGGCACGGACGTTTATAAAGGATACAAGTTCCGGGAAGAGATCCAGTCGGTCAAGGAACAGATCTACGAGAATCTTAAGGACAAATGGGGCAACGAGATGCGCACTTTTGAGGCCATCCGCGCGTCCACGCCCAAAGACACGATATTCGCCCTTGACGCCACGGTGCCTACCAGCCGGGCCATCCGCTGCCTGCCGATCAACCAGCCCAGGACCTTCATGTACCCTCACGGCTGGGTAGGGTTGGGTTTTGCTTTCCCCGCCGCTTTGGGCGCCAAGGTCGGCAAGCCAAAAAGCCCGGTGGTTTGTGTTACCGGAGACGGCGGCTTCCAGTACAATTTCCAGGAGTTGGCCACCGCCGCCCAGTATGGAATCAACCCCATCGTTTTGATGTTCAATGACAATGCCTGGGGTGTGCTCAAAGGCATGCAGCAACAGAACCACAAGGGCCGGTTCATCGGGACCGATCTAGTCAACCCAGACTTCGTAAAGCTGTTCGAGAGCTATGGCTTTGAAGGGACAAAAGTTACCTCGGTGGACCAACTTTCCAAGNCGCTGGAAAACGCCGTGGCATCAGACAAGGTTCAGCTCGTTGAGGTACAGACGCCGGACGGGTTCGGCGCTTTCCGGTAATAGCTACACACAAAGCCGCCGGCCTGGATTAGGTCCGGTCTTCCTTGACATAACCCGTCCGCAGGCTTGATCCTTAGACCACTTTCATGAAAGGTGCGTAAACCGGTTTAATACGGTGGGTTTCTGTGACTCCATGCCTAGATTGATATGACTGGACCGATGGAAAAAGAAGTTCGCCGCCGGGTGTATCCGCTAGACGCTCATGATTTGACCGAAGAGCAGATCGCGGTGGCCTTCGCCATGACATCCCGCCGCCCGGAGCCCTTCGACGAGATTGCCNTACAGGTGAGCCAGGAGAAGGCAGCCGACTTTCATGAGAGATGGGTGGTGGGCTACGGCCACGCTTCGGTGGCGGAGCACGCCGTGNTACATCTGGCGGTGGAGGACATCTCCCGCTTAGCTTGTGACACGCTGGAAGATAACCGGCTGGCATCGTACACCGAAAAGTCGTCTAGATATCAACTTCTGCCCTCTGACTATTTTTTCCGTCCTCCTGAATTGGCAAACGAACCGGCCCTGGCACAAGCGTTTGTCGATGCCTGCCGGGAGCTATTCCAGGTTTATCATCAATTGGTGGAAGGTTGCGTAGATCACTTGCGCGGAGTCTATCCCCAGAGGGAACGGGAGCGGGACTCTGCTTATAACCTTCGGTTGCAGAGGGATGCCACCGATAGCTGCCGAGCCGTCCTTCCGGCGGCAACCCTGACCAATGTAGGCGTTACCGCCAACGCCCGGGTGCTGGAGCATGCCATTTCCAAGCTGATGTCGTCGGAGTTGGCGGANGAGCGAGACTTGGGGAGTGAGCTTCGCGAACAGGGCCAGAAGATTGCTCCAACGCTGATNAAGTATGCTGAGCCAAATGCCTATTTGGCGGAGATGCCCGAAGNCCAGAGGTCGCAAACAGGNCGGTTTGTGGGGGAGCCANGCTCCGGGGATGTCCGGCAGGGTGGTGACGGTTCTGGAGCGCACCTGACGGTTCGCTTGATCACTTGCACCAGCCAAGCAGAGGAAAAACTGGCCGCAGCCTTGTTATACCGCCAGTCAGGGCTGCCTTACGATGAGATATGGCGGCGGGNGTTGGCCATGAACGCCCAGGACCGGCAGCAGATCATCCGGAAATGCGTTGAAGGCATGGGTCCCCACGACGCTCCGGTGCGTGAGTTCGAGATGGTGGATTATACCTACGAATACTTGATGGATTACGGGGCGTACCGGGAGTTTAAGCGCCACCGCATGCAATCATATATTCCCCAGTCGCTAACCACGGCTCACGGATTCGGCGTACCGGANTTGCTGGTCGAAGCCGGTCTGAAAGGCCAGTTTGTTGGCGCCATCGAACAGGCGGAAGAGGCTTACCGGCAGGTTTGCGAGTTCTCCCCAGTGGTGGCCCAGTATCTGGTGACCCACGCCCACTACCGCCGGGTGCTATCGAAGCTGAATCTGAGGGAGTGTTACCACCTGTTCAAGCTAAGGACGTCGGGATTGGCCCACTTCGCGATACGAGAGCCAATGATTGAAGCAATGAAATTGGCGGTGAAAGCTCATCCGGGACTTTTCCGGGGCTTGCAATTGAGGGATTATCCGGAGTGGTGGGAAACCGCCACGGGCAGAACCGAAGAGTGATTCGGGCAACCTGACGGCAGGACAATCAGGGGCTTGAGCCGAGTTAGCAGTCAATCAGGGATGCCGCTGGGCAAGTTTGTTAGGGGTCTGAACAGTCCCGCGTGTAGCCGCAGTTGAGGCAAATAATCTTGCACTTCTGTTCCATCATGCAACCGCCGCAGATGTCGCAGACCAGTAGAAAGACGGTCACTCCCAACACGTTCACCTACACCCTTCACCGAGGAGTTGGCGCAAGTATACCAGGAGAACGGGCGGCGGGCCAAGGCGTGTCAACCAATCGGCATAGCGGATCGAAAGACCCTTTGTCCGGGTGTGCTTTGGCTACCTGGCGATCTTCTGGGCCACGATTTGGCCTTCCAAGACCATGTCCCCGCGGCCAGGCGCCGGGTCGGAAGCCGGAGCAGGGGTCAGCCGAACCATGTCGAACTCGAATAGCGGTTCGGGCGGGTGCAGGGTTACGGCTCCCCAACCTTTGGAATCGACCTTTAGCTGGCCGGCCCACATGCTTTGACCTTGCCTAACCAGCCAGATATCGTAGCTGGAGGGCGGTTCCAACTCCCGCATTCCGGTTACCATAAGCATTGCTTGACGGCCGTCATCGGCGACCAGCAGGATGCCTCCGGAGTTACCGGAATTATTGGGAGATTCCAGGAGAACGTCGGTGCTCTCGGTTTCAGCTAGAAAATCGCTGGCGGCACGGAGTTCGTTAAGGCGGTCTATGACTTGAGACTCTTGAGCCGCCAATTTCCCCCATCGAGTTAACACGGCGCTTTCGCGCTGCAGACTTNCCACCCGGGAGGAAAGGACGGTGTTCACGTATACGCTGTAGGAAAGTAATCCCAAAACCAGGACTGCGGCCAGAGGCATCAATGCTTTGGATAGAGAGCCGGTCCAGCCTCGGGAAGCGGTGGTTTTTGCCGGGGTGGCNATCTCCATGCCCGTCCTTGGTAGGGATCTCATGANCCGAGCCTGCAATGAAGCGGGCGGTTGGAGATGGTCTACCGATTCCCCAATAACGGCCGCCGAGGATTGCATGAGCGCCACGGTTTCCCGGCATTGGTAGCATCCCGACAAGTGGAACTCGACCAGGTCCGCTTCTTCCTGGTCCAGAATATCCAAGGCGTAGGCGCCCAATTGCTCTTCCGGGTGTTGGTCATTGTTTGAATCAGTCGTTAACATCGCCTTCTAGTACCAACCTTAGCTTTTGCATCGCCAGCCGCACTCTGGTCTTGACCGTCCCCAGAGGCTGCTTTAGAATCTTCGCCATTTCTGACTGGGTGTACCCCTCGAAGTAAGCCATCATGATTACNTGCCGCTGCGGAGGCGGCAGGGTGGCCACGGCTTTCAGGATGCGTTCCCGCTCAATTTTCCTTTCAACTTCCTCTTCNGTGGAGATTTGGGCCGATGGCAACAGTTCCAGAGTTTCGTAGCCGTCGAGGTCCGTCGCCGTCAGGGTCCGGCGTCTGGCCCGAATCACGTCCACAATCTTGTGGTGAGCCACGCTCATNATCCAAGCCCGTGGTTCACCCCGGTCGGTCTTGTAGCTGGATGCCTTCAGCCAAATGTTCAGAAATATGTCTTGAGTCGCCTCTTCGGCCAGGGCNTCCTGTTTGAGCATGTACATGGCCAGGGAATAGACCGACGACCCATATCTGGCGTAAATAGCTTCCAGCGCGCCCTTATCCTCCAGGGTCACCTGGTGCATTAGTTGGTGATCGTTGTATTCTTGGTATTCGACCACCTAGCTATGCCCCCGGAAAAAGGGGCGCGCCCCCTTCATATGGAATACGCCGCTCAGAGCAATATGGATTTCCGCAATATCGACCGAGTCCAAAATGATTAGGTTACGGACCTCGGTCCCGCCTTTAATTACTGAATTTGCCGGTTTAAGAGGCGTCCCTTTGGACGCCCCGATACCTGGCCAGGTATGTGTCGGCAAACCGGTTCTCCTCTCAATGGATATGTCCGTGCATTGCTCTCTGGGTAGGGAGGACCTTGTGGTTGCCATGATTAGATGCAACAGAAGTATGCNGGATNATAACATAATCCGCGAAAATCAAGCCGGAAACGTAAGTGTGTGGTTTGAGGCGGCTTAGAGCTGAGGATTGAGTTAGACNACCATGCTGTCAAAGAGTGAGTCAAGGTTGGGGGCCTCGTCCAAAGCCCATACATGCTCCAAGACCCGGTCACACTGCTTTGCGGAGACTACACCGGCGGCCAAACCGCGGAATTTGGCTTCTACTTCGCTGTCGTCCAAAGGATTGTGGCGGTGACCCTTGGGGTAGCGGGTATGGGCCTCATAAACCTTTCCAGCGTCGCCGGTGACCTGGATGCGGCAGTTGAACTCTTCCGGGTATCTGCTGGTGAAGCCGGGAATTTCTTCCATGGCGAACTTTGCCATGAGGGTGCGGAGCGCCGGGTCATGGATACGTTCGCTGGTGAAAGACCCGGCGTTCACGCTGCCGTATTGCAAGGCAACGGCCACCAGGTACGGGATGCTATGGTCGGCCGTCTCCCGGGTCTTTGGGTCCCACTTCTGCGGTTCGGTGGAGGGTGAGCTAACGGCCCCGCCGTAGGATTGGATGCGAACCGAAGTTATCTTCTCCGGGGAAACCTGGGGGTGTAGTTCCAGGGCCACGCCGATGGGCGCCTGGGTGTGGATCTGAGAAGGATAGGACTTGAAGGTGGTTTCCAGAATGCGGAAATCGTCGCTGCCTCCACTCTTTTGGAAGGATGGGATGTTTACAGTATTTCCTAGAGCTTGTTCCCACAAGCCCCGGCGTCCNTCAAAGGGCTCGTTAGGTCCGGTCATGCCCTGTTGCGCCAGTTGGGCGGCGAAGATCCCCGCCCTGGTGGCCGTGGCGGTGGCGCACCCTTTCCACATGGACAGCTCGCCGGTGCGGGTGACTCCCAGGGGCAGGTTAGGTGCTATCGCCAAGGATATGGCGTGCCCCATCTGGTCTTGGTTCAACCCNAGGAGTTTCCCGGCGGCGCAGGTTGCTCCGATGATGGAGAACATTCCCTGGTCCCAGCCAAATTCGCCGGTAACCACTTCATCGCTCAACCGGCAGAACACTTCGTAGGCCAGAGCGATGGCGGTAATCACACTGCGGCCATCGCTTTCCGTGGGGCCGCCCAGGGCCAATGCNGCCGGAATCATGTCGCTGGGGTGGCCGCCTCCAGGCGAGAAATACGAGTCGTTGCAGTCTAGATAACGGACCATCACGCCGTTGGCGAAGCCGGCCATGTCCGGAGAGCTGTATAACTGAGTCCCCAATATCCGCGAGGGAGTCGAGCTGGTGACGGATCCNGCCAAAGTCCTGGCTATCGTTGCTGGTTCGGAATGGAAGCCGCCCACGGCGCAACCCAGGGTATCCACCACGGTGCGCTTGATCTGGTGAACCACCCGGGAGCTCAGGTCTTCGTATTCAAGGCCGCAGGCGAAGGAACTTAATAGTTCGGTGGTTTGGTCCATTTGTGGCTCTCCTTGTGGACGGGAGAAATCCCCCAGCCCCCCTTTACGAAAGTGGGGCTCCCTGGTAGTTAGCGCAGGACGGCTTCGGCGATCTGCTCTAATTGGTCGCCCATTTCTTTTTCCGTGTCGCAGTGCTCGGGACGGATCACTACCCGGTTGGCTCCAGCGTTGATCAGGGACTGGAGGAGCGTTCGGTCGGGGTCTTGGCCGTAAACTGTTATCGTAAGTGACGCCGGGTCCCGGCCGGCCTCCTCGGCCATGGCATCCAGCTTGGCCCGGCTTTCCTCGACCTGGGCGGGAGAAACCCGGTTGGGCAGCCAGCCGTCGGCGTGGGCCACCACTCGGCGCAGCACGTTCTTGGCCATTCCGCCCAGAAGCACTGGCGGATGGGGTTTTTGGGTGGGTTTGGGGTAGGACTTGACGGGAGGGAAGTCGAAGAATCTGCCGTGATACTCGGCTTCATCTTTGGTCCAGAGTTCCTTCATGACCTCGATAGCTTCACGGGTCTGGGTCCAGCGGTGGTAGAAGTCGCCGCCCATCAACTCGGTTTCTTCTCTGAGCCAACCGGTGCCGATTCCGAAGACGAACCGGCCGCCGCTAACCCGGTCCAAGACGGCAATCTCTTTGGCCAAGAGTAAAGGGTTGCGCTCGGGAACCAAGGTGATACCGGTGCACAATTTGATGGTGCTGGTCACCCCCGAGGCGCGNGCCAGAGCGATGTAAGGGTCGGTAAAGTGGGAATAGTTTTCGGGAATCGCGCCGCCGGTGGCCGGAAAGGGGCTGTCGCTGTGGACCGGCACGGCGGGATGTTCTGCGTACCAGATCGANTCAAAACCCAACTCCTCGGCTTTTTTGGCGATGAAAGCGGGGTCNAGGGTGTAGGCCGGTAGTGGAATCGACGTTCCAATGTCCATCGGGAGTGCCTCCTTGATCGGCTTCTCTTCTAGATTAAATTTATAAGATGATGTCTGATGGCTATTCTTCATCCAAGTCATCGGGCGGGTCGCCACCGGTGAAGCCCCGCCACCAGGTCTGAAAGTTGTCCACCCCGTATTTGTCCCGCAGGGCGGCAAGGTGGGCTTTGGCTGGAGCCAGGGCCGGCAGCTGGTGTTCCGTCGCCAGACCGTGAGCCCGGGTGGCCCACTCCAGAGCTTGAGGCAGATCGCCACGGTCTTCGGCCAATTTCCCTAACTGGCCGTAGGTCCGGGCGGTGCGGTCGACATCGCGGATCTGCTCAAAGTTTTCCCTGGCACGTTGGTACCACTGCTCAGCGTCATCCAGAAGGTTTTGCTCGTGAAACAGGACGCCCAGTTGGCGGCATTCATCTCCAGCGCCTCGCGGGTCGCCCAGCTCCTCCCGTTTTTCCAGAGCCAACTCGAACCACTCTTGAGCCATTTCATAAAGCAATCCGCGAGCCTGGGCTAGCAGGCCCAAGTAGTGGAACTCCACGGCCATCTGAGACTGCAAGCCCAACCGGTGGGACAGACCCAAGGACTGCTGGTACCAACTTTCCGCTTCTTCGAACATATAACGCGCGTGGAATACGGTGCCCAGTTCGTGGTAAACCAGGACAACCATTTCCTCATCCCGGTTTTCTTCCAAGATGGCCTGGGCGCGGCGATACCAGCTTTCCGCTTCGTCATATTCGAACTTGAATTGGGAGGCCAGGCCCANAGCCCGAAAGTCTTTGACCAGCTCCTCCGGATCTTGCAATCTTTGGTGGACGTCCAATGCTTTGCTGAACCACTCTTTCGCTTCGGTGTAATAACGCTGATGTTGCTTTACCTGGCCGATACAGTAGTAGTCGTCGGCGGTGGACGCTTCGTCTTCACCTTTTTCGATAATGACCAAGGATTTTTGATACCACTCTTCCGCGTCATCGAGGTGCCACCGATGCTGTTCCAGAACGCCCATCTGATGGTAAACGGCGGCTACCCGTGGGTCAGTCTCTTTGTCCGGTAAAGACTCCAGGTAATCCATCATCTGTTGGTTCAGATCTTGGGCAAATTCCAGGTTAAGCTGCTCGGTGGCTTCACTGGCTTCGGTNCCCAGCAGATATAGCCAAAGGTCAATCGCGCCTTTGGAATCGGCTTCGGTGGCGCCGTTGCCCTCTGGGAGGATGTCTTGAAGCAACTGGCGGCGCAGGCGGCGGAGTTCGGGGTACCGCTTTTGCATCCGGTACACCTGGGCCAATGGTTGGACCAATACCTGGGCCGCGTCCCACTGGTGGTCTTCCAGAGCCAGACCTAGCGCCTGGGTCAGGTTGCCCTCCTCGGCTAGGACCGCCATGGTCCCGGAGTCCTGGTTCTCGTACAGGGTTTCCATAAAGTAGTCGGCGGTATCCGCATAGACCCGAACAAACTCCTGCTCNAACTGGCGGATGGCGGCAGGGGAGNGCTGTTGGTTGATCTGGCGTCCGTAGAACCAGGGCAAGGTAGGATGGATCTGGTAGACGGAGGGTGTGACCGTCTGGATGAATCCCGCGTCCCGGGCGGACCGCAGCAAGGTCCGGCAAGCGCCCCAGCCCAGTTCCTCGCCCATGACCGTTTGGTAGGCTCGCTCCTGGGTGATGTGAGTCAGGATGTCCAACATGACCCGCTGCTGGAACATGGACAGGAAGGGCAGATGCGTCCGGCTGCGGCGGGGCATCCGTGAAAATGATTGGTCCATGACGGCGGTCAGGAACAAGTCGCGGCCTGTTTCCATGGACGATTGGTCCAGTTCTTCCACGCGAGTCCGCATCTCTCCCAGCAAGACCGAGGCCGGCACTTCTTTAAGCAGAGGAAGAGCTATTTGCATCGCCAGCGGATGTCCCTCGATGAGGTCCAGTAGCTCAAGGTAGGCGAGGCCCAGTTGGTTGTCGGCCTGGCCGCCGGGAGTGAGATCGGATGGTCCGGTACTTTCCTGAATCTTGCAGGCTAACTCCATCCGGTCGCTCTGGCTCAGAATAGGGAGTTGGTAGGAGTGGTAGGGAACGGCCAGCCAGGGTTCCTCCGGGTGGCGGGTGACCAAAAGAGCCCAAGAACGGCCCCCCTGTATCGCCTCGGCTAAAAATGCGTCCAGTTCCGCCAGTTCGGCCTGGTCCAANATTCCAGAGCCGTCCTGACCCGGGTCGCCACCGGCGTGCTGCAATGCGTCCCAGATGATTAGCGACGGTTGCTCTCGCAGATAATCCACCACCCATTGGCGTTGGTCGGGACCGGACATGTCGGCGAAGGACAACCCGGCGACCGCAGTGCCGATCTCGTGGACGACACGTTCCAGTCCCGCTCCTATGTGGAAAGTCGTGTAAAAGACCCCGCCAGGGCGGGCACCGGTTTTTTGCAGCCATCGGGCCAGACCCAGCGCTAACTCCGTCTTGCCTGCGCCGGTGTTTGAGCTCATTAAGACCACCTGTTGGCTCGGGAACGTTCGCGCCAGTTGGCGAAGCTCGGCGCGCCNCCCAACCAAACCGTAAGGGCCTTCTTGAGGGAGTTGCTGGTCGAGTTCGGTCCCCTCCTCCGGTTGAGACTGGGGCGTCAGGGGCTCAGGTTGCNCAACATGTATCGCTCCCGGAACGTAACTACGGGATTGATAGACCTGGGGGGCTATCCAGTCCCAGAAGGGCGCTTTGCCGGCGGCGCAGGGCCGTAGCGGCTCGTCCATCAAGCCCCGCCGAGCCGTCGAGGCTGCGGTGGGAACATCGACCCCTGCTACGATTTGCCGGAATAGATTGCCTACGAATATCGACCGGGCCGTGGGGGTCANCGGTACTGCCATTGAAACCACCAAGGGTACGCCGGCTTCAGACAATTCGGNCGCGGTGTTTGTGGATTGGTTGGGAGACGCGGCGCCGCCACCGTTGATCAGGACCATCGGCACGCCGGATTTCACCAGTAACTCCGCCACTTGGGCTGAGGCTACTTGGGCCGCATTTCCATCGTTAGACTCGAGGAGGATTCCGCCGCCGCCCGTATTGGACTGGGCATCGATGTGGACCAAGTGGTAATGCCCTGGAATCTGGGCTAATCGGTCGGCTAGGGCATCTAATGTCGGCGGCTGCAGGCAGTCCAACTGGACTACGACGTCCAAAGACTCCAAAATCTGTAGCGCTTCGGCGGCAATGCTCCCTGCGTCTCCCGAAGGGTCTCCATCTGGGAGACTATCGGTGGGAGACGGAGAAACCAGGAGCACGTTAAGCTGTTCTTGGCTTAATTCGGTGACGAATGGGTCCATTGGGCCGGACGATGTCCGCCTTAGCATAGAACCGAATTGAGCCGGAAGGAACCCTGCCTCCGGGGAGTTGAGCAACTCCCAAGGCAGGCTCAGGAATTCGGGGCGATGGGATACTATTACCAGTTGGTAGTTCGGGAGTCCTTCTTCCAGGGCGGTGCCGTAACAGGACTGGGCTTCCTCNCTGGACTGGAATACAGTCTCGAAAAGCGAACGGCCCAGGGCGTGGAATCTTGTTTCCACCTCACCGGCCCGTGCTTTCGCGTCGCCGAATGGGTTCCGCAGGTATTCGTTGAAATACCAGCCGATTTCTGTTAANTCTGAGCCCGTGAGGGGAGCTTTAAAGGTCACCGGCGAGGCGGTTCGCCTACCTTGGCTGCTGGTAAGAGCCAACTGTACCTGGCCGGAATCTGCCAGGTCTATTATCTCCAGTAGTCTGTCTTGTTCCTGGGTCACCGGATGCTCCTGAATGGATTGTTCGCCAACCTTCCCATTTCTTGTCAACTAGGCGCGCCTGGGTTAAGATCAGCCCCGTGCCAGGTGGCAACAGGGCAGGCGGCAGAATATCCGTGGGAAGCCTGGCCGTTCGTAGCTGTCGAGGGTCCNCAACGACCGCCCTATACTATCATCCACCAATCTGCCCGTCCAACGTTTTCGGTTAGGCCGCACANCCAAGTGGCTTTAATGGGTATCAGTATCCCTCTCGCAAGCAACTCAATCTTGCGCACTAGGGAGCGATTGGCCCGGATAAATGGCTAAAAACGTCTTAGACGCGAGAACTTTTAAGGAGTAACCCGAATGATATTAATCACCGATGAGATGAAAGAAAACGTGGAAGTTGCGCTGGCCGACGGCTACTCGTGCCTTCTGGGAAGCGTGTCCAAAGGCGGCGAGCCCCAGATCAGCCCCAAAGGCAGCGTTATGGTGTACGACGACGATACCCTGGCCTATTGGGAACGGGCCAAGCGATCGGCATTACAGAATGTGGGCGAAAATCCCAACGTGGTAATCTACTACAACCACCAAGCCAATCGCTTGCGCTGGCGCTTCCACGGTAAAGCCACCGTTTACGAGGACGGTCCGATACGCCAAGAGGTGATGGACCGCTGCGTCCAGGCGGAACTTGACCGGGACCCGGAACGATTAGGGGTGGCCGTCTTGGTCAAGATCGATAAGATCACCGAACTTTCAGGAAACGTGCTGCAGGAACGGGACTAGGGGGCGATAGGCTGATGCGGGTCATTACTCGAAGAGTTGGACCACCGCAAGGTCCAACTCCGGTAAAACCTGGGACTGCACCTGCTCCCCCAAGCCGGAAATGCCAAGGCGGACCCAGGACCCTTCGGTCAACCCCAATATCTCCACGCTTCGCGCTTCGGGTGATACCAACCAGCATTCACTAACCCCAAGCGTTGCGTAGTCGGATAGTTTTGCCTCCAAGTCGGAACGGGTATTACTTGGTGACAGGATTTCCACAATCAGATCGGTTGCCCCCTCTACTTGGTCTCCCAGAATGCTAGCGCGTTCGTTGCTGACGAACAGAAGGTCCGGCTGCCGGGTGCGCAATGGTTCTCTGCCGATTATGACGTCAACCGGGGCGAGCAAGACTTCCCCTAGCTGTTGTTCGGAGACGAACTGATCGAGGAGGCGCACTAGCCGGAGAAGTATCCTTTGATGAGTAACAGTGGGAGCTGGGGCCATAGTCATCACTCCATCCACTATGTCGTAGCGGGCTTTGATCTCCGGAGTTTTTAGGTACTCTCGGTAGGTCAATCGTTTGGTTTGCGTGGACATGGCCGCTCTCCTGATGGAAGGACTACGAGCATATTAGTTTGCAACACATATTATAGCCAGTTCAATCTGGCGATGCGTTACAGCCCAGCCCCCTAAGTCTCCCCGGCCCGGCGGGCGTCGGCTCGCCAGTCGTCGGGACTGGGCCCACGGTCGATCAGCACGTCGATAACGGCGGGTAGACCGGAAGCTTGGGCTTGGCGGATGGCGTCGGGCAGATCCCTCGAGTCGCCTATCTGGATACCGAAGGCGCCAAATCCCCGGGCGACTGCCCCGTTGTCCGTGGTCACGAACTCCGATGCGATTCGGCGCCCTTCGGGTTGATGCTGCCGGACCATACCCAGCGCGCCGTCGTTGAACACCACGCAGATGATGGGCAGGTCGTATTGAACGGCGGTGGACAAGGCGTTGACCGTCATCATGTAACCGCCGTCTCCCGTAACGCACACCACCGGCCGGTCCTTGTAGACCAGCTTGAGCCCCACGGCCGCGGGCAGGCCCCAACCCATCCCGGCAGTCCCACCCGGGCTGAAGAATGTGTTGGCCTGGCGGGCTTGGTACAAGTGCGCCATCCAGGTGCGGTTGTTGCCTGCGTCTAAAGCAAATATCGTGTCGGCGCTCAGGTTTTCGTTCAATAGCGCAACCAAACGTTGCGGGGTGACGGGAGAGCTGTCCCGGTGCATCTCCGGGTCTTCGTAGAAGGAATTATCCTGTTTTCGCTGGGGCAGGGCGTCGGCCCACTCCTTTCGGCCCGCAGCTGAGTTGTCGGCGACCGGCTGGGACGCCTCAACCAATTGGGACAGGATACTGCCGGCGTCGCCGATAAGCCCCAATTCCACCGGGAATGTCCAGCCGGCGTTGCGGTCGTCGATGTCGATCTGAATGATCTTCTGTCGGAGCGGGTCGAAGATACTGGGCCGTTCTCGAACCGTGTCCTGGGGAGTCAACTTGGCGCCCACCACCACCACCGTGTCGGCTTCGCCCACCGACCGGTTGGCGGCTTCCTGGCCGTACACTCCCACCATCCCCACGGACAAGGGATGGGTCTCCGCGATGGCGCTCTTTCCTTTATAGGAGGTAGCCACCGGCATGTTCCAAAGCTCCGCCAGTTCTTGTAATTGTTGGTGTGACTTGGATAAGTGAACACCGTTGCCGGCCACCAGGACGGGACGTTGCGACTGGGACAGGATCTCGATGGCCCGCTGGATGTCTTGAGGAGCGCTTTGGGGTTTGGCGGTGTTCAGGTATCCGGCGGCATTGTGCACAAAGGGAGGTGACTCCACGTCTACTTCCCCGCTGATAGCCGCCGACCGCATGACCACGCAAGCCGGGCCAGGCCGGCCGCTGGTGGCGTGTTTGATAGCCAACTGAGTCCCCAAAACCGCCTCCTTGGGGGTGGTGGCCAGGGTGGTGTACTTGGTCATCGCTTTGAATATAGTCTGTAGGTCGATGCTGCCGTACTCCCCGGCCCCCGACTGGTTGGCCGCGTGAAAAGCAACCCCGCCGTCGGAAGTGTCGGTAATCACCAGCATGGGCGAACTGCTCAACATCGCTTCCATTATGCCGAAGGTGGCATTGGAACCCATGAACAAGCCTTGTCCCATGATTGCCGCCGGGCGTCCGGTAGCCCGCCCGTAGGCGTCGGCCATGATGGCCGCCACCTGCTCGTGCCGGACCAGGATAGTTTTGATGCGGTTTTCTTTGCCGTAAAGTAGGTTGTAGATCTGGCCGGTCCCCCCGCCGGGGATTCCGATAACGTATTCCACTCCGGCTTCTTCCAGGGTCTGGACGATCAACTCGTCGGCTGTGGGCATAATTTCTCCTAGGAGCTATCAGCATTCAGCGGTCAGCTATCAGCTTCGAGCCCTTTATAGTAGCATTCTGACGCTGAGGGGATAATACGACGTGCCCCGTACACGGTCAAGGCGCATCGTCGGACATGAGGTTCTAGGAGTGTGGGAGTGGCACGGAATTTCTTGACCCAGTACAGGCGTCAGCGTATTATCCCAGCAGTCAGCTTGGGATTGCAGCTGGACTTTGCTGATTGCTGATAGCCGATAGATTGGAGGATGCACCATGACAGGTGGTGATGCGGTCATTCATGCGCTGGAAAAGGAAGGAGTCGAGTACATTTCGGGTTTCGCCGGTGGTGGTGAGGTGCCCCTGTGGCCGGCCCTTAGAGCTTCCGAGACGATAAAGGTGTTCTTGGCCCGGCACGAGCGGCAGGGCGTGGAGATTGCCGACGGTTACGCTAGGGCCACGGGCAAAGTGGGCGTGGCTTTGTGCGGGACAGGACCGGGCGCCACCAACACCCTGACAGGCATCGCGGGTGCCTTCGCCGACAACATACCCGTGCTGCTGCTTATGGGGCAGCACCCTTTGGGCAACATGGGGAAAGAGATTCAACAAGAGGTTCCTTCCAGCATCTTCGATAGCTTCGTCAAGTGGAAGGGCACCATGTCCAAGGTAGAAGATATTCCGGGGGTAATGCGCCGGGCATTTACCGCGCTGCGTTCCGGCTCCCCCGGCCCGGTTGTCCTGGAAATGCCCCTGGACGTTCTCTCCTCTGAGGCGGCGGATTCTGTTCTGAATTACGAACCGGTGGGACCCGGACTTAAGGCGGCGGCCGACCCAAGGGACATAGAGATGGCCGCCGATATCTTGGTGAATGCCAGCTTTCCCATATTGAACGTGGGCGGCGGAGTCTTGGCCGCCGAGGCATGGGACGAGGCCAGAGAATTGGCAGAACTCTTATCCATGCCCGTGGCCAGCACGCTGGTGGGTAAGGGCGCTTTCCCCGAAGACCATCCTTTGTCACTGGGTGGCGGCGTGTATCCCAGGAGCAAGTATGCTTCGGGTCAGGCTCTGCACATCAACCGCAAGGCGGACGCGGTGTTGGCCGTGGGCAACTCCTTTCGGATGCCCAACGCCACCGACGGCCGTCCTATCCCTGACGGCGTCAAGCTGATTCATATCAACGCCGACCCGGAAGACTTGAACAAGATCTATCCGGCCGACGTTCCCATCTTGGCCGACGCCAAGCTGGCGCTCCGAAGCTTGATCGACGCGGTACGCGACCGCCTGGGACCAGGAAAGGGCGGCGTCAAGGAAGAGGTGGTGTCGGAGATCCAGCAGGCAAAGGCCAAGTGGCTGGGAGAGTGGCAGTCGATATTTACCGATCCATCGGTACCGACCAACGGCTACCGGGTGGTCCATGACCTGATGCAGGTTGTCGACTTAGACCGCACAATCGCTCTCCATGACGCCGGAGGCAGCCGGGGCTACTTGTCTCCTTTCTGGCCCGCCACAAAACCTCGGAACTACATCGGCATGGGTGGGATGGCGGCTATGGGATGGTCCATGGGAGCCGCGGTGGGAGTAAAGCTAGGCCGCCCGGACCATCTGGTGTTCCACGTGCTGGGTGACGCTTCATATGGAATGGTGGGCATGGAGGTAGAGACTGCCGTCCGAATGGGTCTCCCCACCCTGACAGTCGTTCTTAACAACGGGGGCACCGGTGGCGGCCTCATGGCTATGGACCGTCCTAATGCGGCTCCTNCGACCTTTGCCGAGCTCAGCGGCAATTTCAGTCTGGTGGCCCAGGGTTTGGGCGCATACTCCGAACGGGTAGTGCAACCCGAAGATATCATTCCCGCCTTCCGAAGGGCCATCCAAGCCACCGAGTCCGGACAAGCGGCTCTGGTCGAGGTCATGATAAAACCGATGCGAACCCCGGAAGCCCCGGACGATTGGTCATTGTGAGGAGCAGTTAACGTCCATGAAAAGTATCGAGATCGACCGTAACAAACGGCTTAAAGAAGAACCCGGTAAGGGCCACAACCGGTGGCACCCCGATATCACGCCCGTGCTGGAGGTGGACCCTGGGGAAGAAGTGGTTCTGGAAACGCGGGATGCGTCAGACGAGCAAGTTAAGCCGCATATGACGGTGGCCGACATGGAGGGCTTCGACGCCAAGGTGGCCCACCCGCTGACCGGGCCGGTTTACATAACCGGGGCATCCCCCGGGGACCTGCTGGAAGTCGAGTATGTTGACGTGATCCCCCAACCTCGGGGTTGGACGCGCAGCAGGCCCGGCGCCGGGTTCCTGCGGGACCTGTTCACCGAGCCCTATGTCGCTCACTGGGAAATGAGCGACGGTTGGGCGACTTCGCCCCAGTTGCCCNGAGTACGCATACCCAACGGGTCGTTCATGGGCACCGCCGGCATCGCGCCGTCTCACGCTCAGTTGGAGGAGTGGACCCGCCGGGAGGCGGACTTGGTGCGGCGAGGCGGAATCGCCCAGCCGCCGGATCCGGAAGATGCAGTGCCCTCGGGCGGTGACATCGCCGATACCGGCCTGCGCACCATACCGCCCCGCGAAAACTGTGGAAATGTAGATGCTAAGCAATTGACCAAGGGTTCACGGCTGCTGATACCGGTAAACGTGGACGGGGCCTTGTACTCTGCTGGGGACGGACACTTTGCCCAGGGCGATGGGGAGTGCTGNATCACCGCCATCGAGATGGGCGCCACGGCGGTGGTTAAGTTCCAGTTGCATAAGGGGGAAGCGGCCCGTCACAACATCAAGTTCCCTCGGTTCGCCCATCCCGGCTATTTCATCGCTCCGGAGTGGGCGGCTCCCCGGAACTTCATCGCCACCATGGGGATGCCCTTCCGGGATGACGGGACCCAGGAAGGCGAAGACCTGACCTTGGCNGCGCGCCATGCGTTGATCCAGATGATAGATCTGCTCCAGGAGCGGGGGTGGTCCCGCCAGCAGGCGTATGTCATATGCAGTGTCGCCGTGGACCTAAAAGTTAGCAACATTGTTGACCTGCCGAACGTCACCGTGTCGGCCTTCCTCCCCGAAGACATCTTCCAGGGTTAAAGGCGGGCAAGGGACTTTCTGGTTCCTTGCCGATTCCAAGGCGAATAAANAAGCCCCCGGCATTTGCCGGGGGCTTCTTGTTGACATAACACCTGCTGCTGGAATAATGTCNNCCTTGCCGAACGTTGACAAGGATTTAAGACCTNGCAGGCTACCGGGGTTGGATGACCGGCCTAAACAAGCCTTAAAAGGGCCCACAAGGCCGGATGTCCAAAGAACCGTGGTTAACTGGCGCGCTTTACCTCGAGGGTCTCACCCGGCGCCAACGCTACCCGTCGTACATTTATCCCCAACTTCAGCAACCAGTATCCCAGGGTTGCTTTACTCACACCCAACTCTTCGGCGGTGGCTGACAAGCCGACTTCATTGACCATCTCAGGTAGGAGGCGCTCCAGAGGCCGTTGGTGATCCCGCTCGACTCTTTGCATCAGCTTAGTCTTNCTGGCCATAATGTACCTCCGATGTACTGAAGTGGACTCTCGGTGTACCGAGGTGTAAACACCTTAGCATAGTTTTGCGCCAATTGTCAACATTTATTTAAAAAAGTTTTAAATAATTCCTAACATTAACTAGAACACNTAGCTAAATNCGCCTGGTTCCCGATTGACCCCTNTTCGCGGCGCTGCTAAACTCTGGCCTCATGGAAATCATTGAAACCATAGAAATCCTGTTTCTGGGAATCATCACTCAGGTCTACGGCGCCATCGGATGGCCCGGTGTCGTGTTCCTAATGGCCGTCGAAAGCGCGGCCATACCTTTCCCCAGCGAGTTGATCATGCCCCTTGCCGGGTGGCTATTGATCCAAGCTAAAGGGGGAAGTGTGTGGTGGGTGCTATTGGCTGGGTTTTACGGCGGCCTGGGGAACCTGCTAGGTTCATTGGTGGCTTATTGGGTTAGTTTGAAGGGGGGGCGGCCCCTTTTGCTGAAATATGGCAAATATGTACTGATGAGCAATGATGAGGTTGATAAGGCCGAAACCTGGTTCAATAAGTACGGCGAGTGGGCCGTCTTCATCGGCCGGNTGCTGCCGGTAGTGCGTACATTCATCAGCATCCCTGCGGGGTTGGCTAGGATGAACCTTTGGCGCTTCTCCCTGTATACCTTCGCCGGTTCCTTTATATGGAGTCTTGGATTGGCTTACGGCGGCTTTNTGCTAGGCGAAAACTGGGAGGACTTGCGGGCCGTGATGCGGCCCTTCGATATCCCTATTTTGCTCATTCTGGCTGCCGGAGCGGCTTGGTTGTTGGTGCACCGCATCAAGTCGATTCGGGCTCAGAATAGGACNNATGACGCAGCGAATGGGACATCCGGCTCCCTGGATGAGTGATCCTAAGTCCTTNCTTGAGCCAACTGAGGGCATGATACCCGCCTCGGTTGACACCTCCAGACCGGTAACCTAAGCTGGTTGTACTCCAACCGCCAACCGAATTTGAACCGTGTCTGACGAGGTTTAAGGATGCAAGCGCCCACCCTTCGGGACGTGTACGAAGCCAAGAAGACCATCGCGCCCTACTTACCCAGGACTCCGCTACACTTTTCTCCAGGACTCAGCGACTTCTTGGACGCACAGNTCTATTTGAAACATGATGAGTATCTACCCCTGGGAGCATTCAAAGCCAGGGGAGGAGTCAACCTGTTGGCCCACCTNAGCGAGGAGGAGCGCGGCCGCGGGGTGATTACCGCTTCCACCGGAAACCATGGGCAGTCCATAGCCTATGCCTGTGGCTTGTTTGGCGCCCGGGCCGTTATCGCGCTACCGGAGGAAGCCAATCCGGTAAAGGTAGCAGCCATGCGCGCCTTGGGCGCCGAGTTGATCTTCCATGGGCGAAACTTCGATGAAGCCAAGGACCATTGCGAACGGCTGGCCGCCGAGGAGGGCTATCGATACGCGCACCCGGCTAATGAACCCCTGCTCATTGCCGGAGTTGCCACTCAGACATTAGAGGTAGTGGAGGACCTGCCCGACGTGGAGGTTATCGTCGCTCCCCTGGGCGGCGGCAGCGGCGTTTCCGGCGCATGTCTGGTGGCNAAATCGGTGGACCCTAATATCCAAGTCTTGGCGGTTCAATCGGAAGCCGCACCCGGCGGTTACCGGTATTGGAAGGAAGNACGGCCGGTGGAATCTGCAGTGGAGACCTTTGCCGAAGGNCTGGCCACCAAAATAGGCTACGATCTGCCTCAGTCGATCCTTCGTGAGCTTCTGGACGACTTTATCCTGGTGAGCGACGATGAGATTCGTTCGGCCATGGGCTTACTGGTGGAGAAGGCCCACACCTTGGCGGAAGGCGCGGGAGCGGCAGCCACCGCTGGCGCCGTGAAGATTAAGGACCAGCTAAAGGGGAAAAAGGTAGCNATTACAGTCAGTGGGGCCAACGCCACAGTCTCCCAGTTGATTGAAGCTTTCCAAGTGTACCAGAGGGAGTAGCGCAACCCTTTGGTGTAAGCCTGAGTTACTCGCTAGCGGACATGTATCGGGCCAACTCGTCCCGGCTGAACTCGGGCAATGGCGTTTCCCCATGGAGTTCGACCATCTGGAGGCCCTCCGCAGCCTCCATCATAGTCCCAATCTCGAACGCGTTGATCCCCTCCTGTTCCAGGGCAGTCAGTAAATTAGGTACATCGGGGGTGGGCAATGTAATCAACAACGCTCCCGAAGCCAGCAACCCCATTGGGTCCAAGCCCAGTACTCGGCAGATCTCCTCACACTCGGGCAAGATTGGCACACTGCCTTCCTCAATGGCCAGCCCCAGCCCAGAGGCCTTGGCAACCTCTCTCAGACCGGTAACCAAGCCCCCTTCGGTAACGTCGTGCATGGAGTGAACCTGGCTTGACGCGCAGGCGATGCGGGCGTCGTTAAGTACACTTATACCCGGTACACTTAATAGAGAGGCGGCTTGATCTATCTCCCCTTGAGTCATCCCGCCCTGAAGCAGGGCGGCTGGGCGCTCCCGGGCCAGTAACGCCGTTCCCTCAATGGCTATGCCCTTGGTTAGCACGATGCTGTCGCCGTCTTGGGCGCCGCCGGTGAGTATTAACCGGTCTTGCTCAACTTCTCCCAGCATCGTCCCCATGATTATCGGCCGGTCGATGCCGTAGGTCACCTCGCTATGTCCTCCCACCAGGGAGACATCGAGTGAGCGGCAGGCTTCCAAGATCTGGTCGAACACCGCCTCAGCATCGTCCTCGGTGAACCGTTGCGGCACCAACAGGGTGGCCAGGAACCACTTGGGGGTCCCTCCGGTGCAAGCAACGTCGTTGGCGTTGACCTGAACGGCATACCAGCCGATCCGATCGGTGGCGAAAGTTACCGGGTCGCTCTTGGCCACCAGCAAGCTTCCCCCAGTTTTTAGCACCGCTGTATCCTCGCCCACCCGGGGCCCCACNACCACTCGGGGGTCGGAAATGTCTACCTTGGCCAGGATCTTCTCCAGCAGGGCCGCCGGGAACTTTCCTACTTCCAAAGTTAACTCCTTGGATTTATTTAGTTCGAGTTCGCCGATGCCCGGTCCTTCTAGCCAACATCCCGGCGAAGACCTAAGTTCTTAGTAAAGGCCCAGCCGCCGGCTCCGGGGGGTAAGCTTGCCGTGGGCCCGCCAGCCGGTTAATAGGGGACGAACGAATCCTGTTGTCCTATCCTGGCGTAGCTTCAGGCATAACGGACGTTACTAGAACCGGAGAATGGTTGAATTATAACGGTACACAATCTGTCCCGGGCCCGGGTTCCTTGTAGTCCGTTTGAGATTGTGATAAAAATAACAAAGTGTGATTTTCCCTATATTAAGGAGAAACGGTGTTACAAGTAATCCTAAAACTAACGGGTATTTTCGCCGTCATGTCGTTCTTGGCCATCGCATGTGGTGGCGGCGATGTCCCGGCGCAAGCTCCGCAGAATACAACAGTTCCGCCCGAGGTCTCTTTCGGCCAACCGGGCGGCCCGATACCGCCCCACGCTTTCGTGGGAACAGTGACCGTTGNNGGCGCAACTGCCGCCGATGGCACCCAGGTCACGGCGTATCTGGACGGCGTACCCGATTCAGTGGCGGGGACCACGGTTACCGATGGCCGCTACGTTATTAAAATAGTCCAACGTAGCAGCACCCTCTTCGCCGGCCGCAAGATTACCTTTAAGATTGGCGGCCGGGATGGCAGCCCCACGGCGGTCTGGATCTCCGGAGCAGCAGACGAGCTGAATTTAGTGGTTGGCTCAGGCGCTCCGCCCGCCGTTGATCCTCCACCCCCGGTCGACGTTCCGGTAGGAGCGCTTGCGATTGCCACTGAAGGTGACACGCTGAAATTCGATCACGCCCAGCTGGAAGCCAAAGCCGGGTCCACGGTTACGGTGGGCTTTCAGAACGCCTCCACCGTCCTTCAGCACAACTGGGTGTTGGTACAGTCGGGAACCAAAGACGAGGTTGCTGCCGCCGGTACCGGGGCTGGGCCCGAAGCCGGCTGGATCCCTCAGGACGATGACCGGGTGTTGGCCAAATCGGGCCTGCTGGATCCCGGTGCTAGCCAGAGTGTCGAGTTTACCGTGCCAGCCGCCGGTACCTACCAGTTCGTGTGCACTTTCCCTGGTCACAATTTCACCATGTTCGGTGACTTTATAGCGACCCCGTAAGCCTCGGCCGGGTTAGGGCTGCAAGAACTGAACTGTCTCTGCCCGGCCCAAATAACTTGTGCTAATAGGCGNTCAGAGCCGGTTTACAAGCCTAGAGGACCTCTGATACGATGGTNCCATGGGCCCTAAGTTAACCCCCAGCTACTTGCGTGGCGCGTTCGTCTAGTTGGCCCAGGACACCGCCCTCTCAAGGCGGAGATCGCGGGTTCGAATCCCGCACGCGCTACCAATCATAGGCATAAAAACGGCCCCTGGAAACAACCAGGGGTCGTCTTTTTAATGGTCCCACGAATGTCCCGGCGNCCGTTTATCTCCAAAACTCCCGTCATCGTTTGCTTGAGTTAGGCGCGGCCACAACATGAGGCTCATGTTCCGGGGAAGATACTGCTGACTTGGGTTGGGTCTCCGCAACGGCACTTTCATCCGAAGGAGCCGGCGCTGCGGCCGAGGCCGGACTGGAGGACTCAACTGCTGGCCTAACCTCTGGCTCGACGGATAAGACCACCATCAGCTGATGCTGGGCGCTACGCCGATAGGCACACTCTAGGCGGATTTGGTACGAGAGCCGCGGGAAACAATGGGATGGAGATCCTGGAAGGCGCTCTATTGACCAGTTCTGCCATGATGTACATGGCAGCTTATATTAGCTCGTGGAGGGCTTATAAAACGGACCTCACTGATAATTTTAGGACTTTTTACCGCAACGTTGGTCTTAGCCGTCGCCTGCAGTGCTCCCGAGCCCACCAACACTCCGGCTCCCCGCTCGGAATCTGAGATCAACAGTAAGCGGGGGCGGCCCATCATCAGCACCGTCGGCGACGAATTGAAATTCGATANGGCAGAGCTTCGCGAAACCAATCAGGCGTCGGTAAAGTTAACTTTTGTCAACGCGTCCAAGATTAACCAGCACAACTGGGTGCTGGTGAAGGCTGGCACTAAAGACGCGGTGGCCAGNGCCGGCGCAANCGNCGGCGCCGAAAATGGCTGGATCCCGGCCGGGGATGACAGGATTCTTGCTCACAGCGGTCTGTTGGATCCCGGCGAGACGGAAGAGGTAAACTTTAGCGCCCCATTCGTTGGGACGTATCAGTTCGTGTGCACCTTTCCTGGGCACGCCGCCACCATGTTCGGGGATTTTGTAGCGACAGGGTTAGCCCGGCCCAACCGGTGAGATAGTCTCTGCCAGGGGAGATTCCAGTAGCGGTTGGACGGCATCGGCGACATCTACCCGTTAGACTTGTCGACCAATGCACCGGTAAGCGCGTGTCCCGTCCGCCTAGGGGCCGAGGTCACCGCCGCCTCAGGGTGGAGATAGTAGGTCCTCATCACCAATGATACCAACGACAAAGATTTAGACCCCCGGATTGTCCGGGGGTCTTTACGTTGAGAACGGCCAATCCCCCGGCTTAAATCAGGTCTAAGAAAACTTCGTTGGACGGCGGCACCATCCCCCCTGATTCTATGCCGTGGCAATCCTTCATAACGGNCTGCTTGAACCAGGTATGAAAGGCGTCGTTGCTGTCCAGCATGTCTTGCAGGATTTTTGAGGTGTCATTGGCCTCGATATAAACAACTGCAAAGTCTCNATGAGGGGTTTGTTGGAGACAAGCGACCTGCTTGGTGATTCCCAAGGTGCGGCGCGCCTGAAGATATTCTTCCCTGCGTGCGCCTGAAATCTCCGATATGGCTGCTTTCCAAGCGTCGGTCTTGCNGGCCAGAATAGGCGCTGCGAATACTGACGATGGCATAGCGAAACCTCTCTAATATATTTTGGTGGCGTNCATGTTAACACGGCGATTCTGGAGAACAACGCTCGTCATATTGAGCTTGAGCATTGGCTGGCGAATTCGTCGGGCATCCCTGTCCGTTAAGCCGGGCTTAGGTTCCCTAACCGGCGAAATTTGGGATAACATAACGCCGATGAGATTCTTCCTAGGGTCTTCGTTGCTAATCAAGAACGGCGTGGTGCTGCTGGTGAGGTTGCTTTGGACGGTTGCCAGGCTTTTGGGTGGGGCGCATCCTCTGCAAACCGGCAAGTCTGGGCGGGGCCGGNAGCCCAGCGGCAGGGCCCCGGTGCGGGTCCGGCGGGATTGGGACGACCACCGTATCGGGACGGTCCGTTGGTCCGACCTGGGAAAACCCCGTTGGGACATGGTGTCCGGCGGGACCCAAACTCGAGCGCCCCAGCCCTTCGTACACGGCTACGTGATGTGCGACAAAGTGAAGGGCGATATTGCCCACTCGTGCATCCACGGGCCCAGCCCCCACAACATCAAGGTATGCATCGTCCAAAAGGACAATAGCAGACAGGTCTGGGACTACCTGATGAAGATTGTGGGGTCCAGACCGCCCCGGAGCCACTTCGACGATAGGTAGCCGGTGGCCGGGGNCAGGAAGNCCCCTAGNCCAACACCGCGATAATCTCCAGTTGTACCTGCACCCCCGGTGGGAAGGCGTCGTATTCGATGGCGTGACGCGCCGGACGGTTGTTTTCGTCGGGGAAGAGCTTTAGCCAGGGCTTGTTGACCGCTTCCCGCTGGGACCGGTCCTTCATCCAGACCTTGACCGACCCAATGTCTTCTATAGTGCCCCCGGCGTTCTCCACCAGCGCCTGCATGTTTTGGAAGGCGAACTCGCATTGGCTTTCCAAGTCGTCGGGAGGGGTTCCGGTGGCGGGGTCGATACCTATGATGCCGCTGGAGAATAGAACGTTGCCCACCAGGGCGCCCATGGGGATAGGCGCGCCGTGATGGACACCTTCAACGTGGATCGAGCGTCTCTTTCCGGCCATGTAGCCTCCTTTAGTGATTGAGGATGGGGATTGTCTGTCGGCCAGAGGCCGGGCGGCCAGGGCCTTAACGGAAGATCGATACACGGGGGCCTATTGGGAGTCTGGCCCTGGCGTCGACCGCAAACATATTAGCACAGGGCAGGTCGGGCGGCTTGGTTCGACAGATGGGCCCCATAGGCTGCCCGTAGAATCACCGCCGGACTCCAGCGACGGTGCTATACTCACCCCCATGACTCCCCTCTCCCTCGGCCTCGTCCTTCTGTCCGCCCTGGCTCACTCCACCTGGAATCTCATGCTGAAAAAGTCGGACGACCAAGAGGTATTTATATTTTGCCTCTTGGTGGCGTCGGCCGTGTTACTAGCGCCGTTGGGCGTAACGCTATTTTGGCTATTTCCTTTCGATCCCATCGGCTGGCTGTTTGTTTTGGCCACCGTAATTGTTCATGTCTTGTATTTCATATTGTTGGGCCGCGGCTACGCCCAAGGCGACCTATCGGTGGTCTACCCCATCGCCCGCGGGTTCGGTCCGATGTTGGTGCCAATTCTGGCGGTGGTCTTGCTTGGTGAAACCATTGCCCTCCCGGCGGTATTGGGTATCGCCGCGATCGTCGCCGGGATTTACATAATCTCGTGGACCGGGGAGCTTCAGCGGTTCCTGCTCCAACCCTGGAGCATCCTCGGCAACACGGGCGCCCGCTACGCCGTCTTAACCGGCCTCACTATCGCGGTCTACGCCATCATCGACAAAAGGGGCGTCAGTCACGTACAGCCCTTTCTGTACATGTATCTGATGTCCTTGGGTTCGGCCGTCTGCCTGTTTCCATACATCCGGCGAAAGTGGGGAGCCCAAGCTCTGGGACGGACGTGGCGTTCCCACCGGAAGTCTATCGTGGCTGCCGGCCTGCTGACTTTCCTGGCCTATGGGTTGGTGCTCACTGCCTTTTCCTTGTCGCGGGTGAGCTACATCGCCCCGGCGCGAGAGGTTGGGATAGTCGTCGGCGTGTTGATGGGAGTGGTGATCTTGAAGGAGCCCTTTGGACGGGCCCGGCTCGTTGGGTCGGCGGTCATCGTGTTGGGCCTGGTGGCGGTCGCCGCCTCGCCTTAGCGGGCTAAGCGGGGCCGCACGCTGACGGAGTGCTGTATAATACGCGGGGCCGCCTCCCGGGCGTTCCAAAGCGGCACCACTCTATCCAACATCGACAAGAAGGTAGAAATGGCTGATCAAGAACGACTGGTCAATTCATTTTGCGAGATGGTACAGATCGATAGCCCCTCGGACGAAGAGGAAGACGTTGCCCGGCACTTGGTAGACCGCTTGGAAGGATTGGGGTTCCAGGTGGCCCGGGACGCCCACGGCAACGTGATCGCGTCTGAAGAGGGCGGTCAACCCTTGCTCCTATCGGCACACATGGACACGGTGGAGCCGGGGCGGGGCATCAAACCCAGGATACAGGGAGACCGTATCGTCTCCGACGGGACAACCATATTGGGCGGCGATTGCAAAGCCGGGGTTGCGGCCATACTGGAAGGGCTGCAGTCGGTGAAGGATGAGGGACTGACCAGGTGTCCGGTGCAGGTAGTCTTCACCCGGGGCGAGGAGATTGGACTGGTCGGCGCCACCAACCTGGATTACTCCATGATCAAAGCCAAAGAGTCGGTGGTGTTTGACGGCAATGGACCGGTCAACACTATCACTGGGGCCAGTCCCACTTACGTGGGCTTCGACGTGACGGTTAAGGGCCGGGCGGCCCATGCGGGAGTTGAGCCGGAGAAGGGGATCTCGGCTATCCGCATCGCGTCGGACATCATTTCCCAGTTGCCCAACGGGCGATTGGACGAGGAGACTACCTTCAACGTTGGGACCATCGCCGGCGGATCGGTACGTAACGCCGTGCCCTCCGATGCTACTTTTAGCGGCGAGTTCCGTAGCCGCAACACCGAGACCCTGGACCTGCTGCGGATGGACGTCGAGGCCGTTTTCGAGAAGGCCAGGCAAAAGTACGCCGACGCCACCATCGATGACCAATTGGAAGTGTTGTTCCACATGTACAATCTGGACCCAAACGATCAGATCGTGAAGCTGGTGACCCGGGTGATGAGCGATCTGAACCTTAAACCCAACATCAAGCCCTCGGGTGGCGGCACCGACGCGAACGTGATGCGCCACCACGGCATCGAATGTGTCGTGGTCGGAATGTCCACCAACGAGATGCACACGGTAAATGAATATGTGGTGATACCGGACCTGGTGAACACTGCGGTCTTTTGTCAGAACGTGCTCACGGCAAAACCGTAAAAGCATTCAGTTGTCAGCTTTCAGCGGTCAGCGCCCACCTCCCTGAACGCCTTTGTTGTAAGAGGCGAATTGCGAATCTCTCTAAACGGGAACGACTGGGTGTTCCATTCCTAGGGTTACGAAGCGCGCAAAAAGGCTGTAACCAAGAGGGATGGGAACGGGGCGAGCTGATGGCTGATAGCTGACAGCCGATAGCTAACTAAGGAGTGAAGTATGAACGGCGCTGAGTTAAAAGCAACATTGAAAGACGGGGGCCGGGTCTTTGGCACCATGCTGAGTCTGAGCCGGAATCCACGCTGGTTGCCGGTACTGGACGGGGTGGGTCTGGACTACGCGGTCATCGACACCGAACACGGCGCTCGCAGCCGGGGCGAATTGGGCGATTTCTTGACCATGATGAACACCACCGGCGTGGTGCCCATAGTTCGCATTCCCATACCCGATTCCCATTACGTCACCATGGCTATGGACGCCGGCGCTCAGGGGGTCCTGGCGCCCTACTGTGAGACGGTGGACCAGGTTAAGGAAGTGATTGGGGCGGCCAAATGGCGTCCCTTGAAGGGCGACGCGGTGCGGCGCGTCGTAGAGACCGGAGAGCACGTCAGCGAGGCCACCAAGGCGTTTCTTGAAGAGAGAAACAAGAATAGCATCGCCATCATCGGGATAGAGAGCGTCGCCGCCGTGAAGAACCTGGAGGCGATACTGGACGTCCCCGGCATCGATGGGATATTCGTTGGTCCCAACGATATGAGCATCTCCCTGGGATTCCCCGATCAGTACGACCGCCCGGAATACCAGACCACTGTTAAGCATGTGATCGATACCTGTGCTGCCCGGGGCATTGCCTGTCTGGTGCATCACCAGAATCCGGAGCTATCCAGTTACTGGATCAACCAGGGGGCCCGCTTCATCCTCCACGGCACCGACCGCCGTGCCCTGACCGAAGGCTTCCGCACAGAGTTCACCGAACTCCGCAAGGTGGCCGGAGATCTGGCCAAGTAGGCTTGCCTTCGTTGGTTTTTTTGTTGACGAGTAAGGGCGGGTTTCAAACCCGCCCTTACATTGTTAGGGGATTCATACATAAGCGGTGGGTTGCCCGCCAGTGCATTGGTGCGTCAAACTTTCAGCCAATCTCGTCCCGCGATTCCCAGCGGCGGCGTAACGACTCGACATAAACACGGTCGTAATCGCCGTGATGGGCGTTGCTTGCAGATTCCGCCATTTGTTCGGCCCAAAGGTACTCCACGTCCTCCCACCTGATCGGATAGGGCGTCTGGTCGAAGAACTGGGTGACGGCCTCATTAGGTCCCGGAGCGTCGATGTATCCCATCATCTGGAAGTTGTCGTATATATTGCCCTGGTCCGAGACGAACCGCCCTTTCATGGCCGCCATTACTATGAAAGAAGGCATTATTTGCTCCGGCAAAAAGCTATCAACGGTCAGCCCTCAGCTTTCAGCTATTAGTATTCGCATGTTGTCTTGGTCCGGCGAGCAATCCTTCACTGGTCCGAGGGGCCTGACGGCTGAATGCTGATCGCTGGCTTCTACCGGGTTAGGATGTGTACCGTCGTTACGTCTCCGGCGCCGGAACATTCAGCCAAGCCAACCCGGGCGTTCTTCACCTGGCGCGGGCCTGCCTCCTGTCGAAGTTGCAGCACCGTTTCGTGGATCATCCGGATACCCGTCGCGCCAAAGGGATGGCCCATGGCCAGCAGGCCGCCGTCGGTGTTGGTGGGTATGTCTCCGGTTATGGCGGTGCGCCCGTCCTCGGTGGCCCGCCAAGCTTCGCCGAAGGGGATCAGGTGCAAGGCCTCAAGTTGTTGCAGTTCGCCGATGGTGGCAGCGTCGTGCACTTGGACCAGGTCAACGTCCTCGGGCTTCAGTCCACTGACCTCGTAGGCTTCCAGAGCGGCGGGCTCGGTGCGGTAGGGGCTGAAGGCCGAGTGGTCGCTGCCTTTGCCGTTGTAGCCACCGGAGGTGAGCACCGCGGCGGCTATGCGTATCGCCCTAGCCTTGTCGATACTGTACCGGCTTAAGGCGTCCTCGGCCACCAGAACGGCGGCGGCGGCCCCTTCGCTGGTGGGACAGCACTGGAACAGAGTCAAAGGGTCGGCGATCATTCGGGATTGTAGAACGTCCTCCACGGAATTGGTTTCTTTTCGGTGGGAGTAGGGATTGAGGGATGCGTTCTGGCGCGCTTTCACCGCCACTTGGGCCAGGGCCGTTTCGGACGCGCCGGTCTCCATCATGTAGCGCCGCATCCGCAAGGCGTAACCGGCCATCATGTGGTCGGCGCCGATGTACCGCTCCGGGCTGTCTTCGGCCGTCACGGTCACCGGGCCCCGGGGCACCTTCTCCGCGCCAAAGGCCAGGGCCAGGTCGAAGATACCCGTGGTTATGCCCCAGTAGGCCTGCCAGAAGGCGGTAGAGCCGCTGGAGCAGGCGTTCTCCACGTTGATTATGGGTATCCCGGTTAGCCCCAACCGGCCTAGGGCGCCTTCTCCCATGGACATGCCGTTGTAGTACACATGACCGAAGTAGGCCACTTGGATATCACGCCATTGGACGCCGGCGTCGCCCAGGGCGGGCACCACCGCTTCCAAGGCCAGAGTAGGCAGGTCTTTTCCCGGAAACCGGCCAAAAGGATGCAGACCAACCCCGGCCACCATTACCTGACGTCCCGGGCGAAATTGGGTCAAGGATCTACCTCCGCGGTGGGGGATGGTTGATTGGCAGGCCGCCATTTGTACACTACTTTGGCGGCGCTGGAGTCTTCCCCTTGTACAAGTTGGAGAGTCAGTTCCACCGGCATGCCTATTTCTAAGGCATCCTCCAGGCAGTCCACAAGCTCAGCCAACACCTGTGGTCCTTCCGAAAGCTCTACCTGCGCCAGGATGTAGGGTACCGGTCCCGGCCATCCCGCCGACGGTATCCGGACCACGGTGTAGCTGTACAAAATGCCGGTCTGGCTGAATTCCATGGGTTCCAGCTTGGCCGAGGTGCAGCGTTGACAGAAAGTCCCTGGACCGAAGATCACCGTGTCGCACTCCAGGCAGCGGAAGCCCAGAAGGACTCCTTCAGTTCTCTCTTCGTTGGTCAGTTTTAAGCGTCTGGTGTCAACGGATTCTGGCATTGCTTGAGCGTCCTAGTAGAGATAGAAATTTAGCTTAAACCGGCCTTGAAATAGTGTCAACTTGGGCGTCGACCAGTCACCGCCCCATTGACCGGAAAGCGGCTACATGGTAGTTTGAGTTCGCCGATTAGTTAGCGAGCCTCTGGCCCTGCGCTGTCTAAAAAAGGCCGTTCCTCCAGCTTCCCTAAGCTTCAGATACACGGTCACCGGCCGGAAAAATTAACTTCGATATGAGCAGTATCGCCGGGTCCCATGGTCCTGGCCGCCCGATGTGGGAGATGTCCCTGGGCGAATTTCTGGACGCCGCAGTCCGCCAGAACCCCGATAAAATTTTCGTGGAGATGGCCGGGGAGAAAGTTACTTACTGGCAACTCCAGCTAAGCGTCGGCAGAACCGCGTCGATGTTCCAAGATTTGGGCGTGGCGCCGGGGGACCGGGTCGGTCTGTTTATGCCCAATTGCCTAGAGTACTTGTATTGCTGGTTCGGCCTGTCCTTATTGGGCGCCATCAGCGTTCCCATCAACACCGCCTACAAGCGGGATGAGACCGCCTACATCCTAAACGACGCCGAGGCGGTTGGGTTAGTAACGCACCACACTTTGGTTTCCGTTGCCCAAGAAGCGTCCGCTCTGGCTTCCAGCGTGCGTCATAGATTGGTTGTTGCTGAAGGATCCCCCTCTGGTCCCCCCTTCGGGAATGGGGAGGAGGAGGGCGATGGGTGGACGAGCTTAGCGGACGCTCTTTCCAAAGCACAGCCCTTAACCTCGCCGGCTCCGGTTTCTCCGAATTCGGTGTCCATGTTGGTCTACACCTCGGGTACCACCGGCAACCCGAAGGGCGTCATGGTTTCGCACCAGATGTACGTTGCCGCAGGACAGGGTTTCGCCCACTGGACCCAAGCAACCCCCGATGACCGGTTCTTCACCTGTCTGCCCTTTTTCCACGCCAACGTCCAGTACTACTCGACGATGGGGTCCCTGGCGGCGGGCGCTACATTGGTGGTGGTTGACCGGTTCAGCGCATCCCGGTTCTGGGACCAAGTGCGGGCGGCCAACGCCACCGTAGTTAACTTCATCGGAATGATGATGCCGGTATTGTCCAAGCAGCCGGAAACGCCCCAAGACCGGGACAATCAGGTCCGGCTGTTTTACGGTTCACCGGCTTTTCCGCCCGAATTTTTGGAGGCTTTTCAGGAGAGGTTTGGCACCGATATTATCGTCGGGTTCGGGATGACGGAAACCTGCTACGGGACGATCGAAGGGATCGGAGACAGGCGTCGTCCTTCATCTTCGGGCGCGCCTCGCCGGCATCCGGACCGCCGCTTCGAAAACCATGTTCGCATCTCCGATTCGGAGTCAGGAGAACCGGTCCCCACTGGCATGGTGGGGGAGATTACCATAAAGAATCCAGCCGTGATGTCCGGTTACTGGCGGAACGAGGAGCAGACGCGCCAGTCTCTCCGGGATGGCTGGTTGTATACCGGAGATCTGGGCTGGATGGACGAAGATGGCTACCTGTTCTTTGTGGACCGAAAGAAGGACATTATCCGGCGGAGAGGTGAGAACATCTCTTCCCAGGAAGTGGAGGACGTGATCAAGCGTCATCCCGATGTCCTGGACTGCGCGGTGATCGCTGTGCCATCGGAGTTGGGCGAAGACGAAGTGAAAGCCTACGTGGCGCGGCGGCAGGAGTCGAGGCTGGAACCAGCGGAGGTAGTATACTGGTGTGCCGAGCACCTGGCCTACTTCAAGGTGCCGAGATACTTGGAGCTGCGGGATGAATTGCCCCGCACGCCCAGCCTAAGAGTGCGAAAAGACCTGCTTCGCCAGGAACGAGACGACCTTACCCAGGGTTGCTTCGACCGGGAAGCGGCGGGCATACGCATCCGGTGAGGGTTTAGTAGCTGAAGGTTCAGTAAAGGAGACGTTCATGGCGGACCGGCGATACTGGCTGTTCAAGTCCGAACCCACAGCATATTCCTTTGCCGACCTTCTGGCCGAGGAAAATCAAACCGCGGAATGGGACGGGGTGCGCAACTACCAAGTACGCAATTATATGCGCGACGACATGCGGGTGGGCGACGGGGTGCTCTTCTACCATAGCAGCGCCAAACCGATGGCAGTCATCGGCCTCGCCCACGTAGTGCGCGAGGGTTACCCGGATAGCACGTCTTGGGACCCGGCGGAGAAGCATTACGACCCCAAGAGCTCTCCCGACAACCCCATATGGATGATGGTGGATATTCAAGCCGATGAGCAATTTGCCCGTCCCGTCACTCTTCAGGAGATCAAGGAGAACCCCCGGTTGGAATCCATGCTTCTGGCTCGCCGGGGGATGCGGCTGTCGGTTCAACCGGTCACCAAGGAAGAATGGGACGAAGTGATATCCTTGGGAAACGGTTAGTGAGAATGGCGTCCCTGGTTTTCCATGGAAATCCTTCATCCTGAATCGAGGGGACTGTTTAGCCGGAAGCATTCATCGAGAAGCGCCCGGCCATGTTCCGGTGACGGCCGGCTGCAGGCTTAGAACGGGACTTTCAAGGAGACATAATTGTCCAACCAAGATGGGGAAGCGGCCAGATCCTATCACGAGGCGACAAAGCTGTCGTACATTAATCTAGCCAGCAAACCACCCCTTTTCAAGACCTATTCCGCTCTACCTCTGATGCGGCTGCCACCGGGATTTCCGTCGCCTGAGACACCGACGCTAGAAGCGGTCTCAGGTAGTTTTATTGCGGGAGCGGCATCGAGTACCGCGGCCGAAGAAGAACAGCCGGTCGAGGCCGGTTCGCTTGACGTAACTTCGCTGTCCCAATTGCTCTTCTTCTCCGCCGGATTGGTGCGTAAGGCTTCCTTGCAGGCTATCGGTGAAGTCCATTACCGGGCTGCGGCTTCTGCCGGGGCCCTTTACCCCATTGACGTTTACCTGGTATGCCAGGACGTCATCGGGCTGGAGGCGGGGGTTTACCACTTTTCTCCGATGGACTTCGCTCTTCGCCCATTGCGAAAGGGTGATTACCGGTCGGAATTGGTAGAAGCCACTGGAAATGATCCCATGTTCGCGTCGGCCCCAGCCACCCTGGTTTTCACCGCCAACTTCTGGCGTAGCGCGTGGAAATACCGGGCCAGAGGCTACCGTTATTGTTATTGGGATTGCGGCACCATGCTGGCCAACTTATTGGCCTTGTGCTCGTCGCTCCACTTGCCGGCCAACCTGGTTGCCGGTTTTGTCGACGAACGTGTAGACCAGTTGCTGCGCATCCGAGGGCAGCAGGAGGCTACCATCTGCCTGGTGCCCATCGGTTCGGGCGGTGAACCGCCTTCGGCGATCGACATGATCGAGCCGGCCCCATTGGCCTCCGACACTAGGGATGGGTCCAACGATAGGATAGACTATCCGGAAACCGACAAAGTTCATCAGGAATCGTCTTTGATGGATGAAGAAGAAGTGGTGGAATGGCGCGGCCTTACGCCGGACGAACCAGGCGGGGAGCGGCAGGGATCAACCGGCGCCGGTCTGACTCTGTTGGAAGCCAACAATCTTTCGTCGGAGCCCCTGGGTGAAGTTATCCGCAAACGGGGATCCACCCGGCGTTTCGCCCGGGATCCCATCTCCCAGGCCCAGTTCGAAGCTATTCTGGCCGGATCCTCCAGAGGGTCTCCCTCGGATTTTCATGGGAGAGATGGAGGGAGCTTGGTGGATATGTACCCCATAGTCCATGCCGTGGCCGGCATGCCCGCCGGGTCATATTATTTTGACCCACAAACCAGCAAGCTGGAACTTCTGCGGGAAGGCGACTTGCGGGCGCGGGCGGGCCATCTGTGTTTCGAGCAGGCCCTGGGCGCCGATGCCAGCGCGGTTACGTTTTTCATGGCCGATCTGGAGGCCATATTTCAACGGTACGGCAACCGCGGCTACCGGGCCGCTCAATTGGAAGCGGGAATCGTCGGCGGCAAGATGTACTTGTGCGCCCACTCTTTGGGCCTGGGCGCCACCGGCATGACCTTTTACGACGATGAAGTCGCCGAGTTTTTTTCACCCCATGCCGAGGGGAAAAGCTTGATGTTCCTGGTGGCGGTTGGGGTGGCGGGCCGGCCCAACAGGGTCCGGCCGTTCCGCTCTCAGATCGCCGTCACCTTGGATGCCTTGGCCCGAGGCGCGTCGTAGAGGATCCTAGAAGCTGAGCGGGTCTGTTAAACCACTCGCCCAAGTCCGTTCGTGGTGAGCCTGTCGAACCATCCTTCGGCGGAAAGAGGATGTGGCCGTTCTTTTTAACCCCGATTCCATCTTGGCGAACCATTTACTGAATCAGCGTCTATGCTGAAAACCGGCGTTCGTCTCACTTGGTTGCGATGACAAACAGATAATCCCCTCCCCGGTTTTCGTATGCCGCCATGACCTCATTGATGCGTCCCGATTGGATGTCTGCAGCCAGGCGCAGGCAACCGCCGGCTACCTCCGCCGGGTCGGCCAAACTGGCGAACGTTGAGATCCCCCGGCGAACTCCTTCATCCAAGTACATCTCCGGCCGGTGCTTTCCGCTGTACAGGAAAAAGTCCTGAAGGTCGTTCCGGATGTCGAACCTCTCCGTCTCCAGGGACGTGAAACCCGACTGGGTCAAAGCGCCGGTTACCAGTTCCAACGCCGGCATCTGTTCTATGGACTTTAGCATGGCCTCAGGAAAGTATTCATTTAACCAATAAGACTGCATCTGCTCCGGCGTGGCGGTTAAAATGACGAACTTGCCCTCATCCATCACGCGGTGGGCCTCCCGGAAAACAGGCAACAGGTCATCGAAGTGATGGATGGCCAAGGTGCACATGGCGCCGGAAAAAACCCCGCCTGAAAAGGGCAGCTCTTGGGCGCGGGCGAGGCACCATTGCACCTGGGAGGATTTTCCCCGGGCCTCGGCAATCATTTTGGCGGATAGCTCAATGCCGGTCCGACTGCCCCCTACAGCGGCCAGGGTAAAAGTATAGTTCCCGGTGCCGCAGGCGATGTCCAGATAGTTGCCGTCAGTTTCCAGCGCCAGGTGATGTCCCAACCGGCCGGCGATGATTGGGTCAGGCCGGCGGGTCACGTCGTAGCCGCTACCTATCCGGTCGTATAGTTGCGCCATGGCGTTCCCCCTTCGTCATCCCTTGGCATGAACTGGGACAATGATTGGGGTCTTTCGCGGGTCACCTGTCAGGCACACACTATACTGGGAGGGACAAGTAATGGCTACAGTTTGCCGTGGGCCACGACCAGGTATAATCTGACCGGCGCGCCGATTTAATTTCGAACCTCCGGCTGCGTGCCTTCTCTAACGAAATTTGGACAAAAGCGAGGAATTGTTATGGAGACCGTTGGATTTATTGGATTGGGCAACATGGGCGGCGGGATGTCGGCGAATATTCAGAGAGCCGGCTATCCCATGGTGGTCTACGACCTGCGCGAAGAGGCCGCCAAGCCGTTGCTGGAAGGCGGGGCTAGGCTGGCTAATTCTCCGGCCGAGGTAGCCAGCCTCTGCGATATTACCCTGACGTCCCTGCCGGGCCCTAAAGAGGTCGAGTCAGTATCTACTGGGCCGGAAGGCGTCTTGGAGGGGATGAAACTGGGCGGAATCTACATCGATCTCTCCACCAGCCGTCCCACGTTGATCCGGGAGATTGAGCCAAAGTTCCGGCAGAAGGGTTGCCACGTGCTTGATGCGCCGGTCAGCGGTGGAAAGTCCGGGGCGGCCAGCGGAAACTTGGCGGTCATGGTGGGCGGTGAACGGGAGATCTTCGACCGTGTCAAGCCCATATTGGACTCATTCGGCGACAAAGTTTTCTATGCTGGGAGCATCGGCGCTGGCAGCGTGGCCAAGCTGGTTCACAATATGATTGGCCATGGTGTCCGCCAGGCCATCGCCGAGGGGCTGACCCTGGGAGTGAAGGCCGGAGTAGACGCCGAAGCGTTGTGGGAATGCGTCCGCCGGGGATCTCTGGGCCGTATGAGCGGCCTGCATGAAGGGATAGCCCGCACGGTTTTCACCGGCGAATTCGATCCTCCCAGCTTTGCTCTGGAACTGTCCAGGAAAGACATAGGATTGGCCACCGACCTAGGGAGGGAATTCAACGTCCCGATGCCGGTGGCCAATTTGGCGGAGCAGATCGCTATTCAAGGCATGAACCGGGGTTGGGGAGGAAGAGACAGCAGCGTCACCTTCTTGCTGCAAGAGGAACAGGCGGGGGTGGAAGTTAGGGCCGCCGGCGTCGACCCGGTCAGGGCCGGCCGGTTCATCACGACTCATCCAGAGGCCTAAATCAAAAGGCGGCCCCAACTAAGGGCCGCCTTGAGTTCTCAGTGAGATTGTCAAAGGTCGACGAAAGCCGTGTTTTTTAGCTCAGCGCTCTCTTGACTCGGTGGGTTCTTGACTCTCGGGTTCTTTGATCACGGGCCCATTACTACTCTTCGATGCTTTACCTTTGGGAGGTGGGTCGACGATTCCGAGTTCGGACCACAATCCCTGCAACAGATCCAATTCGCCGGGCAAGCCGTTGGCCGTCCTGGTGGGCAACTGCTCCCGGCCCCTAGTCAATATCCTGATGTCCTCGTCGATCAACTCGACGATGGCGTTCCTAACGCCTGTATCCTTGCCGATGTCAGGGTAGAGCTTCCAGCAGTCGGACATTACGATGTTCATCCACTCTTGTTCGGTTGCGGCGGCGCCCCGCTCTTCTTCGAAGTGCCAGGAATACCATGCGTAGACCATCTCGCGGAAAATAGTGAGGTCTGAAGCCGGGGCCCCAACTATGGACATCTGGACGTCAAAGCGGTGGTTATTGCCGGGGTGTCCTTCAACCGCGGCGAATTTCCGGCCACCACCCAACCCACGGAGAACGAAGTCGTGGACGCTGGGCGACGTGATGCCCACACCGGCTGCGGAGTCAACGTGTCCCACTCCAACTTCGCCTATCCGCCACAGCTTTTCTTCCATGGCCGCCGCGCCTCTACGCATATCGTCAAGCAGCTCTCCCAACTCCTCACCGAATCTCATCCCGTTGGAGATCAAGGAGAGGAAGCCGGCTTCCACGGCGATGGTGTCCCTAAGTTTTTCCGCGATGGCAAGCGCCAGTAGTTCCTCCAGTTCGTTTAACGTGACGCGGTTCGTGCCGAAAACCGGGACTGGATCCAGAGACATCCGCACCGTGTCGGCTACCTCAAGGATGTCCTGGTTTACCAGTTGAAACCGCTCCAGGATACGGTTGGCGATGTCAAGGGCCTTGGAGCCTTCAAGCAGATTGGTTACCGTCGGGTCCTCGCTTTCAAAATTCCATACGTCGGGGTCGTTCACCTGTTGAAAGAGTAGGCCTCCTAAGTTAGCGCGTTTTCTTAGTTCCCCGGTTACCTCAACCCAAGTTTCCTTATAGTCCTTGATCATCTCTTCCATTCTAGTGATGATCTCATGGATGTTATTCTGGCAGAGAGTTTCCAGCCATTCATCCGTTTCGTGGTCCCAGACCGCGATGCGTCTGCCCCTCTTTTCAGCGTTACCCAGGTCTTCGTAGGAGTATTCCGAGACTTCCGGTTCATTCCGGTGGACGACCCGGGAAGACAGATTCTCCCAGATCCTCACGGCCGGTTCTTGATGAGGGGATTGGATTATTCCTTGAATAAAGAGGTTTTCCAGCTTGATCCTGACCTGCCGGTTCAACTCTTCTTGCCTCAGACTTACCAGGTTGCGGGCCCTGGTTTGTTCGGTCCTGATCTGTTTGTTGGCATCCAGAATGATCCGGTCGCTCACGTTGGCTTCCGGATTCAACTGCTCAAACACCAGTTGAAACGCCTTGTGAACGTCTTCCAACGAAGAATGAACCGCGCTATGCAACTGGTCCAGGGCGTCCTGGGTAGTGAAACCCCCGCCATCCGCATTGAGGAATGCCAAAGGATCCAAAGAAGGCCGCAGGCGCTGAGACGCGTCTCGGTATGAAACTCCCTTACGTGTCCAAATCTTACGAAACATGGTGTCTACGACCTATTTCCCGCGGTCCATCGAGTTTGTAGGTACTTGCGGGCGGTTAGATTGAAAAATCCATCAAGGAGGCTGACCTCTTTGGAACTGATGGAGCCAAACCGGGCGTCTGTCTTGTTGTTGGCTTCCCTCATAGTTTCGTGATACCGGGCCCAAAGGTCTGAACCGGTACCGGTGGCATCGGACACCAGGTTCTCCAGAATCCTGCCCACATGGGCTTTCTGCGCTGGAATGGAGTCTTTGGGCGCACGGTGGACGATCGCCAAGTCGAAGTGAGGGCCCACGGCCAGCACCGTCTTTTCCGGGTATACGGTAATCTTGTAGGTATCGGTGCCCGTGTGCTTCCCCTGGCCTACCTCCACCCCGGTTATCGCGCGCAGGAACTGGATGGTGGCATACGCGTTCCTTAGCTGAAGTGGGTAGCTGTTGTCCGGGTCCCTTGACATGCCCCTTTGGGGCATCAATAGGTGAAGAACCAGGCTGAAGTTATACGCGGTGCCCCTGGCCTCAGCCAAAGCGGCCAACAGGACGGGGAGAGCGCCGATAGTGCCACCGCCGAGGAAGCAAACCAGGTGGACTCTTAGATAGGTCTTTCCCTCGTAGTAGGGACAGACTTCCCCGATAAGAGAATCTATGTGGCCTCTGATACTTGCGTAATTGTAACGGCCGGCCACACCGGCATTGGCCAGCATTCCCAGAGCCCCTTCTCTAGAGAGACTGAGGTGCTTGAGTTCCGGGACGCACTCGGTTATCCAAGGCCGCATATCCCGGAGGTTGGAGAAATGGGGGAGGTTCAGGCCGATGAAGCTCGATCCCCTGTTTATCTCGTCTCTGGTGGCCTCCCGGGTATCCAGATAGAGGAACCCCAACGATTTTCGGTCCGAGGCGCTCCAGCCAGCCGTGGAGTCATCTAAGTGTTGGACAATTTGACAGGCTGTCGATCCCAAGCCGATGACGATGGAAGGAGACGCCACCCGCTGCATCGCCCGGGCGCCTCCCAGCCGTGTCAACAAATTATTTCGTACGGATTGACTTACCATAGAGCCTCCTGAGTCCAAGCAAGAACAATTGTATGATATAGACCTATTTTTATATTACGTTATGCTTCTATTGTCAACTTTTGTCGTCGCCGGTTAGTTATGTCTTTAATCGTAGTCCGTTGACAACGGTGCTTGCATCTCCATAATAGTTATATTACAGGCCAGTAATAGACCAATATCGCAAATAGTCTGTCGTGGCACAGTTTTTCAAGATAGACACGAACCTACCGGTGTTTTTGAGCGATGGGATTTGTATCCAGAGTAAAGTGGTTCGCCCAGGCGAATTGGGGCGCCGAATCTCCGGAGGCACAGCCAGGACACCCTTATGTGCCGTCTTTGTCTAAAGCACGTCCTACAGAGCGCCGTCAATGCTGACGTCTAGCAACGCCGGTTTACCGGTGGCATACGCCCTTTCCAAGGCGGGTCCCAAGTCGGCAGGGTCTTCCACCGTTTCTCCGGCAACTCCCATGGCCCTGGCTATCGCGGCCAGATCGAGGGGATTGGCGAAGTCCATGCCCACGTAGTCGCTTTGCCGTTCCTGGTCGTCTTGCATGTGGCGCAGGTAGGTGTCCATATTGACCTTAAGTATCCGGTAAGACCGGTTGTTGCAGATGGCGTAGACCACCGGGATGTTGTACCGGGCGGCGGTCCAAAGCGCTTGCACGGTGTACATGGACGCGCCGTCTCCTACCACTGCCAGCACCGGACGATCCGGGTTGGCCAGCTTCACCCCAAGGGCGCCGGGCATCGCCCAACCCAGCGCGCCGCCGCGGATACCGTACAGGCTTCCCGGCTCGTCGAAGGTAAAAGCCCGCATCAAAGCTGGCCGCGAGGTGATGGCCTCGTCGGCAACGATGGTGCCGGGAGGCGCGGCCTGGGCTAGTTCGTGCATCATGCGCTCTACCGGCATGGGGGTGTTGTCCCATCTCTGCTGTAGCCGTTGTTGATATTGCTCGTCGGACCTTTTCTTCTGGTCCGACCAGGTTGCCGCTCGAGTTGCCGCTGCCTCACGGTTGGAGGCGGACATCTCTTGGTCCAAGGCTTCGGCCAGTTCCGCCAGTCCGGCTCCCGGGTCGGCCAGGATGCCGACCTCGGTGGGATAGATCTTCTCCAGTTCTTGGGCGCTACTGTCCAGATGGATCAGCTTGGTCTGGGAGCCCATTAAAGGCTCGGACACGTAGAGGAAAGAAGAAAAAACATCGGTGCCCACAGCCATGACCACGTCGGCTCCAGCCAATAGCCGTTGGGTAGCCGGGCTGCTGGTATTCAGTATTCCTCCATATAAGTCGTGGCTGTTGGGGAAGTTTACTTCGGACATCGAGGTCGCGTAGACCCTGGCCCCCAGCTGCTCTGCCAACCGAACGACCTGGGCTGCCGCGCCGGATTGGGCCACCCGGTCGCCGACCACGATGATGGGGTTATCGGCTTGCGATAGTAACTGGGAAGCCCGGGCCACGGCATCGGTATCCGGCCGGGTGCGGAAGAATCCGGTCGACGAAGGCACGATGTTCAGGTCGCCGGTTTCGTCCATGGTGTCCCAAGGGAAAGAGATGAAAACGGGGCCGGTGGGAGGAGTCTTGGCTTCTTTATAAGCCCGGCGCACCGCCATGGGTATGTCCGATGGGTGCAGCACCTGCGTGCTCCACTTAGTGTACTGGCTGGTCATCTCCACCAAGTCCCCGGACAAAGTCGGGTCGGTTAAGAGCATCCGAGTGTCGGAGTTGCCGGCGGTCAGCACCAAGGGAGTACCGCCCCGGTAAGCGTTGTACAAGGCGCTGATGCCGTTGGCCAGACCCCCGGCTATGTGTATATTGGCGAAGGCTGGGCGTCCCGTCGCCCGGGCGTAACCGTCGGCCATACCCACCGCCGTTCCTTCCTGCAACGATTGGATGTATCTGAGCCGAGGATAGTCTTGCAATACATCCAGCAACGGCGTCTCGCTGGTGCCCGGGTTCCCGAAGATAAATTCGGCGCCTTCGGCGATAAGCATCTGGGCCAGGGCATCTTTCCCGGTCATTTGGGGCATGGTGGTTACTTCCTTTTTCTGAGCGATCAGCTTTCAGCGGTCAGCCGGTCCAGTCCGTTGCTAGTCTTCCAGGTAGATCATCCACTCTAGCAGGTTCTGGTCTGGGTCACGGGCGTACAGGCTCACCGCAGGCAGACTTCCGCCGGCTCTAGCGCCTCGGCGGGGGCCGGGTCCGCGGATGATTTCTACTCCGGCTTCTTCCAGCATCTGCTTGCACTCATCGGCGGTGCCGTTCCAGACAAAGCAGATGTCGGTGCAGCCGGGCACTGCGGTCGGTCCCCGCAAGTCGGCGGTGAATCCCTGGGGGTGAACATTTATCTTGGAGTCGCCGATCTGGATGGAAAAGATGTTCGCTTTCCCCTCGCGCCATGCTGCCTCGTCGTTAATGGTAAAGCCGATGCTTTTGTAGAAGCCGATCAGCTTTTCCGCGTCCGAAGTTGGCATGGCGATGTGGTCGATACTGACGGTCGCCATTATTGTTCTCCTTTACTACTGATAATACTGATGGCTGTCAGCCCTGCCTGACCGTTAATTCCTCTAGGAATTCGGTAATCATGTTGGCCATGCGCCGGGGTTCGTTGGCCATCAACCCGTGTTGCGCGCCAGGGAATATATGAAACTCCGAATGGGGTATGCATTGATGCAGTTGGATGCCGCATTCAACTGGAATCGTGGTATCGGCGTCGCCGTGGACAATCATGGTGGGCATGTTGATTTCCGCCAACCGGGACTCAATGCTTTCGCCGATGTCCAGATAAGCCCGGATCGACATAATGATGCCGTCGAAACGCTCCAGGTTGATCTGGCTCAGTTTCGAGAATTGGACAGGGTTGTCTTGGCGTAGGGTAGGCTGCCGTGCCTCTAGTGCTTGCTCCACAGCGGCGGTCCGGCCCTGGGCCGCCTCGTTTGACAGAAGGGCGTCGAGTTCGTTTTGGCGGGCCTGCACCTCCGGCCGGCTGTTGTATGACATAGTGTTGATCAGCAACAGAGAGTCGACCATCTCCGGATAGTCCAACGCGAACCGCATCGCTATCGGTCCGCCGGCGGACGAACCCAGAACGTGGGCGTGGGTCACTTCCAGCCGGTCCAGCAAAGCGCGCAGGTCTTGGACCTGATTGGGCAAGTCATACCCACCGGCTGGAATTTCCGACTTTCCGGCGGCCCTGCGGTCGTAGCAGATAAACCAGTAATCGCCGGAGAAAACTCCGGCGTGATGCTGCACCATGGACGCCGAGCCCTCGCCACCGCCCAGGCCGCCGTGAATCATCACCAGAGGCGGTCCGTCACCCTGGACCTCATAGTACATTCGATAGCCGTTAATCGATTCTTCGGGCATGGTTCCTCCGGGCAGATCTAAATGTTATTTCGTGACCCGCGGCCCGAATGCGGCGGAACGCTGGGTTTCCCAATATTAGCCCCGCCTAATGCCGCTTGCAAGAGGAGTATGCCCTAGGTATATTCATCGGGATATATACCTGCATTGCTAAACTCAGTTAATGACGGCGGCCCGATAGATCCGCTGGAGACAAGGAGATGCCCATGTTCGACCTTCTGATAAAAAACGGCCGGGTAGTAGACGGGACTGGACAGACCTGGTTCCGGGCCGGCGTTGCCGTCTCCGGCGATACTGTCCAGATCATCCGTGGCGATACCTCCGCGGTGGAAGCGGCCGAGGTGATTGACGCCGGCGGGTCCGTGGTCTGCCCTGGATTCATCGACATGCACTCCCATTCGGACTTGATGTTGCTCAACAATCCCAAGCATGACGCCAAGATGCGCCAGGGCGTAACCACCGAGGCCCTGGGGATGGACGGCCTTTCCTATGCTCCCACGTCGCCGGCCAATCTGGAGCACCTGCTGACCTACTTGGCGGCGGTCAACGGCAAGCCGCCCCCAAATGTTCGGTGGGGTACCGTCAAAGAGTTTTTGGACCTTCTGGACAACCGGGTGGCCTGTAACGTGGTCTACTTTGTCCCCCACGCTTCTATCCGGGTAGAGGCGATGGGATGGGAGGACCGGTTGCCTACGGAGCCCGAGCTGGCCCGGATGCAGGAGTTGGCCCGCCAAGGGATGCGGGACGGCGCTTTCGGCTTCTCCACTGGATTGACGTATCCTCCAGGAGCCTACAGCGATACCAACGAACTGGCGGCGGTTGCGCAAGTGGTGAGCGAGCTAGGCGGATTTTACATGACCCACGCCAGGTATAGCCTTGGGGACCGGCTGCTAGACCCATTTAAGGAAGCCATCGAGATTGGCCGTCGCAGTGGCGCTCCGGTGCATTTATCCCACTATCACAGCCCGGTGGATGGCATGGGGCAGCGGATGATCGACTTGGTGGATGAGGGCCGCGACTCGGGAATCGACGTTACATTCGACCAGTATCCCTACGCCGCCGCCAGTACCGTGGTTCACTCCCTGCTTCCTTACTGGGTGCATGCCGGGGGGCCGGAAGTGTTGTTGCAGAGGATCCAAGACCGGAGGGTCAGGGAAGAGATCGGCGAATCGGTCAACCCCATGTGGGGCCTGTCGCTGGACTACTACATCTTCAGCCACATCGGGTCGGCCAAGAACAAGGAGTGGGAGGGCCGGTCGCTGGTTGACCTGGCCCAGGCCAAGGGCAAGAAAATGGTGGACGCTATCTGCGACCTCTTGATTGAGGAAAACCTGGACGCTGCCTTCGTGGCCCGCACGGGAAATCCGGACAACATACGTACCATAGTCCGTCACCCAGCCCACATGGTGGGGTCCGACGGGCTGCTCACCGGAGACATGCCCAACCCCAGAAGCTACGGGACCTTCCCCTATGTTTTGGGCCAGTTCGTTCGGGAGGAAGGACTGCTGCTCTTGGAAGAAGCCGTGCGTAAGATGACCGCCATCCCGGCCCAACGTCTAGGACTGAGCGACCGGGGCGTCCTGCGTGACGGTATGAAGGCGGATATAGTCGTCTTCGACCCAGACCGGGTCCAGGCGAAGTCCACCTTCGAGCAGCCAAAACAGTACCCAGAAGGTATTGATTACGTGGTGGTCAACGGAAAGCTAGTGGTGGACAAAGGACAGCACACCGGTGCTCTGCCGGGAAGGGCGTTACGTAGCCAATAGTTTAATCGCTTGACCCTCATGTACAATGCAACATAACCCACGAGCATTGCGTAAACTCTGGAATAGGTGAGCCATGGCATTGCAACGGACCGTCAAGGCCCATGTTCGTAAAGGTAAGAAATTTTACCTTGCCGAGTGTGTGGAAATCGCGGTTGTAACCCAAGGCAAGACCTTGGACGAGACGCTGGTCAACCTCCAAGAGGCAGTTGCTTTGCACCTGGAAAACGAGGATTCGGCCGATTTCGGTTTGGTGGCAGACCCGGCCATTCTGGTTACGATAGAATTGGAACCCGCCGGTGCCCAGGCTTAGGAGGCTTTCCGGCGATGCCGTCGTGGATATCTTGCTCCGAATGGGGTTCCGAGTACATTCTCAACGGGGTTCCCACGTGAAGCTTCGATGAGTGGCCCCTGAGATGGCGGTGCAAACCCTAACCATACCTAGGCACCGGGATCTAGATGTCGGGACTCTTCAAGCGATCTTCCGGCAAGCTTCCAGATTTATCTCACAGGAGGAGCTGCGCGAGGAGTTTTACACCGATTAGTCGGCTTGTTTCCCTCGACTGATTCCGGCATAATCCATACCCGGAATTGGTTTCCGTACCTCGATTTCCTGCCGTCGTTCGCGGCTGATAGTTGAAACCTGATAACTCATCCAACCGGAGGCAAACCATGGACTTCGAACCTACCTACACCCCTGAACAGGAAGAGTTCCGGCAGGAAGTACGGGGGTGGCTTGCAGAGAACGTATCTCCCGATATCGCTCATCCACCGGACTCGATCAACATAACCGAAGAGCAGTACCAACTGCGCCGAGGCTTGGGGCGTAAGCTGGGTGAGAAGGGTTGGCTGTGGGCCACGGCCCCCGAAGAGTACGGCGGCGGCGGTCTTTCCCTGGATCACGCGGTGGTCATCGAGGAAGAGGTTGACTCCTACGGTCTCACCGTTCCGCCTTATTACGACTCGGGGGGAAGGCTGGGCGGGGCCTCCATCATGGTATGGGGGACGGAGGAGCAGAAACAGACCTTCTTGCCGCCAATCTTCCGGGGCGAAGTCCGCACCTGGCAACTGCTCACCGAACCCGAAGCGGGATCGGACCTGGCAAACGCCAAGATGTCCGCCGAGCGGGACGGTGATGATTACGTCATCAACGGCCAGAAGATATACGTAGGCAGCTCTTTGGGCTGCGACTATATGTGGACCATCACCTGCACCGACAACGAGGCGCCCCGCCACCAAAACCTGGGTTGGTTCATGATTCCCGCGACCCTTCCCGGGATTACCATTCAACCTATGGAGCTATTGATTTCCGGAGGCGAGTCGGGAGCCGGCTCGGGAGTAAAGAACACGGTGTTCTTCGACAACGTCCGGGTTCCGGCTTTCAACCTGATCGGCGGCGAAAACGAGGGATGGAAAGTCGCGACCACCCACTTGGAATTGGAGCACGGCACCGGTGGCCGCATCGCCCGAAACTGGCTGGTCGACCACCTCTTCGAATATTGCCGCGAGAACCAGCGAAACGGCCAACCGTTGACCAAGGACCCAGACGTTCGCGACAAGCTGATCGACATCTACGTAGAAGCCGAGATCGCCCGATTGTTCAACCTGAGAAATTATTGGATGCGCCACAGTAAGGCCGAGATAACCTATGAGGGTCCACAGGCGTCTTATTGGCGGAAGATGTCCGGCCTCCGCATGTCCCAATCGATCCTGGATATTCTGGGCCCTTCCGCCCTGACCTATGATCCCCAATGGGGCGCCGCCGACGGGCACATGGAAGCCCACCAAAGGTCGGCCATCGTCGCCATTCATCCTGGCGGAACGGCAGACATTCAGAAGCTAATCATGGCCCGGCGTATCGGAATTGGCCGGGAAGTCCGGGAACAGGCCGGTGCATTGGCATAGGAACCATCAGCCATCAGCTTTCAGCTATCAGGAAAGAACCAAGCGCTGACGGCTGACCGCGCGACCAAAGGGAGTAATCATGGACTTGGCCCTTACTGAAGAACAGGAAATGTTAAAGACCGCGGTGCGCGGTTTTATCCAGGTGGAGTATCCGAAAGAAACTCTGCTGGAGATGGCGGCGGAGGAGCAGCCCGTAACGGCGGAGCCTTGGCAACGATTGGTCGCCACCGGATGGCTGGGCATCGCTATTCCCCAGGAATACGGCGGAGAAGGCGGTTCCTTCACCGACGCCGGAGTATTGTTCGAGGAATTGGGCCGTGGCCCGGTTCCGGGTCCCCACCTTTCGTCCTGCGTTCTGGCGGCGTCGGCGATACTGGAGGGCGGTACCGAAGAGCAGAAGCAGGAGTGGTTACCCGCTTTGGCCCGGGGCGAGCGCATCTTGGTGCCGGCGATGACCGAGGCGAATTATAGCTGGGCCGAAGAGGACGTTCGGTTGACGGCCCGCCAGAACGGCGGCGGGTTACGGTTGGATGGAACCAAGGTCTACGTTTTCGACGCTGTTTCGGCTACCCATCTTCTATGCACCGCACGCTCTGAAGAGACAAACGAAGTGGGTCTGGTTATCGTCCCGGTCACCGCCAATGGGGTGGAGATTCGGTCTCTGCCTGGCTTCGCTTGGAATCTGGCCGAAGTCAAGCTGAACGATGTTTCCGTGGACCAGAACAGTCTGGCCGGGTCCTCATTCGCCGGGGGATGGGGTGCTCTTCAGCGGGCCATTGCCCGGACGATTCCCGTCATGTGCGCTTATCAGGTGGGGGCGTGTCAGTCGGTCTACGAAATGTCGGTGGGCTACAGCCGCACCAGGATTCAGTTTGGCAGGCCGATCGGACGGTTCCAGCGGGTAGAGGATCACATCATCAACCTGGTCAACCAACTGGACGCCGCCCGGTGGACCACATACGAAACCCTCTGGAAACTTGACTCCGGCAAACCGGCGGCGGATAGCATCCATCTGGCGAAGGCCGTCGGCAGCGCCGCTTACTACCAAGCATGCAATTTCGCCCACGAAGTCCACGCCGGGGTGGGCAGTGTGACCGAATATGGATTGACCCTGCACACTACTGCGTCTCGGACCCTCTACCACTACCTGGGCGACCCACAATTCCACCGCCGCCGGTTGGCCGACGCGCTGAGCCTTTAGCCTAAACCGCCCGGATCGATTATCTCCCGTTCGCCCGAGCCTGTCGAAGGGCCCTTCACACGAGGGTCGTTATGAGCTTGCCGAACCCCGGACGGGAAATAACGCTTACCAAGAACGGGTAAAAATACTCACCACGAACGTCACTAAGTCAGGACACGACGAAGAAGATTCTCGGCGTGACTCTCCCTTGGCCCTTTAAACGGAATAATTCTTCGTCAAATCTCCTTCGGCCCCGTGACCTGACCCCAACGGCACCCTTGCTATACTGGGCTCAAGCGGCGCTGTCCCGTCGATGATAACCAATTCCGGCGACCAATCTTGCCACCGGAGGACCTATGGAAGAATTTCCCGCTGCCAGGGTGAGCACCGGTCTCGACTGGATGGACCGGATATTGGGGGAGGCCTGCCGGCCCAATCCCTGGTGGTTCTCGCCGGGGTTCCTGGCTCGGGCAAGTCCATATTGGCTTTCCATTTGCTGGCCCAAGCGGCCCTAGAGAGTGGAAACGCCATGTTAGTAACTACCACCCATCAGCCCCTTTCTAAGATGCGTTCTCAATACAGCGGGCTTAGCTTCTTGGGGCCGACCGGTGTTTTTGATGCCCTGGATGTCCTAGAGCTGGACACCGACATAGAAGGCGATACTTTGCTCCGGTTGCTTAACTCCATCGTGAGCCGGATCCAAGATCACAAGGTCGGGGTGGCGGCGATAGACAGCTTCCGGGCGATCAGCGACGTTTCTCCCAACCGGGGCCAACTGTGGCGATTCCTCGGTACCCTCAGCGCCCAACTGGTAGAGAACAACTGCCTGGGGCTCTTGGTCGGGGAGTATTCCCTTCCCCGCGACCTAGACCTGCCCGAGCTTGCCATGGCCGACGTGGTGATTTACCTGGAAGTGGAGAGGTTGGTGGCGTCCGACCTGCGGCCCCTGCGCATATACAAGATGAGGGGCAGTAAATACGTGGAGGGCCGCCAGGCTTTCTACGTCAACAACGACGGCATCCAGTTTCTCGGCGCCTCCCCGGAGCCGCCGAAAATCGGCCCAATCGACCCAGATGAAGAGGCCGAGCCCATCTGGCCCCGGCCTAGGAGTCCTTCTTTCTCATCCCGATCCGCACCAGCGCCAACTCCTCGTACGAGTAGTCCTCTCCCAACAATTCCCGCACCGGTGTCAGCAGCACTCCCTCGGTTTGCAGAAACGAGGCTTCGATCTTGGACACCCGCTCCGGCGATGGCATCAAGTGGTCTATGTCCAAGTGTTCACCGCCATCCACGAGTCGCACTACATGGTTGACGATCGTGTTCTCGGTCAGGCCTCGGCGTTTTGCTATCTCGAACAGCGACATTTTGCACCTAATAAGTTCCTTGGTTTCGTTAAGGGTAGAGCTGGCCCGGTTGCTCCGGCGGTTCCTTTCTCTGGGACGATATAGCGGCTGGACCGCAATCTCTTTTTCTGGTATCCCGTTGGCATGGGCGTACTCGATTATCACTTCCAAAAATGAACCGCTGAATTGCTCCAGTTTTACCCTTCCCACGCCGGAGATCTTAGCAAAGTCCTCACGGGTGCGGGGAACGGATCCGGCCATGGCCAAGAGGGCGGAGTTGCTGAAGATGACGTAGGGGGGCACCGCCCGATCGTCCGCGATCCGTTTACGAAGAGTGCGTAACACCTCGAACAACTCCGGGTTAGAGGTGCTTTCTTCACTGAGGTTTCGCTCACCAATGGAACCCTCGGCATCGCGCTTCGGCGCCGTAAGTTGTAGCCGGCTGCCGCTGTTTAGGAACTCCCACCCGTCTTTTGTGGTAGCAAGGGTTGGGTATTTCCCCTTGTCTTTCTCCAACATGCCCTTTTCTAGCAGGGCGCCGATCCAATGCAAGACTTCTTCAGACGAGAGGCCTTGTGAAATTCCAAATACCGTCAACTCGTCGTGGCCATAACGGACGACTTGTTTGGATACTTTCCCCAAAAGCACGTCAACGATGTGGCGGGCTCCAAAGCGGTTACCGGTGCGGACGACCGCCGAAAGGATTTTTTGGGATATTTCGGTGGCGTCACACGTCTCTCTGGGAGTCAGGCAGATATCGCAACCATCGCACGTCGATTCGCTCCATCCTTCACCCAAGTACTCGATCAGATATTTGCGGCGGCAAGTCCAAAGCTCAGCGAACTCAATCACCTGAGCAAGCTTCTTTTCGGCGTTCTCCCGCTCGGCTTGATCTCCGATCTGGCGGATGAAATATTCTTGCTTCAATCTGTCCTGATGGGAGTAGAAAAGAACGCAGTCGCTGGGTAGGCCGTCACGCCCGGCTCGTCCGGTTTCCTGGTAGTAGCCTTCAAGGGTTTTGGGTAACTCGTAGTGAACCACCAAGCGAACGTCGGGCTTGTCGATGCCCATGCCGAAAGCGATGGTCGCCACGATTATTGGAACCTCGTCACGGATGAACTTTTCCTGTGTATCCCGGCGGAGTTCCCTATCGAGCCCGGCATGGTATGGCAGGGCATTGAATCCTTCCGCGGCCAGGTCTTCCACCAGTTCTTCGGTGTTATCGCGGGAAAACCGGTAGATGATGACCGGCTCGTTCTTGTGCTTGTTCAAGAGTTCCAGGAGACGATTGAAGGAATTTCGCTTCGGTTGGACCGCATAGCTGAGATTGGCGCGGTTGAAGCTGGAGATGAATACCTGCGCCTGCCCTAGGCCGAGTTGGTTAACGATGTCCCGGCGCACCTGTTCGGTGGCCGTGGCGGTAAGGGCGACGATGGGCACTTCGGGGAAATCACGGCGCAGCGTTTTCAGGTTGCGGTATTCCGGGCGAAACTCGTGGCCCCACTCCGATATGCAATGGGCCTCGTCAATGGCGAACAGGCTAAGTTCGACGCTGCGCAAGAAATCCTGAAACTCAGGCGAAGCCAGCCTCTCCGGAGCCACGTAGAGGATCTTGAGGGCGCCATCCCGGGCCATCTGTTGGACCCGGGAGATCTGGGCGGCGGTCAATGAGCTGTTGATGAATCCGGCGGCGATCCCATGAGCCCTGAGGCCGTCAACTTGGTCCTTCATCAGGGCGATGAGGGGCGAGACGACCACCGTGACCCCGCTGAAGAGCACCGCCGGCAATTGATAGCACAGCGATTTGCCGCCGCCGGTGGGCATCAGGACAAGGGCGTCTTCCTTGGAAAGAACCCGGTCGATTATCTCTTCCTGCAGGGGCAGGAAGCGGTCGAAGCCGAAATGAGTTTTTAGATGCTCAAGCACGGGCCAATGCTAGCCGGGCGCCGGTTGATTAATCAACGCCCGATTGTCAGTGAATTTTTCGAGATTCAGGACTTACCGTCCCGTCCAAACAGGAGCGCGCTTCTCAGCGAAGGCCTTGACCCCTTCTTTGGCGTCCTCGCTTTGCAATACCTCGTCCCGCTTCTTCTGAGCGTAGCCCACCCGCTCTTCCAACCCCATCTCAGACCCCTTGATCGAGGCTTCTTTGATGGCGGCCAGGGACAATGGAGCGTTGGCGATAATCTTACGGGCTAACTCTTCCGCCTTGGGCATGACCTCTTCCGGTGGCACAACGTGATTGACCAGCATCAGATCCAGCGCTCGTTGGGCGTCCACGAAGTCACCGGTGAACAAGAATTCAAAGGCAATGTTGCGCGGCACCACCTGGGAAAGCAGGGCCGGTCCGCTGACCGATGATATTCCCCGCTTGGCCTGGGGCCAGCCGAACTGAGCCTCGGTGGAGGCGACCCGGATATCGCTGCCCAGCGCGATGCCGCAACCCTGAGCCAGGCAGATGCCGTTGATGGCGGCGATGATGGGTTTCCAGATATTGGCCTGGACAACGTAAAGGTCGCCGGTGCTGGGGCCTTCGTTGGCCCGGGCATTGGCCATCGCTACCAGGTCGTGGCCCGTGGAGAAAGCCCGGCCGTTTCCGGTAACGATGGCGCATCGGACTTCCGGGTTGTTCTTCACGTCTTGAAAAGAGTCCCAAAGAATCTGCCGCATCTCCGGGTCGATTGCGTTAAGCTTCTCCGGCCGGTTCATGGTGATGTAGGCTATGCCGTCTCTGATTTCGTATAAGGCTTCGTCGGCCATATTGGAACCTCACTTTTTAAGCTTTCAGCTATCAGCCGTTAGCACTCAGATTCTGGTTAAATGATTCTCGATCCTGTAGGTATGGTGCCGATTATACCCTGCTCTTCTAGGGCAGTGATGTCGTCGGTTGGCATGGCCAGCAGCTCGCCGTATATCTGGCGGTTGTGTTGGCCCAATGTCGGGGACGCCCATCGCGCTTTTCCCGGGGTTGCCGACATCTTCCAAGGAATGCCGGGGTAGGTCTTTTCGCCTACCTGCTCATGGTTGACGCGAACGAAGGTGCCCCTGGCCGCATAGTGGGGGTCGGCCAACAAGTCCGGCCCGCCCATTACCGGACTGGCCGGCACGCCCTCCCGCTGCAGCAGGTGGCAGAGGTCGTAGGCTTTTTTGTCAACCGTCCATCCGGAGATTAGGTCGTCCAGTTGGTCCTCATTTTCCAGCCGGCCGGCCAAAGTGGCAAAACGGGGGTCGGCTGACAGTTCCGAACCGCCCACCAACTGGGCCAACTGCCGCCACTCTTCATCATTGGTGACCGCGATGGCCACCCAACGGTCCTCTCCGGCGCAGCGATAGCTATTATGGGGCGCGAAGTAGGGCGAACGGTTGCCGCGGCGCTGTGGTTCCTCTCCGGTCAACTGGTAGGCCAGCACATCGGCCCCGATCAACGACACCGCCGATTCCTGCTGGGACACGTCGATGTACATTCCCTTGCCGGTGCGCTTCCGGTATCGTAGGGCGGCCAGCAGCACTCCGGCGGCGTGAGATCCGGTAATGGGATCTCCGTGGTTGATGCCCGACTTCATCGGACCCTCGCCTCTGTATCCTGTCATGTGGGCCATTCCCGATAGCTGCTCCTGGCCGATGCCGTAGGCCAGGTATTTCTGCCAAGGGCCGCTGTTCCCGAAAGCGGGCATGGAGACGTAGATCAGGTCGGGGCGGAGGCGGCGCAGCGTCTCGTAGCTGTACCCAAGACGTTCCAGACTTCCTTGCCGGAAGTTTTCGATCACCACATCGCTGATGGACACCAGTTGATCGAAGACATTACGGCCCGTTTCCGACGTCAGTTCCAGGGTGATGCCGTACTTGCTCAAGTGCAGGCAATTGAACCATCCATTGCGGTTCCAGGGCTCGTCACCGGGTTCGCCATCGGGGTAGGCGGCGATGCCTCTGGCCGGGTTGATGGGGCCGCGATTGGAATCGTAGACGCTCAGCGACTCCATCTTGATAATCTCCGCGCCCATGTCCGCCATCAGCTTGGTGCAGTAGGGTCCAGCCCAGATGCGGGACAGGTCCAGGACACGATAGTTCTTGAGGGGCTGGTTGGAGTCTGCGCTGTTGGTGTTATTGTTGTTGGTCAACTAGATGACTCCCTGGTCACGAAGACGGGCGATCTCGGCGGCTGGATGTCCTAGCGCAACCCCCAATATCTCCTCCTTGTGCTCTCCCAGATGTGGGGCTCTCCGGTAAACCCAGTGGTCTTGCGCCGAGCCCTGCGGACGACCCCCGTGTGCTCCCCCCTTTGTAAGGGGGGAAGCACTTTCCTCCCCTCCTTGCGAAGGAGGGGATTGAGAGGAGGTCGAGGATGTCGTCCTTATCGGCGCTCCGGGGTACTTGAACGTACCGGCGGCGCCATGGTCCAGTTCCACGAAGTAATTCCGAGCGGTGAGCTGTTCCATTTCCAAGATGTCTTCCATGGTGGCGACGAACCCGAATCCCAGTCCGGCCTCTTGGCCTGCTTTGAAAATGTCCACCTTGTCGTGGTCCAGCAGCCAGGGAAGCATCAGCGCGTCGACCTCGTCGGCGTTCATCAATCGTCCGTTTCTGGAAGCGAACCGGGGGTCGGACAACTCTTCCCTTTCCATGATCCCGGCAATCTCGGGCCAACGGGTGTCTGGGCCGGAGATGATACCCACGTAGCCGTCCTGGCAGGGATAGATCCCCCAAGCCGCCCGTCCGTAGCCCCGGTTCCCCACTCTGGTGTACTCCTCTCCCGAGTAACTGTACTGCATCATCGCGTTTTCCAGGATGTTGGTGGCATAATCGGCGATGGACAGGTCGATGTGCTGTCCATGACCAGTGTCTTCCGCGTGCATCAAGGCGCCCATGGTTGCTACGAAGGCGGTCTGGCCGGCCCCCAGTTGAGCCAGGGGCGCACCCTCCTTCAGGGGCTCGGAGTCCGGTTCACCGGTGATGTACATCAATCCGCCCGCGGCGTATAGGTTGAGCTCGGTGGCCTTCCAATCGCGGTAGGGACCGGTCTGTCCGTAGTTGGAGATTGACGTCATAACAAGACTGGGATTCAGTTTTTCTAGGTCTGAGTACCCCAGGCCCAGCTTGTCCATGGTTTCCGGAGCGAAATTTTCCACGACGATCTGGGCGGAGGACACCAGACTTCGGAGGATGTCTTTGCCGGCGTCGGAATGAAGGTCCAAAGTCAGGCTTTTCTTGGACGTGTTCAGGTATAGGAACCATGCCCCGGCCACTGTCGACCCCTCGTCTTGAGGGATAGGGGCTGGGGTGAGGGCCTCGGCGAAGGGGCCAAATCGGCGTATGGGATCTCCGGAGCCGGGGCGTTCGATCTTGATAACCTCGGCGCCCAAGGTGGCCATCAACTTGGTGCAGTAGGGACCGGAGATGTAGTGGGTGAGGTCGATGACCCGGACGCCTTCCAGCAATCCGGGCAGCGAGCCGTTATTGGAAGATTCGGTGGTCAAAAACTCCTCCTGGATTGGGGCGCCGCTGGCGGGATACTCCAGCGGCGCTAGTCATTGTGTCATCGGCAGGAAGGAATTGCAATCGGAAAACGGGTTCGAGGCTCGACGAGAATGGAACTGCTTGCCCGTCCATCACCGGCGATCCGAGGCTGTTCCGAAGCTACATTTATGGTATTCTTCAGGAACTCTGAATCCGGCGGTTGACATAAATTCATCATCGCCGAACGGTCAGCAGCGGTTTAACGGGAATAAGGGAGGGCTCCATGGAGCGGCCAGTTTTTCAGCCCACGGGAACCCCGGTGATGGACCTGGACACCCCGGCGTTGGTGGTGGACTTGGACGTCATGGACCGGAACATCGAGATTTTGCATGGCAGGTTCAACCAATCCGGCGCAAAAGTTCGCCCCCACGTTACCGGGCACCAAACTCCCAAGATCGCCCACCGGCAGTTGCGAGCTGGCAACAACGTGGGGGGTATCAGCGTGACCAGCGTGGGCGAGGCGGAGGTGTTCAGCGACGCCGGTATCGCTGACATTCTGGTGGCCAGCCAGATCGTAACTCGTGCCAAGATCAGGCGGCTTTGCGCTCTGGCCGGGTCGAACCGCATCGGGGTGGCGGTGGACAATCCGCAAAACGTCTCCGACCTATCCCAGGCGGCCACGGCTCAAGGCGTCACCCTAGGCGTCCTCGTCGAGTTGGACGTTGGATTGGGACGTTGTGGCGTCTCCCCCGGGGACGAAGCATTGGAGCTGGCAAGGGCCGTTGCCAACTCCCCGGGACTGAGGTTCGACGGCATCATGGCCATCGCTCCGTTGCCTTCATCCAGCGGCGAAGCAGGTGAATTCCCTGACCGGCAGGAGCGGGACGCCATATCGTGGCGCGTGCTCCAGCATGTGCTCGAGTCCCGGGAGATTATCGAAAAAGATGGACTGCCTGTCTCGGTGGTCAGCGTGGGGGGCACCCACAACTACGACGTCGCGGCCGGGATGGCGGGAATAACCGAAGTCCAAGCGGGTTCATATCCGTTGATGGACCACCTCTACTGCCGCATGCGCCCCGAGTTCAGTCCGGCGGCCAAGGTCCTGGCGGCGGTCATCAGCCGTCCCACCGGTGGGTCGGCGGTGTTAGACGCCGGCCACAAAGCCACGGGACCAGACCGGGGTTTGGCCGTGCTGGAGGGAGTCACCGGAGCCCAAGCCGTTCGCTTCAGCGCCGAGCACGGTGTTCTGGAGTTGCAAAGCGGCCCGGCCCAAAACATGAAGTCGGGTGACAAAGCCTGGCTGGTCCCCTTCAATCTGGGCCTTTGTTTCAACCAATACGACTATGTTAGAGCGGTGCGCGGCGACAAGCTGGAAGGCTTCTGGCCCATCGCCGGCCGGGGAAGATTCGATTAAATCTGAGCAGTCAGCGGTCAGCTTTCAGCCGTCAGGAATCCAATGGCTGAACGCTGATAGCTACGAGGAGAGATCATGGAACAACAATACCGCCCAATGCCTGGAACACCTGTCGAGGATTTGGAGACGCCGTGTCTAATTTTGGACATGGATGCCCTGGACCACAACATGGACGTTATGGCCGGCTACTACGAGGGCCGAGATAGTAAACTGCGCCCCCACAGCAAGAACCATAAAACCCCGGCACTGGCCCACCGGCAGATCCGCCGGGGCGGGACTATCGGTGGGGTCTGCTCGGCCAAAGTCTCCGAGGCCGAGGTGATGGTCCATGGCGGGATACCCAGCGTATTCATCACCAGCGAGGTCGCGGCCCCATTGAAGATCGACCGGTTGTGCTCGCTGGCCCGGCAGGCCGAGATGCTGGTGGCCTGCGACAACGCCGATAACGCCCGGGACCTGTCCAAAACAGCGGCCGCCCAGGGAGTTGACCTGGGGGTGGTGATCGAGTTAGAGACGGGACTGCGGCGTTGCGGCGTGCAGGAGATGGAACAGGGGGTCACCCTGGCCAAGGCCATCGACGCTTTGCCAGGGTTGACCTTCAAAGGCATCATGTCCCACCAGACAATCCCCGACATGCCCGAACGGGAAGACCGGGTTACCGAAGGCTACCGGGTGATTCAGAACGTCATCGACATGAAAGACGCCATTGTGGCGGCTGGGATACCCGTAGACATCGTGTCCACCGGGGAGACCTGGAGCTACGACGTGGCCGGAGAGATACCCGGCGTGACGGAAGTTCAAGGCGGCAGCTACCTGGTGATGGAGACCGGCTACGGCTACATGACCGACTTCCACTATTCGGGAAAAGTCCTAACCACCGTCATCAGCACACCCCGCCCTGGAGTTGCTGTGGCCGACGCCGGCCAGAAAGCCGTCAGCACCCTGCGCGGCCTTCCGGAAGTGGAAGACCTCCCAGGAGTAACCGTGGAGTCCATGGACCCAGACCACGTAATCCTCCACCTGGACTCCGGCATCCAGCTAACCCCCGGCGACCAACTCACCCTGATTCCCTCCCAGCAAGACGCCACCGTCAGCCGCTGGGACCGCTTTATTGGGGTGAGAGATGGCAAGGTTGAGGCTGTTTGGGATATCCAGGCGCGAGGATGCCATAATTAGGGGTCAGCTGTCAGCGTTCAGCTAAATGTCTGAACGCCGACAGCGATATGAAGAGATGTGGAATTACGCCGGTTGTGGGGCGAAGTCGGGGGAGAGCATGAGGTAGGTTTTTTGGGATTCCAAAAGGCCGGCGACCCTGGGTAGGTACTTGCCGGTCCAGTCGGGGTCTTTGGCGACCTGGGCCTTGGCCTCTTCAAAGTGGGCATGGTCCCGGTAGCCCCAGATGTGCACCACCTGGTTCAAATCTCCGATGTCGCTGTAGTACCAGCCGGCCAGCTTGATCCCGTACTTGGCCCGGATTCCGATGGACAGATCTTCCACCGCCGCCATGTATTCCGGGACCTTTCCAGGCTTGAATGTGTAGACACGATAGTCGTAGATCATTGTTTGCTCCTTCATGTTTGGTTCGGGAAAGTGGCAGCAAATATAGCACAATTCAGCTACAAGCACGCCATCCGAGTGAAAGTGGCGCACAAAACTTCACCCCCATCCTAACCTTCCCCCGTCGAGGAGGAGAGAACAAATCCCTTCCCCCTCGAATGTGGAAGGTTAGCAATGGGGGTGCGTCCGCACCTCCTGGTTTCGGATTAAAAACGTGCCAGCTACCAGCCGTCAGCCTAAGCCGGCTACTTCTCCTGATGAGGTGACGTCCATGTCCAGGGCGCGCGGGCGGCTGGGGAGGCCGGGCAGGGTCTCGATGCGGCCGGCCATGGTGTACAGGAACCCGGCGCCCACCGACACCCGGATGTCGGATATCGGGAAAGTGTAGCCAGAGGGGCTTCCCCGCCGGGTTGGGTCGTGGGAGATGGACAGGTGGGTCTTGGCCATGCAGATGGGCAGCGAACCCCATCCTTGGGACTCGAAGTAGCGCAATTTGCGCCGGGCGTCCGCGGTCCAACTAACGTCGTCGGCGCCGTAAATCCCTTGCGCCAGGGCAAGGACTTTTTCCCGCACCGTGGCGTCCAGAGGATAGGCGTACTGGATGGGCGAATCGTTCCCAGTGGCAGCGGCCGCCCGGACGACTGCTTCGGCCAGGGCTCCCCCGCCCTCCCCGCCGTTGGCGAAACCGGAGCATTCCACGGCATCTATCGCCCCCGCTTCCAGGGCGGTCTCTTTGGCAGCTTTCAGTTCGTCTGCCCCGTCGCCGTCGAAGTTGTTGATCGCCACCACCACCGGTAGCCCAAATGACCGGACGATGCCGACGTGGTGGGCCAAGTTGGCGCCGCCGGAGACCACTGCGTCTATGTTGGGTTGGTTCAATTCCCGTCGAGTCGACCCGCCGTGCCATCGCAGGGCTCGTACTGAAGCGACCAGGACCACGGCGCTGGGCAGCAGGCCGCTTTGCCGCGCTTTGATGTGCATGAATTTCTCGAACCCAAGGTCCGACCCGAAGCCGGCTTCCGTTATCACATAGTCGGCGAAGGCCAGCCCCAACTGGTCGGCTACAACGGAGCTGCATCCGTGGGCGATGTTGCCGAAGGGACCGGTGTGGACGAAGGCGGGCTGACCTTCCAGGGTCTGCACCATGTTAGGGACAATGGCCTGACGCAGCAGGGTCATCAAGGCGCCGGTGACTCCTAGCTTCTCCACGGAAACCGGCTCACCGCCACGGGAGGTGCCGACAACAATCCGGGATATGCGGGACCGCAGGTCTTCCAGTCCGGTGGACAGAGCCAGGGCGGCCATGATTTCCGACGCCGCTACAAAGTCGAACCGGGTCTCCCGCAGCGGGCTGTTACCGCTGCCCCCCAATCCGGCAACTATGTTTCGTAGGGACCGGTCCGACGCGTCGGTAACCCTAGACCATTCGATGCCGGTGGCGTCCATGTCGGACGCCTCGTTTCGATAGACAGCGTTGTCGACCAAGGCGGCCAGCAGGTTGTGAGCCGAGGAGACGGCGTGGGCGTCTCCGGTAAAGTGGATGTTGATCTCCTCCTCCGGCACCACTCGGGACTTGCCGCCGCCGGTGCCGCCGCCTTTGATTCCGAATATGGGCCCCAGAGAAGGCTCTCTTAGGTTGACCACCGCCCGGTGTCCCAACCGGCCCATGCCTTGGGTGAGGCCGATGGCAGTGGTGGTCTTGCCTTCCCCGGCCGGAGTGGGGGTCATTCCGGTGACCACAACGAGTTTGCCCCGCCGCTCCTGAGAGGGAGCGTCGTTCAAAGCTTCCATGGATATCTTGGCTTTATACCGGCCAAATGGGATGAGGTGTTCTTCTTTAATCCCCAGCCCGGCGGCAATCTGGTTGATCGGCTCCACGCTTCCTCCAGTTACGAGACTACTGTTTCAATGATACGCCTTTAGATGCGTGTGCCACGCTCAACACGCAGGCGGACTGATTAGTAATTAGCAGCAGGAATTCGGACTCTGATAGCGGAAACGACATAGGCGAGGGCAATTTAGTGGGCCGCGATAATTTAGATGAGGAGCTGAGGTCTTAGATGCTGCTAGGGGAGTACTGGCAGCCGGTTATGCCGCCAAGGAAAGCAGTTTTTTGAAAGCGAGGGCGCTGCTGTGAGGCGCCGAGAGGACTGGCACTTTGGCAATACCGCTGACATGGGACAGGGCGGTGGCCATGGAAAACTGGCTGAGGAGCACCGAGTCGACGTCGGGCTCCAGCTTGGTGACCTCTTCGGCGATGCGGCGGGAAAATCCGGACTCCCCTTCCTTTCGCAGCACCGGTATCAGATCCTCGGCCAGGCAGAGCTTGGGTTCGATGGATAAGCTTTTTTCTTCGGCGGCCTTCAGCAGGTAGTACTCTGAATCACGAAGCGTAGCCGGGACGGACGCGATTATCCCGACCCTGGGGCCCTTTTCCACCGCTTCCGCCATAACCGGTCCGTAGGACGAAAAAACCGGTACGTCGACCAGTTCCCGCGCGCTTTCCACCACCGGGGCGTATACCGAGCAGGCCAGACCAATAGCATCGGCCCCGTGCTCCTCGGAATAGCAGATCAACTCGCTCATCCGCCGCCGGAGCTTGGGCGTCAGCTTGTCTTAGAAATCGATGAACAGCCCTTCGTCCAACAGGTTGATCACTTCGGCTTCAGGGAACACATCCTGAAAAGCCAGCCTAACCGGCGGGATGGACTCCGCCAGCGCGTGGATCATTACTATGCGCATATCGGCACCTTAATCAAAGTCGAGTAAATATAAATTACAAACTTGGGCTTAACCAAACCCATCCAGCCGGGGCTAACTAGCGGCCGCTTCTCGCTCCAGCTTTTCGATATCCTGCTCGGTGAGAGTGAAATAGGTGGCGTCGGGATGGTGGAAAACCATCGCCGAAACGGAAGATTCCGGATCCATCATGAATCCTTCCGTCAGTTCTACAGGGAGATTGTTGGAAACCTCCAATAGGCGGAAAAGCTGCTCCTGGTCTTCCAAGCGGGGACAGGCCGGGTAGCCGAAAGAGTATCGGCGGCCCCGGTACTGGGTGCGGAACAAGTCCTGGTGGGTCACTTCTGGAGAGTCGCCAAAGCCCCACATCTGCCGTATCTGCTGATGCAGAAGTTCGGCGAATCCCTCGGCCCCTTCCAAAGCCAGGGCCTGAAGTATGTGGGAGTTAAGATATTGTCCTTCGGCCATCCATCGTTCGGCCAGTTCTCGGACCCCGGGACCGATGGACGTCACGAACATGGCTACGTAGTCCATGGGGCCGCCGATCGGCGCCACGTAGTCAGCCAAACAAAGCCCGTCCCGTTGGGACTGGCGGCCGAAGTGTATGGTTTCTAACACGTTGGCGCCGTCGGGGGAGTAGAAGTTAAGGTTTTGCACATCGGACTGGCATGGAAAGAACTTGAACACTGCTTGGGCAGTGATATCGGGATAAGCCAGTACAAGGTCTTCCACCCGTTTCACTGACTCGCTCAGTTCGACGGCCGACGGGTCTCCGGAGGCCAGAGCGTCGGCGAATCGTCCCTTGAAACCTAGGTGTCGCACGTAGAGCATCTGGGGGTTGATGTACGGGAAGATCTCGTCCAGGTCGTAATCCTTCAGAACGTGAAGTTTCAGATCTGGAGGATTGGGCACGTCGAAGTCGTGACGGACTTGGGCCGGAGCCACCGTGGAGGTCTCGGCGTCGCTGTTAGCGCTTTGACGTGCCGTATCCGCTTGCAGCAACTCTTCGGTCTCGACGGCAAGGGCTTCAACCAACTTCTGCCGCTCGTCCGCCTCTTGGATGGTGTTCGCCAAGGCCAGCCCGGTCATGGCGTCGCCGGCGTAGGCCACCAGGCCACCGTACTCGGGGGCGATGCGCAGGCGGGTAAACCGTCTGGAAAGAGCGGCGCCGCCCACCAGGATGGGGCAGTCCACTTGGGCCTGACGGAGGTCCCCGACGGTCTCAACCATCATTTGAGCCGACTTAACCAGCAGCCCCGACAATCCAATGATGTCGGGATGGTGCTGCTGGTAGGCGGATACAAGGTCCTGAGGCGGCACCTTGATGCCCAGGTTGATCACTTCGTAGCCGTTGTTGGACAGAATGATGTCTACCAGGTTTTTGCCGATGTCGTGAACGTCGCCCTTGACCGTGGCCAGGACTACTTTGCCCCGGACGGCGCTGTCTAGCCGGTCCATGTGCGTTTCCAAGCGGCCTACCGCGAACTTCATGGATTCGGCGGACTGAAGCACTTCGGCGACGATCAATTCGTTGGCGTTGAACTGGCGGCCCACCTCCGCCATGCCGGCCATTAGGGGCCCATTGATAATGTCCAGGGGAGCGCTTTCCAGCAGCGCCTCATCCAAGTCTTCGGCTAGGCCTTCTTTGGTGCCCTCGATGACAGCCAGGGACAACCGCTCGTCCAACGGGAGGCTGCGCCGTTCTTCTTCCGACGCCTTGGGGGCTTTGTCTCTGAAGTGGGCGGCGAAAGCGGCGATAGGGTCGTCGCCCCGGTTCCATATCAGGTCCTCGGACAGCCTCCGCTCTTCCTCGGGGATGGAGGTGTACCGTTGTAGCAGCTCGGAGTTGACGATAGCCATGTCCAGACCGGCCTGCACGCAATGGTACAGAAACACTGAATTGAGCACTTCGCGCCCCGCCGGCGGCAACCCGAAGGACACGTTGGAGATGCCCAGAACGGTTTTCGCCTGAGGCAGGGCTTCTTTGATAAGGCGTACACCCTCAATGGTCTCGACGCCTGAGCCGACGTAGTTCTGATCGCCGGTGCCGGTGGGGAAGACCAAGGGGTCGAAATAAATATCTTCTATCTGCACCTGGTATTTCTCGGTTAATATCTGGGCCGACCTTAGAGCGATCTCCAGCTTACGTTGGCGTGTGATTGCTTGAGCCTGCTCCTTGTCTTCGTCGATGCACCCCACCACCAGCGCCGCCCCGTACCGGCGGGCCAAGGGGATCACGGCCTGGAAACGGGCCTCGCCGTCTTCCAGATTCACTGAGTTGATGATCGACTTTCCTTGAAGCCGTTTCAGGGCCAATTCGATGACTTCGTGATCGGTGGAGTCAATCATCACCGGGGTCTTAATCTTCTTGGTGAGGTGGTCCAGGAAACGGGTCATATCCGCGTGTTCGTCCCGGTCCGGATCTTGCAGGCACACGTCAAGGATATGGGCGCCGTTGCGGGCCTGGCGCCGCCCTACTTCGGCGGCTTCCTCGAAGGATTCTTGGGCGATTAGCCGGCGGAAACGCCTGCTGCCCAGAACGTTGGTGCGCTCTCCTACGATGACCGGCCTGGTATCCTCATCGATGATTAGCGCATCAATCCCGGACACCCGGGATTCGCTGGATTCCACCAGTTGGCGAGGCGGCCGGTCCGCGGCGGCCTCGGAGAGTAGGCGGATATGTTCGGGAACGGTGCCGCAACAGCCACCCACCAAGTTAAGCCATCCGGCGTCCAGGAATCGAGTGACAGTGGCCGCCATCATTTCAGGGGTTTCGTTGTAGTGTCCATCCTCGTCGGGCAGACCGGCGTTGGGGACGCAGGCCACCGGGAATCGGGCCAACGAGGATAGCGTCCGAATGTGGTCGGTCATGAAATCGGGACCGGTGGCGCAATTCAGGCCGATCCATACCAGGTCCCGATGGGCCAGGGAGGTGTAGAAGGCCTCGGCGTCCTGACCGGCCAGCAGGGTCCCCATGGCCTCTACCGTGCCCTGGACCGCTACAGGTATGTCCTGCCCAAGTTCAATGGAAGCTTGGGTGATTCCGTCCAAGCCGGCCTTGACGTTTATCGTGTCCTGGCTGGTTTCCAGAAGAAGGAGGTCCGCGCCGCCTTCGATAAGCCCAATGGCTTGCTCGCGGTAGGACTCGGCCAACTCTTCGAAATTGATCCCTCCGGTGACAGAGATCGACTTGGTGGTGGGGCCCATTGACCCGGCGACGAACCGGGGTTTCTCTTCAGTGCTGGCTGCGTCGGCCAATCCCCGGGCGATCTGGGCGGCTTCCCGGTTGATGCGGCGGGCCTCGTGAGCCAGATCGTACTCCGCCAATACCACGGCGGTGGCGCCGAAGGTGTCGGTTTCCAGAATGTCCGCCCCGGCGTCCAAGTAGCTCTGGTGTATCCCGGCGACCAGGTCCGGCCGTGTTATAACCAAGTACTCATTACAGCCTTCGAACTCGGGGCCGCCGAAGTCCTCGGGTCCCAGGTTAAGAGCCTGAATCGCGGTTCCTACCGCGCCGTCAATCACCAGAATGCGCTCACCGAGCAACGATTTCAGTTTATCTATGCGGGGCATACCGTCCAATTATTCCAATCGAAGTTAGGCGATTCGTAATGAATTGTAACACAATCACCCGCCGAACCAGTTAGCCAGTTCGGTGCTGTTACGCTCCAGCCACTTGATATTCAGGCGCATGCGTTCCAGAGATTGCCGGATGGTTCTCTCCGCCGCCGCCACCGGATGTTCCTGGAAAAACTTTTCCACGTCCGCCAGGTTTTCCTCGTCGGTGAAGTGGCCGCTAACGGAAACCAGGCGCATCAACCCAAATCCGCCGCCGCCGTACCGCCGGTCGAACTCCGGCCAATTGTCCTTAACGAACTTCCAGGCCAGGTCCCGGCCTTTAAGGTTAGCCGCCACGCCGGTCACCATGGTGATCGTGTCCTGAGACCTAACGTCGTTGGAGATTGAACGCTCCAGAGTTTCTTGAAGGAGCTCCGGTTGGTTGAAACGGGTCAGGGCCATGAGCAGCCTGATCTTTTCCTCTTGAAGAGTGGCGTTTATTTCCAGCTCCAATAGTTGATCGTAGGTCGTCCGGTCTCCGGTCTGGCCGGCCAAGCTGAACGCCACGCCGCGCAGGTCCGGGTGCAATGACTCGGGCTCCTCCAGGTATCTGAGGAACCGGTCCTTCGCCTGGGCCAGAACCTCCGTGTCGCCGTAATTGCCCGCCTGGCTGAGAACGGTGCTGCGCAACAAAGCGTCCATGTGGCCTTCGCCGGGACGCGGGTCCCACCCCGACCGGTTCGCCGCCGGACGGAAAAGGTCCTGTCCGAATCCCTGGAATGCTCCGTATATCGGCTCGTTGTACAGCAGTACTTCCACGTCCCTTAGATTGCTGGCCAGATCGGCCCACACCGAGGCGTCGTTCTCGTTGGTGTAAGCGTAGGCCATGGACAGGAACTGGGTAACCGGCAGCAAACCCGCCCGGGAAAGAGCGTAAGCATCGTTCTGAATCCCTAGCCGGTCGGTGGCTGACAGTTCTAGCGACTGAATCGCTGGTACCAACTTTTCCCAGCCCTCCGCGGAATAATTGACCCGGAAGAAGCCGGTTTGGCCGGGGTTAATCTTGAACCACGGGTCCCCGGCGGCTGTTCCAGCGGCGGGAACCCTTATGCTTGCCTGGCGTCCATCCATTACGGTGGAGGTTGGCTCTCCGCCTCCCGATGAAACCGCCACGGGTACCCGCCACACTTCGGGCTCCTGTTCGTCACCATCAAGAAGCCGGTCATAGACGAAGCGTTCCTGGTACAGAGTTAGCTCCAGATCTTCCGAAGTTCGGTTGGATTCAATTCGCAGCACCGGATACCCCATCTGATTGGTCCAAGAGTTCATGATGGAGGTAACCGGCTGGCCCGACGCCGCTTCCAGGGCCGACCACAGGTCCGCAGTGCGGGCGTTCCCGTATTGATGGGCCGAAAGATACTGGGAAAGGCCCTGGCGGAACACTTCGGGGCCTAAGAACTGTTCGAGCATCCGGATCACCGAGGCGCCCTTGGAATAGCTGATGGCGTCGAAGAGTTGGCTGACTTCCGCCGGATCCTTCACTTCTTGCTCGATGGGATGGGAGTTTTTCAACCCGTCCAGGCTTAGTGCCCGGGTTGTGTCCATGTTCACGAACTGGGTCCACATCTGCCACTCGGGGAACAGCCAGTCGACGGCTTTCGTCCCCATCCAGGAGGCAAAGCTTTCGTTAAGCCACAGGTCGTCCCACCATTCCATGGTTACCAAGTCGCCGAACCACATGTGGGCCATCTCGTGGGCGACGACTTCGGCCACCCGCTGCCGGGTGCCGGCCGACGAGTTTTCCGCATCGACCAACAGGGCGGTTTCCCGGTAGGTAATCGCTCCCCAATTCTCCATGGCGCCGGCGGCGAAGTCGGGGATGGCGATGTGGTCAAGTTTCTCTAAAGGATAGGGAATGCCGAAGTAGTCGTTGAAGAAGCCTAGTAGTTTCACTGAGGTGTCCAGAGCGAACCGGCCCTGGTCCTCTTTGCCCCGGGTGGTGTAGATACCGACGTTGGTACGCTCGTTGGCTTGCTGATGGATGGCCACCAGGTCTCCTATCACGAAGGCCAGCAGATAGGTTGACATAACGGGGGTTTCGCCGAATCGGAGGGACATTAACCCTCCGTCAACCGCCACCTCTTCCACCACTGGATTGTTGGAGACGGCGACCAGGTCGGACGGGATCACCAGCGTAAGATCGAAACTCGCTTTATGGGCGGGCTCGTCCCAGCAGGGGAAGGCCCGGCGGGCGTCGGTGGCCTCAAACTGGGTCGTCGCCAGGTAACGGGTTTCGCCATCAGGAGCGGTGTATTCGCTGCGATAGAACCCGTGCAGCTTGTCGTTCAGCTCGCCGGTGAACGATATTTCTAGACTGGCGTCTCCTGCAGGAATCGGTTCGGCAAAGGTTAGCGTCGCGGTTTGCCGGGACTCGTCCAAAGCAATGTTGGTAGCATCGGACGACCCGCCGTTGCGTCGGAGGACAGCGGAGGCAATCTCCAGGTCCGCCGCGTTCAAGACTATCTCAACGGTGGATTCAACCACCTCGACATCTACGGTTTCTTCGCCCTGGAAGGTGAAATTGCTAAAGTCGGGCTGTAGTCGCAACCGGTATTTTTTGGGACGTACCGTCGTTGGGAGCACGATTGCCTCGGACGAGGGCATGTTCTGTTTCCTCCATCTAAGGTGTAAGGATTGGCGGTTAAATCCGGGAATCTGGTTTCGTCATTGGCCTGACAGATCTCCGGAGGCAACTGCCAGTTTATCATCAAACCTGTCCTTCTACACCAAGTCATTTGCTACAAGGCCGCTCCCCGCCGCCGTCCCAAGCCCAAAAGCGGTGCTATAATGAGTCGCCAACGAATCGAGGCCACAAAGACCGGGAAACGCGGAGTTACGGCCTTGCTTCCGTGCCCTCCGTGTCTCTGTGGCTAATTTTAAGGTAAGGACCCGATATGCCTCCCAAAACCATGTTCGAGAAAATCTGGGATGCCCACGTGGTGCATGACGAGCCAGAGCAGGCCAGCATCATATATATAGACCTGCATCTGGTGCATGAAGTGACCTCGGCCCAAGCGTTCGCCGGCCTGCGCATGGCTGGGCGCAAAGTACGCCGCACCGATCTGACCATTGCCACTGCCGATCACAATACGCCTACCTGGGACTTGTCCCTGCCGGTCACCGATGAGACATCCAAGAAGCAACTGGAAGCCCTGTCCGCCAACTGCGAGGAGTTCGGGGTTACCCTATACGACCGGTTCGACCCGCTCCAGGGCATCGTTCACATAATCGGTCCGGACCTGGGATATACCCAACCGGGGAAGACTGTTGTTTGCGGCGACAGCCACACCTCCACCCACGGGGCCTTGGGGGCTTTGGCCATAGGCATCGGCACGACTGAAGTGGAGCACGTGCTGGCTACCCAAACGTTGCGCCAATTTAAGCCAAAGACCATGGAAGTCCGGGTCAACGGGCCGCTGCCCTTCGGCGTCAGCCCCAAGGACCTGATCCTGAACATCATCGGCCAGATCGGGATTCAGGGTGGTGTTGGCCACGTCATCGAGTACACCGGCGAGGCGATACGTTCCATGTCCATGGATGGGCGCATGACGGTGTGCAACATGAGTATCGAGGGTGGCGCTCGGGCCGGGATGATTGCCCCCGACGACACCACTTTCGAGTATCTGCGGGGGAGAAGATTCGCGCCTCAAGGGGCCGATTTCGACGCCGCCGTCGAGAAGTGGCGGACTTTGGCTACAGACCCTGGAGCAACCTATGACACGGTCGTGGAGATCGACGCCTCCCAGTTGACCCCGGTAGTGACTTGGGGGACCAATCCGGGCATGGTGGCGCCGGTTACCGGAGAGGTTCCCGACCCGGCCTCCTTCGCTCAGCCGGAAGACCAAGAGTCAGCCGAGAGGGCGTTGAGCTACATGGGCTTGGAGCCCCACACCCCGATTCAAGACATCAAGATCGACCGGGTGTTCATTGGCGCATGCACCAACTCCCGTATTGAAGACCTGCGTAACGCCGCCGAGGTCGTAAAAGGACGCACGGTAAGCGACGGTGTCTATGCCATGGTGGTGCCGGGGTCGGCTTTAATCAAAAAGCAGGCCGAGGAAGAGGGTCTGGACCAGATCTTCATCGACGCCGGGCTGGACTGGCGGGTAGCGGGTTGCTCGATGTGCCTCGGCATGAACCCGGATACCCTTGAACCCGGAGAGCGCTGCGCCTCCACCTCCAACCGCAACTTTGAAGGACGCCAAGGCAAGGGCGGCCGCACCCACTTGGTAAGCCCTCAGATGGCGGCGGCGGCGGCCATCGCCGGTCATTTCGTGGATATTAGGGATTGGTAATCTGTAATGCAACACGCCGGCCCAGCTTCTCGATGTACCCAAAGCGTTGAAGGCGGCAGATAAGTTGACACCGGTATGATTGACAAACATTTCGCGCAAGAGTTCGCCAAGGAGTGGGAGAGAGCTTGGAACGCCCATGACCTCGAAGAAATACTCTCTCACTACTCCGAGGATTTTCAAATGACCAGTCCGTTCATTCCGGCGACGATGAACGAGCCAACGGGAACGCTAAAAGGCAAAGGCAACGTTCGTGAGTATTGGCGTAAAGCTCTGAACCGGTTTCCCGAGTTGAGGTTTGAAACCCAGACGGTTCTAGTTGGGGAGAAAAGTATTGTCATCCGCTACCGGTCTCTGCGGTCCGAGTTGAACCGGGAGGCGGCTGAAGTGATGATATTCGGGGATGATGGCAAGGTTGTAGAGTCCATCGCCCATTATGATGATGTCTAGATAATGTTCCGAGGAGGACAGACACGAGATGGAGCCCTTTGTGAAACTAAACGGTGTGGTAGCTCCCTTGGACCGGGTGAACGTGGATACGGACCAGATCATACCGGCGGTGTATCTTAAGAGCATCGAACGCTCCGGATTTGAGGACGCCCTTTTCGCCGCCTGGCGATACAACGAGGACGGTAGCCCCAATCCAGACTTCATCCTCAACGTTCCTGAGTACAAGAACGCTACCGTACTGGTGGCGGGACGGAATTTCGGGTGTGGATCCTCCAGGGAGCACGCGCCCTGGGCGTTGCATAACTACGGCATCCGGTGCGTGATCGCCCCCAGCTTTGCAGACATCTTCTATAACAACAGCATGCAGAACGGTCTGCTGCCGGTAAGGTTGCCCGAGGAAACCGTCCGCAAAATATTAGACAAGGCCAAAGAAAATCCGGGGTTTAAACTCAACGTGGATTTGGTGGCCCAGCGCATCTGGGACGACGACGAGGAAATCGTCTTGGAGTTTGAGCTAGACCCGGCACGCCGTGACGCCCTTCTGAACGGATTGGACGACATTGGCCTGACTCTGCGAGACGAAGACAAGATAACCGCTTTCGAGACGAATCGGGGAGCATAGCCGTCAGCGGTCAGCTTTCAGCAAGACCGGGTACGTGAACGCCGATCGCTGACCGTTAGGTATCGTTCGGCGGCGGGAAGACCCGGGCCACCTGCTCCCGGAAGTCTGTCTCGTACCGCTGCATCCGGCCTTGCCGTACCTGTTCATCCAAAGAGGGGCGGCTTACCGGGCGGGGGTTGGTGGGCGCGTACCCAATCACACCCGCCTCTTCAAGCGACGCTAAATCCGCTGCGCTACGACCCAACAACTCGGACAAGACCAACTGGTTGTGCTCTCCCATTATAGGACCGGCTTTCGCCGGGACCGGCGGCGTGAGCGACATTTTCCAGGGGCGGCCCACGTAGGGAAGGGGCGGAATTCCAGTGCTTGGGTGGTGGGCCACCACCTCGAAGAACCCGCGCTCTAACAGGTGTGGGTTGAACAAAAGGTCCTTGCTGTCCAACACCGCCCCGGCTGCTACCCCCGCGGCCTGCAATTCTTGCATCAATTTATGAGCGTCCCATCCAGAAGTGACCTGGCCGATGAGTTCGTCCAACTCCACCCGGTGACGCCAACGGTTAAGGCTATCTTTGAACCGCCGGTCCTCGGACCAACTGGGCTGGTCTATCACCCCGCAAAACGCTCGCCATTGTTCGTCGTTGTTCACGGCTATGGTGATCCAGCGGTCGTCGCCAAGACATGGGTAGCACCCGTGGGGCGCCATACCCGAATCTCCGTTGCCAATCCGGGGCTCTGTCCTTCCGTTGGCGGCGAAGTCCAGGAGGGCCTCGGGTACGGTCGCGCTGGCGGCTTGGGTTTGGGATATGTCGACAAACTGGCCCTGACCGGTGCGGAGGCGGTGCATCAAGGCCGTCATCACCGCGAACACCGTTTGCTCGGCGGCCGTGTAGTCGGTATAGGGAATCTCGGGCAGCACCGGGGGTCCATCGGCGTAACCGGTCATGTAAACCAGGCCCGACGCCCCCTCGGTGGCCGGACCGGTGGCCCCGAAGTTGGCCCATGGACCGGTGAAACCGTAGCCCGTGGACGACACCATAACGATGTCCGGCTTTACGCGGCGCAGGTCTTCGTACTCCAGATGGAAATTTCTGATGGCCCGGGGTGTGAAATTCTCCGCGAACACATCGCTGACCGAGACCAGCTCCTTCAATATTTCCATGCCGGCCGCATTGGTCAAGTCCAGGGTGATGCCCAGCTTATTCCGGTTATGCTCGTAGAAATTGGCCCCCCGGTTCCAGAACTCTCCTTCGGTTTCGTTTTTGTAGAGAGCGTCGCCACGGTAGCTCTCTAATCTCTGGCATGATTCCAGGCGGATGACCTGGGCTCCCATGTCGGCCAGCATCTTCATGGCCCAGGGGATGGCGATGAGCTGTCCCATCTCGATGATCCGCACGCCGGCCAACGGACCGGCCAGATTCACGTTATCTCCATTCGATATTCCAGATGTCATATCACTCCGATAGACCGCAGCCGGGACATCTCGTCGTTGGTATAGCCCAGACGCTCTCCGAAAACCTCCTGGTTGTCCTGCCCCAATAATGGCGCCGGTTTTGCCGGTCCCCATGGTGTGCCGGACATCAGGAAGGGCGGGCCGGGGTACTTCACCGTGCCGGTAGCCGGATGTTCAATGTCCACAAAATACCCCCGCGCTGCAAATTGGGGGTCGGCCAGCACCTCTTCCGGCGATTGGACAATCCCATATATGAACCGCTTGTCGTGGGCGGCGAAGAACATGTTGGACTTGTTTTTGGTCTGGAAGGTCTCATCAAGGATCCGGCCCAATTCCTCGGCGTTGGCCAGCCGGGCCGAGGGACTGCTGAATCTCTCATCGTCCAACTCGGGAACTTCCAGGAACTCGACGGTGGCTTGCCAGTTGTCCCTGGCGCCGATGCCCGGATTGGGCAGTATGTAACCGTCTGAGGTGGCTCTCAACCGGGTGAGGTCGCCGCTGTGGTTCGGTTGACGGCGCCGGATGGCCCCGGTGTAGGTGTAGTTGTCCACCACGTCGCGCAGTCCCGACGCCATAGCTTCTTGAATGGAGACGTCTACGTGCTGGCCCTGGCCGGTGAGCCGTTGATGGTATAAGGCCATCAAGGCAGCGGAGGCGGCGTCGGTGCCTCCCTTGAACTGAGCCTGGTGCAAAGCGTGCTTCAAAGGCTCCCGGTCGTAGTTGCCGAAGATATACATCAACCCGCCCATGGCGTATTCCACGATATCGGCTGCCCGGTAGTCCCGGTATGGGCCGGTCTGGCCGAAGTTGGAGATGGACACCATGACCAAACTGGGGTTCAGTTCAAGGAGAGACTCAAAATCCAGGTCCAAGGAAGCCATGACTCGGGGCGAAAAATTTTCCACCAGCAAGTCAACGTCCTGGAGCAATTCTCGGAACATCCGGCGGCCCTGGAGGGTCTTCAGGTTTAATGTTATGCCACGTTTGCAGGTATTCAGGTAAAGAAACAGCAGGCTCTTGTCCTGGTCTATCTCGTCGTGATAGAAAGGTGGCATGCCCCGGGCCGGGTCACCCTCGGGCCTCTCCACTTTGAGAACGTCGGCCCCGTAGTCGGCCAGCAGCTTGGTGCACCAAGGTCCGGCGATATGATGGGTGAGGTCTAGGACCTTTACCCCATCCAAGGCTTTTGCGGGCATACCTGTAATATCCCTTTGCGGCTAGGTTATGGCGAACTGTAGGGGCACGGCATGCCGTGCCCCTACAGGTACGAAAACTTCCGGTCAAATCCCAAAACCGGAGGACCTTTTGTTGATTCCGGCGTCAGGACTCGGGGTATGTAAGCTTCAAAAGAACGTGACGCCGGTTTTTGGTATAGGGCCGAACGTGCTCCGGCCACCGGCCACGTTCTACTGCGTCTGCCCAGGCCTCGCTGGTGAGCACTTCAGGGCTTTCCAGCTCATACATGGCTTGGAAATTCGGTTCGTTCTCAGCCACGATGGTCCGGGTTTCGCCGCCCATGGACATGGTTAGGGGTTGGGTCTCAAATCGGGCTATCGATACGACCCCCGGGACTTGAGACAGCATGGGGCAATGCTCGGTGTTGTATACGTCATGGAACAAGGCCTCCTTTGAAGCCTCGACATCCATGCTGGCGATGAACAGATACTTGGATCGTTGCGCCATAATTTCGCTCCTTTGATTTAGCTATCAGAGGTCAGCTTTAGGCCGTCAGACCCCTCGCCCCTCGATCCCTTTACCGACAAGGGATGAACCGCGTCTTGGTTGCTGGCGGCTGAACGCTGATAGCTGACAGCTTTAGAATGCCCTCCCGTGGGACTTCTCGGTTTCAGCACTGGTGATGAACTCCAACAACACCGCCTTGCCCTCGTCTTCCGTCACTCGGCGGGCTCGCTGGAAAGCCTGGATTATGTGTGCCGGGTCTTCGATACGCTCGGCATAGCCTCCCATGGCCCGGCCCATGTCGGCGTAGTCGCCGCCCAGGTCTCTGGTGTTGTACAGCCGGTGGGAGTCGGCCATGGCCGTGGTCTCAACGGCCATGGTTGAATTGTTCAGCACCACAGTGATGATTGGTATATTTGACCGGACAGCAGTCTCGAAGTCCAGGCCGACCATGCCGAATGCGGCGTCTCCCATGAAGTTGATGCACACCTTGCCGGGCTCGGCCAGCTTGGCGCCGATGGTCAGTCCCAACCCGGTTCCCAGGCCGTGGGACTTGCCCCATCCCAGATACGTCCGGGGGCCGTTAGACCGGTAGAACGGCGTGATTTGGTCCCGGGGGCTGCCGGAGTCGTGGGTGACGATGGCCTCTTCCGGCGGTACAGCTTGCATGAAATCCCAGATGATTCTGTAGGGATTGATGGGCGTTTCAGCGTTGGACAGCTTGGGGCGCCACTCGTTCAACCAGGCGTCCCTTTCCGACTTTATCTCGTTAGTTACGGAATCGCCGGTTTCCCGGCTGCTACCCACGATCTCCCGGCAGGCCTCGATCATCTGTCCCAGGACTAATTTGGCGTCGCCTACGATGGGGAAGTCGATGTTGTAGTCCTTGTTGATATCCCGTGGATCGTTGGTGGCTTGAATCATCTTCTTGCCGGGCGGTATGTTCATGGACATGCCGTGCTTGGTGAAACTGCAACCGATGCCGAACACCAAGTCCGCCCGGCCCATGAAATGGTACAGCGGGCCGGACATCACTCCAGACCCGCTACCCAGAGCCAATGGATGCACCTCCGGGAAGCCGCTCTTACCCAATAAGGTGGTCATTACCGGAACTTGGAGCAACTCCGCCAATTCCACAAGCTGGTCCGTGGCGCCAGCGTACAACACCCCTTGTCCGGCATGAATCACCGGGTACCTGGCTTGGCACAAGGCCTGTGCTGCCGCTTCCACGTCTTGGGGGTTCCCTTGAGCCAGCACCGGTTTGCTGGGCTGGTAGAAGAAGTCTTCCTCAGAAACGTCCTGCAAAGCGATATCGGCGGGTATCTCCACCATTACCGGCCCCGGCCTGCCTTGGCGGAGAGCGGCGAAGGCGCGGCGCATCACTTGGGAGGTCCGGTGGGGTAGATTAACCTGTTCGATGTACTTGTTAACGCCGTCGTAGTTCCGCATTGAATCGAAATGAGGAAGAATCCCTTGCCGTTCCGTGGGGTGTCCTAGGGGCAAGAACAGAACCGGAGTCGAGTCCGAGTACGAGGTCGCTACACCTGAGTAGGCGTTTTCGGCGCCCGGACCGTACTGCATGGCGAAAACGCCCATGCGCTCACCGTTGGTCACGCGGCTAAAACCGTCGGCAATGCCAACTCCCACTCGCTCCTGGCGGCAGATGATGGGACGGATGCCGGCTTGCGCCGCGGCTTCAATCATTGGAGTGGTGGGAAAACAACTAAGGTATTCAACCCCTTCCCGTTTCAGAATCTCAGCGATCGCGTCTACAGTTCGCACAATGCTCCTCCCCGGTTGTGTTTATTTAAGCTAATGGTCTCTTTAATTTCAGGGTTTCAGTTGGGGCTTCAAGGGACGGCCGGTCAAGCCTTGTGTATCGGAAGCGAAGGGAATATCCGGAATACAGGTCCGGATTAACACAGAGAGTATACCATCGGGGAGACATAACGTGGCGGCCTTTCGACCGGGAAGAAGAGGGAAACGATCGACAACAGATCTACTTTAATCATTCGACGATGAATATGCGATGGAACTGACATCTTAGGCTTGGAGGATTGTATCCGAAGGCGGAAAAAGCGGAAGTGGGGCTTTCCCGGTTAAACTTCTCGGAACCGCCACAGCCTGAAAGTGTAAAAAAACAGGGCAAGTAAGTTGGCCCCGATGCTAGCGCCCATTATGGAAACATAAAAAGGAGGAGCATTGTAGATTGATCCCCCGGGCCGGTACAGCCCTTCCGGATAAATGATCGGCCCCAACTGCCAACCGGCCCATGCCCCTGCCAGACCTCCAAATAGAACCAATCCCAGGTTTATCCATTTCACCCATCCAGATGACTCGGGCTTGAACCAGCCTATGAGTCCCCCAACGGCGGCTCCCAGCCCCGCTCCGCCTATGAGCATGGGCGCCGGTAGGTTTGGACCGGGAGGAGACGAGAACCAGCCGGCGAAGAAACCGACGAACGCCAGTAACATCGCTACCAACAGACCGAAAGCAGCCCTTAGGCTAACGGCGATTACCGGTCCCATGGCTAGGCCACACTCCGGTGTTGGCCGGTGGAATCCGAACGACTAAAAAGCTTGGTGATGTCGCTATTGCCGGGAAACCCGCAGCGAATCCGAATAAGATAGTGACTATGCTCGAAAGCAAAATAAGCTGCTATCCTGTAGCGTTGGCCGTCTCTACAACCATCTTTACGAATATCGTTGTCCACCATATAATCACTTGTAACACAGTCGGAATGGGAAGACAAGACATCCGATCCGGAATAAGGAGCGTATAGACACCAGGTCCCAAAATCAAGGAAAGGTCCACCGTCGGATCTGTGAAACGAACCAATGCCGCCATTGACAAATTCCTGTTTGGCATATTAAATGGTGGCTGGCTCAGCTAGGGACCTGGCTGGGCGGTTATAGACTGTCAAACTTAGTTGATTATTTGAACTAGGAGGAACGGAGATGGTACGAAACCGGGTTGGGTTTCTTTTACTAACGGGACTATTTTTTGCGCTAGGTGCGCTCGTCGCTTGCGGTGGATCTGCTGAGCCAGATGCTGCATTCAAAGGGAACTCTGGAGTGGTGAGCACTCCTGCAGCGACGAAAGCCCCGGTTGCCACCAAGGCACCGGCCGCACAGCCAGCGGCTACCAAGGCTCCAGCGGCCGTGGCCAAGGCGAAACAGTCAGGAGTACTGACCGTGGCCACACGAGCATTACGCAGCGGCGCCGGCATCCCCAAGTTTTGCACCGCAGGCTGCGCCGAGACCATCTATCTTTCCGGTATCTTCGAGACCCTCACCGGGGTGAAAGCTGGCCCCGGCGGACCGATCGATCCCGTGAACACCCCTATGTTGGCCGAGTCCTGGACGATCGCTGACGACCTGGCCTACATGGACTTCAAGCTCCGGAACGACGTCAAGTTCCACGACGGGAGCTCGTTGACGGCAGAGGACGTGGCGTTCAGCTACAACAATGCCAACGCCAACCAAAATCCAGATAGCATACACGGCCAGGCCGGCGACTTCGCCCCCTTCATCGGGCTAGTCGAGGCGCTGGACCCCCTCACCGTCCGGATGAACTTCACCGTGATGTATTCGGCGATGCCCCTGCGCTATATCGGCCCCTTCTACCAGAGCGCCGCGATAGTCTCCAAGAAGGTCTTCGATAAGTTAGGCGAAGAGGGGATGCGAGAGGTTTATACCGGGACCGGTCCCTTCACGTTCGTCGAATGGCGGAAGAGCGAGATCATTACGGCCGAGGCCCTGCCGGAACACTGGAGAAAAACTGCCTCGGTCAAAGATTTGATCCTCCGAGACATCCCCGAAACCTCAGCTCGGGTGGCTATGCTGGAAACCGGCGAGGCCCAGATAGCCGGGGAGCTTGCCTTCAAGGATGTAGTCCGGCTACAGAAGGAAGGGTTCAAGCTTAACCGGGACAATGGATACAGCCAGGAGCTTGCCCTTTTCATAGCCGGCAACTACTGGTCGACCGTGCACCCGCAAAAAGGCACCAAGCTGGAACGCCCCAAGATTGATAAACCCTGGATCGGCTTCTACGGTGACGAGAAGTCCATGGACAATGCACGCAAGGTGCGTCATGCTCTGGCCATGTCCATCGCCCGGGAAGGCATAACCGAGAGCATCATGGAGGGACTGGGCGAGG
>PAJQ01000023.1 GCA_002710215.1 Chloroflexota bacterium | reverse complement strand
GATTCGTCCTTTCGGGCTTTCCAGTCGGCGATCCACTCCAGCACCTCAGCCAGGGACAGCACGTCGGCGTATTTCTGGTTCATGTCGAACAGGTTGATGGCGTGGGCGGCTTCATGGCGGTCAAACACGCATTCCTCAACCACGATCATTCGGTACCGGTTGGTGCAACCATCCACCACGCTGGCCCGGACGCAGCCGCTGGTGCTCTCTCCAACCGTGATGAGGGTATCCACTCCCAGGTAGTTCAGGTGTCCCGCCAACGGAGTACCCCAGAAGCTGCTAGGAGAAGACTTACGCAGGAATGCTTCGCCGTCTATGGGCGCAACTTCATCGATGATGTCATATTGGCGGCTTCGCCGGTCGGCGGCGGCCGGGTCGGTGTCAGCCGGCCGCCGGTCTCCTTTGCGTGTGCTCCAACCCTCTACACCGCAACCGTCGAGGCCGGTCATGTGGATCACGGGAATACCGGCGTTCCTTGTCGCCTGCAGCAGTGTCTGGATATGGGGAATAGCATCCCATGCCGCCAGACCGCAACTCGACGGCCAGGTCTTGACCGCTTCCAGCAACGGCTCGGGGTCATCACCGTAGACCCACCGGTACAGGTCCACCAGCAGCAGGGCCGGCTTTTCGCCAAACCCCACGGGCTTGCGTGAGGTGAGCGCCAAGTGGGCTTGGTCTTGCTCGGTGAGAAAAGAGTCCCATACTCGTTGAGCCATTTGAAGTCTCCTTTTCCGGACCGGATGATTGAGCGTCCTACGGCGAAATGCGAGGACCGCATCCACAGATCTGACGCTGCTTGTTGCCGAGAATCTACCACTGCGGCGTCCCCTCGTCAATGGTGGCCGCTCAGACTCGCCGAGAACCATGAAACATGTTGAAAATACGGACCAACGCCAGGTTGACACTGAGACGGTCGTCCATCACAATTAACGCCGACTTTAGCATTAGCCGCTGGCGTAGGAGGTTCGGGATGACGCAAACCGCGACTTATACCATGGAAGCTTTCGTAGACGACGTGAAAGAGATTTTCGCTTCCACTAAGGACCCTTTGGCACAGGCTCAGGCCGTGGCCGATCACATGCAGGTGTTGCTGGATGTCCCAGATTGGTTGGAAGAAAAGTTGAACCTTCCCGAGGAAGGCGGGTTCGGCCGGTACGACCTCCACTTTGATGAAGACTCCGGCAGCCCGGAACCCGGATTTCTATTGATGTGCACCGTTCAGAAACCAGACCAAGACAACCTCCCTCACGACCACGGAGCAGCTTGGGTTGTCTACGGCGTTTACGATGGCGCCATCGAGCAGACCAAGTGGCGCTGGTTCTACAAGGGCGAAGGCGTGGACAGTCCCCGAATCAAAGAGACCGGCCGGTTTGTCCAGAAAAACGGTAAGGTAGCGTTCTTCCTTCCGGGAGAGATTCACCACACCCGTAACATTACCGGCGGAAGGGCCTTGGTGGTCCGCTTGGAGTCTCAAAAACTGACCGAGTTAACCCGGTATCAGTACGACCCCAATGCCAACACAGTTAAAAAGATGGACCGTTAGTTCACGCGCCTTCCTAGCACATTATTCACACACGAATGAACGGCGCCCGAACCACGGACATCAATCAGCCCGGTATCGCTCCTAGTCATGTATGATGGATGCGGCACCGGGCTGATTTTTTTAATTTTTCCTTAAAGAAGGAATTCCGTGACGTTAACACTGGCAAATCACCCCATCACCGAGTTTTTCGCCGGCCCAAAAACCCTGCTGGATGGGTCGCGCCTTCAGGTCGATCTGGAAGAACTGCGCCGATATCTCCTTGAGGACCAGCGGCTAGAAAGTGTGGCCTTGGAGATCGTAAGCCCCGGCGATCCCTGCCGGGTCGGCTATGTGTTCGACATTGTGGAACCTCGCGCTAAAGAAACCGGCGCCGGACCCGATTTCCCCGGCATCTTGACCCCTATCGCCTCAGCCGGCCAGGGCACGACCCACGTTCTTCGAGGCACCGCGGTTGCCGTGGTGGACGGCGGCCAGCCGGGTGGAGAACGTGGGTATACTTCCCGGCGTGGCGGGGTCGCCAAGATACTGGAGATGAGCGGTCCGCCATCCCAAGCTTCCTCTTTCGGAAATCTGCGCCATCTGGTCGTGGTACCCCACCCCCATCCCGAAGTGGCACGCCATTCCGTCCTCAACGCCCTGCGCCTAGCTTCGGTAAAGGCCTCCGTGTACCTGGCCCGGACCGCCCAGGGCAAGACTCCCGGCAGCACCCAGGTTTTCGATCTAAACGGAGCGGGTGAAGACGGACGGAAGGGTCTGCCCAGAGTGGCTTACATCGGCCAGGTCCACGGCCACCAGCACGGAACGGAGGTTGACGAGCACATCCTGTACGGCGGCAACACCAGGGGAATGCTTCCAGTGCCGTTGCACCCCAACGAGTGGCTGGACGGAGCCGTGGTGGTCTCCTATTCCTGGGGCGCCCGGGGGCTAGACACCTACTTTCACCAGAACCATCCCATCATTCTGGACCTGTACCGGCTTCATGAAGCGAAGGAGATTACCTTCGCCGGGGTCGTCGCCACGACATCGTCGGGACAGCTGGATGAACTCAACCGAAACTGCATGGTCGCGGCCCAGATCGTCAAGCACACATTTAAGGCCGATGGCGTGATAATCACCAAATATGCCGGTGGCGCTCCCCATTCAGACATGTTCGAAACGGCCCGGCTGTGCGAGGACCTGGGCGTAAAGACGGCGATCATGGTCAGCGACACGGCCCCTGACCGGCGGGCCGAGTCGGCGGCGCTGATGAACATCCCCGGTGTGGATGCCGTGGTCAATGTAAGTGAGGCCGCCGACATCTCTTGGCCGGCCCCTGCCGTCGAAACGGTCATCGCCGGCAACCCGGAGGTGGAGACCTTGCTGGCAAATCTAACGGAATTGCCGGGCGTCAGCGTCTGCGGAGTAACCAACAACCAGGGCGCGTCCCGGCTGCAATCGATAATTTACTAAGGACGTATTCCACCCGGCAAAGGATACCTAATGCGAGTAGTCCACTACTTGAATCAGTTTTTCGGCGGTGTTGGCGGCGAGGAACAGGCCGGTTTACCGCCGGAGATTCGTCCCGGCACGGTGGGTCCTGGACGACTGCTTGAACAGGTCTTGGGTGACGGGTCCCATGTGGTCACCACCATAATATGCGGCGATAACTACGCTGCCGAGAACGTTCAAGAAGTGACCGCCATGGTCACTCAGCAAGTAAAAGAAGCTCAAGCCGAACTGCTGGTGGCCGGTCCTTGTTTTCAGGCAGGGCGTTACGGGACAGCCGCCGGAGCGGTATGCGCCGCCGTTCAAGACAACCTGGGCATTCCAGCCATCACGGCCATGTCCGGAGAGAACCCCGGCGTGGACCTTTACCGTGAATCGATCTACATCGTGGACTCGGGGGACGATGTTTCCCGGATGAGGGGTGTGTTGGCGGAGATGGCACGTCTGGGAAACAAACTAGTTGGCCAGGGAGTCATCGGACGCCCGGCTGACGAAGGTTATTTCTCCCAGGGCAAGCTCCGGTCCGAATTCGTCGAAAACACCGCCGCCCACCGCCTGACCGGCATGCTTCTATCCAAGATGCGTGGCGAAGCTTTTGAGGCGGAGGTGCCGATCAAATCAATAGATGCAGTCCCAGCGCCGCCGCCGGTGCCCGACATGTCCCGAGCGACCGTCGCCATAGTCACTGACGGCGGTCTAGTCCCCAAAGGGAACCCCGACAGGATACCCAGGGCCTTCGCCCAGGTTTGGGGAGCTTATCCCATCGAGGACATTGAGTCATTGCGGGCCGGGGAGTACGAGGTCGCTCACGGCGGTTACGACAACCGTCCGGTGGAACAAGACCCCCACCGGTTGGTGCCCGTTGACGTGTTGCGGCAGATGGAGCGGGACGGCCTGGTTGGGAAGCTGCACCCGGAATTCCTGTCGACCACCGGAAACAGCAACCCGTTGGAAAACAGTCGGCGCATGGGCCGGGAGATGGCGGCCAGATTGATAGAAGCCGGAGTCGATTCGGTGATTTTGACGTCGACTTGAGGGACCAGCACACGCAGCGGCGCTGCGATCACCACCGAGTTGGAAAAAGCCGGTATTCCCGTGGCCCAAGTAACCGCCATGACCGCCGTGGCGAAGGCGGTGGGCTCCAACCGCATCGTCCGTGGACAGGGCATCGTCAACCTATTGGGCGACTCGGACCTCCCTCCCGAGGAAGAGCGGGAAATACGAAAACAGATCGTCCGCCAAGCCTTGGAAGCTCTGGCTACAGAGGCGACGGCTACGCCTTAGTTAGCGCCATTCCAGAATTAATTGGCCGTCCCCTCGGTTACGGAGCGGAGATTGCGTAGACGCCTGGCGANCTGGGCAAGGTGTAGGTCCTGAGGGAACAGCTTATCCGGATCGATTGCTTCAAACCATCTCCGTTCTTGGGACATNGTCGCGTCCTTAATCGTTGTGATGCCGACAAGGTTCATTTGGTCAGGACCCCAAGGTTGGTCGCCGTGGTAGACACTTGACTCACTGTAAAAGGTGTGCGCAGGCCAGTCGATTGACGCTTCAGCTTGGATATTCCAGAAGGTTTCACGGNCTCCACTGTGGGGAGAGAGTATCGTGTCTCCACCCCNTCCGCTACTCAGCCAAATGCGGTCGCCCTTTCCCGCAACAATATCAGTGAAAAGGTTCTCGAAAGGCGCCCTTCTGTGGTGGTCGAAGTTTAGATCGATCCCTTTACCTTTGGAGAAAACGTTGCCGCTTGCTCCCTGAGCTACGCTAATGTCGTGGACAAACCGCGCATCAACTTCAAAGCCGGTGAAGAGGTTGTCTTCAGCTCCTCGGGCTGTTTGCATCGCGTGATGACCCCCGATCATCCCTAAATAACCACCATCTACTGCCCGTCCTTCGTAAGCGCCAAAATAAATATCTTTTACAGTGCAAAAGCGAGTCTCCCTGAAAAGTATGCCATTATCCGCGTTTAGAAATTTCAAGTTCCGGATCCAGCANTCGGCGGTGTCTTGGGCCTGTATGCCGTTGGAACCCGGTTCTTTGTGATGCCCGCTGTATTTCACTTCCGGGAATTCCATGNTTAAGTTCTCTATCCCTACTTCCCGCACGCTGGGCGCATAATAGTGGATTTCGGGTCCCCATATCAGGCGAACATCGGTCCGTAGTGGTCTTTCTAGCACAATCGTACTGCCCTGAACATCTTTAACCCTAGAGGTGAATCTGGCGACGTCCGTAGCTTTATAACTTCCTCCCATCATTTGCTCCGCATGCAAATGTTTCAGGTAAGAGCCATCCCCAGGGTTATCTTGATGCAACCAGACCATTTGACCCGATTCGAGCCTGGGCGCAAACCTAAAAAGCTCTAAGGAACTGTCACCTCGCGATGCCTCTTCAACTACGCTTGCCAGCTTATCGCGAGTTGACCTGCCAACGATTTTTATGAATCCTCCTGTCCACGACCAGTATGGTGTGCCAAACGGGGCATCGCCTGGGCCTACTACATCTCCGAGGTGTTTGGGGAAGTAGAGCACTGTCGCGTCGGTTCCCGCGCCCCGTAGCACCACGTTGCTCTTGTTAATCTCAAGCACCTGGGTAATGATGTACCNGCCAGGCGGGATGTAAATGGCGCCGTTTTCTATGGCTTCGATGGCCTTCAGAAAGGCTTCACTATCATCCGTTACCCCATCGCCCTTGGCGCCAAACTCCATCACGTTCAACTTCACCGGCACGTCCGGAATCGGGTCTTCGCCCATGTGGTACCCAGCAAAGGAGAAATCGGGAAGGCGGCTCTTCGGGTCCCAGAGTTCACCAGACTCCCCCCAAAGCTTGGAGTACTCGCCGTCTCCACCGTTGCTCAGGTGGACGTCGATGGGAAATGGTAAGNGTTTGGGAGTGGGTGTAGGTACTGGAGTGGAAGTTGGAGTAGGCGTTGCCGTCGAAGTCGGGGTANATATTGGAGTCGGTATTGGTGTCGGAATCGGGGTGGCCGTCGGTGTGGGCGTGGGTGTTGGGACCGGGGTGGACGTAGGCGTCGTGATAGGACTTGAAGTTGGAAAAACNGTCGGCGTTGGGGACGGNGGAGGGGTAGCGNTAGGCTTAGGCGTTGCGATGGGGCTTAATGTTGGGGCTGGCGTAGACTCAGAGATGGGGTGGTGGTCGGTTCGGGAGGGGCACAGGCGATAAGCAGCAACGCGCCCAACAAGAAGACGAATAGCGCGTGTTGTAGGTAGGATTGCCTAACCTTGGTTATAATGCGCCTGCGAATCACGACGGCCCACCCGCTTCGCTGGCAGATCACAGGTCTACCGACCCAACCCAATCAGACCCTTAAGCTTACTTACCAATACTTTTCGCTTCAGCCCTTCAATGGCCGCGGTGATGGGGATCCCCTTGGGGCAGACTGCCGTGCATTCGAAAATCGTATGGCACCGCCATACACCCTGCTCGCCGGCGGCCGCCTGCAACCGCTGTTTGCCGCCGCCGTCCCGGGTGTCGGACACCAGAGCAAAGGCCCGGTTCAAGGCCGCCGGACCCAGGAAACCCGAGTCCAGCCCAGCCACGGAACACGCCGAGTAGCACAGGCCGCAGTAGATGCATTCCCGGTGGGGGTTGATNGTCNTCCGTTCCTTGGAGTCCGGCAAAATCNCCGCCGGTTCTTGCACGTCCNCTTTAGNAAAAANCGCGGCGCCNGCCCCGGCNAAGTGCTGGTAGAAAANCCCNGGGTCNGTNACCAGNTCCCGCACCACCGGCAGATGCCGCATGGGCTCCACCCGCACTTCNCCGCCCCGCTCNCCCACCAGGCTCCGCACCAGCGTGCCGCAGGCCAAACCTTCACGCCCGTTAATCACCACGCCACAGGTGCCGCACATCTTCACCCGGCAGGCCCGGCGGAATGCCAAAGTGGGGTCCGAGTTCTGTTGAACCCATATCAGAGCGTCCAAAACACTCATGGTTTCGGCGATCTCGGGCACGGTAAAACTTTGCCAACCAGGCCCGGCTTCACNCCCCGCACCGGTTCGTTTTACCGTGAGAGTTATATCCGCCATGCGCCGTCCAACAACTCGACTTTATCCATCACAGTATAAATGCCAGTAAAGCCCACGCGCCGTAGACAAAGGTGGCAGCGCCCAGGACCCACAGACTTAATGTCATCGCTTGGGCGCGCCGGGCGGCGGCGGGCCACTCCAGCAGGATGTTGCGCATGCCGTTGAGGCCGTGGTAAAGCACCAGGCCCAACAACGAGAAGTCCACAAAGACGAANAGTCCCTGNGCCAGCCGTTGCTGCACGATGCTNTANAGCACCAACTCTTCTTGGCTNCCTTNTATCACCGCNCGNAGTCCNGANAAGTGGCCCATCCANATNTGGANCGCCAGCAAAACNATCAGCAACAAACCNCTGATCCGCTGGAAGAACCAGGGCCAGAATCCAACTACTCCAGTAGCTTGATTTTCAGTTAACGGCGCGGCCATAAGCCTCGGTCTGAGTTCCTGTCCGATTCAATTCCGGAATATCAACGGCAAGGAAAAGTATCCCGTCACCACTGTAATGATCGTGGTCAGAACCATGCAAATCCAGAACATGCCAGCTTGCTGCTTGAGTCCAATCCCCAGATCAAAGAGAAGGACGCGCACGCCGTTCAAGCCGTGATATACGACGGCGGCGATGAGAAAGAGGTCCAACACCACGAAGAAGGGCTTCTGGAGCACGATCAGCACGCTGTTGAAAGCGTCCTCTCCAGCCTGGACCGTTGAAATAACGAGGATGTGCAGGAATAGATACCCGACCAGCGCCACTCCCGTCAGCCGTTGGAGGAACCAGGCCCACCATCCGGCACGGGTTCCCGAGTTTCGGTCGGGAGAAGCGCTGCCGTGCAGGGACCAAGTTCGGAATGAAAGAGCCAACGCGATCCCCTAAAAGAGCTCGATTTCCGGTTTCTGTTCTTCGCCCATGCGGCCGTAGACCGGAGGTTTTAACCCCTCGTACAAGGAACCCAAGTTTCGGTTGATCTCCTCGTTGGCTCCGGCGAAAAAGCTGTTACCACGAACGTCTCCCTCCACCAGTAGAGGCCCCAAACGCTCCAGTTCCAGTATCCACAGTGCCTCGGAGATACCCAACTCCTCCACCCAGTACACCCCTAGAACGTCCTTGATGGCGCCGCCGTAGATGGCGCCCAGTCCGTAACCCATGGTGGTGAGGCAAACCGCGCCGTGCTTTTGGAACACGTCCCGGTAGACTTCCTCGGACATGCCCGCCTTGCCGACCACAACCTTGACACCGAACTCCTCCAGCAGCTGAGGCATGTATTGGGCGTACCGGAACCCGGCGGTAGCCTGCAGGGAAGACACGTGAAACTTCCCAGGGGACACCTCCACGCCAGCGGGGGCCGACTGGAAGGTAACGTTGGTCAGACCAGGCAAGTCAATGGGTGGGGCATGGCCCTCCACCAGCATGTGTTTATAGACCCCGTCCCGGGCGGTATACACCGGGCCGCTCAGGTACACCAAGTCTCCAACGTTGAGTTGGTCTATGTCTTCCCCGGTTAAGGGACAATTAAGGTGCCATTCCCGTCCCTGGTACTGGGACATTGTCATCACTCCTGAGAAAATCTAAATGTGCACGGTCCTTCGACAAGCTTAGACGAACGGAAGACCGGACTTAGACCGTTCGCGGTGACACCGATGTGATCGGGGCGAACCACCACTGGAACAAATCGCCGGCTTAGCCTCTACTCAATCCCCTCCCGGCGGTAGTAATCCGTGAACCAGAGAGGGTCTTCTCGGAACTCCACTTCTCCATCGGCGTGGATCCGGGCCACTGCCCGGCGGTAAGCGGTGCAGAACTGGGATATGGCGATGGGCACGCCGCCGGTGTGGGTGTAAGCGATCTCGATGTGCACATCCAGAGCCGTGGTGTCGCCGCCGACACCCATGACGCCGAACCCCGTTTTGTTAGCCAACTCCCGTAGCTCTTCTTCCAAGACCGCAACGTCCGGGTCCGGGTGCCGGTTGCCAATGAGCCGCAAGCAGGCGGCTTCTTTAGAAAGGGAAACAGCCTGGTCCTTGGTGCCGCCCAGTCCCACGCCTACCACTACCGGCGGGCAGGAGAGGCCCCGGCGGGCAAACTCAGCCATGTTGTCCAACAAGAACCGCTTGATCCCGTCGGTACCGTCGGCGGGAAACAACATACGGTAGTCGGTGCCGAAAAGGCCGCCTTTGTGAACGGCGATTATGTCGATCCAATCGCCGTCCGGTTCGAAAGAGTAGTCGATGTTGGGCGCGAACACCCCCAGATTGTTGCCCGGGTTTTTGCGGGTCAACGGATGGACCCGGTTAGCTCGGAGCTGGATATCCTGGGTAACGTCGGCCACCGCCCGTCGCAGCGAGCGTTCCAGGGCCACGAAGCCGCCGTCGATGCGGGCCTCGTTGCCCANTTTCACGTAGTAACGGGGNANGCCGGTGTCGCCGCACATGGGGCGGGCGTCNGCCACGGCCANTTTGGCGTTNTCCAGNATCTTNCCCAGNATGAANNNGGCCAGNGGCTTGCTTTCCCGTTCCCAGGCGTTGCCAAAGGCCGTCAGCCCGTCNTGGGGCACGACGATGGCGGCCCTTTTGTTNACTTCGTACCCAACCTGGTATANCAGTTCTTGGGATATACCGGTGCTNGCNCTGACCATCAGNNTTTCCTANTNATCNAATTNCNTGGNNNNANGGANCNGNCCNNGAGGCTTCTGGCGGCGATTGTAGCCAGGCNTACATGGGGTGTCAAGGAAAGNNTCNGNNCGGNCNCGGCNNCNCGTCACCCCTCAGGAANNCCACCGTCACCCCGGCGNAGGCCGGGGTCCAGGAACCGCACCCTTATGTACAGTGCCTGGATTCCAGCCNNCGCTGGAATGACNGNGGGTANNTAAGNAAGCGCANACCNGTTGCGGCNNGGTTGCCGGTAGCTTATATTTGGCTCTAGTTATTCACCCGAATGCAGGGGCCTATGTATCAGCAACTNGAGACCGACATCTTNATCCTGGGCGGNGGNGGNGCTGGNCTGTTGGCGGCGCTTCACGCCCGGCGGGCGAACCAACACCTNCGCATCGCCGTNGCCGCCAAGGGGNTGGTGGGACAGAGCGGCTGTACCCGCATGGTCCAGGGGGGCTACAACGCCGTCATGGACCCAAAAGACACCTTCGATCTGCACTTCGAGGACACGATCCGCGGCGGGGCCTTCATAAATAACCAGGAATTGGCTTGGGTGCTGGTGAATAATGCCCCCCTGATTATCTCCGAACTGGAGCAACTAGGCTGCTTTTTCGACCGGGACGCCCAGGGACACATCTTGCAAAAGGCCTTCGCCGGGCAGAGCTTCGACCGCACCGTCCACCGGGGCGACCTCACCGGCATCGAGATTATGTCCCGTCTNAAAGAAAATGTTCTTATGGCCGGCCTGACTTTACTTGATGAGCAGCGGGCGATTTCCCTTCTCAAAGATGAAAACGGCGGGGNGGGAGGGGCGCTATTGCTGGATGTCCGTTCCGGAGAATTTACCGCCGTCAACGCGAAAGCCACCTTGATGGCCACCGGCGGGGGAGCCCGGATGTACACCATCGCCGCGCCGTCCCTGGAAAAGTGCGGCGATGGCATGGCCCTGTGTTACCAGGCCGGTTGCGTGCTGCAGGACATGGAGATGTACCAGTTCCATCCCACCGGCCTGGTGGCCGGCGAGACGATTATCACGGGGTCGGTGCTCGAAGAGGGACTGAGAGGCGCCGGGGGTTACCTGTTGAATGCACTGGGAGAACGATTCATGGAGCGCTACGACCCAGAGCGCATGGAGCGGTCCACGCGAGACATGGTGTCTNGAGCCGGATACATGGAGATCCAGGCCGGCCGGGGTACCCCCGACGGAGCCGTGCTGCTTGACGTGTCCCACCTGGGAGCCGAATTCGTGGAGCGCACCTTCCCCGGCATGGCGGCCAGGTGCCGCGAAGTGGGCTTCGATCTGGGCCGCGCGCCGGTCAAAGTTTCCCCCACGGCCCACTTCCACATGGGCGGCGTGCGCATCGATCAGTTGTGCCGCAGCGGCCTGGACGGGCTGTTTGTCGCCGGGGAAGACTCGGGCGGAGTTCANGGAGCCAACCGCTTAGGTGGCAACGGCGTCGCCGAGTCNACGGTGTTCGGAGCGCTGGCCGGCGATTCCATGGCCGAGTTCGCCACGGATCGCTCCCGGCCGGTGGTGGACGGTAAACAGGTGGAGGATACCATCGCCAAGGCCACACAACCCATGGGCCGAAACGGTGGTGAGAACATCCACTCGATACGGAAAGAGATCGAAAGCCTCATGTGGGACAAAGGCGGAATCGTCCGCTCCNGCCCCGGTATCGAGGAGGCCCTGGCATCTCTGGAAGAGCTTGCCCACCGGGCCTGGGAGGCCTCGGTGCCAGCTATCAAGGTGTATAACATGGCTTGGCAAGAGTGGCTGGATGTCCAAAGCATCTTGACCGTCGCCCACCTAACTTGCCAAAGCGCCTTGGCCCGCCGGGAGTCCCGTGGCTCCCACTACCGTAGCGACTACCCCGAACCGGACGACGGCAACTGGCTATGCAACGTTTTGGTGCAGCAAGATTCGGGGCCAAGACCCCGAGTTTGGCAAGAGGATGTTGACTTTACCCGCCTTCGTCCCTGAAGCGGTGTGGATGGAGGCTAAGAGNACATTCGAGTGAAAGGGGGTGCGTCTCTAACTGCATCGAACGTCACAACTCGAGTTCGCCAAACGCTCGCTGTACTACCTCGGGCAGAGCCGGGTGAACGTAGATCGACTGGGTGATNCTACGGACATTTAGGCCCGCCCGCATGGCGTTGACCACTTCTTGAATGAGTATAGAAGCGTCGGTCCCNATGANGTGAGCGCCCAGAATCTCCCCTGAGTGCCGCTCGGCCNAGATCTTTACAAAGCCATCCCTGTCTTCGATGGATGATCCGTAAGCGGTATCCGAGTAGTCGTAGCTNGCGACGGCGAAGTCAAAACCCTGTTCAATGGCCTCTCTTTCGGTCAGGCCAACACCGGCCACCTGAGGCGAAGCAAAAATGGCGTGGGGCATGGCATTATAGTCAACCGCGACCTTGTTGTCCGGATTGAATATATTATTGCCCGCGTAAGCCGCCTCCAGGTTGGCGCTGTGNTTGAGGAGNTACTTCCCAACGATATCCCCCAGCGCCCATATACCGGGTACGTTGGTTTCCAGGAATTCGTCGGTCTTGACGAAGCCCCGCTCGTCGATCTCCACTCCGGTGGCGGCCACGTTCAGCAAGTCCGTGTTGGGGACTCGCCCGGTGGCCACCAGCAACCCGTCGGCCAGGACCTCTCCCGTGCTTCCTTCTGAAGACACTTCCAAGACAATTTCGTGGCCGCGAGATTCCGCACGAGAGATTCGGGTGTTCAGCAGGATGTTTATCTTGCGCTGATACACTTCGGTGAACCGGCGAGCCACGTCATCGTCCTCGGCCCGCAGCAACTGGGGNCCGCGTTGGATGAGAGTCACCTCTGTTCCCAAAGCGCCGAAGAAGNGGGCCATTTCCGCGGCGATGTAACCGCCTCCCAAGATCGCCAAACGCCGGGGCTGCTCCGGGAGACGCAGGGCCTCGTCNGAAGTGATATACGGAACACCCACCAGGCCGGGAATGTCCGGCACCATGGGCCTGGTGCCGGCGGCTATCAACACGATTTCAGCAGAGATTTCCTCCCCGTTCACTTCAAGGGTTTTAGCGCCGGTGAACCGCCCCCGGCCTTTGAATACTGTGATGTTGTCTGCTTGCCGGTTGCCTTCTTCGATNGCCCTGGCATCAGCGTCCACTTCGTCAACGGCGCGGGCAATGATGGCCTGCCAATCTATCCCTTGAACCGTTGCCTTGATGCCGAAAATGTGGGCGTTTTTGATGGTATCCATCACGTCTGCACAGTGGATAAGCATCTTGGACGGGATGCAGCCCCGGTTCAGGCAGGTGCCGCCGAAAGGACCTTCTTCGATGATGGCCACCGACAGCCCAAGACCCGCAGCCTCGGAGGAGACTTCAAGGCCGGACCCGGAACCGAGAACCATCAGGTCGAAGTGTTGCATGTCGTCTTCTCCAAACGGGGAAATCCCCCCGACCCCCCTTTACGAAAGGGGGGCGAAGCAAGGATTCATGCTGTTCCTCCAGGCCAATCCTCCTTGCAGNGCCGCTACGCCCGCTCGGCCTCAGCATGGCTTGGCGAAACCCTTACCGGGGCGGGAAGCGGGAGAGGTTGTTCTCTTCTTTGGTCATGAACTCGATCAATGCCGGCTGTCCGGTATCCATCGCTTGCTTGGCGCGCCCGATGGCCGGGATTATCTCCCCCGGATCAACGACCCTTTCCCCGTGGGCTCCCAGCGACTGGGCCAGGCTGGCGTAGTCTCCATACAGGTTGGTAAAAGCGAAGCTGTCGGTGGCGACGGGGTAGTTTCTGGAGTAGCCGCTTAGCACGTGATTGTTCAGGACTATCGTCAANATGGGNATCTGNTGCCNNACCCCGGTTTCNATGTCCATACCGGACATCCCGATGGCGGCGTCNCCCATAATGTTGACCACCATNTTTTCCGGAGCGCCCAACTTTGCGCCCAAGGCCAGGCCCAGGCCATAACCCAATTGGGAAGAGTTCCCCCAGCCAAGGTATCCCCGGGGGACGATGGATTCGTAGAAGGGGATGGTTTGGTCACGGGGATGGCCCGAGTCGTGAGTCACGACTGTCTGGGTACGGTCAACCGTGTGCATCAAGTCCCAGATGATCCGGTAAGGGTTGATGGGCACCTCGTCGGAGGTAAGCAGGGGCATCCACTCGGCCAGCCACTCGTCCTTAACCCGCTTTACCTCGGCCTCCACTGTGCCATTGCCCCGGCGGCCCGCCGCGCCCACTTGCATCCGCACTTCTTCCGTCAACTGCTGTAGCACCAACCGGGCATCGCCGATGATGGCGTGGTGGAGCTGCTCCTCCTTGTTTAAATCCTTCTCATCCACGGTGCATTGGACTAATACTTTCCCCTTGGGTATGCCCACGGATGCCAGATTGGTGGTGAAGCTGCACCCGATGCCGAATACCAAGTCCGCATTATCCAAGAACTGACGCGCCATCTTGGTCATCGTCCCGGCCCCAGTGCCCAGGGAAAGGGCGTGGTTTTCCGGGAAGGCGCTCTTCCCTGTGTTGGTGGTCATCACCGGCACGTTCACCAACTCGGCGAACTCCCGCAGCTCCTCCGAAGCCTCAGCCCACAATATTCCCTGTCCCGCGTAAATGATCGGGCTTTTGGCCGCCAAAAGGGCCTTGACGGCGTCGGCTACGTCGCTGGGGTCACCAGAGCTTTTGTAGCCCTTGACTGGCCGGTAATCGAAGGCGGCCTCATCGATATCCGCCGTGGCGACGTCGCCGGGTACCTGAACCATGACCGGGCAGCCCCGGCCCGACCGCAAGAAGGTGTAGGCCCGCCGCATCATTTCCGGGATACGTTCGGCCTGATTTATCTGCGTCACCCACTTGGTCACTCCTCGGTAGGCCGACATGGCATCGAAATCGGGCGGTTGTCCCAATCTCCCGCTGGCGGTGCCGCCTGGTATGGCCAGTATGGGCGTGGACTCGGCATAAGCGTGGGCAATGCCGGCAAAAGCGTTTTCGATACCGGGGCCCGACTGAGTGACAAGCACGCCGGTACGGTGTCCGTTGGTCATGCGGGTATAGCCGTCGGCCATATTCACCGTGGTGCGCTCGGTACGCGACATGATGGGTTTGATGCCGGCGACGGCGGCGGCCTCGATCAATGTATTGGCCGGAAAACAGAAAAGGTACTCTGTACCTTCCATTTTCAGTATGTTAGCTATGGCTGTGTTGCCGTCCATTTGGCCTTTCCTCCTTCGTGCGTCCTCTACGGTCTGTTTACCCAGATTGGTCCAGGCTCCCACCGTACTCTACAGGTTGCCCCAGATGGAACCCTTCCACCGGAAAGAACTCCCCGGCCCTTAGGGCTTCGAGCAGGTCGTCTTGGGTGCGCACATCTCCCGGAAACACCGTGACGCCCTTGCCCAGGCCGTT
>PAJQ01000022.1 GCA_002710215.1 Chloroflexota bacterium | reverse complement strand
CATGCGGGGCATAACGACGTCGGTCAACAGAAGGTCGATATCTTCCGGAGCGTGCTCCTTGGCCACATTGAGGGCATCGCTTCCGTCGGATGCCTCCAACACGGTCTATCCCTGTTCACGCAGAGTAGAAGCGGGCAGGCGCCGTAGCTGATGCTCGTCTTCCACAAGCAACACCGTTTCCGTTCCCAACGGAAGCTCTAGCATTGCTTGGGGCCGCTCCGCAGCATCCGCCGGCTGGTCCAGTGACGGCAGGTAAATCTTGAACGAAGAACCCTTCCCCGGTTCACTTTCGACCCCAATGTGCCCCCCGCTCTGCTTGATGATGCCGTAGGAGGTGGACAGCCCTAGTCCGGAGCCGTTGGTTTTAGTGGTGAAAAATGGCTCGAAAACACGGTCTTTGACCGCCTGGCTCATCCCGGCGCCGGTGTCGGTCATCGAGATCATTAGATGTTCGGCGTGAGTAGTGTCCGAGAGCCAGCCAGGGTCTTTGGAGTTCGAGTCGATACCGCTGGTTTTTATCGTCAACTTACCGCCGGTAGGCATGGCATCCCGGGCGTTCAAAGCCAGGTTGACCAAGACCTGTTCCAGTTGGCTCTGGCCGGCCATGACATGGTTAAGATCCGGCTCTAGCAATAGAACCAGATCTATATCCTCTCCCATCAGGCGGCTGAGGACGAACTCCAGCCCGGTGATCAATTGGTTCACGTCGACCGCCTGGTGGTCCATCTCCCCACGCATGGAGAAAGCCAGCAGCTTCTGTGTCAGTTCTTCCGCCCTGCTCGCAGCCTTTTCGATCTCTTCTAAGTCGGGTTCAGCGGGACTCTGGGGCGGTAGGTGTGCGAGACCGGAATAGGCATAGCCCATTATCACCGTGAGCAGATTATTGAAGTCGTGGGCAACACCCGCGGCCAGCCGGCCGGCCGTCTCTAACTTTTGGGACTGAACCAACTGCCGGGCCAATTGTTCTCGCTCATCGCTAAGTTGAGCGTTCTCCATCAGCGCGCCCAGACCCTCTCCGATGGCGGTAAGAAGCTTAACCAGGTCTGGTGTAAAGTGTCCGGCTTGCGCCGACGCCACATTAATGATCCCCAAGGGCTTCTGCCCGATGAGCGGTATGGTGCATACAGTGCCGGAGTTACCCAGGGAGGACCCGTTAGACGCGGGTAATGGGGAACCGGCCTCTTCAATAGTGAACCGGTCCTCTTGCAGGGCCATGCTTGCTGGAGAATTCAGGGGTAGAAGGTCCTGGGGAGGGTCCACTCCGGCCGGTCCGGAAAAGGCTAGTAACCGCAAGCGCTGGCTATTCTCGTCCAGGATTCTCAATGAGGCGAATTCCACATCGGCGACCTTCGTCAACTCGTCGAGTATCTGCCGGTATTTTAGATTCAGCGGCCGAGGCTTGATGAGCAAGCCCGCGATGTTGAACAGGGACTCCAACTTTTGCAAGTGGAGGGATTCGGCAGCCTGGGCCGCCTTGCGTTCGGTGATGTCTTGGGCCACTGATAGCACGCCCCAGGGAGTGGGGAATACGCGCATGTGATAATAACGGTTGCCCAGGCTTCCCTCGCCTTCCTGAACGGATCCCGCATAGAGGGTTTGGGAAAACAACTCGCGTATCCAGTCGCCGCCCGGTTGTGGCATCAGGACTTCCAGATTCGCTCCAACCAACTCCTTGCTGGTTTTTCCTGCCAGGTTCCCGTAGAAGTCGTTGCAGTACAGCACGGTCAGATTGCCGCTGAGGGCCAAGATTGGGTCGCTGACGCTGTCCAAGAGAAGCTGTTGCTTAACCTCGCTCTGTCGCAACTCTTTGGTCCGTTCACCCAGAAGGTCTTCAACTTGGATGAGGGAGCGTTCCCGGGTGTTGCGGGAGCAGAGATCGATCAGGTGCTCGACGTTGAGGGGTTCTCGAACGAAACCGTCGGCGCCCTTCTTCACAAGATCGACAGACCTTTGAGTATCGGTGTCCGTCGTGACCAGGATAACGATGGTGGCGGGGTCATGGGTTTTTATCTTTTCCAACAGTTGGCCTGGGGGCGTATCGTCCAGATTAGGGAAGATCACGGCCAGGTCTGGCGGGCAAGCCTCCAACCTTTGTTCGACTTCCTTGCCCGTTCCTGCCAAGTCCACACGGTAGTTGTGACTTTGGAATGCGTCCTTGAGGCCAAGGCCCCTCTGCTCATCGCTGGTAACGACTAAAACTGTCAATCTGTCCTGCGTATCGTGGCGTTGTAACAACTTCCGAACTTTAGAGCGCAGGTCCGCCGGAGTATAAGGGTCCGTAAGGAAACCGTTGGCGCCCAAGGAAGAGATGATCTCTTGCGGGTCGGCGCCGGATAAAGCAGGGGACGTTATGAGAATGGGTGTTGTGTTAAATGCCGCATACTCCACGGAACTCAACAATCGGCAAAACCGCCATCCGTCGAGTCCCGGCGTGTACAGGTCGGTAATAATCACTCCCGGCAGGCCCTGCTCCTCCGCCTGGGAGGTCATTAGGGCCAAGGCGTCCTCGGCGTTCTCGTATTGGGTGACCTGCAAACCATCTTGCCGCAAGATTCCGGACAGCAGTAATAGCTGAGACTGGTCACCGTTCACCACCACCGCTGTCCTAGTCTCGCGAGATTTCACAATGCCGACACTTGCCGACTCTCCCATCGCCGGTCAGAGGTTATTGACCACAAACCTGCGCTTTAAATACCCATTGGCGTCTAGCGGAGTTTCCAATTGAACATGCTAGCGTCGTAGATTGCCGGGGGGAAGAGGGGCAGCGTCATAGACCCGGAGGTGGAACACCTAGTTGGAGCAGGGAGTTTTAGGTAGACGGAAATCCCCCCAAACCCTCTTTACGAAAGGGGGGCAACGCCGGGTGTGGTTGGAGATGATTGCGGGGGTTGTTGGCAGGTCTGGGGGAGGGGACGGAAATCCCCCAGACCCCTTTACGAAAGGGGGCTACGCCGGGTGTGGTTGGAGATGATTGTTGGTTGCGGTTTACCAGCCGATGGCGCAGCCGTCTTTACGGGGTTCGGACGCGCCGTGTAGGACGCCGGTGTCGAGGTCTCGTTGGATCAGCTGGGCGCCGCCCATCCCTCCGGACATGCCCCGGTAGTAGCTACTGATCATCCTGGTGTTGTGTCCCCGGCTATCCAGATCGGCTAACACCTGGGGAGAGATGCCTTCTTCCAAGGAAACGTCGTCTTCCGTGACGATGAACCGTAGGGCATTAAGGGCAGCTTGAGCGTCCATGCCGTGGTCCACCAGGTTGCTGATTACTTGGAGGTGTCCCTGAGGCTGCATGAATGCGCCCATCACGCCGTAGCAGAGGTACAGTTCGTTGTCCTTGGTCGCCAGCCCGGGGATTATGGTGTGGTAGGGCCGTTTGCCTCCCACCAGGGCGTTGGCGTGGCCTGGTTCCAGGGAGAAGAGGGCGCCCCTATTGTGCAGCACTATGCCGGTGTCTGGCACCACCATGCCAGATCCAAAGTTGGAATAGATGCTGTAGATGAAGGAGCAAGCGTTGCCTTCACCGTCCACCGCGCTGATGTAGACGGTGTCGCTGCCGCCTTGGACTTTGCCGTAAGGGACGGTTTCCAAAGCCCGCTTGGGATCTATCAGCGCGCGGCGCTTTTTGGCGAAGTCTTTGGATAGCATTTCGACGGTAGGCACTTGGGCGAAGTCGGGGTCGGCGACGTATTGGAAGGCGTCGGCAAAAGCCAGACGCATCGCCTCGATCAGATGGTGATAAGTGTCGGCGGTCTGGGAACCCATCGCCGCGATGTCGTAACCTTCAATGATGTTCAACGCTTCCAGAGCGGCGACACCCTGGTCGCTGGGTGGGCATTCCCAGCAGGTGACGCCCCGGTAGCCGGTGGAGATGGGTTCCTGCCAATCGGAAGTGTGGTTGGCCATGTCGGCGGTGGTCATACACCCGCCCTGCTCCTGAATGAACTCCGCCGTCTTCGCCGCGATATCGCCTTTGTAGAAGGCTTCCGACCCTCCCTCGGCCACGGCCCTCAGGGTACGGCCCAACGTGGGGATGCGCATCATCTCGCCGTGCTTGGGGGCCTTTCCATTCAGCAACATCTCCTGACCGGAGGGGAGCCGGGATAGCATCTCCACCATTTTGGACCATTGGAAGGAGATGATGTCGGATACGGGGAAACCTTCCTCGGCGTACTTTATCGCGGGTTGCAGGAGATGGGACAGCGGCATGGTCCCGCAGCTTTCCAGCAGGGTTTCCCATCCATGGACGGCTCCCGGCACGGTAACCGAGTGGACGCCTCTCTGTGGCATCGTGGTGTGTCCTTCGGCTTTCAGCGCATCGATCGTCGCTTCCATGGGGGCCCGGCCGCTGCCGTTGATCGCCCGGACACTCTTTTCCTCGTTGTTCCATATCAGAGCGAACATGTCGCCGCCCACGCCGGTGGATACCGGCTCCACCACATTAAGCACCGCGGCGCTGGCGATGGCGGCGTCCACGGCGTTGCCCCCTTCCATCAGGACTCGTACACCGGCCATTGCCGCCAGGGGCTGGCTGGTCGCGACCATACCGTGGGTTGCCAGGACAGTGGAACGCCTTGAATCAAAATACATTGCTTGCTCCCGTGATTGCTCTAACGATAAATCTACCGCCCCGGTGATTTCTCGGTCAAATGGCGAGGCTGCGAATCCCTCTGATCGGTCTGTGCCGCCCTTCTGACGGAGCCGGGCCATTGTACCACGATGTAGCTGTTTCCAAGCTGACGAGTAGCCCCCGGAACTCCCAATCGCCGAGCCTGTGTTAATATAGGCTGAAGCCGGACAGATACGGCTAAAAATTTAAATTTCCAGCGGCCGGCGATTGACTGGCGGCTGTGCAGGAGAATATTTATGGCAGTGGAAGTGGGACAACCGGCGCCGGATTTCACCCTATACGATGCTGATCGCCAAGCGCGCTCATTGGCCGAGTTTCGGGGCAAAAGCGTGGTCTTGGCTTTCTACCCCGGAGCGTTTACCGGGGTTTGCACCACAGAGATGTGCACTTTCAGGGACCGAATGGAACGGTTTAATTCCCTGAACAGCCAAGTCTTGGGCATCAGTGTAGACGGGGCGTTTTCTCAGAAGGTCTTCAGCGATCAGAACAACCTGAACTTCCCACTCTTAAGCGATTTCACCCGTCAGGTGGTCAACCATTACGACGTGGCGTTGGAGAATTTCGCGGGGATGGAAGGCTACGTGGCGGCCAAGAGAGCCGTGTTTGTCGTAGACAAGGAAGGCGTGGTCCGCTACGCGTGGGTCGGCCCCAATCCCGGAGTCGAGCCTGATTACGACGAGGTCCAAGCGGCGGTAGACGGCCTTTAATCGGCCCGTACCGGTACGGCTTGTCTGAGACGCCGTTCCAGTTGGCTGGTGTTCACGGTGCGACGTAGCCAACGATACGCTCCGTGAACAGCCGGGCAACTCTGCCACCGTCTGCGTCCAGGCAGACGGTGGCGTTGGGTGGGGGTACACCGGGACCAGCACGTTGGGCGACGGTCTGGCCTCGGGCGGTGGTGCTGTGGGTTTCGATCTCCACGAACATGTCCGAGCAGCCAAACAGGTCCGGGTCGACCATGAAGGCGATGGCCGGCATGTCGTTGTAACGCACCCCCTCCTCTTTTTTCAGAAGCCCGCGCTCCACGTAGGAATCGTGTAGCGAGGGTGTCGCGGCCGCCAACAATTTCGTGGTGGCCTTTCCCGCTTGCTGGATCTGTTCCAGCTGGGCCCGGCTGATGTTTACCTGGTTGCAAACGTCCAGCCCGACCTGCGCCAGGGGAGCTCCGGAGGAGTACACGATGGCCGCCGCCTCCGGGTCTTCGTACAGGTTGGCCGACGCCACTGGGGAGACGTTGCCCGGCACGTATACTGCTCCCCCCATAACGACGATACGAGCCACGCTTTGGGCAAACCGAGACTCAAGGCTCATGGCCAGCGCAACGTTGGTCAACCGGCCCAGCGCCACGATGGTAATCTCCCCCGGGGAAGCCATAACCCGGTCGACTAACTCCAGTGCCGCATGGCGGCTTTCGCCGGGCTGGGATGTGTCGGCGGGAAGGGGAAAGCCGGTGTTTCCCAGGGCATCGTCGCCGTGAATGTGAAGGGCCCATCCGGCATTGGGCGGGCGTACCAAGGGTTTGGCTGCTCCCTGATAAACCGGTATATCCGTGCGTCCGGCAGCCAGCAGTACTCGCCTGGCGTTGGCGGTGCACCTATCGACCGGGCCGTTGCCGAATACGGTAGTGATGGCGTCCACCGACAGTTCGGGGCTGGCCAGGGCCATCAGGATGGCGGCTGCGTCGTCGATGCCGGGGTCGGTGTCGATAATAACTCGTTGCAATTTGATTCCTGAACCTGCGCCTGGAAGATGCCCAGGATTATACCACCGGCCATTTGACAAGCCGTCCATCGGTGGGTATCTTGCCAATGCTGGGCGTTGAACAGCCTCGGACACCAGCGGTTATAGCCCAACGAAATGCCCTAAAAGCGATCGCAGTACATGGAGGAAAAGAAGATGGACTCTTCCAACGTGAAGGCCCTGATATTTGATGTCTTTGGCACGGTGGTTGATTGGCGGACTTCCATTACTAGGCACGGCCGGGAGTTCGGCAAAGCCAACGAAGTGAAGGCCGATTGGGAGGCCTTCGCCGATGCCTGGCGGTCCAAATACCGGCCTTACATGGATAAAGTGCGTAGCGGGGAGTTGCCTTGGACCAACCTGGACGGACTGCACCGGATGGCCTTGGAGGACGTGCTGGGCGAGTTCGAGATCCATGGCCTCAGCGAGGAGACTAAAGCCGAGTTCAACCTGGCCTGGCACCGACTGGACGGCTGGCCCGATTCGGCGCCGGGACTGTGGCGGCTAAAACGCCGTTTCATCCTGGGACCCATGTCCAACGGCAATGTTGCTTTGATGACCAACATGGGAAAATACGCTGGCCTGCCCTGGGATTGCATCCTTGGTGCGGAGCTGGCCAGACATTACAAACCGGACCCGGAGAGCTACCAGACGGCGGTGGACCTGCTGGGGGTGAAGCCTCATCAGGTAATGATGGTGGCGGCCCACCAGGGCGATCTATTGTCGGCGCAGAAGGTTGGCCTCAAGTCGGCCTTCGTCCCCCGCCCCATGGAGCGCGGCCCCAACAACAAGCCAGACCCCACCCCCGACCCGTCTTTCGACATCGTCGCCAGCAACTTCGTTGACCTGGCCGACCAACTAGAGTCGTGAGAAGCCAGGGATCCAACGGGGTGACCGCTAGCCACCTCCGGCAAAAAGGAATTCAGCATGACCATGCATGAGAACCGGGTGAAGGTGCTCCGATCGGAGATGGAGCGGGTGCAGGGGTATCTGGCCGGTCTGCCGGAAACGGCGTGGACCCATCAAAGCGCCTGCGACCTGTGGGAGGTGCGCCACGTTGTGGCCCATCTGAGCGGGGTATCGGAGTTCTATGCGACAACCGTTGCCCGGGGATTGCAGGGAGATACCACTGCTCCCGAAGGCCGGCCGGATCCCGGAACCGCCACCGGAGCGTCCTCCGGTGAGCGCATCGCCCTGGGGGCCATCGCTAACGCCGAGATGCTTGGCGGCCAACTGCCAGCGACCCTCAAACAGCGGGACGGGCAGTTGGCAGAGGTGCTGGTGGGGTTGGGACCGGAACGCCTGGAAACGCCCTGCTATCACCCGGGCGGTATCGTCCCGGCAGGCAATTTCATCGACTTGAGGTTAAAGGAATTAGCTCTGCACGAGTGGGACATCCGCTCCGCATTGGAGCCGGATGCCGGTCTATCCCAGGAGTGTTTGCCCTCAATCATGATTCTGCTCGCCAACTCTATTGCGTCCGGGTCTCTTCCCTGGGCATTTTGGCCGGGTCCCAGCCTGGCGGCTCCGGTACGCTATCGCTTCGACGTGAGGAAACCGGTCCCCATCAGCGTAGAGATTGCCATGTCCGGCGATAAGGTCCGATTGGAAGACGCCGGGGAGGGTCGCGCCGACGTGACGTTTCGATGCGACACGGAAACCTTCCTGCTGCTGATCAACGGACGCTTAGCCCCGTCTCCGGCCATCACCAACGGCCGGTTGGCGGTGGAGGGGGATAGCGGTATGGCCGCCGATTTCGGCCAATGGTTCAAGGGAATCTAGCAGCAATCCGGTCTCTTCTCCAGCCCGCAGACCTGCGCCACCAGCTCGTAAGACCGGACCCGGTCGGCAAAGGCGTAGCAGATCGTAACGATGCTTAGATCTTGGGTCTGGTACATCTTGGCCAGTTCGTCTAGCCGTTCTTTCACCTGCTCCGGAGCGCCATCGACGCATAGCCTCGTGTATTGCTGGGTATAGGCTACCTCGTTGGATGCGTACTCGTAGGCCAACGCTTCTTCGATCGTGGGTACGCCCCTCGCCCGTCCGGTGACCGACTTGAGGCGGGCCAGGTTGCGGCTCGAGGCTATGCGTAGGGCCGCTTCTTCGGTGTCGGCGCAAAGTACCTGAACGCCGATGTTGACCTTGGGTTCGGACAGGTATTCCGACGGCTGAAAGCTTTTACGGTATCCATCCACTATTTGCGGACCTTCCTCGACGCCCAGGCCGAAAAAGTGGGCGTAGGCGAAGGGCAGGCCCAAACTGGCGGCCATATAGGCGCTTTCGTACCGGGAACCCAGCAGCCAGACATGGGGCATGCCCGTGGGGACCGGGCCGGCGCGGATGCCGGAAAATACATGTCCGGAGTCCAGATTGCCCCCTAGGTGGCCTATCACGTCGGTTACTTGTTGGGGGAAGTGGCTGATGTCAGCAGGGCGCTTGGGGTAGGACAGGGCCGCGTTGGTCAGTTGGTCGCTGCCAGGGGCGCGTCCGATGCCCAGGTCGATGCGCCCGGGATAGAGTGCCTCCAACATTCGGAAATTTTCCGCCACCTTGAACGCGCTGTAATGGGAAAGCATCACGCCGCCGCTGCCCACCCGGATGGTCTTGGTCCGGGCAGCCACCTGTCCGATAAGCACTTCCGGACTGGTCCCCGCGAAGTTGGCAATGCTGTGATGCTCCGCCAGCCAATAGCGTTGGTACCCTAGTTTTTCCACCACCGCCGCCAATTCGATGGTATCCCGGAGCGCGTCTCCGGCGGAGTCGCCGTCCCTCACCGGAGACTGGTCGACCACACTCAACATCAGTTGTTCAACCACGCGATAATCCTTTTACCACCACGGGGGTTCCATGGGGACCGGTTGAGAATTGTTCCTGCTTCCGGCATCCTACCCCAATGAGGAGCCAAATCACAAGAGTGAAGAATAAGGCTCCAATGCATAGGAAGGTGCTCCAAGAAGGCCGGGCCGTTGTGATTTCGCAACTAGTCCTGGGACGGGATTGGGATCGGACGGGAAATTCAGTGGATTCTCCTCTTCCCGGCGGCTGTCAGGGTACGGTATAATTCACACCTGTATTTATTTAGGCTCAGATGCAGCCTGGGAATCGATAGCCTAACAGTGGTATCGAGCCGGAGCCAATCGGAGCCATCCTTCAGCCTGGTCCAGAGAGATTTACTGGCACAACTGGGAGTTTCCTGACTGGAGGCGGTATGCCTGAGAAGTACCAAGACGAAATAGAAGAGATCTTGAAGAGGGCTGGTGAGGCGCCTCCCAGCGAACCTCCCCAGGAAGTGGAGCGGAGAAGGGCTGTCGACCGAGGCCCCAATCCGGTTCGCTCCAGCCTCGAAGCCCCGGCGCCAAGGCCCAACTATCGATGGCCATTGCCCAGAGTCTCACCCGGCAAGGTCATGCTGACCGGCGCGATCGTTTTGATAACCGGAATCTGGTTTTGGCCATTGATCTGGGTAGGCCTTGCTTTACTTGCGGTGTCCTACCTTCTGTTTTTTGTCACACCTAGATCCATATCATATGAGAAAAAGTGGCGGGGACGGTCCGTGGATGAGGTGCAGTCCCCGTGGGACCGGATCAAGAACTGGCTGAAAAGCGGCTAGAGAGTCCTTCCAAAATCACGGTCACCAACCCCGTTCATGGTGAGCTTGTCGAACCATCCTTCGACAGGAGGACCCTTCGACGGGCTCAGGGCGAACGGTTACTTTTAACGGCTATTTCCAAAAATAACCGCCAGTGAAACCGGGCGGCGATTAATCGCCCGGCTCCAAGTGTTCAGCCAGGGCGACTATCAAATTGCCCATGTGAACGTGCTCCGGCTCCACGTCGATCTTGATGTTCTTCTCCCTCAGCTTCCGGCTGCATACCGGTCCTATGGAAGCGATCGCTAGCGACGGCTGGTCAAGACTCTTCCTCAAGGATTCGTCCTTTCCCATCTGAGCGGCGACGATCAGCAGGTTTTCAACCTGGGGTTGGCTGGTGAATGCCATGGCATCAATCGCTCCCAGGGCCAGATCGTCGATCAGCCGCACCACCGGTGTCGTATCCTCGGGAAGTCCCCAGGTATACAGCGTGACCTCTTGAACATTAGCGCCGCTTTCTCGCAAACTACGGCTGAGGAAGGTGTTGGGCCCGCCGTATGCCTGCACCGCCACCTCTTTTTCGGACAAGTCCATATCCTGTATGGCCTGGATCAGGTCCTGTGAGGTGTAGGGTTCCGGGGGCATGACGTCGATGTGAATCTTGTGATGGCGCAGGACCCTGGCGGGCTTGGGGCTGCGGGCGATGATGGTCCGGGTGTTCAGGCTCCGGAGAAATTCCTGCTCCAGGCCCATATCTGCAGCGGTTTCGACCAGGGCTTGCGTGCCCACTCCGGTGAGCAGGACCACCACATCGACCAGTTCGGCGCAGATATCCTGAATCAATTGCCGCACTTCAGGGCTGTCCTTCAGATAGACTTCCTGAAGGACCGGGGCCGGGTAGGGTGTGCCTCCATGGCGTTCAATCAGTCCCGCCATCTCCGATTGCATGCGGGATTCCAAAAAGGCGACGACTTTGCCGCTTAGCGAGGCTGCCACTCCCGTACCCTAGACCATGCACTCACCTTCACCGCGCTCCAGCTTGTAGATGTTGGTCCGCTCCCAATCGAAGTAAAGGTCGGAACCCGCTTCGGTGGACTCGGTGATACTCTGGGCTTGGGCGGCGACGGCGGTTAGCTGGGCGATGCCCACCCTTTCCAGGAAGTTGTTGAAGCTCTCCTGGTTCTGGCGGTTCTCTTTGTAGTAGGTGGTAATCTCTTTGATAACACCCGGAACGGCCTTGGCGGGGACTTTCACCTTGGGAATCCGCGTGCCGATGCTGGAGTCTTCCACCCGGTTATCGCCGTAGTTGCCGCCTAGGAACAGCTCGTAGGCCGGGATCTGATCGCCGTCGGGGCCTTTAACGGCCGCGCCGTGGAAGCCTATATTGGCGATGTGGTGCAGCCCGCAGCCGTTGGGGCAGCCGCTTATCTTGATGCGGATCTTTCGGACTCCTTCGTCCTCCATCAAACCGTTCCAGCCCGCCATATCCTCCGTCACGGCCTTGGACAGGCCCATCGACGAGGTGATGCCCAGCTTGCAGCTGTCGGTTCCGGGGCAGGAAACAACGTCAGCGATGGTGTGGACGTCGGCATCGGAGAGGCCAATGGCTTTCAATGCTTGCCATACTTCTTTTAATGACTGGCCAGGGACCCAGCGGAGGGCGAGGTTCTGTTCCTGGTTGGTTCGGGCGCGGCCGCCGGTGTAGCGGCGGACAATGTCCGCCAGACCGTGGAACTGGGCTGCGGTGATGTCGCCACGGGTCATTTTGACGTAGACCAGGTAATAGCCTTCTTGCTTCTGCGCGGAAACGTTTGTTTCCGTCCAGTGATTGAACTCATCGTCTCCGTGGTGACCATTGTTAGAGGACCCGTTGAGTTTGAGGGCCGGGAAGGAGAGATGCTCCACAGTCGGCGCGGTTTCTCTCTGGATCTCTTCGGCTTCCATCAAAGGTTTGGGGTCGATGGGGCCTATCTTCTCCAGCTCTTCCTCAACCTGCTCGCGGAACTCATCCAGGCCGATTCGGTCTATGAGAACCTTGAGCCGGGCCATCATGCGGTTCTTGCGCAACATCTGGGCGTTGTTAAAGACCGTCCAGATGGCCAAACTCAGCCGCAAGTAGTCCTCCTCAGGAAGGAAGTCGTACAAGGGTTTGGCCAGCCGGGGCATGATGGATGTGCCGCCGCCCACGAATATTCTGAATCCCCTCTGGGTAACGCCGTCAACCTGCCGGGTCTGAGAGACGAAGGTCAGGTCCTGGATGGCGGCGGCCACGGTGTCATGGGAGTCGCATCCGGTGAAGGCCGTCTTGAACTTGCGAGGGAAGTTCTGGGTGATGGGATGCCGAACGCCGAACCTCACGTAGGCGGCCAGGTAGGGTGTCGGGTCGAAGACTTCGTCGGGGCAAATTCCTGCGCCAGGAGAGCTGATGACATTTCTGACGGTGTTGCCGCACGCTTCTCTGGTGCTCAACCCCACCTCTGCCAGCAAACGCAAAACCTCTGGGCATTGGTCCAGGGGTATGTGGTGGATCTGGATGTTCTCCCGTGTGGTGATGTGGCCTTTTTGCAGAGGGGAATACCGCTCGGTGATCTCCCCAAACATATCCAAACCGTCGGCGGTGATAATCCCACCGGGCAGTTTGACTCGTATCATCTGAACGTCGGCTTGGCGCTGGCCGTAGACTCCCTGGCGTAGCCGGAAAGGGGTGAATTCGGCGTTGTCCAGTTCACCGCTCTGGAACTTTTGGGACTCCTCTTCCAGGCGGACGATCTCTTCGTCCATGAAAGGGATAATCCCTGGAGCAGACGGGGCCAGCGCCATGCTCTCTTGGTGAATCTTTTCCTGGTTTACTACCTGGGTTCCTCCGGTCGGACTTGTCAACGTGGCCTCCTACGATTTGGCAAAATAAAAAGCCCACCAAACGGCGTGCTTGGTGGGCGCAGGTGTCGATTAAGACGATGTCGCTGAACGAACGACTAGCCTGCCCCCTCTGTGGGGGGACAGGTACAGATGCAGCAGTTAATCGATATGGGTCTCATTGGAAAGAAGTCTACCTGAGAGGTCAACAACTGTCAACAGGCGTGGCATTTATCATGGGTGAGATGGTTTGGGGTGCGAGCCAGCTCCCGGTGGTGCAAGTCAATGCGCTTACCCGAAGCAAGTTGCTTCCGGGGTTTGTTGCCGCAATATTGCGATAATGATATTATAATTAAGCTTATATCATCTTAATATTCGCGTTAATTATAATGAATGAGAGAATATTTACGCCGCAATATACCAACTCTAGTCTGATTACTACGACTCTTGAGACCGTCGAGAGCCACAGGTGGCTAATTGACAATATGTTAATGATGCCGAAGCATGAAGTTTGGCTACAACGGCAAATGCGTTTGGCCAATGTCAAGAGGGCATCTGGTACCACCAGAATCGAAGGTGCTGCACTTGATGAAGAAGCAGTTGGCCGACTGGTAAACCGGAGCACTGCGGTTAATTACACTAAGGATGAGCAGGCCAATATTAATGCACTTCAAGCTTACGAGTTTGTCGATTTCCTCAGCGACCAGCCGGACATTCCGATTGACGAGTTAGTCATTCGACAATTAAATCGTTATTTCCTGACTGGAGAGGCTGAATTGCTAACTCCGGGAGTGTACAGGAGAGGACAAAACAAGATCGGCGATTATGCTCCTCCAAATCAGGGGGACGTCCCCGAGCTGATGCGTTCCTTCGCGCTTTGGCTACGGACTTATCAAATCGAAGTGCACCCGGTGATCAAAGCTGGGTTAGCACATATCCATACCGTAGCTATCCATCCTTTCTGGGACGGAAACGGTAGGACCGCCCGGGGTCTATCTACTCTGGTCTTGCAGAGGTCGCCATATGGTTTTCGAAAGTTGTTGGCCTTGGAAGCCCATCTTTTTTCAGTGCGTCAGGATTACGTCGCGGCCATTGAACATACATTGGTCACTAGTTTCAGCTCTGGTTATGATGCAACATCATGGCTAGAGTTCTTTGTGGTCGCGCTTTTGCGCCATTTACAAGAGCTAGTAGATAGGCTCGGAAATTGGTATCAAATGATGAGACAAGCGCAATCATTTTGGGCAAACAATGGTTGGCCTGAGAGGCACATGGATGCTTACTCCTTTGCGGTCCAGACCGGGCAAATTACCAGGGGTGACTACATGGAAATCACCGGTGTCTCCCCGGCGACGGCCTCCCGGGATCTGAACGAAATGGTGAATGTGGGCGTACTAAGAGTAGAAGGTAAAACCCGTACGAGGGTATATTATCCATTAGACTTGGAGAATGTGAGTTCCGTCGATTAGCCCAAGGAACAGTTGCCCTTATTGGTAGACTGAAAGAGGGACGCTTCCCGCGGAATTGGAGACATCCGGACATGCGACAATCAGCAGACGTGGTAATCATTGGCGGCGGGGTGATGGGGTGCAGCATGCTGTACAACCTGGCCAAACTTGGAGTAACCAACTCCGTCCTGGTGGAACAGGACGTGCTGGGTTCCGGTTCCACGGGCCGCTCCCAGGCCATTTGCCGGATGCATTACTCCAATCCGGTGACCGCCTCCATGGCCTGGGAGAGCCTGAAGTACTTCAGCAATTTCGGCGAGATGGTTGGCGGGACCTCTGGTTTCGTCAAAACCGGGTACCTGGTAATCGTGGAGGGCGTTGACCGTCCGGGGTTGGAAAAAAACATCGCCATGCAGCAGGAATTGGGCATCAGCACCAGCGAGGTCGATGCCGCCCAGGTTCGGGAATTGGCCCCGATGGTGGAGGTCGATGAAACCGAAGTCATGGCTTGGGAGCCGGAGTCCGGCTACGCCGACCCTTACCAACTGACGACCTCTTACGCCACCAAAGCCAAGGAGATGGGGGCCCGGATCGAATTGCGCAACCCTGCCGTGGGGATCGAGATCTCAGGTGGGCAGGTCCAGGCAGTGCTGACGGCGGAAGGCAGGCGAGAGACCAATGTAGCGGTGGTGGCTTCCGGCCCCTGGTCCCGTGAGGTAATGGCCAAGGTGGGGATCGACCTGCCCGTGTCCACGGTTCGCCATCAGGTTGCCATGCTTACCAGGCCCTTGGACCGGATACCGGAGCATCCTATCGTCGGAGATATCGCCCAGTCCTTCTCCTTCCGGCCCGACAGCTCCAACATGACCCTGATGGGCTTTGGCGACGATGAGGTTGTTGTGGGCAGCTACAACGAAGGCGTTGACATGCCGGCGGTGACCGAGGCTTCGGCCAAAATTGCCCGCCGCATGCCGCCCATGGCCGACTCTTATTTCCGGGGCGGTTGGTCGGGCCTGTTCACCATCACTCCGGATTGGCATCCTATCCTGGACCGGGTGCCGGGTATCGAGGGTCTGTATTGCGCCGTGGGTTTCAGCGGCCACGGCTTCAAGCTTTCGCCGATGATTGGATTGACCATGGCCGAGTTAATCACCCAGGGCAGCGCCTCTTCCATCGATATTAATCCCTTAAGGTTCAGCCGCTTTGAAGAGGGAGACCTGCTGACCTCCAGCTATCGCTATCACGTCCTCGCCTGATCGTTCTCATGCCCAAGGTCCTCCGTACTGCTGTCTCGTTTGTTTTCTTGTCCGTGGTGGCGCTGGCCGCCGGCGGAGGAGACTTCCGGCCCTCCCCATTGGACCTGGCGGTGTCGCCATACAAGTACAGCCTGCTTCAATGGGAACTGTCCAACTTCCTGGATAAATGGGTGCGCCAAGCCGGTGTGCTCCTTCCATGGACATCTGAAGATGGCAGGAGCGCGAAGAACCAACTGGCCCAGGAATTTTTTGAGCTGGGACGCCAGCAAAGAGAAGTGGAGCAACGATTGCTGTACCCGGCAGCTACCCGTGAACCTCTATCGGCAGAGGAAAAGCGGTCTTTACGCGCCCAAATTGAAGCGATCGAGGAGCGGCGCCGGGCGATGCGGCCTCAGGTGGAAGAGGCTGTAGAGGCCGAAATCAGCTCGATTCTCGGTGAAGCGAATTTCAAGTCTCGCATCGGCCTCATCTTTCCCCCGGTGGACACGGTGTATTCTAGTTCCCCAACCGTTTTAGTGTTGTCTCCCAGGGATCGAATCCACCGCCAAAAAACAATTCTCCTGGCACCAGGTATCAGGAGTGAGGAGAGGGACCGAATCGAGGAGATGGTTCTGCGGGAAGAAAACCTGGCGGCGTTGGTGGAGGACACGGGAGGAGTTGCCACTTACCCCAGCGTGGTGTCCGATTCAAGCAGCCTGCACCACGCCGTGGTAATCACCGCCCATGAATGGCTGCACCATTGGTTTTTCTTCCAACCTCTGGGTCAGCACTTCTGGGACAGCTCGGAAATGACCACGCTGAACGAAACGGCGGCCACCCTGGGCGGGGAGGAGATCGGCGATCTCGCTTACACCGCCATGACCGGCGAGGTTATCAACCGGGACTCGAGTTCGTCGCCGGAAGTTGACCCAGAGGTATTTGACTTCAACGAGGCGATGCGGGAGACCCGGATGGGGGCCGAGGAGCTTTTGGCCCAGGGGAAGATTGAGGAGGCCGAAGCTTACATGGAGGAACGCCGCCAGTTCCTAGCGGCCAATGGCAGGCTGATCCGAAAAATAAACCAAGCCTTCTTTGCTTTTCACGGTTCCTACGCCGCCAGCCCGGCGTCGGTCAGTCCCATTGACGGGCAGTTGAAAGAATTAAGGCGGCGTACCGATTCCCTGGAGGATTTTCTGAAGCTCGTCGCCGGGTTCAGCAGCATTCAGGAGTTTTTGGATTATCTGGATCAAGCCTAGAGTCTTCGAAAAAATACGAACTTGACGTTCGTCGCCAAGAGATGAAACGCGGTGAACGCGGTCCTAGCCGCCCAACACCTGACCGGGCCGGCTGCGAAGAATCGCCTCGGTCTCGGCCACAATGCGGCGTACGATGTCTCCCGCTGGTAATATCTCGGAGATTAAGCCGGAAGCGGTGCCCGCTCTGATGGGGGCGAGATTAACGTTTCCTGACTGCATAGCTTCACTCAGCTGCGGCTGAAGCTCTTTCCGAGCAGCGATTACCTCTTCGTTTCGGCCATCCCACACGTTGGTATAGTCGTTGCGCAGCACCCGGTCACTAATCCAATTTGGGAAAGGCGATTCCAGCGCGAGATCGTAAACTTGGGTTAGGACCGTGTCATCGGCGCCGGCCTCTATTACACGCGCCTTGCCCCATTCGGCGGCGGCCGATTCCCTGCTGGCCACGAATCTGGTCCCGATCCAAGCCCCTTCCGCGCCCAGCATCAGCACGCCGGCGACTCCTCGGCCGTCGGCTATGCCCCCGGCGGCGATCACGGGTATGCCCCCGGCTACTTCTATCACGGCGGGGACGATGGGAAGCGTTCCGAGATACCCGGTATGGCCACCTGCTTCCGTGCCTTGAGCGGTGATAATGTCGGCTCCGGCGCGGGCCGCCGCCGCCGCCAGAGCGACGGACTGCACCTGGACTAACACTTTGACGCCGGCCGCGTGGGCTGCCGGTATGTACGGGGAGGCGTCGGCGAAGGAATGGCTCATCGCGGTAACCTGCTCATCAAGACAGACCTGAATCGCCTCCTCCAGCCCCGGAGCGCTGGAGATAAAACCGACGCCAAAAGGCTTGTCGGTCAGCTCTCTGGCTATGTTGATTTGCTCTCGCATCCAGGTCCCGGTTGGACCGACACCGGTCCCGATCATGCCAAATCCCCCGGACTCTGAGACCGCCGCGGCCAGTTCAGGTCCGGCGGCGGAACCCATGGGAGCGCTGATGATGGGATGCTCTATCCCCAGCAGGTCACAGATGCGCGTATGTAGCATTTAACGCCTCCCCAGCGATTGTTAATCGAGTCAAGATTGGCTTGATCTAAGCGGTATTAATGGTGGGAGTTCGTGGCGTCACAGCCAGGGCGTGCGTTTGGAGCGGTCTTTTTCCGATGTGTAGACCGGTAGGCCCTCTCGTTCCAGGGCTTCCGCTAGCATCTGCTTGAAAAATTGGCGGTCGGCTCCGTTGATGACCGCCTGTTCGTGGGCCTCGGAGATTGCCACCGGGTAGCCTTGGCCGCGCCGGCACTGGTCCAGCACCAGGCTGTGGCAAAGGGATAGCAACCTCTCGTCCTGGGCGACCCACTGGGGCAGTTCGATCCGTCCGATCTCCTCGCCGCAGTTCAGGTAAAAGAAGCAGATCTGGTGTTCGCCGTAGCTCTCCCTGGGCACCGACGAGTTGGTCAAATAGGTTGCTGACCGCCAGCCCGTATCCAGTGTTCGTTGAAATAGGTCACGGTCGATGAAGTCGTTCGATAGGTCGCAGGGCGCCTGGATGCTGCGGCGATTGTTGCAATGGTTCCGGCACTGGGAAAGTTCCTCAGGGCACAGGCTGCTCCGGGCCGCGTTGACTACCTCGGCGCTGCGGGGCAGGGAAACGTAGGCTGCCAGGCAAAGCGGGCGGTGTTGGGACTCTTCCCGCAGTTGGTCCAGGGCCGGCAACAGCCGGTCTTGGATGATGGCTTCTTTGACGAATGGAGGGTAGCCCCGGCCCGACAGTCCCCACATAACCAGGGAGCCGTCGACCAACGCCAGAGTGGGCAGGCCGGCTGGGACGCCGGCTATGGCTTGGGCTAGGCGCTCCAACTCCTGAACGGTGCGGATCAAACCCAGCAGGGGGCCGGCCACCGGTTCTTCATAGTTTGGGTTTGACGGATCGGTTAGATACAAGTCTTCCGGCCGGTGGTAAAGACTAGGCTGGCTGAAGAAACTGGCGTTGGGCAGAGAGCCGTAGGTCAATGAACAGCCGCCCATGTTAATCAGGTAGCAGCCCACGGGTAGGTGGCGGTCCACGTCGATGTGGGACCCGTCCACGGCCACCGTGCACCAGTCCATGGGCGGTTCTACCGGCGCGTAGGCGCCCAGCAAACTGTCCAACACCTGGGCGGCGAGAAAGGGGCGCTCTGAATCATATCCCGTCTTGGCGATGGCCGTCGCGGCGTCGACCTTGGATGCGGCGTCGACAAAGGCCGTCAGGCGGGCTTCCCGTTGGCCGCTATCGGCGACCAGACCCCGGCTCACCCGGTCCAACTGGAGCATGGTTTGTCCCAGGTCCAGGGGCATGGCCGGTTACCGCAGCACCCGTTCGTCGCCAACCCGGCGAGTCACGTGCTGTTGATCCAAATACTCTAAAAGGGGAAGAATGTACTTGCGGCTGGTGTCGAACATGGTCCGGGCTTCGGCCACCGTAATGCTGCCGTTGGACTTCAGGTGTTCGGTGATACGGTCGGTCATCTCCTGGTAAGCCGAAGCGGCGAACACCACCGAATCGTTCACACGGACAACCTTGCCCTCTTCCGCCAGAACGCCCAGTAGCTCAGAGTCCAAAGGCCGGTCGCTGGGCGGGGAGTAGGGGTCTTGCTCCAGCGCTTTGATGTATGCCGAAACTTTTTCCTCCATCTCCGGAGTCATGGCAACTTGATGGTCGGGAAGGCGCAGATGCGTCCCCTCTTCTACTAAGTACTCTTGGTTAGTCAACCGGGCTTGCGCCCGAAGGAAAATAGGTTGAGAGAGACCCAACCGGCTGCGGATCTCTTGGGAGGGAGCCCCCCGGCGCAGAGGATATTGGTCGTGGTACGCGCGCAAGGCTTGGAAAAGCTTCCCGGTCATGGCGCTCCAGCCTTGAGTGGAGTACACGACGGCGTCGCTGTCGGTTCCCAATTCGCCCAGGACTACCACATCGCCCTGAGACTCCAGCGCTTCGATGCGCTCCAGGACTTCGGAAACGGGAAGATTGGAGCGCTGGGACAGGACCGAAGCGTCGCAGGGGCCCCACTGCTCGGCCACGCTAAGGAGAACGTCTTCGCCGGAACCCTGGTCCAGCGTCATCAACCGGTCCACGACTTCAGCGACGAAGCGGCGATGCCTGCGGCGGGGGTTTGGGTCCACCACTTGTCCGCCGCCGAGGGTGTCTTCGGAGGAGCGTATAACGAAGAAATCCCCCTTGACCATGGGCAGGGAATCGGTGAGGAGTATCTGGACCCAGCCGTCTTCCCCAGCGGCCAAGCGGTCGGCGTCCAGAAGCCTGACGCGAGCGGTGGTCTCGCTGGTAAATAGATGGAATGTGACGCCCTCGTTGTGACGAAGAGAGTGGGGCGCGCCCTTGACCATCTTGACCCTGGCGTCCAAGCGATTGGTCCGGCGCAGCCAACCGGCGGAAGTCAGCACTTCACCACGGGGCACTTCGTTGCGGGACAGGCCCGATAGATTTACCGCTAAACGAACGCCGGGTTGGGCTTGGTCCACTTTGGATTGGTGGCTTTGGAGACCGCGGATCCGGGCGTGGCGGCCCGAGTTAGCCAGTTCCACCTCCTGACCCACGGTAAGCGCTCCGTCGATAAGCGTTCCGGTGACCACGGTCCCGAACCCAGAGATGGTAAAACTACGGTCCACGGGCAGTCTGGGCCGTCCCAGGTCCCGTCGGGACTCTGTGTTATCTAGTATCTGATCTAGGACGGACTTGAGTTCGTCAAGGCCGTCGCCGGTGTAGGCGGAAACGCCCACCATGGGGCATCCTTGGAAGGATGTGCCTTCCAGGAAGTCTTCCACTTCGGCCTTGACCAACTCCACCAGTTCCTCGTCAACCGTGTCCGTCTTGGTGATGACGACTATCCCCTGGCGGATCTGGAGGATATCGAGGATAGCCAGGTGTTCCCGGGTCTGGGGCATGACGCTTTCGTCGGCCGCGACGATCAGCAGGGCCAGGTCGCCCCCGCCGACACCGGCCAGCATGTTCTTGATGAACCGCTCGTGTCCGGGCACGTCGACTATGGAAACTTCCCGGCCGCTGGGCAAGGTCAGCCAGGCAAAGCCCAGGTCAATGGTCATCTCCCGCTCTTTTTCCTCTTTGAGCCGGTCGGGGTCGATGTTGGTCAGGGCTTTGACCAAGGTAGACTTGCCGTGATCCACGTGGCCCGCGGTGCCGATTACGTACATGGGTGGTTAGTCCTCGAGCACGGTGTCCCTAAAGAATAGCACCAGCAGGAAGAATCGGGTAGCTAAGATCGGGCCTTGGGCCTATCAACAGATTGAATTGCTGGATGGAGTTCAGACAAGAATCATTGCATCTGCCCGAAGTCCCGGAACCGCGTTACACCGGAGTGAATTCCCGAACATGCAGAATTTCACTACCACCTAATGGTCGAAGATCAGTCTCTTCCAAGGTAAGCAATGCTATGGTTTTGCCCTCGGCGGTTAGGAATTCGACTTCAAAAGCAGTTCCTTCAGGAAAGCAATGAACTACCGCTCCGATATCGCCACTCTCCAGCCCATGTTCTTTTATGGCATGGGTCAGAACGACAGTGTCTAGCTCTCTAACCATACGACTTCTCCCAGATGTTCGCTCAAGTTGGATAGGCGGTTACCAACTGAGGCCGAGATTCACCTGACGCTATGATCCACACTGTTCGCATTTGTAAGCCGGCCCCCTCGGTGTTTGAAGAGTGCCGTCTATGACATACATTGTACCGTAGGACGTGGAGATTGTTTCAGTGACTTCTTCTTCACGGGCAATGTCGATTAACCCCTGCTCGAGTATTTGGGCATTTGCGGTATCGCACCCGACAGCAAGGAGCAACCGAGCCTTAAACCTGCCAACTGGATGTGTTTCCGAGAGTAGGTACCCGGTCAATTTTGTCTGGGGAATATGCGCGCTCTCGCGATGGGGAAGAACCATGCTCCAAACTCACCCAACAAACCGGGTAAAAACCTGATTGGCGATTAGGTGGGCTGGTTTGGTTAGGCGGAGCAGAGGTCCTTCTCGCTCCAGCAGCCCCAATTCGGTGAGGTCCCGGATCTCCGATCGGTAACGCTCGCCCAGGTCTATTCCCACCTGGGCTGAGACTTCGGCTAGATCCATGCCTTCAAGCAGCCGTAGTCCCAAAAACATGGTCTCCGCCAAAAATGTGTCCTCATCGATGTGTTCCTGGTGGTCCACAGGCAATACGCTATTCAAGACCTCTTCGGTTAGTCCGATGGCCGGCTGGGGGTTCTTGGTTGCCCAGTCGTTGACCGACGTGATGTAGGTTCCGGGGGAAGAAATGTCCCAGAAGCGGTACGAGCCTAGGCTGGAGTGAGCTCCGGGGCCAACGCCAAGATACGGCTGGTTCAGCCAGTAGCACAGATTGTGGCGGCACTCAAAGCCGGGTAGGCACCAGTTGGATATCTCGTAGTGTTGGTAGCCTTCTTGCTCCATCAGATCGGCGGCGTAGTGATACATGTCGGCGGCCAGGTCCTGGTCGGCCTGGGGGAGCTTGCCCGTTTCAACCCATCGGTGTAGCGGAGTGCCTTCTTCCAGGGTGAGGCAATATAGGGAAATGTGGCCGGGATGCTGGGACACCATACGCTGCATGGTGTCCTGCCATTGGGGCATCGTCTGGTGTGGCAATCCGTACATGAAATCCAGGTTGATGTTGGAAAACCCGCCGCTCCGGGCGGTTGCCAGAGCCGCCATGGCCTGATCGGCGTTGTGACGGCGGCCCAGAAGACTCAATAATTCGTTGTCCAGACTTTGCACACCGATGCTGAGACGGTTAACCCCGGCGTTAATCAGCCGCTGACAGGCCGGCAGGTCCAGGTCGCCGGGGTTGGCTTCTATCGTGATTTCCGCGCCATCCTTAAGCTGGAAAGAGGAGCGAGCCGACTCCAATATGCGGTCGATGGAACCTTCATTGAGATAGGATGGCGTACCCCCACCGAAAAACACCGAGTTTACGGCCGCCCCCTCCAGCACCCGCCCCCACTGGGTGATTTCCTGAGTCACGGCGCCCATATAGGGATCCATCATCCGTTCGATGCCCTGGTAGGTATTGAAGTCGCAGTAGGGGCACTTGGTCTTACAAAAGGGGACATGGATGTAGAGGGCCATGCCGGATGGCGGGACGATGGACGTCGGGGAAGTGGGATCAGCTAGCATTTATCGGCGTGTATCCAGGCGGCTTGAAAATGGGATTAAAATCCGGATGTTCGCCGGGATTCTTGAGGATTACTCATCGTCGACGATGTGCGAGGACCCTTCCACAATCTTGTCGGGGTCCTTTTCTTGTGGCCGGTCATCTTTCCGCCTGTTGCCACTGTGCTCGTCTACCACTTGTCGCGGCGCCAGCTTCGTTAGGAGCAACACCGCCATCGCCAGGATTATAAAGTCATCGAATTTGCCCAAATAACCGAGCGTGTCCGGTATCAAATCGATGGGAAGCAGAAAATAAAGGATGGACAGCGGCACCAAGGTCCGCAGCGCCAGATGTACGCGCTTGTCGAAGTTCAGCCGCCAAATGAGCCTGACGAACCGGAAAATAGGCGGCCCCACGCGGGGGATCAGGAAGAATATTAATGGAAGGGCAAGTCGATGGAACATCACGCTGCTCCAGATGGACGGTTCTTGATGTTTTCTTAATAGTAATTATAGACTAAGGCGCCGCTGCTTGGAAATTATCTCTAGCCAAGTCTACCTTGCGGGGCCGCCCTGCGAGGCTGAAAGCTTGGTTCGTGAAACTTATTACTTCCTCCCGAACGTAACATTTGTAATACAGGCTGTGGCATCTGAACAAATTGACCGATGATTATGGCATTCTCTATCGCCTCCAGCCTGCATGGGCTATACTGATACGACTCTGAAGCGGAGCTTTGACGATGACCTCAACGATCTTGCCCGGAACCATCGGAGAACTGCGTGGCAGCGGTTATCAGGTGCTGCCGGTACGCGAAGAAATGCGCAAGAATCTTATAGCCAAGATCAAAGCGGAAGAAATCGTTTTCCCCGGCATAATTGGCTTTGAACATACGGTGATACCTCAACTGGAGAACGCCATCTTGGCAGGCCAGGACGTGATCCTTCTTGGGGAGCGAGGACAGGCCAAGTCCCGGGTGATCCGCAGTCTGGTCACACTGTTGGACGAATCGATTCCTAAGATCGCGGACTGCGAGATAAACGATAACCCCTACGCCCCGGTCTGCCGGGCCTGCCGCGATAAAATTGCCGCCGACGGAGACGAAACCGGGATTCAATGGCTTTCCAGAGACGAGCGTTATTCGGAGAAACTAGCCACTCCGGACATCTCCATCGCCGACCTTATCGGAGAGATCGACCCGATCAAGGTTGCCGAAGGGCATTACCTTTCGGATGAGTTGGTTATCCACTACGGTTTGGTGCCGCGCACCAACCGGGGAATCTTCTGTATCAATGAGCTGCCCGATCTAGCCGAGCGCATCCAGGTGGGCTTGTTCAATCTCATGGAAGAGCGTGACGTGCAGATCAAAGGTTACCGCATCCGGCTGCCCTTGGACGTTTACGTGGTTTCCACCGCTAACCCGGAGGACTACACCAACCGCGGACGCATCGTGACGCCGCTGAAAGACCGCTACGGCTCTCAGATTCACACCCACTACCCCAAGACCATCGAAGAAGAAATCATCATTATGGATCAGGAGCGGACCCGGTTCCCCGATGAGGACAGCCTGGTGATTCCGGACTACATGAAAGAGATTCTGGCGGAGATTACCAGTCAGGCAAGGGAGAGTAGCGAGATCAATCAGCGCTCCGGAGTGAGTGTTCGAGTATCCATCTCCAACTACGAAACGTTGCTGGGGAACGCGCTGCGCCGGTCAATCATCCAAGGCGAACAATGGGTTTGTCCCAGAACCAGCGACCTGCCGTATATCGTGGCCTCGTTTTCCGGCAAGATAGAACTGGAAACATTTGAGGAAGGCCGCGAAAGCCGGGTTACCGACGATCTGACGCGCCGCGCTGTGCTGCGTATCTTCGGCGGACGGTTTGACGTGGACCAGTTGGAGAGGATCGTTACGGCTTTCGATATGGGGCATACGGCGGAGACGAGTAGCGAAAAGTCGGCCTCGGGGTATACTGCCTTGCTGGCCGAAGTTGACGGATTAGCCGATGCCGTGAAGCAGTTGACCAGCGACGAGAGAGCCGAGGTAGTAGCCTCAGCGGTGGAGTTTATCCTGGAAGGCTTGCACCTGAACCGGCGTCTGAACTGCGAGCGCTCCTCCGCTGGATACCTCTACCGCCGGTAGGTTTCCTCTGATCCCGGAAACCTTGTTTCCGGGTCTTTCACCCCGCACTTAACCGTGCCTCTACGACGGCCCGGCCCCAAAAACCTGGGCCGATTGTACCACGACAAATGTGACAACCTTCCCTTGACCTTGAGTGTGGCGTCCCTTATTATTAGAACAAATGAGTTAATTTGTTGCCCTACTTAAGGAGTCTCCATGGCAGGCGCTGACGTACAGGAAATCCACTGCAAGTCTATGCTCAACCGGTTGGACGTCCCAGGGTTTCCCTTCCGGTGGACGTTGAATCCCTACCGCGGCTGCCGCCACGCCTGCACTTACTGTTACGCCCGGCCTACCCACGAATACTGGGGAATGGACTCCGGGTTGGAGTTCGAGCAGCGGGTTTTCGCCAAGGTTAACGCCCCGGAGGTTCTCCGGGAGGAGCTAAGGCGTCCCAGGTGGATGGGAGAGGCTATTGCCATCGGCACTGCGTCGGACCCTTACGAACCCGCCGAAGCAGAGTACGGGTTGACCAGGCGAATCCTGCAAGTGCTCGCCGAGTTCGGTAACCCGGCATCCTTGACCACCAAAGGCGTTCTGGTGCGCCGGGACCTGGACGTTTTGCAAGAACTGAATGAAGTCGCCGACGTGAGGATCAACTTCAGTATCGGCAGCATGGACGAACAGGTGTGGAAGACCAATGAACCAGGGGCCCCCGGACCGATGGCCCGCATGGAGGCCATGCAGTTCCTGGTGGAGAACGGGATAACCGCCGGGGTTATGATGGCTCCCCTGCTTCCCGGCATCTCGGACAGTGAAGAAAGCATAAACGAGGTGGCCGGCGCCGCTGCCGAGCATAAGGCTCAATTCTTGGGAGCCAACGTATTGTTCTTGAAGCCTGGCTCTAAAGAGTGGTTCATGCCGATGCTTCGAGAAACCTACCCGCACCTGACCACGGCGTACGACAAGATGTATCGCAAGACCTACGCTCCAAAGGAGTACACCAGCATGGTGCTAAAAGCGGTGGACAAGGCCCGGTGGGAATGGGGTCTGCCGGTAATGGAGCCGACGAAAGATCTGCGGGGACAGCAGCGCCAGCTAGAGTTGGCTTTAACAGCCTGATGTTGGCTTAGAAACCGGAGGATTGTGCAATGGGAGCCAGGCTGGCAACGGCGGAGATTTCCCGTAAGTTGATGCTTGCCAGTCGAATGAGGACGTCCGGACGATTTACGGCTACAGTTAGGAACGCCGCCAAAATGGCGCCCTCTGCCGTTGTTGTTCCAGAAGACTCTCGTCCAGTAAGTCCAGGCTGCCGCTGGTCCCTTGAGCGAGTCGTTCCGGGTAACCGATGAGCTGGAATATGCTGGAGTTGGTGTAATACCCGTTGTAGGTCTGCCGCACCAACTCGTCGAAGAACTCCGGATGTGATGCCTCAACCTCGTGGAGAGCCGCGTCTTTTCCTTCGTCGTTGAGGGCTTGGAAGCCGGACGGTTCCCTGATCACGGCGGCGATCTCTATCTGCGCCAGACCCTCATTGAACATCCTATTTGTTCGGGCTTCCCCTTCAACCACTCCCTCCAGAAAAGCGGCTAAACCCAGATCGCCCGCGCCGGGCAGCTCGCCTTCCGGCGGGATGAGCCGGTTTAGGACGCTGGAGAGCAAGTCTCTCTGATTATCGGTGAACACGCGGTTCCTGGAAGCCATGTGGCCCGTTCCCTCCAGATTGTCTAAGATTGGTAAATCGCCCCACTGACCAAAGCAGCCCAAGGATACTATCCGTTCCGTAGCTAGTCAAACACGCCTGACAAGAACCGGCGCCACGGGAAAGATAAAGCCTAAACCGAGAGGGACGCCGGTTGAAGCGGTGGTCCCAGCGAGGTAGCATGGTGTGGTAACGTCACGCTTCCAAATGGCCGTCACACAGAACGTAAGGGCTGGTTCTAATGATGACGCCTAATCCTGCGGAGCAGCTATTGCGGGAGTGGAAACCTCACCTCGTTGAATTGGGCCTGATCATTGGGTTCTACGTCCTATACCTGCTTACCCGGGGATTGATCTTTTCCCAACTGGACCAAACCGGGCTGCACAACGCCCATCGGGTCGTTTCTGTAGAAATGGGGATCTGGGTATTCTGGGAACCGGCTTGGCAGGCCTGGACTCTTGAATACGCTGAATTCGTGGTGGCGGTCCTGAATTGGGTTTACGTCGTCACGTATTGGCCCATCGTTCTAGGAGTGGGCCTGGTTCTGTACATCAAGAATCGGTCGAGGTTTTACTACTACCGTACCGTTGTGGCGCTTAGCCTGGTTTTCGCCTTAACGATTTTCGCGGTTTTCCCCGTTTCTCCACCTTTCGAGATGACTGCCCACTTCGTGGATACCATCCAGACCTTAGGGCCCGCTCTGTATGGCAGTCCGGAGATGGGGGTGTTCTACAACACCAACGCCGCCATGCCCAGCCTTCACTTCTGCTGGACGGTTATCTTGGGTGTTCTGTGCCTGCGGAGTTTGCCGGGGAGGGCGAAATATTTAGGGATTCTGTATCCGGGAGTTACCTTCTTGGCGATCACCATCACCGGCAATCATTTCATCCTGGACGCGGTTGCCGGAGGTCTGTTGGCGGGAGTGGCGTTTGCCATCGTGGAGTGGGGCTTGCGGGAGCGGTTTAGCTTGAGCCGGTGACGTGCGGGTAACGGCGGCTCGTGTAATTTTCTAGCGATGATCGACGGGCGGTTTAAAGGTTAGCCCGAAAGGCGGGGCTGATGATGGCTGCCAAGGTGATTATCCAGGTTAGGACTCCAATGACCGCTAGGATGATTTCCCCCGCGCCAACATTCAAGTCAACTAGAGTAACGTTGTCCAGGCTGGCCCAGTACCGACTCAGGTTCGGCTGAACGTTCAGAAGAAGTCCTAATACACAGCAATAGATGCCAAATCTAGCATGGCGTTGATTACGGCAGATCCAAAGGATACCTCAGCGGAGTTGAAGAATCCTCCATTTAAGAAAAGTTTTGTGTAACGCCATGATATAGGTATGAGCACTAGAGCTACCGCCCACCCAATGCTGAAAGAGCAGAGAACGCCGGCGTCGAGCATCAGCTGCTTCAAGGCGCGCATGTGGGCATGGGTACGAAATAGTCCATAGATCGGAACAGTAAGGGTCAAAGTGTGCCACATGGGAAACACTTGGTTTCCGGTGTGGTCTCGATATTGTTGCCACGTGATGTAGAACCAATAGAACAGATAGAGCCCGTCGGACAGCAACGTCATCACCAGGATACGGGTTGGCGAGATCCCGTAGGCCAAGGTGCGCGGTGGCTGCCCGGTCAACGCCTCTTCGGGATCCGCAGTAGATTCCGCAGGGAGGGCCTTGCCGCAACCGCCGCAGAAAATGTGAGCCGATTCGACTTGATGAGCGCAGTAAGGACAGACGGGCATCTAAACCTCTTGATTCGTCCGGCGGTGCATAAGTTAGGGATTGCGGCCCCACATCGGATGCCGGAACGTAGGACCCAGGGCCGGATTGATCTCCCGGCGTTCGACCGGCGGCACCTCTGGTTCCGGTTCATCGGGTGGTGGAGGCCGGTAACGGGGTCCAAAACTGCGTTTGGGATTCAGGTTGCTCAAGTGTTGAGCGAGGGCATCCAGGCTATTCAGGTTGTTGACCGGTAAAAAGTCGTCTATGTAGGGTAGCGCGGCTTGGATTCCCCGGGTCAACGGTTGGTAATCGGCGGACCCCAGCAGCGGGTTGAGCCAGATAAGGCGGTGGCAACTGCGCTGTAGGCGGGAAATCTCCTGGGACAGCAATTCCGGCTCTCCCCGGTCCCACCCGTCGGAAATCACCAGCACCACGGCTCCACTGCCCCGGACGCGCCGCAACCACTGGAAATTGAACGTCTTGAGTGCTTGCCCGATGCGAGTGCCCCCGGCCCAGTCGGGGACCGCCCGGGACACTTCGGTGACCGCCTGATCGATGCTGCGGTAGTTCAGGTAGCGGGTGATCCGGGTTAGCCGGGTGGCGAATAGAAAGGCCTCCGCCTGCTGTTGGCCTTTGGCAATGGCGTGGATGAAGTGCAGCAGCATTCGAGTGTACCGCTCCATCGAACCGCTGACGTCGCATATCAAAATCAGGGGCCGGGGCTTGTCTTTGCGCACCCTTCGCGGCAACTCCAACAGTTCGCCGCCGTACTTGAGATTCTGCCTTAGGGTGCGGCGCAGGTCTATCCAAGAGCCATCTCCCGGCGCGGTCCGGCGCGTTCGCCGGTTTCCCAGGTCCCAAGACAGGTCCGACATCACACGTTTGGCTTCGGCAATCTCCAAGCCATCGAAGTCTGAGAAATCTTTCTGCCGCAGCACTTCCCTGGCGCTGTAGGTCCTGGTCAGGTCCACCCGGTCACCGGCATCATCTTCATCTCCTTCGGTGGCTGAACCGTGACCGTCGTCACCACCCCTAGGTGGTGCGACTTGAGGGTTCCGGTAACGGCGTTGCTCTCCCAATGAGCGCAGGTCACGGGTGGTTTGGCCGCTGGCCGGACGCCGCCAGAACACCTGAAAGGCTTCGTCGAACAGGGCAATGTCCTGTTTCCGGTGGACCAGTATTGAGCGCGCCGCTTGTTGGAAGTCCTGTTTGCGGCCAATGGGGGTGTACTCCAACGCCCGAACCAGGTCCAGCATGTTGCCCGATCCCACGTCCAACCCAATTTTGCGCAAAGTCTCGCCGAACATCATCAGGTTGTGTAGGATGTGCCCGTTGTCCTGATGGGTGCCGTTGGCAGGCGCGGTCACGGACCGCCACCGCCGCCACCCCGTCTTCCCCGGCGGGGGCCTCGGTTTTTGGACCGCTCCAACATGGCCCGCACCGACTCGCCTCGCACCATTTCGATGTCGTCCTGGTACTTGAGCACGATCCCCATGGTGTCGTCGATAACCTGGGGGTCCAACTCGGACTGATTCAAAGCCAAGAGAGCCGACGTCCAGTCCAGGGTTTCCGACACTCCCGGAATCTTATAAAGCTCGGTCTCCCGCAATTCCTGAATGAATCCGGTTACCTGTTGCGCCAACTGGCGGGGAGCTTCGGGGATCTTGTCCGTGATGATTTGGAACTCTTTTTGGAAGTCCGGGTATTCTATCCAGTAATACAGGCAGCGGCGCTTCAGCGCGTCGTGAACTTCCCGAGTCCGGTTGGAGGTGATTATAACGATGGGTGGGTGGACTGCTTTGTAAGTACCCAACTCTGGAATCGTGATCTGGAAGTTACCCAGCATCTCCAGCAGGAATCCCTCGAACTCCTCATCGGCCCGGTCCAACTCGTCGATGAGTAGGACCGGAGACTTCTCGCGGCTTTCGTCGATGGCCTGCATAAGGGGGCGTTTGATCAAGAACCGCTCGCTGAACAGGTCGGCGGTGGCGCTCTCCCGGTCGACCTGGCCGGACGATTCCATCAGGCGTATTTCCAGAATTTGGCGGGTGTGATTCCATTCGTAGACGGCGTGGTTGATGTCCAGGCCTTCATAGCACTGGAGGTGAATCAACTCGGTATCCAGCGCGGCGGCCAGGGCCCGGGAGATCTCTGTTTTGCCGACACCGGCCTCACCCTCTAGGAACAGGGGCCGTTGCAGCTTTAAGCTCAAGAATATGGGCACCGCCAGGCTGCGGTCGCTGATGTAATGTTGCTCGCGGAGGATCTTCTGCACGTCGTCGATGGTGGCGGGCATTTCAATGGTGGAAGTCAATGGCAAACTCCAATCAACTAGTCGGGGTGGGGAAATAAGCGAGACTATTGTAGCCTATCGGAGAGCTTGGGTACCATGAAGGCGCGTGCAAGTCACCGAACACGATGCCTCAGCGTTTGGTGGACACGAAGTGAGATTGGAAGTATCGACGTACCAACCGGCGCAGGCTGGTCCAATGGTCATCGAGAGACTCGAGCTCTACCGGCGTGAGTTGATTGTAGGTCCGGCCGAATTGAGGGAAATACCAGACCGAAAAAGCCCAGAAGCCGGGAATGGCTGGGGCGCTGTCCGGCGCTTCGGAGATGATTCCGGTGCCTCCCCGAAGTTCCCAGGAGGCCAATATCCGGCCCCGGTCGGCAACGCATAAACCTTCCACCCAAGAAGCTTCGCGTTCGCCGCCCTGGTAGGGTTCCATCAACTCCAATAACCGGCGGGTTCTCTCTTGGTCGTTGGCCGCCGATCCGGCGAACCGGTGGGTGTAGAGACTTTCCCAGCTATCGCCCAGCGCCGGAAGGACCAAGCCGCCGTCGGAGGCGATGGCCAATGTTGATCCCGCCAGCGACCACTCTCGCGCTTTGGCCCGGGCAATCTCGTGGTGAGTGCCGCCTTCCTCTTCAGGGACTCCGGATAGGCCTAACTGTTGGGGAGTAGTGGGAGACAAGTTAATGGCTTCAACCAGCCAGGCGAGTTTCTGCTGCTTGGCCGGATTTCCGGTGGCCAGGAGTATGGAGGTGGCGCTCTTGCCGGTGGTTTGGCCGATCATGGGGGTACTTCCGGATTGAGTTTAGAGAATGCGCGCTACGGCGCGGGCGGCGGCCCCGTCACCGCCTTTCAGCTTCAAAGGCAACGCCCAAAGCTCGAAATTGAGGCCCACCAGTTGGTCTAGGTTAATCAGGTTTTCGATGAGTGGGATGCCGAGGCCCAACAGAAGCCGGTGCACCGGGAAATCGCTCATGGTGGACTGGGGAGTCGGCGGATGTTTGTCGATGGGAAAGTCGACCGCCACGGCGTTGACTTCATGCCTTGCCAGGTAACCTGCGCCCTCCGTGCTGAGGTAAGGCCCGTCGGAGTAGAATCCCTCGTTTCCCGACTCATTATGCGCCCAGCCCGTGAACAGAACTACGATGTTGTCCTTTACGGCGTCGGGCGCGGCCCCGGCCTGCTCCAGGTCCGCTACGGAGATTGGCGTCTTGCTCTGGGCCGACTGGCGCAGGTCCAAGAGCAGCGCCGGTCCCATGTACCGCTCCAAGGGCATGTTGTCTACTGTGGTCCCATCGGGATGAAAGTGGTAGGGAGCGTCGACGTGGGTGCCGATGTGGGTGGCCAGGGTCAGTTTGGTGTTGGAACGGGTGTGGGACTCGTGGGTCTGCAACGGCGACATGGTCACGCCCATCAAGCCAGGAACGGCGGAAACCCGCGAGCTTCCCAGGGTTAGGGTCAGGTCGATAAGTTTGGGCATGGTTGTATTTCTTTCCTCGGCTTCGGTGGCGTTAGCCGTCTCCGGCGGCCGGCTCAGGCGTTAGAGATGGAGCACCGGGAATCCCAGCGCCTCCGGAGCGGGCCTCTTCGGGTAACGACATCTCCCAGTCGGGAATCAACGTCTTGGAAGTTGGTTCCAAGGTCAGGATGACCGCCGCTCCCGCCAGGCTGAAGGCGACTGACAATGCGAATATGACTGTGTAAGGATCGATGATGCCGGAAGACCGGAATATCTCAAACACCACGCCGCCAAGGGCAGTGGTTATCGCGTGTCCCATCAGTGCTCCGGTCATCTGTGACCCGTAGAGGGTTCCCATGGGTCCGTTGCCGAAGTATTGCCGGTTTATCACCAGGTATCCGGTCCACTCGCCGCCGAACCCTATGCCGAACAGGGCGGCGAACAAATAGAAAGCCCAGAGGTCATGAGCCCAGAAGAGGATAAGCACGGTGATCCCCTGAACGAACAGGCAACTGGCCATGATACGTTTGGAGCCGTACCGTTCCGCCAGCACCGGAGTCAGAAGTCTGCTGGAGATGCTGACCAGAGAAATTATCGTAAGGATCACCGCCGCCTGTGTCAGTCCGATACCCTGCTCAACGGCGAACGGAATGGAGAAGATCAGCACTATGCCATGTCCGGCGCACCCTAGGCCGTGGATGGCTGGAAGGTTCCAGAATGCTCTGGTCCGCCGGACATGCTGGTTGAACACTTTTAGGCGCAGTTTATCCGATGTGGCGCTACGGAGAGTTGGAGGTGGGTCGTCGCTGGTGGCCCCGTAAGGCTTGACACCGATGTCCTCCGGCCTATTGCGGAGCAGGATGTTGAGAAGGACCAAGATCCCGCCGCCGATGACGCCGATGCTCCAGAACGTCATCTGCCAACCGTAATTCTCCAATAAGTAGCCGGTAAGCGGTGCTATGATGGCCGTGCCTACTCCGCCCGCAGCCCACAGAATTCCGGTTCCCAATCCCAACCGCCGCCGAAACCAGCCGCTGACCGACGCCATCAAAGGCACCATGGCGATGGATTGGGTCAGTGACAGCAAAAATCCGAAGACGATGAAGAACTGCCATAGCTCGCGGACAAATCCCAGCAACACCATGCTAACGCCGTACAAAATGGCGCCGGCGAACATCATGCGCCGGGCACCGTACCGGTCGCCCAGCCAACCGCTGACTGGGGCGAAAATTGCTCCCACCAGGTAGTAGGCCGCCAGCCCCATGACGATAGTACCGACACTCCAGCCGAAGCGGCCATCTGGGTCGGTTAAGGGCGGCAAAAGAATACCGGCAGCCATGCTGATGGAGGTGGCGAGAATCTGCACCGTGGCCAAGACGGCCACTATGATCCAACAGTAATGGAGCCCCCAGGGCATCCTGGAGGCGCTTAGGTTAAGCATGAATCAATAATACTCAGCGATGGGGCTGGCCAACGAAATGACCTAGTTCTCCAAGGATGGCAGCTTCGAGAGAAGACGGGCCCAGGGCTAGTGCAGCGGGCACGCTCTGAGCAGGCCGTTGCCCCACCATGTCTCCGAGGCGGCGGTGTGTCCGCCCTCGACGGCGCTACTCTCTCCCAGTGCCAGTGGTCCGGTGGCGTTGGCATTTGAGGTCAAGGCAGCCGTACCGCCGGGTACGGCGAAGGCAAACACCCTATCCCGTTCACCTACGTCGGCCGAAACCGCCCAAGCCCCGAAGAAAATCATCAGGGCAATCGTCAGGCAAAGTACCAGAATAAAGGAAACGGGAAGGGGAATAGCTTTCATGCTAGCGTACCTCAACCTCGTGTGGGAACACCATGTTGTTGCCGTAACCCCGGCCGTCCCATTTGTTGGGAAACTCCATGGGTTGGGTATCGCCTTGGTCGTTAGTGGCCCGGCACATCAGGGTGTATTTGCCCGGTCCTGGCGGGTTCCACTGGTGCTCCCACCGGTTCCAGGAGTAGTCGCTGCGAGGCCGGACGGTGTCTACCAGGCTCCAAGTTGCGCCGGCATCGGTGCTGATTTCCACTTTGGTGATTTGGTCTTCACCGGACCATGCCGCCCCGGCCAGAGTGTATCCCGATGCGGGAACTATTTCCCCAGGAGCGGGGTTGGTGATTATCGACTTGACCTTCATTTTGGTGTAGTAGGTATACGGCACCTCTGAGCCGGGCTCGTTGGTGGTGATGTACCGGTCGGTCATGTAGAAGCCTTTGAACTCGTGGTCCAGCACGTGGATGCCCACCAGCCACTTCACCGAGTTCATGCCGTACCAACCCGAAACGAGCAGACGAAGCGGGAAGCCGTGATTTAGGGGCAGGGGCTCCCCATTCATTTCGTAGGCCAGCAGGGTATCGGGGTGCATCGCTTTGGCGATGGGCAGACTGCGCTCGTAGGTAACCTCCGGCGGGTCCCCCACGGTTTCGTCCGGACCGTGGTCGGCGCCCTCAAACATCACTTCCACCGCGGAATCCTTAACCCCGGCTTTCTCCAGCACGTCCCGTAAAGAAACCCCGGCCCACTCGGCGTTGCCCATGATTCCGTGTCCCTTGATACCTTCCATCACGGTGCTGATGCGCAGGGCCTTGCTCCAGTAGTCGGGCACGGGACTGTTTCCGCAGCACTCGAAGGTAACTTGGAACCTTTTCTGGGGCAGTTGTTTCAAGTCTTCATAGCTCAAACTTAAGGGTGTGCTTACTTGGCCGTCAACCGCCATCCGGTAGGTGGCCTGGTCGATCTCCGGGCAATCCGTCCAATGATTGCGGATGTAGAACAAGTCATTGGGCACAATATCTTCTTGCAACGCCGTTGGTGGCGCGGCGAAGGTGCGTAGTCCCGCGTTGGTGGGAATAATCTGTGGCTTTAACGTGGTTTGGGTGATTTGGGCGGCCATGTTTAGACTCCTGGGCTTAGTTTTACTCGAGATAGTTGGTGTCCAGGTAGGCGGCGGGATAGGTCACCAGCATCCGAACCGGGATCCATAGTTGGTTAACCAGCTTGTGAGGCACGCCGGGCGGGGCCAGCATGGTCGTGCCCGCTCTGATGGTGGAGACTTCGTCTCCGAGAACAAGCTGCACGGCACCGGCCGTTACCATGATGGCGATGTCCGTCGGGTGGGTGTGCAGGCGCCCTTCATAGCCGGGGTGGATCTCGATCTCTTTGATGGTAAGCGAAACCGCGCCTTGTTTCTGGGAGACAATCTCCCGCTCCCGGCGGTTGTCCACCGCCGCGGGCATCGGTATCTCGCTGTGCTCAATTAGTGGCATGGTGCTTCCTAGTATGGGTTGTCACGACGATACTCGCCTCATTGTACTACGGTTTTCTTATACGTGAAGGCCGGGCTTAATTCTCCTGAAACATGAGGGGAATCATGTTTTGGTAGGCCAGGTCGTTGGCCATGCCCATGACCATGCCGGCCCGGGCGTCCCGGAAATACCGCTCGAAGGGCATCCGTCCGGCAAAAGCTGTGCCCCCGAACGACGTCATCAAGTCCTGGGTCACCCTCACTCCCGCTTCGGAACAAGCGACCTTGGCCTGCATGTAAAGTAGATGGGAGGACGCCCGGTCCTGGTCGAAGGACGACGAAGCCGACAATAGCAGGGCCCGCGCCGCTTCGATCTGGGTGCCCATCTCAGCCATGCGCCGCTGGTTGATGGCGCTGTCCAGCCGCCGGGCGCCGCTGGGGTGGCGGCGGACCATCTCCTCCATCGCCAACTCGTAAGCGCCCGAGGCGATTCCCAGGTAGGCGGCGGCGTAAGTGAGGGCGACCACCGGGCGGGCAAAGTGNGTTGTCGCCGCGCCAACGGTGTGCTCCTCGCCCAGGCGGTTNTCTTCCGGNACGAAACCGNTGAACTTGACCGGAGAGCTGGAATTGCCTCTCATGCCCAAGCCGTTCCANGGNTCCAGGATCTCCCAATCGATCTCNTCCGCTGCNACGAACAGACGGCTGGCGGCGCTTTGCGGAGAGTCTTCGCCGACCCGGCAGTGAAATTGGAAGTGGGTGGCGTGTCCCGCNGAGGTGACGTAGGATTTCCGGATNCCGTCCAGTTGGTATCCGCCGGGCACCTTGNTGACGGCGGAGGCNGTNTGGGCGGCGGTCCAGTTGTCACCTTCGCCCCAGGTCTCGCTGCCGGCGATGGTAGTGAACACCTCTCCTTTGGCCATGGGCTTGACGAANTTTTCTACCTGGTANTCGGTGGGAATCTGGCAGATNATNTCCGCNGCCTCCANNTGCATCTTGTAGCACATGCAGGTGGAGGGGCATTTTTTGGCCAGCTCCTCGATAACCAAGGAAGTNNTGACCATGTCGGCGCCCACTCCGCCGTGCTCTTTGGAGACGCGGAGACCGAAAAGGCCTNCNCGCTTNAAGGCATCGAGTGATTCTTGGGGATANCGTCCCAANCGGTCGGTTTCCTCCGCCCGGGGAGCCANNTCCTTGNCGGCGATATCCGCCGCCCGGTCTCTCCACTCTTCCTGCTCTTTGGTTAATGGGAAGTAGGTCATGCTTTTTCCTTGCGATGTTAAATGTAGGCTGGCCCTCCATCGTGAGAAGCGCTTCTACGTGATGGTTCGACAAGCTCACCACGAACGGAGGCGCCGCTTCCCGTTCGCCCTGAGCTTGTCGAAGGGCCCGCGAGGCGAGATTTGAACGGTTTTTAACCGGCGAATTGCTCTCCCAAGGCGGTTTCCCAGCGCAGATAGGTCATCATGTCGGCGTAGTTCCGGTCTGGCCCGGAGAGCACCATATCGGTAGGCGGGGACATCACCCCCGAAAGTCCGGTTTCCACGGCCAATCCGGCCCGGTTCCACGCGGCCATCCCGCCTTCCAGGACCGAGACATTTTCGTATCCCAGGTCCATTAATGTAGCTCCGGCTAGGGTGGCGTTGGTCCCGTCGTTGGCGGTGACCGCTATGCTTGCCTTCTTATCGGGCGCCAGGCCCCCAATGTGAAACTCCAGCCAACCCCGGGGCGCCCACCGGGCTCCGGGGACGTGGCCTCTGGCGAAGTCTTGGCTAGTATCGACAAATAACGTGACCTGGGGTGACGTGGCCTGCAGGTCCTGAGGAGATAGGGGCCTGACCCGCTCTCTGGCTTGGGCCAGTCCGTAAGGAGCCTCTTCGGTCATCCCCTTCTCCAAGTCTAATCCGGCGGCGGACCACGCCGAGGTACCGCCTTCCACGACGTAAACTTCATCAAAGCCAAACTGGCGGTACCATGAGGCAATGAAGGTAGAGCGGGCTTTCTGGTCGCAGGCGAAGACCACGGGGCAGTTCTTCACCACTAGCACGTCGTCGGACCGTTGCACGACCTGGCCGCCGGGGAACCACCGGAATCCTGGGATATGGCCGGTTTCGTACTCTTCGACTCTGCGCACGTCCACGAAAAACGCGGCTTCTTTCTCTCTATTAGCCAACATGGCCTGAAGTTTGGGAATATCCATGTAGCGAACGCCGTCTTCGGCGGCAAGTTTATCGGCGTAAGCTTCGGCGGCGGCTAACCCTTCGGGAGAGGGATCGGGCAGGTCAAGCCGGTCTGCGCCGGTTTCCAGTTCGTAACCGGCCAACACCCAGCCAGAGGTGCCGTTTTTCAATCCAAAGATGTTGGTCAATCCCATTCGTTGGAGCACTCTGGTCCCGATGATGCTGCGGGTGCGTCCGGCGCAGTTGACGATGACCGTCGTGTCTTTGGCCAGGTCCTTGGTGATGTCGGTGACCCGCAGGGCCAACTCACCGCCGGGAACGCTTCGGCCTCCGGGGATGCAGAACCGTTGGTACTCTTCCGGGGTGCGGGTGTCTAGGATAACCAGTTTGTCCCCGCGCTCTATCCGCTCGTGCAGCTCGGTGGCGTCGATCTCGGGTACGTGGTGTACTACTTCCATCTTCTCGCCGAACACCTTGCTGATAACGTTGCTCCCCCACTCGGTGGGGAAATCCTGGGTGGACCACTGGTTGATGCCCCCGTCCAATACCGAAACATTGCTGTAGCCCATGCGCTCCAGAGTTTCGGCGGCCAGTCCTGCCCGGCGTCCGTCGTCGTCGCAGATAACTACATGGCAACCCTTTACCGGCACTGCGGCCGACATCTGGGATTCCAGGTGCCTGCGGGGAATCAGGCTGGAGTCGATGATGTGGGTGCTGTTATACTCGCCCGCCTCTCGCACATCGATCAACGCAAACTGGTTGTTACCCTCTAGCAACGAGTTCAGGTCCGCTGCCGCGATCTTCTTAACCATGGTTTATGCACCTCCGTGTAGAGTGGGTATTCGGATGTTATGCCTGAATCTATCGGGGTCACCCTTCTCCCAGCGGGAAAGGGGCCGGGGATGAGGGCCCTCACCCAGAAGCCACCGGAGCCGGTGTCCGCGCTTCCACCGGCAGGGCGTCTTCCCAATCGGGCATCAGCAGCCGGGAGGTGGGCTCCAAGAGCAAAATAAAGGCAGCGCCTCCCAAGCTAGTAGCGATAGAAATAATCCAAGCTATGTCATAAGAACCGAACAAGTCGAATATCACGCCTCCCAGAAGTCCTCCGACGGCCATCCCGACTCCGGACCCCAGGTTCTGGAATCCGAATATCGTGCGGACAGGGCCCATCCCGTAATACTGGCGGTTTATCACCAGGAAAGCGGACATCTCGCCGCCCAAGCCTACGCCGAACACCGTGGCGAATACGTAGAATTGCCAGGGGTCATGGGTCCAGAATAACAACGCCACCGAGATCCCCTGGATGGTGTAGGCAAAGGCCATGACCCATTTGGCCCCGAACATGTCGGCCAGCACCGGGACGGCGAACCGGCTCCCGCTGGAGGTCAGGGTGTAGATCGAGATGATAAAGGAGGCGGCCTGCAGGGAGACGCCCTGCTCCGGCCGGGTGGCGAAGAATACGACACCCACCATGACGATGGAATGCCCGATGCAGCCCAGGTAATGGATGCCAATGAGGTTCCAGAATGCCCGAGTTTGCCTGGCCCGCTTGAGGAATACTTTGCTCCGCAGCTTGGTGATGGCCGGATTGCTGGTATCGGCCGGCGGGGGGTCGTTGTCAGTCGCGCCGTAAGGCCTCTTTCCCCGGTCGGCGGGGTCGCCGTGGAAAAAGACCACCAGGGAAAAGACGATAGTTCCCCCGATCGCCGGGATGATCCAGAATGCGGTCTCCCAATCGGTTCTAGACAGAAGCAGGGCTAGCGCCGGGGCCATGATGGAACTGCCCATCCCCCCGGCCGATTGCTGGATACCAACCGCCATCCCAAGACGTTTCTTGAACCAAGCGGCGACGGTGGTGGGGATATTGACCCGGAACAGGGATTGCGCGACCCCCAGAATCAAGCTGTAGTAGAGGTATAGTTGCCACTGGGTGCTGATGGTGCTAAGTAAAAGCAGGCCGCTGGTATAGCAGATGCCTGCCATTACCAGGGTCCGCCGTGCGCCGTATCGATCCGCCATCCAGCCGGCCACCGGCGATAACATGGCGCTGACGATGCTGCGGAAGAAGTAGGCAAAGATGATTGAGGTCAGAGTCCAGCCAAACTCATCTTGCATGATAACGATGAGGATGGAGAAAGCCTGGCTTATGAAGTTGGTGGTAAGTTGGAGGACGGTGGCCATTCCAACTATCGCCCAGCCGTAGTGGTGGAAGGAACTTAAGCGGCCCGCCGACGGATTTTCGTCCCGCTTCACCATGGGCGGTCTGCGATCCGTGAAACAATGGCGTCGGCTGAAAATATCAACTCTAGCCAGTTGCCAATTCTTGTCTCTTTGGTGTATCTATCTTTTTTCATGCGGTTGTAATCGCGGCATTGTCCCCATGTGCTGACGTGAACAGAAGGCCGGTTTCCGGCGTCCCCCCTCGATCATTTACTCAAACAAGAATCCCCTAGCAGTTGTCGTATTTATCAGTCGCGAAGGGGGTGATTTCCCCCGTCTCCAGGTTGTACCGGCTACGGTTCAGCCCTCTAAGATCGTCGCCGTAAACGTGGATCTCCACGGTGGGACGGCCGGTGAAGTTGTCCATCTGGTGGATCTCGTCCACTTCCGGGATCAGCAGAGTGATTTCCCCGGGTTTGAACTGGGATGTGCGGTCTTTCTCCAGGGTGGCAAAGCCTTCCTTGGTGCGGTCGTCCACCCGGCGAAAGCGGGTCTCAGTGAGAGCATTGTCCATCACGCCGATCATTCCCCAGGTGCCGTGATCGTGGGGAGACGCGTGGTCACCGGGGCCCCAAACCACGGCGGTTACCAGCAGCCCGCTGTCCCCCTGATACAGGGCGTAGGAGCCGTGGTTGGGCCTTGAGCCCTTGCCCACGGGCGACCGGTATTGCTCCGGAATGGCGTTGGGGTCCTGGATGAGCTTCTCCAACCAAGATGATCCGGTGTCGAACAGTTTCTGCTGGTCCGGCTTACCGGAGATCAATCCTTCCATGTCGCTGGAGAACTGGTCCAGTGAGTACTTTACCGTGGTCATACCTGTCCTCCCGTGTGGCCTTCGTTCTCAGCCTGAACGTTTCGTCAATTATCGTTAAGCCTCAAAAGGGTGTCAAGACATGATACTTAAACCATACTAATATTTAGACTGATAGGGCTTCCTCAGATCGGACGACACTGAGTTGGGCGGCGGCATGTGTTAGACTTATCTAGCCTCGCTTAGTAAGCTTGTCCAGGCATGGGACGGCCGGTTCGGATTGAGATTGGCTTGGTACCGCTTGACAGTCTCCAACTTGGATCCGCGGGGCGGGAAAACGTTTGTGACCCGGAGTTTACCGGCATGGAAGACGAGCGGTTCGTCCAGCGCATACAAGAGAAGATCGAAAGGTTGACCGAAGGCCGGATCGATCTGGAGATCGATTACGAGGACGGCAGCCAGCTCCGGGTGGAGTTCCAGCGAGAAGTGCCCTTGGTCGTATTGGGCGCTAACATTTTTGAGTTCTCCGGGTTCGCCCGCATGTGCGTGGAATACGCGGTCGAGTCCATTAGAAAACAGCGCCCCATACAGATGTTGGAATTCCACCTGTTGCTGGCCCGAAACTGACCAAGCGTACGATTAATCTGGGGAATATCAGTCAATAATTCCATCGCTCGTCCCGGACGAACACAATGGCCCAAGAGCAGACCGGATCTCCGGAAAAAAAACGCCCCTGGTACTACAGCACCTGGTTCCTGGCGCTCACTTTCATCCTTGGATGGCCGGTGATTCAATTCAGCATTGGATTGCCGGTCCCGCTTCTTTGGCCCACATGGTCCATCCTGATTCTGCGGTCTCCCTGGCACCGAAATTTCATCACTGGCACCGTGGCCTGGGCAATGCTTATGTCCGGGGGATTCTTGGTCATATTTCAGTTTTTGTCGCCGGATATTGAGCTCAACCCGTTGCTCTCCGGGGTCATCGTCGCGCCGGGATTGTTGTTGGCGGCATATACCCAATTTCTTTGGTCTCGTGACCGGGGGAGCTTTGGCTCAGGCGGGATCGGAGAGGCGGCAGGCTCCGCCGAGGGCAAAAAGCCTCCCCGGATCCGGGCGCCCAGACAGATCCGGCGGCAGAGGAGGCGAGGGTCCCGGCCCGGCCGGTCTTCCCGCCACCCCTTCTAAATCCCGGATCCCCATACGCGTAAGCCATCTGGCTCTTGATTTACGGAAGGCAGATTCCGGCCAAGGCTTCGGCCACGGTTTGTCCGTCCTGATTTTCCACCACCACCTGGCAAGCCACCACCCGCCGGTCTCCTTCTTGCCGTTTATCCACCACCCGTCCAGTTAATGTAATGACATCTCCAGCATGGACCGGATGTAACGATTCGATCGCCAGGCTGCTACCGTCCGCAAGGATGCTGGCGATGGGGAAGCCCTTCTCCAGCAACTCCAAAACGTAGGCGGACAGGGCGGGAACGGAGGCTTGTCCGGCGGCGGAGGGCGTAGAACTTTTCGGCTCGTCGCCGGGATGTAAAAGGGAGTTGAAGCCGGCGATGGTTTCCTCCGTCTCCCACTTGGCCAGGATGGGAAGTTGGTCGCCCACGGAGATGGAATCGTAAGTTACCGTTTTGGCCCAGAGTCTGGGCATGGTTGCTCCAGTCGCCTGAGTTCGTTAACCGGACGTGGTGATGTCGAAGTAAGGCAAGGCTAGCATCGGCATCTGTCGATAGCAAGGATCGGGAAACTAGACCGCACCAGTCCTATGCTAAACTGGGAGTGACTGGATGAAATTAGATGACCTCGGCCCACGGACCCTCAGGTCTGGTAGATCAAGCCAACACCTGAGGGTTGTTTTCTGGGTTTGATCGGGACCATCAGACACAACGGAGGATGGATTCAATGGCTAGCGATGGAGCGCATTACCAGCGTGCCATGGTGGTGGTCGCTCATCCCGACGACGCCGAGTGGGGATGCGCTGGAACGGTGGCCAAGTGGTGCGCCGAAGGTTGGGAGGTGGTGTACGTTCTGTGCACCGACGGCAGCAAGGGCAGCGAAGACCCGGAGATGACCAGCGGACGGTTGGTGGAGATTCGCAAACAGGAGCAATTGAACGCCGGGAAAGTGCTCGGGTTGAAAGACATCGTCTTCCTGGGGTACGAGGCCTCCATGCTGGAGCCGACGCTGGAGCTACGCCGGGACATCGCCCGGGAGATCCGGCGGCACCGGCCCGATGTACTGATCTGCATGAATCCGGTGCGGAGCGTGGACGGCGAAGGCTATCTGGGCCATCCCGACCATTTCGCCTCCGGAGAAGCGGCCCTGTCCGCGGTGTTCCCCAGTTCCAGAGACCGCCTAACTTTTACCGAGTTGCTCCGGGAAGGGCTTGAACCCCACAAGGTGAAGGAAGTGTGGATGATGTTCCACGGCGACACGGCCGACAAGTTCGTGGACGTGAGCGCCTATATGGATACCGCTGTAGACGCATTGAAGCAGCACCAGACCCAGGTATCGGAAGAGGACGCCGAGGTCGGCATGAGGCAATGGCGCAACAGCACCGGGCAGAAGGTGGGATTCGAATTCGCCGAGGCGTTCAAAGTCTTTCAACTGGGGTAATGGGTGGCGCAAGTCAGTCCCCCTTTCGCAAGGGGGGACGGAGGTTCAGGCTCTCAAAGTGTAGGGGCACGGTCCTTCCGCCGAAGGACCGTGCCCCTACACTTTTGCCCTTGCGATCGTGGTGTGGTTCTAGGCGGGTTTCCTGGCCACAACCTTGACGCTGGCCACGTTCATGGGGACGCCTTCGTCGTCGAACCGGATGTTCTCTTCGGAGATGTCGATGTCCACGAAGCCGGCCTGGCGCAGCCGTCCCAGGTAGATGTCCCGATGCTCGGCCCCGGCGATGCATGAAGCCCATGCTTCTGGGTCGGTGCGGGTTGGGCCTTCGCCGGTTAGGGACATCATGTCCGAGAGATGGATGCGGCCGCCGGGGGATAAGACCCGGAAGGACTCACGAAAGACGGCGTCCTTGTCCGGGGAAAGGCAGACCACGCAGTTGGATATGACCACATCCACGTTGGCGTCGGGCAGCGGCATATTTTCGATCTCGCCTTTGACGAACTCCACGTTGGTGATGCCCAAGTTGGCCTGGTTCTTTCGGGCCAGACTCAGCATGTCATCGGTCATGTCCAGGCCGGTGACGTGGCCTTCCGGTCCCACCTGCTGGGACGCTAGGAAGCAGTCGATTCCGCCTCCGGAGCCCAGGTCAAGCACCTTTTCACCGGGTCGTAATCCAGCCAGGGCGGTGGGATTACCGCAGCCCGCCGAGGCAGCGATGGATTCCGCGGGTAATCCGGCGATCTGACCCTCTGTGTAAAGGCGGAGCGCACGCTCCGTGTCCGCCGGGCTGCAGCACCCTGGATCGCTGCCACCTTCAGGCTGGACCACGGTGAGCTCGATGACTCCCTTTGCCCGGGCTCCGTATCTTTCGCGGACCAACCGCTTGATTTCTTCTGAGTTCGTAGTCATTTCCATACTCCTGATCTTTAGTTTTATCGCTCTATTGGAACATCGTCTTGAGTTCTAAGCGCTTGTTCCACCGTTACCTCTACCGTGGGCAGCATCTTTTGCCACACCAGGCCGGCCGCCCGGAATGCCTCCTGGCCTTCGTCCGTTAGCCAGCAGACCCTCCGCTTGCGTCCCAGGTGCTCCTCCATCCGGTAAACCACGTAGCCGCCCTCCACCAGTTCTTTCATAGTGGAGTAAACCATGGCCTCGGTGGGTTCGCAGCAGCCTTGGCAGGCGTCCCGGATGGCTAGGTTGAGCTGGTATCCGTGCACCGGACCCTTGGCCAGCTGGCCCAGCAAGAGAAACCGGCAAAGGCTGCGCTTGACCAGGTTTTCCCAGTAGGCCTCGTCCCGCATCGATTGTTTGTTTAACTGTATCGTCATATTCAGTTCGGATGTGAAACTAAACCGGGTTTACTAAACGACGTTAAGTATGATAACCGGCCAAAGACTCGCTGTCAACCGCTTGGCGAATCGCGATTCTCGTGAGCCTGGGTCTGGATGCCGACCTACGCCGGAAGACGAAAAGCTTATCTCCATGACTGCTACCGAGGCTGTGGTAGAATGAGGCTCCAATTTCGGACCTTGCCAGTCTTGCGTTCGGTTTGGATACCCCAACATACATTCTTTAAAGAAGAAAGAGAGACATGAAAGTAACACGCGCGACGACTCGGATCATCCAGACTCCGGCGGACCACCCTTGGGTGGTGGGGGTTCCGGTGGGGGACGCTACCAGGGAATTTGTAACACTGGAACTGGACACGGATGAGGGCATCCAGGGAGTAGGAGTAACCTTTTTCGGAGCTGCGTTAACCAACGCTCTTAGAGCGGCGGTGGACACTCTCAGCGGGTTGGTCATCGGACGAGACCCCATGCCCGTCGAGTCCATCGTGGCGGACCTGCGTGCCGCCGGCAGCGGCTCCGGACCGGGCGGCATCTTCACGTTGGCCCTTTCGGCGGTGGACATGGCCCTATGGGACATCAAAGGTAAGGCGTTGAACCAGACGGTAAGTTCCCTGCTGGGCGGTTACCGGGACCGGGCGCCCACCTACGCCAGCGGCGCGTTGATGCGGCCGATGAACCTGGAGTATTTGGCCGAGGCGGGGCCTCGCCTCGTCGAGATGGGCTTCAAACAGATGAAGACGCAGATGGGCGCCGAGCCCACGGCAGCTCGCGAAGTGGAGCGGATGCGGGTGATGCGGGAAGGCATCGGACCGGATATCGACCTGATGTGCGACATCAACCAGCTGTGGAACGTGAACCAGGCAATACAGATCGGCAAGAGGGTTGAAGAGTACAACCTCTTTTGGCTGGAAGACGTTGTGGCCCAAGACGACTACCAGGGACTGGCCCGGGTTGCCGACGCCCTGACCACTCCCATCGCGGCGGGCGAGTACGTCTACGGGATCACGCCCTTCCGCCAGATGTTGGAGAACCGGTCCATCGACATTGTCATGATCGACCTGCTACGAGTCGGCGGAATCACTCAGTGGAAAAAGGTGGCCGGAATGGCCGAGGCGTTCAACATCCCGGTGGTCAGTCACCTTGTGCCCGAGATACATGTGCATCTTATATCGGCCATACCAAACGGGTTGACCATTGAGTACATGCCCTGGACCCAGCGGCTGTGGGAAGAGATGCCCAAGATGGAGGATGGGGAGCTGGTTGTGCCGGACAAGCCCGGATTGGGGCTGGAATTCAGCCAGGAGGCAATCAAGCAATACCAAGTGGCATAGTTATCAGTTATCAGCCGAACATTATTCGCGCATTCCGATAAGGAGAAGAGTGATGATTTCACAGTTGCGGATTTACACGATCAATCGAGGGATGATGGACTCCTGGCTCAAGCTGTTTGAAGAGCACATCCGGCCCATACATCAGGGACTGGCAATTCCGATAGAGGCCAGTTGGGTCAACGCCGACCGGACTGAGTTTTTGTGGGTTCGGTCGTTTAACACTGTTGAAGAGATACCGGAAAAGGAAGCCGCCTACTTTGCCTCTCCGGGGCGCTCCGCCCTCGGCGACCTGCCCACCAGCCACATCGCCAAGATGGAAGTTAGAGTTATAGAAAAGGTTCCTGTAGCAGCCTAGGACCCACCTACAGGTCTTTGCGCATCTCGATGTGGGGAATGTCCACTTCCACGAAGGGGTCCCCGTGTTCCTGGTAGCCGTGGGCGGCATAGAAACTCTTGACGTACTCTTGCGCGTGAAGGACGCTCCGGCGCATCCCTTGGGTCCGGGCCTCGTCCTCCAGGAACTCTAGGATCAGGCCCCCTACCCCTTGCCTGCGCCAACTCTTATCCACCGCCATGCGGCCGATGATGGCGACGGCAGGGTCTCGGGAGAGAAGACGCCCGGTGCCAACGATGCTTCCGTGATGCAACGCGATGACGTGAGTGGCGGCGGCGTCTGCCTCGTCCAACTCCTCTTCTGCCGGCACGTTTTGCTCCGCAACGAACACGCGGAAGCGCACGCCGATAGCCGATTCCAACTCTGCCTCGGTTTCAACCAGTTTGACGGTGATTGGGTCGGCATTTGAGCTATCAGCCATCAGCTTTCAGCGGCCGGCAACGGAAGTCCACATGGCCACTCCATAGCCATTAGCTTTGGAATATTCTAAACAACGGTAAGTAACAAACACGTCTCACTGTAGCCAACCGAAGATGTCTAGGTCCTGTTCTGCAAGCAGTTGGAATCAGAAGTATTAGCCGACCGCTGACCCCTGACAACTGACCGCTAGTCGAAGACTATCGCCCCCCGGCCCACTTCACCCTTATCCATGTCGCCGTAGGCTTCGTTGATCTGGTCCAGGGAGTAGTGGCGGACCACCAAGTCGTCCAGATTCAGTTTTCCCGATTGGTACATGTCCACCATGGTGGGCATGTCGGTGCGGGAGCGGGCCGAACCGTAGTAGGTTCCACGAAGGGTTTTTTCGTTGCGTACCAGATCGACGGCGTTGATGGGGGCCTCGGCGCCGACGGGCGCGATGCCCACCACGGTCACCGTGCCGCTCTTACCGCACATGTCGTAGGCGGCTTTGGTGGTATCGGCCGAGCCGAAAACTTCGAACGTATAATCGGCGCCTTTGCCGCCGGTCAGTTCCTTTACCTGAGCCACCGGGTCCCGGTCCGAGGCATTGACCGAGTGGGTTGCGCCGAACTTCATCGCAAATTCCAACTGGCTCTCCCGAATGTCCACGGCGATGATTTTGGCGGCATTCACCAGTTTGGCGCCCATGATCACGTTCAGACCCACTCCGCCGCAGCCGACAACCGCTACGGTGCTGCCCGGCGTGACTTTGGCGCTGAACAGGACGGCCCCGACTCCGGTGGGTACGCAGCAGCCAATCATGGCGGCCTTATCCATGGGGATGGGCGACGAAACCGGCACGCAACCGGTCTCGGGCACTACCGCGTATTCGGCGAAGCAAGCAACCTTGCCCATGTGGTGGATGGCCTGGTCACCCTTATGCAACCGGGTAGTCCCGTCGTACATGAAGGGACCGGTGGCCATATGGCTGTCGCAAAGATTGGAATGCCCTTCCAGGCAGGACTTGCAAAGCCCGCAAGCTGGCACGAAAGAAAGAATGACCTGGTCACCCGGGTGCACCGACGTAACGCCGGGACCCACCTTTTCCACGGTGCCCGCTCCTTCGTGCCCCAAAACCACGGGCCGGGCGATGGGAGCGTCCCCGTGCATGAAGTGCCGGTCTGACCGGCAGACGCCGGCGGCCCCGATCTTGACCATCACCTCCCCGGCTTTAGGGTCGTCCAACTCGACTTCCTCAACGACCAGAGGTTGTTTGACTTCGTAGAAAACGGCGGCTTTCATTTTGTCGCTCCTGACGGGGGGGATTTTGGACCATCATCGCCTTGGCGGCGGCATCTGTCAATGCGGGGAAGCTGATAGCTTTCAGCGGTCAGGTATCAGCGGGTTGATGGGTGTGGCGGGGGGGTGGGGGGTGTGGGGGATTTCCCCCCGGGCCCCCCTTTCGAAATTGTGGAATTTGTTTCCCTTCGTTCCCCCAGGGACCTGAGCCCGCTGCAGAAGGTCATCACCATGTTGCAGAGTAGCTCCTATTCCCGGGGGGTCTGGGGGGGGCGGCGTGGAGCCGGCTATGCCTTCTATGCCTT
>PAJQ01000021.1 GCA_002710215.1 Chloroflexota bacterium | reverse complement strand
CTATCGGGGGAGTGGAAGGGGCCCGGTGGCTCTTGCGGACTTCAAATCCGTTGTGCCTCGTGACGAGCGGGGTAGGTGGGTTCGACTCCCTCGCACTCCCGCCATCACTTTTTAGCCTCAAAATAAGGCTACGGGACATCCCCCGTGGCCTTTTCTCTTGCCCGACGACGACCCGTAATTTGGGCGCCTATTTTCGGGACCCCGCTAGATTATCTAGCGGGGTTTATTGAAATGCAGAATTCCAACCCGTCGTTCGCGGTCAGATTCACTTGGGAGTGTCAATGTGGTTCTTGGGGTACAGCAAGGACCGAAGCTCAAGCAAACCAGGCGATTGTGGCTCACAAAGAGCGAGGGCTGCAGGGAATGCAAACTAACCCGCATTGGTTCGGCGGAACGGAGTTAGCAAAAGCAGCCTGCGTCTCTTGGCATGTGGCCGTCCAACATCTACGCGGTCACTCCCGATAATTCACGAACTGTACGGGTTGTTGAGTCTCCATCGCTTTGATCAGTGAGATTGTAGCCTGTAGGTCGTCCCTCTTCTTGCCCGAGACACGGAGTTCCTGGCCCTGGATTGTCACCTGGACTTTCATCTTGGCGCGCTTCACTTCTTTGCTGATCATCCTGCCCAGGTCACCGTCGATCCCCTGCTTGATAGACACCGTCTCCCTCAAAGCGCCGCCCGCAGCGTTTTGGGGTGTACCGAAATCCAAGGCCCCCAACTCTACTTTGCGCTTGGCCAGGTACAAGCGCAGGAGCTCTACCACCTGTTCCATCTTCATGTTGTTGTCGGCGATCAACGTCATCGTATTGTCCGAGCGGGACAGGGAACACTTGGTGTTGACCAGGTCGAACCGCTGCTTAATCTCGCGTTCGACGCCGTGGATGGCGTTATCGACTTCCATAAGATCGGTCCGGGAGACTACATCGAATGATGGCATTGCGGGATGACTCCTCCAATTTACTGTTCCTGGGATGTCGGGCCGAAGGCCCTTCGAGATATCGCGCCTGGGGTACAGCTAGAACGCGTCTATGATTGCGTTCAGGGTGGCGCTGGGGCGCATGGCTTTGGCGGTCATATCATCATTGGGAAGGTAATAACCGCCGATATCCACCGGCTGTCCTTGAGCGTCGATTAGCTCCTGGACGATTTTGTCTTCGTTGGCGGCCAACTGGTGGGCCGCTGCGGTAAAGCGAGCTTGCAGCTCGGCGTCTTGGTTCTGCTTGGCCAACGCTTCCGCCCAGTATAGGGCCAGGTAGAAATGACTGCCTCGGGTGTCCAGTTCGTTCACCCGGCGCGATGGCGCCCGATTGTGTTCCAGATGCTGCCCAACCGCTTGGTCTAGGGTCTCAGCTAAGAGCTTCGCCTTGTCGTTGTTAAAGACCTGACCCAGATGCTCGAAGGATGCGACCAGGGCGCAGAATTCACCCAGAGAGTCCCAGCGCAGATGACCTTCCTGCAGGAACTGCTGTACGTGCCGGGGGGCCGAACCGCCGGCGCCCGTCTCAAACATCCCACCGCCTTTAAGCAGAGGGACCACGGAAAGCATCTTGGCGCTGGTGCCCAATTCCAGGATGGGGAAGAGGTCGGTCAGGTAATCACGCAGCACGTTACCGGTCACGGAGATCGTGTCCTGGCCGGCTCGGCTGCGCGCCATGGTAAATGCCATCGCATCGATAGTAGACATAGTGCGAATTTCCAACCCGGACGTGTCGTGCGTGGGCAGATATTGCTCCACCTTCTTGATCAGCTCGGCGTCGTGAGCCCGCTTCGGGTCCAACCAAAAGATGGCCGGCGTGCCGGTCAACCTAGCTCGATTGACTCCAAGCTTGACCCAGTCCTGGATCGGCTCGTCTTTGGTCTGGCACATCCGGAAGATATCGCCTTCCTGGGCGCGCTGTTCCATCAGAGTCGTGCCTGAGGCGTCCACCACCCGGATCGTCCCGTTACCGGGAGATTGAAAGGTCTTGTCATGAGACCCATATTCTTCGGCCCTTTGGGCCATCAGGCCAACATTCGCGACACTGCCGATGGTGGCCGGATCGTACGCCCCATTCTCCTGGCAATCTTCGATAACCGCCTGATATAGGGTCGCATAAGAGCGATCGGGAATCATCGCGACCGTGTCGTGCAACTCGTTATCGGGACCCCACGTTTTCCCGCCGTCACGGACCATCACTGGCATGGTGGCGTCGATAATCACATCGCTCGGTACGTGCAGATTGGTGATACCCCGGTTGGAGTCCACCATCATCAACTCAGGACGGACGCGATAAACCTCCTGGATATCTGCCTCGATCTCCTCTCGTTTTTCATCGGTCAGATCCTGAAGCTTGGTGTAGAGTTCAGCGATTCCATTGTCGGGGTTCACGGTGATCTCATCCATCTCAGCCGCGTGTTTATTAAACACGTCCTCGTAGAAAACCGACACACAATGGCCGAAGATGATTGGGTCGGATACGCGCATCATGGTCGATTTCAGATGCAAAGAAAGCAGCACGCCATCGGCTTTAGCCTTTTCCATCTCCTCAGCGTAAAACGTGCGCAGCTCCCGGATATCCATCACGGCGCAATCGATGATTTCGCCGGCGGTCAAGGGAATATCGGATTTCAGTACGGTCGCACGCCCATTGAGGTCCACAAACTCAATCTTGGCCGAACCCGCCGCCGAAATCGTCACGGCCTGTTCACTGCCGTAGAAATCTCCACTGGTCATGTGGGCAACGCGGGATTTAGACACTTCCGGCCAGTCCCGCATCATCCGATGCGGATTGCGCTTACCGTGCTCCTTGACTGCGGTGGCCGACCGGCGATCGGAGTTCCCTTCCCGCAGCACCGGGTTTACCGCGCTTCCCAACACCCTGGAAAACCGCTCGAACAATTTGTGTTGTTCGTCAGTCACAGGCTCATCGGGGTAGTCGGGGATATCGTATCCCTTCTCCTGCAATTCCTTGAGCGCGCCTTTCAACTGGGGAATAGAAGCGCTGATATTGGGCAGCTTGATTATGTTCGCCGAAGGGTCGTCGCACAGTACACTCGACATAGACAGATAATCGGGGAGCTTTTGCTCCTCGGTCAGATTATCTGGGAAATTGGCGATGATGCGGCCGGTCAACGAGATATCCCAGGCCTCCAGTTCAATCCTGGACCCCTTGGTAAAGGCCCGGAGGATAGGCAGCAACGAGTGCGATGCCAGGGCCGGGGCCTCATCGATCTTGGTGTAAATGATCTGGGACGCTTCTGGCATGTTCCTCTCCTTTGATAATTAAGTTTCACGTGGTGCTACAAGTTGGCAAGAGATGTTTAACTATCGTCCAGGCCATAAGAATCAATACCGATTATATGCTAGCCAAATTGACATTGCCTAGTCCTACGTCTAAGCCTGACAGTGAACTCTTATCATTGCTGGAACTTCATGCTAGCAAATCGGAGGAAATCGCGTATACGGTAGCCGCCGGAAGGGGGTTTTTAGATCAAGGAATTAGAGATGCTCGATGCCGATAAAAATTTCAGGAAGATCAATATTTTGATAGATTAAGAATATCCGCTCGAGCCATTGACTCTTTATGAGAATCATCCTCGGAACGACATCTAATCGGATTAGCTGATCACCCCACTTCCGGCGACGAAAAAATGTGCAAGAACTTCCCACCAACGAACATGACCATATTAACGAGTCAGCCCATCTTAGGCACGAAAGACGAACCGTACAGCGCTAGAAAAACCTATCGGTACCCCTATGAGCGAACTCCAAATCCGTCATACCTCGTGACGAACGGGGCAGGTGGGTTCATCCCCTCGCACTCCCGCCATTTATTTTAATTTGGGTTCACAATGAACTAAAGAGGACACCGATTAAGGTCGCCTTTTACAGTCTACCTAACACTCTAATCCATAACGTGACCCAGCAAATCTCCGGGAGCACGCCGGAATGAAGCAGGTGAAGTTTAAAGCCTGACTGCGCCGGGACAGGAGGATTTGGTGACAATGGCAGAGTGTCAACTGAGACCACCGGTGTAGCACCAAGGGTTCTGGTCGTGCCCTCCGGTCGGCCAATGCCTAATATTGGCTGTCAACCCTCACCGACTCTACTTCATCTCGTGATCCGGTAGAACCAGTCGATATTCTTACTGGTAAACAAAGAATATCAAGTCGAAAGAATAGAATCTAGCTAACTTTGGGCTCATTCGGCATTTTAAACCGCGTGTAGCTTGGCAGCCCTCAGATCTCAAGTGGGAAGGGTAGGCCTTGGAGCATGGCCCCTCAGGTGCATTTGACAAAGCGCGCCAGCTTGCCAAGTTTCCTGGGATTGCTTTGGCTGGGTATAATTCCTAACCTGCGGAACCATAAACGCCTTGGTAGGCAAGTGTGGGGGCGCTGTGGACTCGGTCAGTTTTATCTCGTACTGCTTGGAGCAGGCACAGATCAGGCTTATAGGGACCTGCGAGGATCTAACCCAAGAAGAAGTCCTTGGCGGCTCGCGCTACGCCAACAATGTCGGGGTCATCCTGTGGCATGTGACACGGGCCGAGGACAATCTGGTACCCCGACTGGAAAACGGGTCTGCGTTCTGGGCGGTTGGCATGAGAAGTTTGGCCAGCCCGTAGATGCGCCGGATCCAGTTGATCGGATGAGCCTCCGGGTGTTGGCTATACCAGACCTGACCGTTTTATTGGGTTACTCTCAAGCTGTCGGCGAGCGAACTCAAGACGCTGGGCGATTTGACGGCCGACAACCTTGATCAGCCCATCTGCCGGTCCCGGCCTGAGCAGAGTGTGGCCGGAAACTTGCGGCATTTAATCAGACACATGAACAATCACCACGGTCAGGTGACCTACATCCACGGCCTCCAGAACCAGAATTGGGACCTCCCTCCCGGCACCGATGCAGTCTTACCCTAAACTAGCGCCATCGGGCCGTAGTAGCTCTAGACGGACATTGTGATGGTGCTTGTCTCGGAGTTACTTCTGACACCTCCAATCACGCAAAAAACTTCCTCAGCACCACCAGCCCACTGACCCCAATAATCACTGCTCCTACGATGGCGATGCCCAGGACCACGGTGGTCATTCCCATGATGAAGCCCAGGATGGCCACCAATATAATCAGAGTGGCGAACAGGGCGGCCCAGATCGGCAGTCCGCTACGTTTGGCCCGGTCCATAAATGAATTCATAACATCCCCCTTTTCGGCCCCATGATAACACCCTCGCGGAAAGGATAATCAAGCCGGGGAGAGGGGCCGCGCCAGATCTTTCGCTGCGCTCGGGATGACATTGGGGGGACATCGGGATGAGGTTGGTAAAGCATCGGGATGACGCTGTCAACTCATCTGGGGAAGGCAGCTGGATAACAATAGTAAGAGCAGGTTACCTCCAAACAGCTTGCGTCGGAGGTGGCAAATAGCGGATGATAAAGCCCTGAATTCTTTGGTTTTTCGGGAAGGGCTATGTTGCGGATGACCTTCGCCGGCATGTCCGGCTTGATGACAATGCTTTTGATGGCCTGCGGAGGGTCAGCGCCGACCACGCCGACCGTGGCGGTCGCGGAGAACCCTCCCTCGGTTACCCAGCTGTCCGTCCATGAAAACTTGGCCGCACTGGAAGAAAGCATCGATGAGGCCGTAAAGGAATTCGGCCTGGATGTCGCCACAAACGCAGTGCGGATGTTTCGACACACCATCTGGGTTTTGGCCGACGAAGACACGATCAAGGACAAGTTGGTCGACAATCGGTATGAGTTGGTGGGAGAAGTAATCCGAGGTACCGATCAAGCGGGAAGTGGGATAAACATTTGGGGAGTCGAGTCGCCTCCCATGAGCGGTGGACAGGCCTACGTCGCCACCACCGGCGATAACCTGGTGGTTGCCTTTCGCTCCACGGATTCCGACGACGGCTGGGAGCTGACCTTGAACGTCTTGACCGACATCAGATCCTACCCCAACAAAATCGACTTCATCGACGATTCTGTGCCCAACGCCAAGGAATACCGGAAAATCAACGTTCATGCCGGTTTCCACAACGAATATCTGCGCTACCGGAACCGTATCCTTGAGTACGTGGGCCAACACCCGGATAAGGACATATACGTGACAGGACACAGCCTGGGCGGCGCCCTGGCCGTTTTGAGCAGCTTCGATATCGCGGCTCACACCCAGAGGCCGGTCACGGTTTACACCTTCGGCCAGCCCAGGGTCGGCGGGAAAAAGTTCCGCCAGGCCTATGAAGAGTTGGTGCCGGACAACTACCGGGTGGTCGTGGACGGCGACCCTATTCCGCGCGTCCCGGGGATGCTCATCGACTACGAGCACGTGGGCAAACTACTGCAGTTCGACGGGGAAGGCGTTCAGTTGGCCCCAGCCGACATCCAGTCCAGCGCCCTATTCCAGCTATTGGACTTTCCTAAGCACGTCCTCAAATCCTATTACGCCTCCTTGAGAGAGCTACAATCCAGTTGCGATTCGTCCAATTCCTTCGACAGCGATTCCTGCTTGAACGTTGGGTGGTTGGTTACCGCTGCCGACGCCGAGAGAGAGTCGTCCAGAAAAGCGTGGCAGGTGGTTCCAAAGGACAGCATCCCATGGGAAAACATTCCCCTGGACCAGGTCACCATAGAGAAGATACCCGTGGATAAACTCCCCACGGAATTTCCGGACTTGAAGATGCCCCCTTGGACCAAGATGGCCCCAGTGCGCAAGATTTTCGTCGATAACGTTCCCATAGATGAAATCCCTTTGGCCAGTCTTGTGGACAAGCTCGAGTTGGAAGATACCCCTTTGGACGACCTCTTGAGTGATTTCTCCGTCGACAAGCTGCCTGTGGGTAAGCTTCCATTGGACAAGTTGCCTTTGGATAAGATTCCCGTGGACAAACTGCCCCTGGACAAGTTCCGCAAGTAGCCCTTTGACGCCCGCCAAATGGCTGGTCATCGCCACGAAAATAGGCGATCCGGCCCCTCTCTTGCCGCAAAACCGCCACCCCGGATGCAGCCTTTCCTCAACAATATCCCGCCAAAGAGCTTAAAGGTGATCCGCCATCGGATAGTGGAGATTGCTCCTTAGATGCGTCACAATGAATGACTACAGAGGCTTTCTTTGGGGGGTCTGCGGCGTTGGGTTACAACGCCAGGTCAGGCATCTTACTCGTTCTGGGCTTCGGCCGTCGCTGCTATCGCGGCGATGACGGTCGCGCTTATGTCAGGAGTATCAATAGGCGTAGGTTCGACCTGAGGAACGGCGGTAGGGACCTGGGTCGGCTCAGCGACGCTAGCAGCTACGCCAAGAGTCAAAAGAGCAAAGATCGTGAATATTAATGCTCTCAATGGGCAGGCCACGGGGCGGAACATCGAGGTCTCCCAACGTTAAATACGGCGAATCCTCGGCTTAGGATTCTCAGCCTCTAAGTGCCGCGAGGGGAAATCTTACCACCATGGGTCGTCTAACCCGAATGATAACGGTCCTCCTCTTTCGACTTAAGGAGCGCATTTCGAGACGATCTTAATCATGGCAGGACCGGTCCGGAAATTGGACCCTTACTTCTGGGGTTGAATGATCACCTTCAAGGAATCCCCGGCCTCCGCGGTGAGCTTGAAGCCCAGTCCGGCTTCGGCCAGCCCCAAGCGGTGGCTGATCATTTGGCCGACCTGCACTCTGCCAGACCCAATCATCTCCAGGGCCGTGGCCAGGTCTGCGGGAGCGCCGGCGTAGGTGGTGGTGAGGGTCACGTCGTTCCGGAAAAAGACGTCGTTTATCGAGACCGGAAGGGACACGCCCGGCTCGGTGGGCGCAAAGAATAGGACGGTGCCGCCCCGCTCCACCGATTGGAGCGCCTGGTTCAACGCAGGGAGCGCTCCGGTGCAAACTATCACCAGGTCCGCCAGACGGCCATCGTTGGCCTCCCGTAACCGGGCGGGCACGTCTTCTGTAGCCGGGAACGCGGTATCGGCCCCAAGCCTCCGGGCGGCCTGTAGCCGGTAATCGACCATATCTGTAGCGATTATTCGCCCCGCGCCGAGAGCCCGGGCCAGGTTTATGTGAAGCAGTCCCGCCAATCCGCTGCCAAGTACCAATACGTTCTGTCCCGGTTGAAGATTAGCCCTTTTTTGGCCTCGGTACACACAGGCCAGCGGCTCGGTGATGGAGGCTTCCTCATACGGAACATGGTCTGGAATGGGAAATACGCCCCGGTCCACGTTGATCTGAGGGATACGAAGATACTCAGAAAAACCGCCGGGGTCAAAATTCGTTTGGTGTAATGTGTCGCAGGCAGTGTGGCGGTTATTCAAACACCAGTGACAGGCATTGCAGGGCACGTGGTGGGTCACCACCATCCGGTCACCTTCTTTGTATCGATCCACGCCCGCCCCAACCTGGACGACCTCACCTGAAACTTCATGGCCCAACACCATGGGAGCTCGCTGGATCCGGTACCACTCCATCACGTCGCTGCCGCACAGGCCACTGGCCTCAACCTTGAGCAGCAACTCTCCGGGTCCAATCTCCGGGACCGGCATCTCTTCCAAGCGAACGTCATGGTTGTTGTAGTACATGGCCACGCGCATCGAACGTTACCTCTCTAGACAATCTCGCCGGCAATGCCTGGTTTTGATCCATTAAATCAGCGTCGTAGGTGGCGAAAAAATCCCCCCTTCGCCCCACTTTAATAAAGGGGGGTTGGGGGGATTTCGTCCACACAGGGCATATGATTGAATTGAACTGCTACTGGCAGCCTCGGCCCTTACGCCGGAACGGAGGCCACCCGGCCATTCCCCGCCTTGGCGCTATCGAATATCTCTTGAGCCTCTTTCACCGACGCGTTTTCGTGGACGATGTGGCGTAAGGCCCGGATCATGGGCACTGGATGGTCGCTCTGCCAAACGTTGCGGCCCAGGTTGATGCCTATAGCCCCGTTCTGCATTCCGTCGTGGACGAACTCCATCCCCTCGCGCTCAGTGTCCGCTTGCGGGCCGCCTGCCATGATGACCGGCACCGGGCAACCGTTGACCACCCGGTCGAAATCCTCGCACCAGTAGGTCTTCACCACCCTAGCCCCCAGCTCGGCGGCGATGCGGCAGCACAGGGCCAGGTAACGGGCATCCCGTTTCTCCAGCTCTTTTCCCACCGCGGTAACCGCCATGATCGGTATACCGTATTTTTCTCCCTCATCGACCAGCTTGCCCAGGTTCAGCAGGCTTTGCTTTTCGAACTCGGTGCCGATGAACAGGGAGAGCCCCAAAGCGGAGGCGTTCAGCCGGATAGCCTCTTCTATGGAGGTGGTGATTCCTTCATTGGCCAGGTCGGCCCCCACCGTGCTGGTGCCCCCCGACACCCGTAGGACGATGGGCTTGGTGTTGGCCGGGTCGATGGCCGAGCGCAGCACTCCCCTGGTAACGAACAAAGCGTCGGCGTAAGGCAAAAGCGGCTCAACCGTCTTGCCTGGTTGCTCCAATTTACTGGTGGGCCCAAGGAAATACCCGTGATCGATGGGCATAAACACACAATGGCCGTCGGGTTGAATCAGTTGCGACATCCGGTTCGCCATTCCCCAATCCATATCCTTACCTCACAAATAGTTTCCTGGCCTAAATCTATCGGCCAGAGCGCCGGCACCAAGAATGCCAGCTTGTATCCGAGCGAGTTCATGGCCCCAGATATTATCTCCGGTGGCGGCATCCAACACAACCCAAGCGCCGCTTTTGCCAGGGCAACCACGTCTGATTCTTTGCTTTGGGGACAAGGAATACCGCGAGGATGACCTCCCATACGTCGTTCCGGCCCTTCCGCGGAAGGGGAACCCAGCGGACATTTCGCCAAATCAGCAAAGAAGTAGGGGATGCAACGTTTCTAGATTCCGGATTTCGCCGGAATGACGAGATCGCCCCGGTTGCCCCGATCCTGCCTCTCTGCTAACCTTACCCCTGCCGATCCAGCGCAGTCGGGTGAACGATTGTCCTCTCCCAGATTGTCTCCGGACGGGCCGCCAAAAGCGGACCTGTTCGTCACTTGCATCATCGACCAACTCTATCCCCAGGTGGGGGTCAGTGTTGTCCGGGTTTTGAGGCGGTTGGGTGTGGACCTATCATTTCAAGAAGACCAGACCTGCTGCGGCCAGCCCCTATACAATGCTGGATACACCAAGAAAGCCCAGACCTTGGCCCGCCGCGTGCTGGACACCTTCGAAGACAGCGAATATGTGGTGGTGCCCTCCGGATCTTGCGCCGCCATGATGCGCGTATTTTATCTAGACCTGTTCCGTGACGACCCGGCGACGCTCAAGCAGGCCGAGTTGTTTTCCTCGAAAGTGTACGAGTTCTCCCAGTTTTTAACATCCGTATTAGGTGTTGAAGATACGGGCTCCAACTATTCGGGCACGGCTACCTACCATCCCAGTTGCCATCTGCTGCGGGAGATGGAGGTACGCGACGAACCTCAAACCCTGCTTCGCTCGGTGTCCGGCCTTGAACTAACGGATCTGCCCGGCGCGGAAACTTGCTGCGGCTTCGGTGGGGCGTTCTCGATAAAGTTTCCCCATATTTCCGAGGGGATGCTGGCCGATAAAGTCGAGAACGTAGTTAGCACCGGCGCTGATACCCTGGTGTCCTGCGACATGGGCTGTTTGATGCAGATCGGCGGGGGCCTAAGCCGGCAAGATTCGGAGATAAAGGTCCGGCATCTAGCCCAGGTGCTTGACAAGGACCCGTCTTCCAACAACTAGATCGATGGGACAAAGGCAGTCCAGGAAGTCATTAGCCAACATCCCGAAGAGGAATTAACCAGTGGCCGACGTCAAAACCAGGGATTTCTCTAAAGCTTCGGCAGTTTCCATCCTCGATCCCCAACTGCGCCGGGCGTTACGACAGGTAGGGACCGGATTTGACGCCGCCCGGCGAGCAGCCATCGACGAAGTCTCTCCGGAGCTGTGGGACGAATGGCGGGAAGAGGCCCGCCGGATCAAGATTCATGCCCTGGAGCATCTTGACTATTACCTAGACCTTCTGGAACAGAACGTCACCAAAGCCGGCGGGCTCGTCCACTTCGCCAAAGACGCCGCTCAAGCCAACGAAATCATGGCGGAACTGGTGCGGACCCGCAACATCCGGGTAGCAACCAAAAGCAAGTCCATGGTATCCGAGGAACTGAGTCTCAACCCGGCACTGGAGGCCCAAGGGGTCGACGTCTACGAAACCGACCTGGGCGAATACATCATCCAGTTGGCGGAAGAAACTCCCTTCCACCTGGTCGCCCCTGCACTGCACAAAACCAAAGAGCAGGTTGCTCGCCTCTTTACCGACAAACTGGGTATACCTTATAACGAGGACATCAACGCCCTGGCGGCGGCAGCGAGACAAGCGCTGCGAGAAAAGTTCCTTCAAGCCGACCTGGGTATCAGCGGGGCTAACTTCCTGGTGGCCGAAACCGGCACTTTGGTCATAATCACCAACGAAGGCAACGGCCGGTTATCCACCTCGGCTCCGCGCATACACGTCGGTATCACCGGCATGGAAAAAGTGATTCCCTCCATGCAGGACCTAGCCGTCTTTCTCCGGTTGCTGCCCCGGTCGGCCACCGGCCAGGGCATCACCAGCTACGTGAGTATGGTCACCGGCCCCCGGCGCGCCGGTGACGAAGACGGACCGGAGGAGTTCCACCTGATTATCGTGGATAACGGCCGGTCCAAGATGCTGGCCGACCCCGACCTGAGGGAAGCTCTCTACTGCATCCGCTGTGGCGCTTGCCTAAACATCTGCCCGGTGTACCAGAAGGTTGGTGGCCACGCCTACGGATGGGTTTATCCAGGACCGATCGGGGCGATCGTCACGCCGTCTCTGGTGGGGCTGAAGGAAGCGAAAGATCTGCCCCAGGCGTCCAGTCTTTGCGGGGCGTGCCGGGAGGTCTGCCCGGTAAACATCAATATTCCCCGCATGCTATTGCACCTGAGACAGAAAAGCGCCGAAAGTCCCGACCCCAGCGAGAGATCCGCTGGGTTGGTTCCCAACCTCCTGGCCGGGGGTTACACCCGGGTGATGCGGAGTCCGGCTCTGCTATCAGCATCCCACAAGTTGGGCCGGTGGAAGCAGAACGTTTGGGCCGCCATGCCTTTCTTCCCATTTTCCAAAAAGGGCGGGATGATTCGCAAGGCTTCGTTGCCCCTGTTGTCCCGTTGGACCCGGACGCGGGACCTGCCGGAGTTGCCCAAGGAGACATTTCGGGACATCTGGAAAAAAGACCTGTCCAAAACCAAGGAAGGCCCCTGACATGGACCAGTCGCTGGGCATTCCTAAGGCCGAGTTTCTGGATTCGGTGCGAAGGTCTCTTGATAGGAAACCGGCCGCCCCCGACCCGGCTTACCCGCGGTTGTTGGATGACGTGCCCGCTTTGCAAGAAGAAGCACGGCGGATACGGGCACGCCTTACCGAAACCCGGCCGGCTCTTATGGACCGCTTCGCCGAGGTGGCTGAGGTCCGGGGATGGAACGTGCACCGTACTTCGGACCCAGAAAACGCCATGGCCCACATCCAGTCCTTGGCTGATTCCCTAGGGGTAAAGAACGCGGTTCGATCTGACCAAGAGGTTTTTGGCCAGATTCTGGTGGACGCGCCTCTAGAATCCACCGGGATCAGCGTGACGACCGTTTCCCATGGCCCGGACAAATCCAGGGAGTCCTTGCGTTCCTCGATAATCGCCGCCGATATTGGACTCACCGGCGCGGATTACGCCGTGGCCGAGACCGGCTCGGTGATCGTTATACCCCGCAAAGGACTGAGCCGTCTGGTTTCCGTGGTGCCTCCGGTGCACCTGGCCTTGGTTCGGCCGGAAGATCTGGTAGAAAGTTTGGACGATCTGTTCTTACTGCGCCGGTTGGAATACCACGAGAAGGGCGGCGAGATGGGAAGCTATTTGAACTTCATCACCGGACCCAGCCGAACCGCCGACATCGAGCAGACCTTGGTGGTAGGCGTCCACGGCCCCAAAGAAGTCCATCTGGTGTTGTTGGGATAAAGGGAGAATTAATGTCAGTTCGAGTGGGATTCACCAAGTTTAGGCAGCAGATGCTAGAACAAGAACTGGAAGGAATCGAAGCGATGCTGCCTAATCTGGGAGTTGATCAAGTCATCCTAACGGGTGATATGGTTTCCGGGGACTACTCCCCCGATAGCCGGATCGACCTCATCATCGTCCATAAAACTGATCTGTGCTTCGGACGCCGGGCCGATTTTTTCTCCTGGCATCTCAACAGCGGGGTGGCGGTTGATACCCAGGTTTATACCCCCGAGGAATTCGAGATTTACCGTGAGTCGCTGCCCGCGCTGAAACTGGCTTGCGACAATGGAAGGGTGATTTTTAATGCCTGATCACTTGGCTGAAGGCGCTCGCTGGCTACGACAAGCAAGACAGGACATGAGCGACGCCGCTTTTCTCCGGGAAGGCAGCCGGTTCAACATGGCCTGTTTCATGGGCCAGCAGGCGGCGGAGAAGGCCGTCAAAGCGTACCTATACCACCGGGGCGTCGAGGACGTTTGGGGCCACTCCCTGATCGACCTTTGCGAGGACGCCAAGCTATTCGAGATGTTCTTCGACACGATAAAAGGCGAGGCGAGGCAACTGGACAAATACTACGAGATCACTCGCTACCCCAGCTATCTGCCTAGCGGCATCCCGTCTGAGGCCTTCGACAGGATAGACGCGGACCGGTCGATTGAGTTGGCCCAGGGCGTAGTTGACTTCGTCGGGGAAAGGTTGGGGTAGAGATGCTAACATGGTTAACGGGCTTATGAAGGCCGACAGATAAGGGGCAACGGAACATGACTATCAAAGAAGACCTCCACCGGCTGGTCGACGAGCTACCGAAAAAAGAGCTACCCGTAGCCAAGCACTATCTGGAATATCTGCGCAACATGGGAGATCCCGTCCTACGGTCATTCATGGAAGCGCCAGAGGACGACGAAGAGGAGACGGAAGAGGAGACGGCAATGATTGAGGAGGCCCGGCAGGAATACCTCCGTGGCGAGGCCCGCCCTTGGGAAGAGGTACGGGAAGAACTGGCCAGCGAGTAGCAGACTATGCGGTGGAGGATTGTCGTCACGCCTCGTGCCGAGCGCGATTTGAAGGGCGTACCGGCGCGGGACCAAGGTCGCATCAGAACAGGCCTGGATTCACTGACTGCATTTCCGACACAGGGAGACTTCAGCTAGTTAAGGGGCAGGGAGAATGAGTGGCGGTTGCGGGTGGGGATTTGGCGCGTACTCTTCGAACTCGACCGGACAAGCCGTATTATCGTGGTTCTCCGGGTCCTGCCTCGAGGCCGGGCTTACCGGTAATAACTTCAGCCCCCCATCCCCCTACCAACCCCAATCAGCCGCATCGCCCGGTGGGCAGCCGCTTCCAATAGTTCACCGGTACGGCGCAGGCTCTGGTCGAAGTTCATGGGCCGGTCGGCGATGCAAACTATGCCGGCGATGCCGTGATTGTAAAGTTCCTCATGGCCTTGCCCCAGGGTCCCGGCCAGCAATATAGTGGGAACCCCCTTGGCCAACGCCCGCCTGGCCACCCCCACCGGGGCTTTGTTGAAAATAGTCGACCGGTCAGCCCCGCCCTCTCCGGTAATCACCAGACTAGCGCCGTCCAAGTGAGTATCAAAGCCCAGCACATCGCAGACCATGTCGATGCCCGGCTGGATCTGGGCGCCGGCAAACGCCATCAACCCTGCGCCCATCCCTCCAGCCGCTCCTGCTCCAGGGTGGCTGGATACATCTTTCGCGACGTCCCGTAGAATCAGATTGCCGAAATTCAGCAGCGCGGCATCCAGTTCGGCCACCACCTCTGCCGATGCTCCTTTCTGCGGACCGTAGATCGCCGACGCACCCGTGGGACCGCACAAGGGATTAGTCACATCCGTAGCCGCGACGAAAGTGGTATCAGCCAACCTGGGATCCAGCCTGGAAACGTCGATGCGGTCCAAGCGAGCCAGAGCGGCCCCGCCGTCGGGAAGGGACCGGCCCTTGCTGTCCAGAAACCGGGCGCCCAAGGCCGCCGCCATGGCGGCGCCACCGTCGTTGGTGGCGCTCCCGCCTAAACCAACGATTATGTGATCGAAACCCTTGTCCAGCGCCTCTTTGATGATCTCCCCGGTCCCCCTGGTGGTGGTAACGCGAGGGTTGCGGCGGCGGGGCGGCACCATGGCCAAGCCGGATGCTTGGGCCATCTCAACCACCGCAGTCCGGCCATCCCCCATCACACCCCAAATAGCTTCCACGGGCTGGCCTAACGGCCCGGTTACGATGCTGCGGATATACTGCCCGCCGGTCCCCTCTACCAAGGCGTCCAGGGTACCGTCGCCGCCATCGGCCACCGGGGCCAATACGGTTTGCGCATCGGGCTCCGCAGTCAGCACGCCCCGTTCAATCGCCCGGGCCGCCTCTAAAGCAGAGATATTCCCCTTAAAACTTTGTGGCGCGATCACTATTTTCAGGGTCATGGCGCGCCCATTATACAGGTATACCCATTCTTACCGCCCTCTGCTAAAATCCTGGCAGCAATTGGGGAAGGAGTTCGGATGCCATCTAAAGAAGATCTGAAGCGGTTGGCCTTTCAGGCGATCGACGACCGGGCCGATGAAATTGTGGGCCTGGCCCAGGCCATCCTAAAAAACCCGGAACCGGGGTTCCGGGAAACCAAGACTTCCCATCTCGTATCTAGCAAGTTTGCCGAGTTGAGCATACCCTTCCGGGCCGGCATGGCCATGACCGGGGTCCGGGGTGAATTGACCGGCGGCGCCGCCGGTCCGACCCTGGCAATCCTAGGCGAGTTGGACTCATTGATCGTCAGTGAGCATCCCCACGCGGACGCCGCCACCGGGGCCGCCCACGCCTGCGGCCATCATTGCCAGATCGGCATGCTTTACGGCGCGGCGCTGGGCCTGATGCAGTCGGGCGTTTTGCCGGAACTTAGCGGCCGGCTGGTGTTTATGGCAGTGCCTGCCGAAGAGTACATCGAGATCGAGTACCGGGACTCCCTGCGCCGGGAGGGCAAGATCGAGTTCCTCGGCGGCAAGCCGGAACTGATCAAGCTGGGCGAATTCGACGACGTAAACCTGGCGATGATGCTGCACACCACCAGTACCCCGGCGGAGAAGCAGTTATGTCTCAGCGGGACCAATAACGGCACCGTGGCGAAGAAGATCCAGTTCATCGGCCGTGGCGCCCACGCCGGGGGCACCCCTCACCTGGGAATCAACGCGCTGAACGCGGCGACGCTGGCATTAACCGCCATTCACTTCAACCGGGAGACCTTCCAAGACGCCGATACGGTGCGGGTGCACCCCATCATAACCAAGGGTGGCGAAGCGGTTAGCGCAGTGCCCGCCGACGTTCGCATGGAGACCTTTGTTCGAGGCCGCACCAACGAAGCGATAATGGACGCCAACATGAAGGTAGACCGGGCGCTTAAGGCCGGTGCGATGGCAGTGGGCGCAAACGTGAAGATCCAAACCATACCGGGCTACATGCCTCTGAACCAGAACCAGGCCATGGCCGACATCTTTGAAGCCAACTCCGTTGATCTAGTCGGAAAAGAGAACGTTGGCCACGTGGCTCACCGAACAGGCTCAACCGACATGGGAGACGTTAGCCAACTGATGCCCGTGATCCATCCATACGTCGGAGGGGCATCCGGTCTGGGCCACGGCGCGGACTACGTGATAGAGGATTACAAGCTGGCGGTAATCACCGCAGCCAAAGCGCTCACGGCGACTGCAGTAGACCTGCTGGGCGACGGGGCCGCAAACGCGGGAAATATCATCGCCGGTCACCGGCCCGAAATGACCAAGGACGAATACTTGAAATTTATGCGCCAACTGGCGTCGGAAGAAACTTTCGAGAGCAATTAGCATTATGTTAAGCACTGATCGACTGAAAGAATTGGCCTGCGCCGCCATCGATGAAAAAGCCGGAGAGATCATCGGCATCGCCCAGGATATCCTGGCCCACCCTGAGCCGGGATTCTCGGAGGTCCGTACGTCGCGCGTAGTTGCAAAGAAGTTCACCGAACTTGGTATAGAGCACGAACAGGGACTGGCCATTACCGGGGTCAAAGGACGGTTTGCCGGAGGAGCCGGACCCGGCCCTAAGGTAGCGATTATTGGAGAGTTGGATTCCCTGCTGGTTGGCGAGCATCCCCACGCCGACTCGGAAACTAGCGCCGCCCATGCCTGCGGCCACCATTGCCAGATCGGGATGATGCTGGGCACCACCATGGGTTTGTTAACTCCCCAAGTCCGTGAGCAGTTGAACGGGGAAGTTGTCCCCTTCGCCGTGCCCGCCGAGGAGTTCATCGAAGTTGAGCGAAGGCTGCAGATGCGGACCGAAGGCAAGCTGGAGTTCCTAGGAGGCAAGCAGGAGTTGATTCGGCTGGGCGAATTCGACGACGTGGACATGGCCGTGATGTGCCACACCGCCAGCGACATGGGCGAGCGTAAATTCGCCATGGGCGGAACCAGCAACGGCCACGTAGTGAAGTACGTTCAGTTCCTAGGCCGGGGCGCCCACGCGGGCAGCGCGCCCCACCGTGGCGTCAACGCTTTGAACGCCGCGACCTTCGCCCTGCAAGCCATCAACGCGAACCGGGAACTCTACCAAGAAGAAGACACGGTACGCATCCACGGAATAATGACCAAAGGGGGAGAGGCGGTCAGCGCCGTACCCGCTGAGGTGAAGCTGGAGTGGCGTGTCCGCTCTGGTACCCCCGACGCAGTTGTGCGCAACTCAGCGATAGTTGACCGCTGCTTCAAAGCAGGCGCCATGGCCGTTGGGGCCTCGGTTAAGATCACCAACATCCCTGGTTATCTTCCCATGCGCCACGACAACACTCTTCAAGAGTTGTTCCGGAAGAACGCCACGGCCTTGTTGGGGGAGTCTTCCATCCTGGTTATGTCCCCCCGCCGCAACCGGGGCGGTTCCACTGACATGGGCGACCTCAGCCACGTCATCCCAGCCTGCCATCCTTACACCAGCGGAGCGGTTGGGGCCGGTCACAGCAAAGACTATGTCATAACCGACTATCAAACCGCGGTGGTCAATCCGGCGAAAATCATGGCGATGACGGTCATCGACCTGCTGGCGGACGGTGGCGCCACGGGCAAAGAAGTCCTAAACCGCCACCGCCCGGCGATGAATAAAGACGCCTACGTTAAATTCCAGAGGGAACAAGCCGAGATAGTGGAGTTCTCCGGCGGAGACTAGGCTCCAAGCAGATGCATCGCTCCCCCGGCAGCGAGAGGTATAGTCAGGTTGTCGTCCGGAGGCACCGGCGCCAGCTCTACCAAGGCGGCCACCGCCCCTCCCACCAACAATGCCCAGTGGTAAGGAAAGCGCCCGCTGCCCACCAGCACTGCGACGATCAGTAGCGAGACCACCAAGAAGGCGATTGTTCCAACGGGCGATTTGCCAAACAGCCTGGGGCCGGGCATTCGCCTGCCCACCAATGCCGCGGCCGGATCTCCCAACGCCAGAAACAGCATCGCCGAAACAGCTACCACCGTGTCGAACAGCAAAAAGGCTATCAACCCGGCAATTACCATGTAGGTCGCCCCGGTGATCCGGCGATCCTCATCGGCCTTTAATAGAGGCGCAAGCCACCGGACCAGGCATTGGTTAAGCCACTCAACCTTAAACCGGGCGATTTCCATTCCCAAGCCCCCGGCGGACACGATCCCCAATCCGGCCACCATGACGCTTTCGGGCAAGAAGATTCCCGCAATCGGAATAGTTGACCCGGCAGCGATGTGGAAAAACCTTCTCGGGACCGGCGGTTGGCCTCCGGCCTCCCGCCCGCCACCTCGTAAAGGTAAGGTCATAACATCATCCCACCACAGACGGCTCAAGAGAATCGGGTAAATTTCACTGATCCCATATCATGGCAAACCCGGTCCAAGGGTAGTTACACGTATTGCGCTGGGGTAGAGGACGCTAAACGGCTGGGGCCGTTGGTAACAGATTTAGGGAACGAAACTAGAATTTCTTGCGGCGGTCCTGAAGGGCGAACTGGTTACAGGATACCCGAGGAATAATCCGGCTAGAAAGTTATGGTCAAGTTGTCGCCGGCCCGCCACTTGAACTCACGGAATTTGGTATCCGGTGGGGCCTCAAAGACCATCCAACCATCCAATCCCATTCCTCTCTGGAGTTCCACCGGTCCCTTGATGAAGCCCTTGGTCGCGGCGAATGTGCCGTCGGGTTCCAATTCCAGCACTTGCTCCGACCGGCTCCCTCTGATGGGTGGCGAATCAACTTGCTGTCCCAACACACCCACGTCGACGGGAAAATATTTGTTGGAAAGGATGTCTCTCAATTCGGCCGCCTGCCGGTCAACATCCAAAAGGGCGCTGGTAGCAGTATGATTCTGCACCTTCAAGTGGACGACTACCAACTCCAATCCTTCTTGCGATGGCGCCACTCGGACGTAGGTCGGAGCATCTTCTTCGATCGCAGCCGTATAGCGCAATTCAGACATCCGGTCGATGCCAACTACGCTGATAACCAAGGTCCTGCCAGAGAAAAATTGGCCGAACGCTGGGGAAGCCTCCGAACATCCTGACAGCGCCAAGATCGCCAAAGAAACCAGAGCCAATAATAGAGTTTGCCGCTTTCCCACCAAGGAAATATGCAAGATCTGTTTCATATCGAATTTAAGAACCACTTGTCGCAAGAGTAGGCAACTTCCTAAGTTGGGGAACCAAACGGTCTAACACGCCGAGAAAATAGTCCACTTCCTCGACCGTGTTCTCCCGGCCCAGAGTCACCCGCAAACTACCCCTAGCCAGTTCAGCGGATTGGGCCAGAGCCAGGAGCACGTGGGACGGCTCCAGGGAACCGGAACTGCAGGCGCTGCCACTGGAAGCGGCAATGCCCGCCACGTCCAATCCCAGGAGGATCGCCTCGCCTTCTATTCCTTGAAAGGAGAAGTTCACGTTATTCGGCAATCTTTGGGTTTCATGGCCGTTTAAGTGACAATCCGGTATATTCTCGGCGATGTGTCGGATGATACGGTCCCGAAGCGCGGTGCAGTGGACGCTGACCTCATCCCGTTGAGCGTCGGCCGCTTCCAGCGCCGCCGAAAACCCGATGATGCCGGGAATGTTCTCGGTTCCGGACCGCCGCTCCCGCTCTTGCCCTCCGCCCTGGATCAATGGCAGCAGCGGGGTGCCCCGCCGGATGTACAATGCCCCGGTGCCCTTGGGACCGTAGAATTTATGGCCGGACAGGCTCATCATATCGACGCCCAAATTTCGCAGGTTCAAATCTAAAAACCCGGCCGCCTGCACTCCATCGGTATGCATGACGATCGTTCGCTCCAATTCCGAGGCTCGGCGTGCAACAGCCTTGGAGATCTCGGAGATGGGATTGATGGTCCCAATCTCGTTGTTGGCGTACATCACCGTCACCATCGTGGTCCGGTCGGTGATGGCGTCGTAGACCTGCTCCGGATGGACCATTCCGAATGGATCCACCGGCAGATAGGTCACGTCAAATCCAATGTTCTCCAGGTACTGGCAAGTGTGCAATACGGCGTGGTGCTCCACCGTGGAGGTAATGATGTGATTGCCGGTCTCCTCCAACGCCGTGGCTACTCCGCTGATGGCGGCGTTGTCGGATTCAGTACCGCTGCCGGTGAACACTATTTCTCCGGCGCGGCAATGCAGCACCTTCGCCACCCTCTCCCGGGCGCCGTCCAGCGCGTAACGGGCTTCCTGACCAACCGTGTGCATGCTGGATGGATTCCCGTACAATCCGGTGAAATAGGGGAGCATGGCTTCCAGCACCCGGGGGTCGGTCGGGGTGGTTCCCGCATGGTCCAAATAAACGATTTCCTGAGGCGGCATCTGTGTCCTCTGTTACTCTTTCAGCGGCCCGTTCCCGGCGGCAATCCTGACTACCGGGCGGCGGAATCTATTGTAGCACAGGCCGCTGAACCGAGACTGTTAATCACGGTTCCTGTTCCGGCGCCTGGCGAGCCTTATGATTCCGTCCCGGCTTACGAAGCCCAACAATTCACCGTCTCTCATCACCGCCAGGCTACTTAGCCTGCCGGTCTCCATCTGGTCCATCGCTTCTGACGCAGTATCCGCGGGGGTCAGTATGGGCAGTGACCGCAGGGGCAACATAGCTTGAGACAATAGAGTAGAACCCCACGCTCTTCTGGGGATACGGTCCATCGACCGCCGAGTAATCATGCCTTCGACATGTCCGTTCAATGAAACAGCTAACAGATTGTCATGTTCGGCCAAGCCCCGGGCAACCAAGGGAGAATTCATCAACATCTCCCCAGGCAGTGTCCACCACTCTTCGTTCATTACGTCCGAAACCCGGTAGGTTTTTAAACGCTCTTTGGCCCGTTCCTGCCGATAGGTTGCTGTGGCCGCGGAGAAGAGGAAGCCACCGATCAAGATCATCCAGATCCCGGATATGCCGTAATATTGAAAATAATTAAGAGCGAGGTAGCCGCCACCCAAAGCGATCGAACCACCGATGGCTTGCCCTGATCTTACCGCTACTTGTGTGGCTCGCCAGTAGCTCCCAGATAGGCCCCAGATGACGGACCGCAACACGCGCCCTCCGTCCAGAGGAAAGCCCGGTAGCATGTTAAAGACGCCCAGCATCAGGTTTATGCTCATCAGAAGCCGGAAGGCGACTTCCAGGGGCGAATTGCTATCCATTAAAAGCCACGCCAGATTCCAAATCGCAACGTCTTGGGATGAACCCGTGTCCCGAAATTGCCACGCAAGCGCACCGAAACCTACCGCCAGTAAGATGCTGCTAAGCGGCCCCACCACCGTAATAAGAAATTCAGTGTAGGGACGGCGCGCCTCGTGGGCCAGTTGAGAAACGCCCCCGAAGAAGAACAGAGTTATCCCCTGTACGGGGATGCCCTTACGCACTGCCACCAAGCTGTGGGAAAGCTCATGGGCCAGGACCGATGCGAAGAACAGTACCGCGATCGCCAACGCCAAGGTCCAACTTCCTAAGACTGTCCAGGTGCGATGACCGGCGAACTGATTTCCCAGGAGAAAGGTGACCAGCAGGAAGATGAAGACCCAACTGAAGTGGATCTCAATGGGAATACCGAAGATTTTGCCCACTCGGATGGAACGTCCCATCGATTATGTAAAACCGGTCTCCAGAATCCTCTATCTCAGCGGAGCGGCCAGTCGAAGATCAATTCGTGAGCCGGCGCCGTGGCCGGTCCGGCTCCTCCGTATATGCCCGGTAGCAACGATTTGCCCGTAGGCAATCTTCGTCATTTTCCAAGAGAGGTGGCGTATGCAACCAATTTGTAGACCAGCTTGGCCGCCGTATAGGAGCAGGCCGCCGGACCCTCGGCCGGGCATAATTCGGTGATATCAAACCCAACTATGAGCCTTGTCTCAGCAACGCATCGCAACAACGAAACCAACTGGTACCAACTCAGCCCCCCCGGTTCCGGTGTCCCCACCGCAGGCATCAAGGCCGGGTCTAAAGCGTCCAGATCAATGCTAACGTATACCGCCGGTCCAAGATGCTCAACTATACCGCTGATCAACTCCCGGTCGTCGCAAATTGGCGGCCAGTAAAACGTGGGTATGGAGGCTGATTTGATATAGTCCCGCTCTTCCGGGCAAAGACTGCGCACCCCTACTAGTACGAGCGGGCACATCTCGTGGATTCTCCTGGCCCCCGATGCATGGCCCCAAGGCGTGCCCATGTACTCGTTCCGCAGATCTGCATGGGCGTCGATGTAGAGCACCGAAATATCGGGATAAACCTCTAGATTAGCTTGGACGGAGCCGATACATACTGAGTGTTCGCCCCCCAACACGCCGACCAGCCTTCCGGAGCGAGCGTAGCTACCGACAGCCACCCGCACCCGTTTAACCATTTCGGCCGGCCCCCCCATATGGGCCTCGAGGGCCTGGGTGGTATGGATCCCGACCAATGAGACATCCAAATCAAGTTCGAGGTCGTAGTCTTCAAGGCCATATGAGGCTTCAATGAGGGCGCCCGGTCCGTTCCTCGCCCCGCCTCGCAGTGAAGTCGTGCTGTCGTACGGTACCGGAATAAGCACGGCCTTGGCGTCATCAAGGCCGCTATTTTCCGCGGGAAGCGCCAAGAAGTTTGGAGGTATCCAGGGCAGGTGTTCCGTTTCAGACACGGGGGCGATCCGGCGAATTGGCATCCAAAGCAGTGCGTTGCTCCCGCACCTCGATTCGGCCCTGCTCGGTGTCCAGCCACTCCAACCCCCGGTCTAGGAGCCATGTTTTCGCGTCCTGAAGTTGAAACAGACTTTTCACTTCCGACAAAGCCTGGTCGTGATCGAATGGCTGGCACGAAAATATATCGATGTTTACGTAATCGCGATTAGGGAATGTGTGTATGCTAATGTGGCTCTCCGCTATAATCACGAATCCGGATACACCCGAATCCTGCCCCTTAGGAGCATCGTACTTCAAAACTTCGGGCTCGGTAATTCGGGTCATGCCCAGGGTTGCGGGACAGTCGGTCAAAAAGGACCGTACCAATTCAACGTCCCACATCCTATCGAGATCTCCACGGTATCCGTCGATCACCAGGTGCATCCTACCTCCCTCGGCCAATTTACGCCATATCGCGAATTATAGGGCTACCCTACGCCTTGGCAAATCCATTCGTATGGAATATCATCACTTTCGATTACGAATTAATGCCATCTAGCCAAGAGTAATTTTCACTCAATAGACGACGGGATGCAACCCTATGGTAACGCAAGACTCTAAATCACTCATGATTCACGCCACCGGCCTAACCCACTACTATGGCCCATACGCGGCCATAGAGGATGTCAATTTTGGCGTGGAAAGAGGTGAGGTCCTGGGATTCTTGGGACCCAACGGCGCGGGCAAGACCACCACCATGCGCATCTTAACCGGGTACATGCCCCCAACCAGGGGTAAAGTTACCCTTGACGACTTCGACATCGTGGAGCAGTCGCTGGAGGTTAGGCGGAAGGTGGGCTACTTGCCGGAAACCGTCCCCCTTTATACCGACATGCCGGTGAACGGCTACCTCAAATACATGGGAACGCTGCGCCAGATGCCGCCAAAGGACATCAAACGCCGCATATCAGAGGTAATCGATGTATGCCGGTTGGGCGACTATCGGTCAACCTTGATAGGAAAGTTATCCAAGGGGTTCCGTCAGCGGGTCGGCATCGCCCAAGCGATCCTCCACGAGCCGGAAGTTCTGGTACTGGACGAACCCACCATTGGCATAGATCCGATACAAGTTGTGGAAACCAGGCGGCTGATCCAAGAGCTGGGCCGGGAACAGACCGTGGTGCTAAGCACCCACATCTTGCCCGAAGTTAGCATGATTTGCGATCGTGTTCTGATTATAAGCGAAGGTAAAATCGTGGCTGAGGACACCCCAGACAACCTGGCCGAGAGGTTGAAGGGATCCGAGCAGATGGAAGTAGAGATCGGTGGTCCGGTGTCCCAGGTGTTGCCAGCGTTGCGGGCCTTGAACGGAGTGGCCAGCGCGTCTCACCGGTCGATCCAGGGCAAGGAGATCTACACCATTCAAGCAAATGAGGGGGAGGACCTTAGGGACGATATCTCCAGAACGGTGATCGGCGCCGGATGGAGCCTGCTTAGCATGAATACGATGGGGATGAGCCTGGAAGAGATCTTCCTTAAACTTACAACCCACGAGGAGCTCTAGCGATGCGCACTGTCCAAGCAGTGGCTTGGAAAGAGATTCAGATCTACTTCTCCAGCCCCACCGCCTATATCGTAGCTATGATTTTCCTGGCTCTAGCCAGTTTCTTTTTTGTGAGGGACCTGAGCAACCCCTTCCCGCAAGCGTCGATGAGCAGCTTTTTTCAAGGGGCTACCATCATACTGATCTTGTTGGCCCCAACGCTCACCATGCGGCTATTGGCCGAAGAGCAGAAATTAGGGACCATCGAGCTTTTGCTAACCTCACCGGTCCGGGACTGGGAGGTTGTATTGGGCAAATATATAGCCAGCCTGGTCTTCCTCCTGGGCACAATATTGTTGACGGTATATTTTGTGATTTTACTGGTCATCTTTGCCGACCCGGACTTCGGTCCAATCTGGTCTGGCTATTTGGGATTGATTCTGTACGGCGCGGCAGCTCTTTCCATAGGTTTGCTAACCTCCACGCTGACCAGCAATCAGATAGTAGCCGCCGTCGTAGCGATGGGCATACTGTTGGTGCTCTACTTCGCCGACTTTGCGGCCGGGACCCTGACCGGATTGCCGGCCACCATCGTCAACGAGATCGGCTTGAAAAGCCACTTCGACGATTTCGACAGGGGTGTGATCGATACCAAACACATAGCTTACTATCTGCTGCTCACCTCCTTCTTCGTTTTCCTCACAATAAGGGCCTTAGAGTCGCGGCGGTGGAGGTAGCATGAGCGAACAGCCTAGAGATTGGCGCCGGCGGCGGGGCGGCTCCGGACGGCAGGACGAAGTATCGGAGGCGGCTTCACCGGAACAACTCATTGATTCGGAGGAACCCACGGAAGGCGGCGCCGGAGATGCGGAACTGTCCCGCACCCTCTTCAGCTTCTTGGAGCCGACTTTGGATATCATAGGCTCCTACCGCTTTCCTATGGTCATCGCCGGCGTAATTGCCCTGGTCTCCGGAATAATTGTCGTGGCGTTCGTCAGCTCCATGCGCATATACGGCATCGCCGACATCATCGTCGGCCTGGTCCTCATCGGCACGGTGGGCTTAATCTTCTTGAGCTCGGTGACGGCGGCCTTTCTCAGCCGGACCGGCCGTTACGGCGTCAATTCTATAATAATGATGGCGGCGTTCATCGGCATCACATTGCTAATAGGCATAGTCACTTTCGAGAACAACAAAAGGATTGATGTAACAGCCACCAACCAATTCAGCTTGGCTGAACGCACCAAGCAAATCCTCAGCGATCTGGACGAACCGTTACGGGCCACGGCGTTTTACAAAGACTTGGCGTTAACCGCGGACCCCGGCCAAGCCAGCAGGCGGGCAAAGGTCGAGGACACCCTGAAAGAGTTTGCGGCCCGCTCCGGAAAATTCACTTTCCGCGTGGTAGACCCGGACTATAAGCCCGACATCGCCAACGCCTACTTCGGCGCCCGGCCTCTGGCTTTCGTTGCGGAGTCGGTGGTGGTGGAGTCCCTGGATTCGGACAAGATAGACGTGGTGCAGCCCACTGATCCATCCTACAGCCAATTGGAGCAGGATCTGGTTACCGGCATGCTGGTGGCTACCGGTGAAGAGCAAAAAGCGATCTACTTCCTGACCGGTCACGGGGAACGCAGCATCAACAGTTCCGGTCCCGACGGCTATAGTGAGCTACGCGCCGGCCTGGAACAAGACAATTATCGCGTCGAGCCCCTTACTTGGAGTGCGGATGACACAGATGTGTCGGTGCCGGAAGACGCCGCGTTGCTGGTGATAAGCCGTCCCACCGGCGAACTTCCCGATACTCATGCCGCCGCTTTGAACCGTTATATGCAAGGCAAGATCTTAAACAACGATGGAACCGTGTCCGACCGGAGAGAAGGCGGCCGGATGATATTCTTGGCTGACACGGAGGTTGTTGACACTTTCCGCCAGTTCTTGGCCATTTGGGGAGTCGTCGTTGGGAAAGGATACATCCGGGACTTGAGCCAATCCGTGCCGGGGAATCCGCAGATCCTTAGAGTTAGCGGATACAACCCTGAGGCGCCCCTGGAGATCGTCTTTCCCAGAGGCGTGCCCTTGCAACCCAGCTTCATGCCCTCCACATCCCCAATGATCGTGATCGACGATGGCCTTAGGAGACCCGTACCTTTGGCCATGACTTCGCCCAACAGCTACCTAATCACTGATCTAGAGCGGGCTGACCCAATAACGGATGCTGGAAATGATTCCGACCCGCGGGGTCCATTCTCGCCTGCTGTATTCGTTCAAGGAATAGGCCCAGTAGGCAGCCCGGTCCCCACATCTCAGCCGCCGGATTCAGAGTTATCCTGGCTGGTGGTGTTCGGTGACTCCGACTTCGTAGCAAATAGCTTCTTCGGCAGAGGCGGCGGTGCGGACCTTTTCCTGAACTCCGCCAACTACCTTCTTGGAGATTTCTCTCTGGTATCCATCCGCGACAAAGCTTTTACTTTCCGGGAGTTCAACCTGAACAAGAACGAGTTTAATTTCGTACGCTGGACATCATGGTTGTTCCTGCCCGGAATAATGGGATTGATGGCAGCCCTGGTCTGGTGGGTACGCCGGTAAGCTGGTTAAAAATAGGTCTATTGATAAATAGTTTTCTTGATCACAGGGAAGATTCTAATCCCCGGCGGGAGCACGTCGAACTAGCATGAACCTACGTCTATCGATCTTATTGGTTGCCGTCTTGGTGCTGTTTGGTGGCACATTCTTGGTGGTGCGGTACTTTGGACCCACCGACCGGGAACCGGATGAGCCCTGGCTGTACCGCATCGACGAAGACAGCATTAAACGCATCGAGGTTACTAACGAAGGTCAGACAGCGATCTATAACCGATTGCCGGGAGGCCATCGATGGTACATTCAAGGTGACCCTGAGATTCCAGTTTTCCAGGACAAGTGGAGCGGCACACCTTTGTTGCTTAGCGGTCCTCGGGTCAACCGGGACCTGGCCGAAACAATCGAAAATCCAGCGTCCTACGGGCTGGACCCTCCTTTATCGATCATTAAAGTCATCGACTCAAGCGGTCAGAGTTTCGAGTTTCATTTGGGTGGCAATACCCCGGACGATAATAACCAGTACGCTAGGTTGGTTGGGCATCCCACGCTTTTCACCGTGCCCGCCATTTGGGCCCAAGTGATAAACCGTCTGGCGACCGACCCGCCCTACTTACGCCTATTCCAGTTGCAAGACAACCCACTGGTATTTATCCAGATAACCGAGAAAGACCAAACCGTGGCCTACGGTAAGGTCGGCGACACCGACTCGCAGTGGGCGATCTTGGACCCTGTAGAACTGGAGCCAAGCGAGGAGCCGGTTTTGGCGGACAAGTGGGGCAACACTCCTGAGATGCTCAGCGGCCCAAGAGCCGACGATATTCTGGCGGAAGATATTGATAACTTCGCTGAATATGGTCTGGACCCACCCAAGACCAAAATACGATTGGGACTTGCCGCAGGGGCGGACGTAGAGTTTTACCTGGGTGACACAACGCCCGACGGAGAACACCGCTACGCCAGCCTGCTGGGTGGCTATCAAGTATTCTCGATGCCGATCGAACGGGCGAAACGAATAAGCGCATTAGTCACGGACCCACCGGTTCGGCCGGAGGACAAGCCAAACCCTGGTTCGGGTTGACAGACTAAGCTCATCTATGTCACAACCTAAGGGCTGAAGAGACATGACGCAAGGGCGCCTCGACGTAATCGAGGCGCCCTTATTCGTCGAGGAGATTTATTTGAAAGCTGAAATATTTTCCATTGGGACCGAGCTTTTGATGGGCGAACTGACGGATACCAATGCCGCATGGATCGCCACCAGGTTGCCCGCCCTGGGGATCCAACTACGGTGGGTGTCCATCGTCGGAGACAACCTGGACATGCTATCTGAAGCCTTCTCCCGGGGGCTGGAACGCTCTGACATTATCTTCACCACCGGTGGCCTGGGGCCGACTCAGGACGACCTGACGAGGGAAGGCGTGGCGGCAGCGCTTGGGGAGACACCCACAGTCCAGGAAGAAGCGGTTCGGCACCTGGAACAGCAATTCCGGGACCGGGGAACCGACATGCCTTCCCGCAACGTCAAGCAAGCCCAACTGATTCCCTCGGCCCAATTCATCACCAACCGCAACGGCACCGCCCCCGGTTGGTGGGCGGAACGCGACGGTGGCATCATCGTGTCAATGCCCGGCCCTCCGGCGGAGATGCACGCGATCTGGGACGAAGAGGTGGCGCCCCGGCTACTTAAGTTAGTAGACGACGAGGTGACAATCACCCGGAACATCAAAACCATGGGTATGTCGGAAGCCGAAATGGACGAAGTAATATCCGAATTTTTTGGCAAGGAGAATCCCTACCTGGGGATTTACTCCAAGGCCGACGGGAATCACCTGAGGATAATCGCCCGAGCGCGAGACGAGGCGGCCGCCCGTCTTCTGATCGACCCGGTCGAAAAAGCCATTGAAGAGCGGTTGGCCCCCTACATCTGGGGATACGACGAAGAAACTCCACAGCAAACTGTAGGCATACGTCTGCGGCAGCGGGGCCTGACTCTGGCAACCATGGAATCATGCACCGGGGGTTATTTGGTCAACAGCCTGACCGACTCCCCGGACAGCGCCAGCTACTTCAAGGGAGGAGTGGTGGCCATTGGCGACGGCGTAAAGATCGCTCACGGCGTGCCGGCGAAAGTCATAGAGCGGCACGGCGCTGTTAGCCAAGAGACGGCCAACGCCATGGCCCAAGCGGTCCGGAAGGGATTGGGGTCCGATTACGGTATCGGGATAGCAGGCGATGACGGGTCGTCGCCCGGTGATGGACCGCCGGCCGGGCTAGCCTACCTATCCATAGTTGGACCCAACAGTTCAAGAGAGATGGAGTTGCGGGTGCCACCACGCCGGGTTACCGTGAAGAGGCGCATGTCCAACAACGCCCTCATTGAATTAAGCAAATTAATCTCGTCGGAAGGCGGCCGGTAGCCTAGCAAATTTCTCCGTTAAACGCCAGTAGGGGCACGGCTGGCCGTGCCCCTACTTTGATTATGAGCGAATCGTTTGGCGGTGGTTTACAAGGTTAGCTGGCGGTACAGCATGGGCAGCCGTTCCGGCAGGGCCCAAATGTCCCCTAACACCTCGTATCCCATGTCGCCGCACATGCCCTTCAGGTAATCGTGCCCGGCTTTATCAACCGTGAGGCAGAAGGGGGTAATGTCCTTGCGTTTGGCCTCTATCAGGGCCATGTGGGTATCGTGGACGGCGTACTCCTTCTCCACTCCCTCCCGGCTGTAGCCCCGGTCTTGGGGCCGGCCGTCGCTGATCAGGAAGAGAATCTTCGTAGTAGCGTCGATTTTTTCCAGCTTGGTGATGGAATGCCGTATGGCGGCGCCCATGCGAGTGGCATGGAGCGGGGTGACCTTGTCGATACGCCGCTTTACCTTGTCTCCGAATCCTTCGTCGATGTCCTTGATTACGTAGAACTCCACGTTCTCTCTGCCGTAGCCTGAGAAGCCGTAGATACCATAAGTATCCCCAATAGCTTCCAGGGCTTGGATGAGCAACGCGGTACTCTCCTTTTCCAGGTCGATGATGCGCTTGTAGTTTCGGCGCACCAAGCCTTCCCGGCGGCGGCGCAGCCACACCATGTACTCCACCGGGTCATCCGGGGCGTCCCGGTCGTCCACGACTTGACGGCCTTCGTCGATGGCTTCGGCCGTGGATGCGCTCATGTCCAGCAGGAACACCACTGCCACATCCCGCCGGTTACGGTTGCGGTGCCAGTAGATCTTCTCGTCCGGCGGGACATTCATCCGCAAGTCGGCCCATGCTTCCAGCGCGGCGTTGAGGTCGATGTCTTCGCCATCGGTCAGCCGGTAGATCTTCTTCATGCTCTCGGGCATGATCAGCTCGAATTGCCGCTTGATGTGAGTGGACAGAGAGAGATAGTTTTTCAGAGCGTCGTTGTAGAAAGTCGAATCTCCCTCGTCCACGGTTTTCTCTTTGACGATGCACCACCGCGGCTTGTAGTCGTTGGCCCTAAAGTCCCACTCGTCGTAGGCAAATGTCTTGGGTTCCCTGGCCTCAAGCTCTCCTCCCTGGTCGTCGTCATGCAGCAGAGGGCCGTAACCCTGACCCGGCTGAGAGTTGGGCGGCGGCGTTCCCGCCTCTTTCATCAGATTCTGGGCGAAGGCGCTCATACTGTCGTTGATGTCGCCTTGTTCGGCATCCAACTCCAGCTCCGAGCTTTCCTGAAGGAGTTGCTCCAGCATCTCCTGAGAGATCGGCTCGCCCTCGCCTTGCTGGTCCTGGTCGGACTGCAACCTAGTTAATAGCTGTACCATCTCCGGCTTGAAGTCTCCCCGGTAGTCCACCGGTTCGGGCGACTCCCGCGACTCTCCCTCACCCGACTCTCCGGAAGCGTCCTGACCGGCTTGCAACTGATCGATGAGCGATTCATATTCTTCTTCCGAAAAGTCGCCGGGCTCCTCCAAGTCTTCCTGCTCCCAATCTTCTTCCGGCGGGTTTTCTTTGGTGATCCGGGAAATGATCTCGTAAGCCCTTAGAGTGGCTTCCGCAGTGTCCTCCACTTCGGCTTGGGCGTTGCGCAGTTCATGCAAGATCTGGGCCAAGACGACTGCCGCGTCTTTGTACTCTATGGGTACCGGCAGTTCGGTAAACTGCTCCAGGCTCATGTGGATAAGCAGCTCTACCAGGGCTTCTTGCACGCCCATCTCTTGAATATTCGGACGGTTGGCCAACGCCTCGTCCTGGACCCTGTTCGCGGCGCGGCGTATACCCGGGTATTCCACCTTGATCCGGTAGTCCAGGCGGCAGTCCTCCAGCACGGTGAAGAGGTCGAACGCCAGTTGGCGGTCTTGGAACAGAGACAGGAACCGGCCGATGTCGGTTAGAGATTGGGTGGGCTCAAAGCCCTCCTCCTCCGCCGCCTGTTTCCCGGCGTTAACGTCTTCCTCGAGCGGAAATCGGCGGTCATCGAACAGTCCGCTGGGCTTGGTGAAATCAAATAGGAAACTGCCGAATTCCAAGTGGCCCACCTGATGGGTGGAAACCACCTTGAACCAGGAGAAATTGTCCTGCTTGTCGTGATAGTGGTCCACGATCGTGGGTAGGAATACTTTTGTGCCATCGGTGGCGGCAGAATCCTCATCAACCCAACCGATGTTCTTCCGAACCAATTCCTGGGTGTCCAGAATGTCTATGGACGAGCCGGACAATGCACTGCAATACAGCCGGATAATACCCTTCACCCGGTCCAGTTCCAGGCTTGATGATAGGGTTTCCAGCATGGCGACGGAAGTGTTGGACTCGACTTTAAAGAACGCAATGCCGCTTTCCGGGTTGTCCTTGAGCAGGTCCACGCCGCGGTGGAACCAGGAGTCCAATTGGCTGATGGTGATACGGTCCAGCACGCCGCTAAGGCTTTTGAGGAAAGGCGGGACAGCTTCGGGAGAAGTCGCCAGCAAAGTCTCGCAAAGGTCCAGAATATATCCCTGGGAGCCAGCGGGAACCTTGCTCAAGGATAGGGTGCCGTCGGCCAAGAAACGGGATGTATCTCGGAGGCCAACTTTGGCCAACCGCTCTCCCAGCTTGAGGAAACGGCCGGTCTGATTCTCGTCCACCTGTTGTAATGCCCTGGGCACCAACTCTAAACAGGTTTTAATCTCACGCCAGCTACCATCGATCAACGCACGGGCCATGGAGAGAAAGGCTTCGCGCTCCCGGCCCATCGCCGGCAAAACGTCCCGGCCCAACACCAGACATTCGCCCGCGACGTCGTAGGATTTGTAGGACATTGCCTCAATCAGGGAAGCGAATACCTCCACGTCCCAGAATGGCAGATTACGGACCAAGTCCGGACTGACTTCAAAGAACTTGGCCGCCAGGGTACTGGATTTCCAAGTGCCCTTGTACAAACTGCGGCCCAGGCCGGCCCAACGGGGTATGTATTGGGGCCTGAGGTTGGGCACGATGGACGAACTAGCTTTGAAGAATGCCACCGCCAGCGTGGGGGAATCTTGAGCCAGGTAAGTACCACACCGCGCCCATTGCATGAATGAAGGGAAGGACAGGAACCGGGAGACTTGCGGTCCTACCCGGTAGTACTCCACCGCCGATTCCCAGGATCTAACTGTCTGGGTCCCGATGGCCAGGCCTTCTTTCGCCCAGAGGACAAGTTCCTCTTCGCCGAAAGCAGCCTCTATCGTTTCCACGGCTTCTTTGTAGGCTTCCAGAACCGCCGGGGGTAACTTGGCAAGCTCAACTTCTATTCCTGCCAGAGGAGACGTACTCAACTCAGTGTTCCTCCTTTGCCGTCCCGTCCTCCAGAAGTTCCAAAAACTGTTGGAGGATCTTTGCCGTAGCGCCGAAAACTAGATGCTCATTATAAGCGTAGGACCGGCTTGTGACCGGCACGCCATCTTCCAAACGGGTCTCAACCCGGTGGTTCAACGGTTCATTGAGATCGGCCACGGGGATTTCCAGGACCTCGGCGATCTCATCCGCGCTGGGATTGAAGGGGTAGGGATAAGGGATGGTTCCCACGTACACGTTTACTTTGAAATGGCTCCTGGTGACGACTTCGTCCAGTTCTCCCAGGATGGTTACGTCGGACCGATTGATACCCATTTCCTCTTCGGTCTCCCGCAACGCCGTATCCAACGGGTCACGGTCCTCGGGGTCTCGGGCTCCCCCAGGTAGGGAAATCTCCCCTTTATGGTGCTCTACCTGTTGGGACCGCTTGTTCAACAGAATACAGTATTCGCCGTCTTTGGGGTAGAGCAGCAGGAGGACCGAGGCGGGCGTTAGAGACGGTTCGCCCACCGTCTGCTTAGGACGGTGGGCTAGAACTTGGCTGACTATGTCCGGAGGAGATAAGGCCATCAAACCTCTACTCGAATATAGAGGACACCACCTCTTCAATGCTGCGCTGCAGTTCCGGTTCGTCGGTCAGGGTCCACACGATTGCCACCTGGCAAGCCCGGCGGATTTCAATGCCCTCGGAAATCAAGCGCCCGGCGTAGATCAACAAGCGGGTGCTGGCGCCTTCCTGGAGGCCATGCTCTTTCAAGTTGCGTATCTTTTCCCCCAGCTTGGCTAGAGAGTCTGCTATTTCGGCGGTACATCCGCTCTCCCGGGCAATAATCTCAGCCTCTATGTCTCTTGGGGGATAGTCAAATTCTATGGAGATGAACCGCTGCCTAGTGCTGTGCTTCAAGTCCTTCAGAGCGCTCTGGTAACCGGGGTTGTAGGAGATGCACAGCAAAAACCGGTCGTCCGCTTCGACGATGGACCCTGTTTTCTCTATAGGTAATATACGCCGGTGGTCGGTTAACGGATGAATCAGCACCGTGGTGTCCTTACGGGCTTCGACAACCTCATCCAGGTAGAGGATAGCGCCGTTCTTTACCGCCCGGGTCATGGGGCCGTCGATCCAACGCGTCCCGTTGGCGTCTAAAAGATACCTGCCCACCAAGTCGCTGGCCGTAAGGTCCTCATGACACGCGATGGTGACCAGAGGCACTCGGACCTCTCCTTCCTTGAGTTCCTGAGCGCCGTCTTCTTTCATAACGCTGAGGGGGCGGCCGAGCTTCCAGGCCATATATTCCACGAATCTCGTTTTGCCGCAACCGGTGGGTCCTTTGAGCAGCACCGGAATATGCTGATGGTAAGCCGCAGTGAAAAGATCTAATTCGTCGCCAACGACCCGGTAGTAAGGCTCGTCGCGTACCAAGAATTCCTCAATGGCGTATTCTTTATAACTCGGCTGATCTGTCTGTACCATTAGCCTCTCTCTGTCCTCACGTTTACTCTATTGTCCCACAGGGCGCTAACCGTTTGTTCCAAAGCGGATACATCGCCGGAGTTATCCACCACAAGATCTGACCGCTCTATCCGTTCGGCACGGTCCATCTGCGAGCCGATGCGCCGGCGCGCTTCCTTTTCATCCATGCCGTTACGGGCTTGAAGTCTTTCTACTACCGATTCAACAGACGAATCGGTGGTCCAAACCTCATCAACCAGAGAGTCCCATCCGGCTTCGAATAAAAGCGCAGCCTCGACGACCACCGTCGAGACACCTTGATCCCGCAAAACCTGTATCCTGTCCGCCACCATCCCAGCCATGCGAGGATGCATTATAGCGTTCAATTTTTCCAGTTGCTGGGGGTCCGAAAACACTACGGCGCCCAGTTTTTGCCGGTCAATCTCGCCGCTGGGCTGCAATATTTCCTTACCGAAGGTATCCACTACCTCGTGCCAGCTTTCGGAATTGGGAGCGTATGCCTCGTGACCGACCTCGTCGGCGCTGATGACGGCCGCTCCCAGTGACTGCAACAGGCGTGCAACCTCGCTCTTACCCGTCCCTATACCCCCGGTGAGTCCGATGACCAACATGAGTTACCGGCCTCCGGCCCACTAACTTTGCCGGTCATGGATCGTCTAGTTTGACCTTGACCGGCCTTTGAGGGTTTTAACGACTGAGTCATTCTACCAACGCAGCCTTAGATGGTCAACATCGGTAACGGGAGCGACAGAACTCGGAATCTAAGGCCGTGCATGGCTTGAACCGGTATGGGCAGTTGACGCTGGCGGTAGGTATACCGTGGCAGGTATGGCGAAGAGATTTGCCGTTCTCTGGCCTGGTTAAGACTGAGATGAGCCAGTGGTATTAGACTTAAACCGAATCTCACCCCATTTTGTGAGATAGGTTTCCTGCAAATCTCGAAACATGCTCTGGTACTCTTCACTTTGTATGGGATTCGTGGTCATGATCACCGCGTCTTCCCGGTTGTCCGAGTAGTATGCCTTGCGGGTGCCCACATTCTTGAACCCATATTTTTCGTAAAGCCGCTGGGCGATGAAGTTGGAAATCCGGGCCTCCAAAGTCATTACTTTAGAGCCGTATTCGACGGCTTCCCGCAACGAACCTATGAGAAGCAGTTCGCCTATGCCGTTTCCTCGCAGACCTTCCCGCACCGCAATCTCGGTGATGTGGGCCTCGTCCCCCTGATACCAGACGCTGACGTAACCGGCGATGGGTGTAGATGAAGCGCTGTCTTCTTGGCTACTCGGCACTAAACGTTGGGCACTCGTCAATACCCGGGACCACAAAGACCGGGGCCCCTCCGGGTCAGCGTCCGTAGGAGGACCTTCGTCCTCCGCCGCCTCACAAGCCACTAAGTAGCAGGCGTAGCGGTTGTTCAACTCGCGCTTAAAAGGGGTGGTGATCCAGAGGGGAGAAAACGCCTCCCGCTCAATCTCAATCACCTGGTCAATGTCTCCAGTTTGGAGACGCCGCAGTAAAACGTCCATCGATTTCTACGACCGGACTGCAAGATTCAACTGGAGCATGTCAGCCAGTGTACGTGGTCCGGAAATTGGCCCCATTCTAGCATAGAGTCATCTTTTTAATGTAACTGGGTTGTCAGCCAGTTACTGACAAATGCTTCAATCATTTATACTTGGAGGGAGCGATACCAAATTCTAGTACTGAACAAGGAATCGGCTGGGCGCGAACTGGGGGATAGCCGCGGCTATGGGAGTGTAGGGATGCGGGTTCGAACCTTCCCGGCTAAGTTGGTGCCGGCGGCGGCATTGATAATTCTCTTGTTGACTGCGGTGACCGCCGCGTGCGGGGGCGATGAAGCCACTCCGGCGGGAACAACGGCTGAGCAACCGGCCTCCACCGTCCCGACTGTTGCCCTCCCGTCCTCTACGGTCCAACCCCCCGCCCAACCGCCAAAAAAGAACCCCACGCCGGCCGCCACGCCGGTTCCTTCGGTTATGCCAACCGTAATTCCGGCGGTTGTGGCAACACCGCTGCCTCCTCCCACGGCGACAATCCCACCGACCTTGCGACCGACCCCCACTTCAGCGCCGGTACCGGCGGGTACGCCGGGACCATCGCCCGTGCCTCAATCCGCCGCTTTGCGATTGGATGTGACTTTCCCACCGGAAGACATGGTGGTGGACACCGATAGCATCACGGTTACCGGTTTCTCGTCGCCCGACGCCACGGTAAGCATCAACGGGACGCTGGCCATTCCCAACGCAGAGGGCCATTTTTCATTGGAATTGACCATTTTTCCCGACGACAACCCCCTGGCGATCGAGGTAATTGCTACTTCGGTTGCCGGGGAGGAACTGTCCCTGGTACGCACGGTGATTTTCGTCCCTTAAGCCCAAACACCAACCTGCTAGCAAACAGCGCCGAACTTACGGAGGCCCTAGAAATGCTAAGACTGGGATTCATCGCCCTCATCCTCGGTTTGGCCTTAATCGCGCCCACCGGAATCGCCGGCGCCGCCGTACCCCGTCAGTCGCCCCAGACCGGCATCTTCGGAGAAGTCGTGGGTATCACCGGGGACCATCCTAGGGCGTCGGCCGGTGAGATCGACATCACTCTAGACACTCGCAACGGCCCGTTGGAGATTACCGCGAACCCCGGCACGGCGATCCGGGTTCCGGGACTGGAGCAGCCCACGGTGGACGACATCCCGTTGGGCAGCGCCGTGGCGGTTTTGGCGGCCAACGGCCAAGCTGTTTCAATCCTCGTTAAACCGGTCCAACCGGTGCGGTCCCGACACTTCACCGGGATCGTGACCGGCGTAGGAGAAGACGGAGTCGTAGACATCCAAGACGCTAATGGACGGAAGATTTCATCCCCCTCGGCCAGTGACCCGTCCATCCTAAAGCCAGGTGACTTGGTCACCGCGGTTCTGGAGCAAGACCTAAGCACTGGTTCTCTTTTGATCACCGGGCTAGACCGGGCCTTAGATAACCTGAAGCGAATCGAGGCGGCCCTTGAGCGGGCCGAGAAGACCCAGGCAGCAGGCAAATTGTCGGTCTTGCGGCAAAGGTTGAATGAAAACGCCAATCACCACTTAACGCTGGCCCAAGACGTGCTCGCGGGAACCGATTCCTCACGGCACAGCCAGTATCAAGAGCGATTGACTGGAGCCCAAAACGCCTATGCCCGAGGAATGTCACGTTTCGGGGCTGGAAAACCCTCAGCCACTGTTTCCGGCATCGTCACCTCCATAGACCTAGAGCGCAAGTTGTTGACGGTGCAGCCTTCCAGACTTCCGGCGTTGCAGGTAATCATCGATGGCGCAACCGCCATCAGATTCCAAGGAACGGACATCCCCTTCAGCCGTTTGGACTTGGCCAACCGGGTTCAAGCCCGCTACAATCTGGAATCCCGGACCGCCAGCCGGGTTTTGGTATCCGCCGGAGCAACCCTGGACAAAACAGCCGCCCAAGAGTTGTTAACGACGGTGGACCCAGGGGCCGTCAACGGGCCCATCATCCAACTCGACTTTGATACGAGCTACGACGCACTGCCAAGGATCACCATTCGGGACTCGGCCAGCCAAGCCACGGTGACCCTTAATGTATTGCCGCAAAGTGTTCTTCTAGTGGACGGTTCCCCAACCAGTCTGGACAAAGAGTTATTGGACACCAAGGTGACGGCGATTTTCCAACCTGACTCCCTGGAGCTGATCGAGTTGGATTCCCAAGCTGGCGTTGGGGACAGCCCGCCGGTTCGTGGAGTGATACACCGGTTCGTTGCCAAAGCCCTGCCCGGCAACCTGTCGATCATGACGAAGGATGGAAAGATCCGGTCGTTCACCCGAACCGGCGAGACGGTGGTTCGGCGGGACGGCCGCCGCGTATCCATCAATGAAGTCAGGTTGGGCGACTTGGTCCGGGCTAATACCCGTATCCTGGAGGCGGCCGGCGCGACAGGAAACGCCGCGCCGGTGTTGGAGGTTCTCAGCCTCAGCTCACCGCCACCGGCGTCGATAAAAGGGGTTATCGCAGGAATCACAAGCGCAGACCAAGGATCCATTCGAGTGACAATTACTACCAACAAGTTGGATATGGTGGTGATTCTGGTGAACGCCGAAACTCAGGTGGTTCAAAGAGGGAAATCGATAGGGGCCGGCGGCCTGTCCTTGGGCCAGCGCGTGGTGAACGGCGCCTACCATCCTATAACCGGAAAGACGGACCGATTGACCGTCCAACCGGCTCGCACTGCCCGAATAAGCGGTGAAATCACTCTGGTCGAAGAGTACTTGTCGGCCGTAACCATTCAGCCTCGCCGGGGCGATCCGGTGATACTGCTGTTCCCAAAGGCAGATCCCCCCGCCATCTCACGTAAAAACAAACGCGGCCTAAAATTCAGCGACCTGAAGACCGGAGACCGGGTGCGCGCCGCCTTTTACGACCCTGCCACCAACCGGGCGCTCCGGCTGGTGCTGGCTCCGGACCCCGATCTGGATTACTAGCACTGGGGAGGGAAGGCCCGCACTCTAGCTCTCCTCTTTCGTAAGGGGAAGAGGACAGACCGCAACGGGCCAGTTCCCGCTAACCAGCAACGGTAACCTTTCCATACAGACCGTCATAGCCTGGCTCAATACTCACCTCGCCAACGCGGGCCTTCAGGATGTTTCGGGCCAAGGTCTCTCCGGCAGCAGCTACTAGGTCGGCCTCCTCCGCCCACGCCAGAATGTTGAGCTCGTTGCCCAACTCCCCAATGATGCAGCTGTATTCTTTTTGGACCCGCTTGCTGGACGGGCCGAGGGCCAGAGTTTCCGAGATGATCTCCAGCAATGGGACCAACCGGATGAAAGGCGGGAAGCCTTCTTGGTTCTGCACGAAGCCAGCGGGGTCTCTGTGCGATGCTTGTTCGCCATCGGAAAGCCCATTGATTCGATGCAACACCCCCAGAGTGAGCGGCCGATTGCATGTGGGGCAACGCTGGCCGATACGCTGGGTATCTTCGGGAGAGTGTCTTATCCCGCATTTTCGGTGCCCGGTGTAGTGATACTTGCCCTCCTCGGGGTAAAATTCCACCGAGTAGGCTACCTGGCGATGTTTCAGGGCTTGAGCCAACTCGTCGTAGCCCAATTCACCTTCAAATACCGTAAGCTCCCGCCCCAGCTTTGGCGCGGAGTGGGCGTCGGAGAAGGAAACTATGGCTCGGCCGGCCACCTCTCGAATGTTCCAGTTCATCGCCGGGTCGCTGGACAGCCCGGTCTCGATGGCGTGGATGTGTGGCGCCATGTCCAGGAAGCACTCTTCCAAGTGGCCGAAGCCAGATTTGGAACCGAATAGTCCGAACCAGGGTGTCCAAACGTGGGCCGGTATGACCATGCATCGGGGGTTTACGTCCAATGCCAGAGCGGTCAGGTCCCTGGCGGACATGGGCAAAGTTGGCCGGCCGTCCGACTCCAGTTTGGCACCCACCCTGGAGAAAGCCGTGCAAAGTTCGGCCACCGTGGCGAAATCCGGAGCGAACAGCAACATGTGAACTCGCCGGCTTCTTCCTCCCTGTTTATACACGCAGCTGAGTTCGGTACCTAGGACAAAGCTAACGCCGCCGAACCGGTACAATCCGTCCGAAACCGGAACCAATTTCCTCTCCAACTCCCGGCGCCAAACGGGGTGAGTGAAATCGGCGCTGGAAAGCAAGTCGATACCCTTTACCCGAGCCCATGCAGCCAGACTCTCCAGGGTTAGGTTCTTACTGGTGGCGTAGGCGTAGCGAGAGTGTAGGTGAAGGTCCGCGGCGTAGGTCATGGGCCCAGTCTAGCACAGCCTCAGGCATGGCATTATGTTAAGTTGTTCCCCTTCCACCCGTTGGTCAGGCCGTATCTTGACCGGTGGGACTGCCTGACTTATCATTCTGACCGGTGAAAGTGCTAACATAGCATTGTGAAAAAGTCGGTCGCCCCTCAATAAATACCGAGAGGAAACCGGGGCCCGCCAATCCGCGAAGATTCGCAAATTAATACTGCCAAACGGTAGGAGGTCTTAACAGCATGCCCCCGAAACATATAATCCGTGACGAAGAGGCGCAGAAGGCTTTATTGAGTGGAATCGAGGCGATAGCCAATGCTGTCAGCCTGACCCTGGGACCCAGGGGACAGAACGTGATTCTGGAGAAGAAGTGGGGGGCGCCGGTCATCACCAACGACGGGGTGGCCATCGCCAAAGAGATAGACCTGCCGGAATCTTTCGAGAATATGGGCGCTCAACTCGTCAAAGAAGCCGCCACCAAAACCAATGAATCGGCCGGCGACGGCACCACCACGGCCACCATCTTGGCCCATTTAATGGTCCGGGAAGGGATGAGGCTTGTAGCCGCCGGCGTCGACCCCATGGCGCTAAAGAGGGGCATTGACAAAGGCGTAAAGGCCATCGTCGCCGAGTTGGACAATCTGTCCACTCCGGTGGACACCCGGGAACAGACCGCCCAAGTCGCCACCATTTCCGCCAACGATGCCCAGATCGGCGAGATGATGGCCGCTGTTATGGACCACGTGGGCCGTGACGGTGTCATAACCGTGGAAGAGAGCAAAGGAATAGAATCTGAGACCGAGTACGTCGATGGGATGAACTTCGACCGCGGCTACATCAGCCCCTATTTCGTGACTAATCCGGAGCGCATGGAAACCGTGATTGAAGACCCCTACATCCTGCTCACGGATAAGAAAATCTCGTCTGTCGCCGACCTGGTGCCAATCTTGGAGAAGCACCTCCAGGTATCCAAGAACCTGGTGATCATCGGCGAGGACGTGGACAGTGAAGCTCTGGCCGTGCTGGTCGTAAACAAGATGCGCGGCACCATCAACTGTTTGGCATTGAAAGCGCCCGGATTCGGAGACCGCCGCAAGGCAATGCTGGAGGATATCGCGATTCTTACCGGTGGCACAGTCATCTCCGAAGAACAAGGGCGGAAATTGGACCTTACTAATATCGAAGATCTTGGCCAGGCCCGGAGGGTGATTGCCACCAAAGACAAGACAACCATCATCGAGGGCAAGGGCGACAAGGATATGATTACCGCCCGGGTGGACCAGATCCAGATTCAGATGGAAGATACAACATCCGAATATGACAAAGAGAAACTGCAAGAACGCATGGCCAAGCTTGCAGGCGGCGTGGCAGTTATCAAAGTGGGCGGGGCCACTGAGCCCGAGCTCAAAGAACGCAAACAAAGGGTTGAGGACGCTCTTTCCGCAACCAGGGCGGCCGTGGACGAAGGCATCGTGCCCGGCGGTGGCGTGGCCTACATCCGGGCAATGCACGTTCTGGACAACCTGGGTCTGGAAAGGGATGAGGCTAATGCGGTAAGCGTTCTTAAACGGGCTCTGGAGGAACCCATCCGGATAATCGCCTCCAACTCCGGCCAAGAGGGCGCCGTCGTTCTCGACGCTATCCGCCACAACCAGTCCCAGAACTACGGCTTCGACGCCTCCAATATCGAATACGGGGATCTGGTGGACAAGGGCATCATCGACCCGGCCAAGGTGGCCCGCATCGCGCTGGAAAACGCGGCCAGTGTAGCCAGCATGATATTGACCACCCAATCCCTCATCACCGAAGAGGAAGCGGGAGACGCGCATGCCGGTCACGACCATGGCCACGACCACGGCGGCGGTATGTTCTAGCCAGCCAATCTAGCAAGGTCAGGAAAAGCTTCAGGCCCCGGCAGGAAATTGCCGGGGCCTGATTTTACTCCGCCCCAATCTGGAATGCCTGGGGCTCCGCTCAGACGTAATCCAACAGGATATCCGCCAACTCTCGAGGTTGCTGCAGCATCACCTGATGGCAGGAATCTAGCTCAACTATTTCGACTCCCGGCACCCGCTGCGCCATTCGGTGTTGTGACTCCGGGGGTAGTATCTTGTCCTGATTCAGTACCACGTAGGTCACCGGACTGGTCGGCTCCGGTTGATCCAATGCCACCTTGGTGGTCAGCACCCGCCTGGGCACCGGCCCAAAGCGGCCCACGGAGTGAACCACTTCCATATGGTCCATGCCGTTGCAAAGGTAGTTGTAGATCACCGAGCGGGGCAGTCTCAATCCTTTGCCGGAAAAAGCGCTCAAGACCGACAAGATACGAAAGGTGACCCTGGTCTTCTGAGGGAGCACGCTGAGCATGCTACGCTGGTAAAGAGGGACCATGCCGGCCACCAAAACGATGCGCTTGGGGGGCTGTTCCAACTGCCCGGCAGCTTGAAGCACCATGCTGCCGGCAAAGCCGTGTCCCACCAGCACCAGATCCTTCAATTCGTGGCGCTCCACCAACCGGGTGATGGCGTGAACGCACTCTTCCAACCTGACGTCGGTGGTGTCTCCGTTGGCGTCCGCGCCATGCCCCGGCAGGTCCAGCGTGAACACCCGGTTGGCCACGCGTGGGGAGTAGAGCCGGGGCGGATGCTCCACCGGCGCGGTCAGGTAACCCCAAACCTGGCCCCAAGTCCAGGCCCCTTGCCCCGCGCCATGGACCAAAAGAAAGTCTGTCATATTCCCATCTTACCGGGGTTTTCCCCCGGCAGCCAAATCATCAGATGTTTCATCCGCCCCACTTCCTAGCGCGAAAGCGCGTCCCGCAACGCCGTTAGGAGGGATTCTTCCTCTTCCGGCATCACGGTGCGGGGGTCCAAGATCACCCGGTCGTCTTCGATACGGGCTACCACCGGTGGATTCGCTTCTCGCAGTCTTCGCATCACCCGCTCCGGCCCTCCGGCATCTCCCTCGCAGGATAGGGCCAGCACCCAAGTCGGCAGGGTCTCTCCGGGAAGGCTGCCGCCACCGACGGCCGATCTACCGGAAATCACCTCTCCGGGAAGGGAAAGCTGGGTCTTCCACCGGGCAGCCCGGTCTTTGATGCCCTCCTCGCTGGCGGAAATCATCCTCCAGATGGGGACTTCAGCCTCGGCTTCCTGTTTGAGATAGTGCAACACCGTGGCCGTTAAGCCAGCCAGGTTCATTTTATCTATCCTGACGGCGCGGGCCAGGGGATGTCTTTCCAAGCGCCGGACCAATTCAGTCTGACCGACGACGATGCCCGATTGGGGCCCGCCCAGAAGCTTATCTCCGGAGAAAAAGACCAGTCCAACACCGGCGGCGATGCTCTGTTGGGGAGTTGGCTCGTGGGCCAGTCCGTAGGCTTCGGTGGGTAAAAGAGCGCCGCTGCCCACATCGTGCAGCACGGGAATGCCCCTTTCCTTGGACAGCTCCACCAGTTCGCTTGGCTCAACCTCGGCGGTGAACCCTTCCACCCGGAAATTGCTGGAGTGGACTTTCAGCATGGCAGCGGTATTTTCGGTGATCGCGTCTTGGTAATCCCGGATATAGGTCCGGTTGGTAGTGCCCACGTCCACCAAGGTCGCTCCGCTTTGTTTGAGGACGTCCGGGATTCGGAAGCCCCCTCCAATCTCCACGGCCTCCCCCCGGGAGACGATAACCTCTTTGCCCACCGACAGAGCCGATAACCCCAAAAGCAGGGCGGACGCATTGTTGTTCACCGCCAGGGCCGCTTCGGCTCCGGTTACTTGCTGCAACAACGATTGGAGGTGAGCCTGCCGGGAGCCACGGCGGCCCGTGCTCAAGTCCATTTCCAGATCGGTGTAGCCCCTGGCGGCCTGAGTCATGGCATCGATGGCCGACTGGCTCAAAGGGGCCCGGCCCAGGTTTGTGTGGACGATTACCCCGGTGGCGTTAATCACCTGGCGAGGGGCCACTTCGTTGATGGACCGAAGTTCCCCGCCGACCCCGTCCACCACATCCCCGGCGGAGGGCGCTTTGCCACCGTCCCGTATCTTCTGCCGGGCGCGGTCCAACTCCCGCCGCACCAGGTCTACTACCCAGTCGCGGGGATAGGCTTCGGTCAGCGCGGCCATACCGTCACTGGCCATCACCCGGTCCACGCTGGGCAGATCGCGAAACTGCATCTGTGCAAACTCCTTGCGGCGCCACCCGGCAACCGGGCTTTATTTTAACATGAGGCCCATCGAATCCGGCCCGCCTAGAAAGCTGTTATGTTAAGCTCTTCGTGAGATGAGCCGGTAGTTTTGCATTTCCCAGAATCATAAAATAGTCCGGGCTCAAGGTTTATAGTAAGAACATACATGCATCGTAGGCCAGGCACCAAATGCGCCGGCGCCTCGAAGCTGATCGCACGCTAACGCCAATCACATTCAGGAGCAACCACTATGCAAACTGGGCTTCCGCCGGAGCTGGACGCGCTGAAGAACACCATTCGTCAGGTAGTCAAGGACGAGTGCGTGCCGTTGGAAGCCCACTACCTGGCTAACCCGCCCATGGAAGGCCAGGACGACGGCGGGCCCAGGGGCATCGCTCAGGCCGTGCTGGGCATCGTGGGTACCCTGGATAAAGAGAAGTGGGGCCGGCTAAATAATATATCCAAGCAGACCGGCATCTATACGTCATTCGTGCCGGAAGAATACGGCGGCGGCGGTATGGGGGCGTTGGGCCACGTAGTCTTGGACGAGGAAGTTCACAAGAGCATCGTCCAACTCCCGACCTCACCCGTGCCGATGATGATGTTCGGGGCCTGCACCCCGGATCAGGAGCAGCGTTACCTGCACCCGGCGATCCAAGGGGACTTGCAATACGCTTTCGGTCAAACCGAACCCGAGGCGGGGTCAGACCCTGGCGGAATGATGCAGACCCGGGCGGTAAAGGACGGGGACGACTGGGTGATTAACGGCTCCAAGATGTTCATCTCCGGGGCGGCGACCGCCGACTTTATCCTCCTGCAGGCCGTCACCGACCCGGAACGGCGTCAGCGAGGCGGCATCACCATGTTCATCATCGACAATCCCACTCCGGGCATGACCTTCGATCCCATCCGCATCTGGACCAGTCCGACGCGGTCCCAGCAGCATTTCATCCACCTGGACAACGTCCGGGTGCCCCAGACCCAGGTCCTGGGCGAAGTGGGCCAGGGATTCACCTTGGGGCAGAAATGGCTGGTGCATCACGACAGGTTGCTTCGGGGGTCTATGGCCACGGGGATACTCAGCCGGGCCCTGGATATGGCCATCGAATGGTCGAAACAACGGGTGACTTACGGCCGTCCCATCGCCGACCGGCAGGCCATCCAATGGATGCTCACCGACGTCTACACCGATATCATGACCCTAAGGTCCTTCACCCGGGAAACCGCCGCCCGGGCGGACAACGGCGAGGACGTTCGCGTCGAGTCATCCATGATTAAGTATTGCGCCGGGGAGTGGGGTTGGCGGAGCATCGACAAAATCATGCAGATATTCGGCGGAATGGGCGAAACCCTGGACATGCCCATCGCCCACTGGTATCTCCTGCTACGTCACGCCCGCATCGGTGGGGGCACATCGGAGATTCATAAGTTCGTCATGGCCCGGGCCCTGCTTAACGGAAGTGTTTCATATCAAGGGTAGACGCTCCAGGCCCGGCAGATCACCAAAAGGCATCCGAGTAGCCTTTTCTGGAGACCGGAACATCGCCAGTGGATCCGGCTTGCTCTCTGTGAATTCGGCGCCAGGTTAACCCTAATGGTAAGCACTGCCGAAGCTTTAAACTGCACCACCCATGAGCCACTACCGGTACTGGACCGTTCGGGCGCCACTCACTGCTACAACTGCATCATTGAGTCGATGCAGACCCAGGCTTATAACCTGGCCCGGCGGATGCTGGAAGATTGGTCCCTGGCCGAGGACGCGGTGCAAGAGAGTTTTGTTTCCGGTTACCGGGCTTTCCACCAATTCCGGGGCGACAACCTCAAGGCCTGGGTGATGCGCATCGTCGCCAATATTTGCAAAGACATGCTTCGCTCACGCCGGGCCCGTCCCACCGTTCCCTTAGACCCCATATCATCAGACCCGGACGACCCCACAGCGCCCCCTTCGGCGGCGGACCTACCGTCTACTGAAGAGTCACCGGAAGCCTACGCCGAAAGGGAGGAGTTGGCCCGGACCATCCAAGCAGGCCTGGCTTCACTGCCTGAAGAACAACGGCTGGCAATCCTGCTCGTGGATGTGCAGGGGATGGATTACGAAGAGGCAGCCGCAACGATGCATTGCTCTCTGGGCACGGTAAAATCCCGCTTGAGCCGTGGCCGGGGCCGCATGAAGGACTTCCTGCGAAACACCGGGGAACTATTGCCCGACCTTTTCCGTCAAGAGGTATAGGGCCTATTATGCTGATCTTTAACCGAGGCCACACTCATATAAGCCAGGACGATCTGTCGGAGTACCTGGATGGCCGGCTTTCCGGTACCGCCGCCGCCAGGATAGACCGGCGGCTGACCGAGTGCGCCACCTGCCGTCAAGAGCTGGACGCCCTGCGTTCCACCGTTTCGGTGCTCCAGCAGATGCCCGAATTGACGCTGCCCCGTAGTTTCGTTATGCCGGGACCACCGCCGGCCCCGGTAGCCGTAAGGTCACCGGCTCCTCTGAGAATGCCCCAGTGGGTATACTCCGGCGCAGCAGCCACAGCCGCATTGGTTTTCGCGATTCTGGTTTCCGCCGACGCCACCGGATTGCTGGCCCCCGAGCTCACCGCTCAGCCGGAAGTAACGGCCCAGACACTTCGGGTGGCGCCCGAAAGCTTCCAACAAGATGATGGGGGTGGTGCGGCGGGAGCCATCGAGATGGCCGCGCCCCAGGCGCCGGTTGTAAACGAGGCAGTTTCAGCGGAAAAGGGCCTCAGTGTCGCTGTGACTCAAGAGACTGAGGTAGCCGAGGCCGACGCGGTAGCCCCAGCCCTACGGCAAGCGGCGGTCCCACCTCGAACCGCCCCCAAGGTGGAAGCCCAAGAGGATGCTTCGGCTCCGGTGGCCGCCATGGCCGCCCCCGAGGTGGAAAAAGCAGTGGGATTGAAGTCAGCTCCTCCACCTCCCATAGCCGCCCTCGCCGCCGCTGAGGCCGAAAAGGTAGCCTCAACTCCACCGGTTCCGATAGCTGCCACGGCCACCGCCGCGGTCGAAGTGATGGCTGAAGCCGCGGCCTCTTCAACACCTGCGGAAGCCGCCATGGCTATCGCCGCAGTCGATGAATCAGCGGCAACCGGATCAACCCCACCACCGCCGGTAGCAGCCCTTAATACCGCGCAGCGACCTCCGGAGCCTACGACGGTGGCCCAAGATTTGCCGAGAGGTATCCCGCCACCCTATAACCCGATTAATACTTGGCGGGTTCTGGAAGGATTGGCGGCGGTGGCGGCAGTGGGCTTTTTAGTAATTTGGATACTGCGACGGCGTGCCGAACGGTAAAACAGCCGCATGGTTGGACCGCCTCGCCCGGAATCGTCGTCGTTAGGACCGCCGTCATTCCGGCCACCGCCCATCAGTTCCCATGCCCGCCGATCTTTATCCCAATCGTCACCACTTTGGTCAGCCGTATTACCTACTGTATATCGGCCATCTCATTGATTACTCCAGCAGCCCTTCGGTCTATTCTGAATTCATGGTCTATCCGCCAGGAACTTTTTTGGCCGGCGGCCCGTCATAAATACTGTAGGCCATAAACAATTCCCAATCGGGGGAAACCGGCCAGGAATTACTGGGGGGATATCCCCCGGCAAGCAAATACAGGAGGAAACCATGGAAAGACAAGCAGGAATCAAGAAAGGAATCTTAATTTTATTTGGGCTGGGACTAATCTTGATGCTGTTGCTGGCATGTACATCTGGGGAGGGCCAGGTGACCGGCGCCGTCCAGCAAAACAACAGCCAGCCGGTCCAAGCCCCCGAAGTATCACCCGCCAACAACGCTATGCTGGAGTTGGCCGAGCGTCAGGTAAGGGCTCTCGGCGCCTCAGCCGCTTTTGATGGACCGATGGCCGCGCGGCAAGGAATCACGGTGAGCGGCCGGGGCGAGGCTTCTGCCGCCGCCGACTTGGCGATCTTGAACTTGGGAGTGCAAACCCTGGCCGATACAGTGGCCGAAGCCCGTGAACAGGCCGCGGCCGCCATGGGACGGGTTTTCGACGTATTGAAAGCGAAGAACATTGAGGACCGGGACATCCAGACGAGCCACTTCAATATCAACCCCAGGTATACGAGCCGGGAAGTGACCAGGTGCCCGGGCGCCTTGGACACCGCCGTCCGCCAGATCGCGCCTGCCATGGAACCGAGCTTGGCGCCCAGCGCTGAATTTGGCCGGGGAATCTCCCTGGAACCGGGCGTCGCAATTGCCCGGTCCCAGGAAAAGCCCGAGTGCTTCAAAGAGCGGGAACGGGTTATTATCGGCTACGAAGTTAGCAACCAGCTAACGGTCAAATTGCGGGACTTGGACGAAGCCGGCAGTGTCATCGACGAAGTCACTGCCGCCGGAGGGGACCTCATCAGATTTAACGGAATCAACTTCACCATCGACGACACCGACGCCCTGCAAGACCAGGCCCGGGCGGCGGCCATCGGCGACATGATGGACAAAGCCAATCAAGTCGCCAGCCTGACCGGAGTAGAACTAGGCAAGCTCATCAACATCAGCGAAACCGGGGGCCAGCCCCGCGTCGCCTTCGAGAGTCTTGAGCGAGTAGCTTTCGCTGCCTCTGCCAAGAGCGCTCCGACACAGATCATGGGGGGAGAACTAGAGGTAACGGTCACAGTGCAAGCGCTGTACGCCATCAATTAACTATCTTCCGCCGTTCGTTGAGTGAATCACTCGGCGCCAACCCCTACTCTACGACACATGGGTAGGGGTTGGTTTTTGCGCCAGGCATGGCTGTCGGCCATTGATNGGACNNNATGGACNNCATGGACTTCATGGACTTCATGGACTTCATGGACTTCATGGACTTCATGGACTTCATGGACTTCAATGTAACTGGCCAACTTGCTAAGGGGGCTTCGGGTTGCTAGAATCAGGCAGTATCAATTCATACGATACTGTTACTTATGTAAAATAGTCCCAGGCGATATGGCGAACGCTGTCTCAAATCTTCCAAAATCAAACTGGTAGACCTGCAATGACCCCCATGAAACGCGCCGTCAGCCTGGCCCGCCAGGCCCTGGGCACCACCAGTCCCAACCCCGCCGTTGGAGCGGTGTTGGTTAAGGACGGTGTGGTGTTGGGGACCGGCCATACCCAACCGGCGGGAAGCCGCCACGCCGAGATTGAAGCCCTACGGTCGGCCGGAGACTCGTCCCGGGGAGCAACTCTCTACACTACCTTGGAACCATGTTGCCATTTCGGCCGCACTCCGCCTTGCACTCAGGCCATAATCTCCGCCGGTGTAGCGGAGGTTCTAGTAGCCGCGATTGACCCCAACCCTCGCGTCTCCGGTCAGGGAAAGACGGAATTGGAAGCCTCCGGCCTGCGGGTCGAGNTTGGAGAGGAAGCCGAGGCCGCCGGGGAACTGTACGAAGCCTTCGCCAAATACATCACCACCGGGCTGCCCTTCGTGACCGCCAAGTTCGCCATGAGCCTGGATGGCAAGATNGCCACCAACTCAGGAGATTCCCGGTGGGTCACCGGTCCCCAGGCCCGGGAAGTCGTTCAGCGGCTCCGCCGGGAAAGTGACGCAGTGATGGTCGGCATCAACACCGTGCTGGCCGACGATCCACAATTGACCTCCCGGGATACCCAAGGAGACCCATTGCCCAGGCAACCATTGCGGGTGATCCTAGACAGCCAATGCCGTACTCCTCCAGATGCGCGTATGCTTCGAGAACCGGGGTCCACGCTGATAGTGACCGCCGGCAATTCTACCGCTCAGCAAGCTGACCGCCTGAAAAACGCGGGCGCAGAGGTGTTGCCGGTGGCCTCCACTCCCAGCGGGAGGGTCGACCTGGACCAAGTCATGGCTGAACTGGGTCAGCGCGATATTGTTAGCCTTTTGGTGGAGGCGGGCGGCACTCTGCAAGGGTCCCTCTTCGACACCGGATTGGTGGACAAAGTGATGGCGTTCATCGCCCCGGTGATTATCGGGGGAATGCAGGCCGCCTCCCCGGTTGAGGGGATCGGCGTATCCCGCATGGCGGGCAGTTGGCGGCTCACCCGAACTNATCTGCAAGAAGTGGGACCGGATTGGCTGGTGACCGGCTACCCGGACCCATCCCGGAAAACGGAGGCATAGATTGTTCACCGGCATTATCGAAGAGGTAGGAACCGTCGCCGAGTTGGGTGACCANCGGATGACCGTCCGGGCCGCCANAGTTCTAGAAGACCAAAAGATGGGCGACAGCATCGCCGTAAACGGGACCTGCTTNACCGTGGTGGCCCACGACTCATCGACCTTCTCCGTCGATCTATCGCCCGAAACATTGAGCCGCACCTCCCTGGGAAGTTTGGCCCAAGGTCATAAGGTCAATCTGGAGCGGCCCCTGGCGGTGAGCGACCGGCTGGGCGGCCACATCGTTCAGGGCCATGTCGATTCGACGGGCCGGATAACATCGTCCAGAACCGATGGAAATTCCCAGATCCTACGGGTCCGCTACCCCAACAATTTGAGAGTTTATATCGTGGAAAAAGGGTTCATCGCGGTTGACGGTATCAGTCTCACCGTGGTACAAAAGGGTACGTCGTCCTTCACCCTGTCGGTGATACCGTATACACTGGAACACACAAACTTGCAGGACAAAGGACCCGGCGACCGTGTCAACTTGGAGGCAGACATCGTAGCGAAATATGTGGAGAGCCTGCTGGCCCGATGACACAAGAGTGTCTGACAGACTCGATTAACTCTGCANCGCAAGAAGGAAGGTTATATGCCTCTGTGTAGCTTGGAAGAGGCCATAGAAGACCTCAAAGCCGGAAAGTTCGTNATCGTCGTAGACGACGAGCAGCGGGAAAATGAAGGCGATCTGGTGATGTTCGCCGAGACAGTGACCCCGGAAGCCGTCAACTTTGCGGTTACCGAAGCCCGGGGACTGCTGTGCATNCCCATCGTAGGGGAGAGGTTGGACGAGNTGGATATCCCCTTGATGATTCCACAAAACACGTCAACCAAGAATCAGACCGCTTTCACCGTTTCGGTCGACTACAATCAGGGCACCACCACCGGAATTTCCGCGCAAGATAGGGCCGCCACCGTCGTAGCGTTGATCGACCCTGAAGTGAGATCCGATAAGTTTACCCGGCCGGGCCACCTGTTTCCCTTGCGGTACCATCCCGGCGGTGTCCTAGCCCGGGCCGGACACACGGAAGCGATAGTTGACCTTTGCGAGATCGCGGGTACGTACCCCGCCGGAATCGTTTGCGAAATCATGAACGAAGACGGCACCATGTCGCGGATGGAGACCCTGGAGAAGTTCGCGGATAAACACCAACTGAATGTCCTAAGCATCGCCCAGATCATNGCCTACCGCCGCCGCCACGAGAAACTCATCGAGCGAGTGGCCNAGGCCCGTCTGCCCACCAAATACGGCGAATTCAAAGCCATTGCCTACCGCAGTCAGGTGGACCCCGGAGAGCACATCGCCATGACCATCGGCACGTGGAATGCGGACCAACCCGTGCTGGTGCGGATCCACAGCGAGTGTCTGACCGGCGACGTCTTTGGCAGTCTCCGTTGCGATTGCGGCGAGCAGATAGAGATGGCCCTGNCCATTCTGGGCAAGGAAGGGGCCGGAGTGTTTCTGTACATGCGGCAAGAAGGTCGAGGCATAGGCCTGCACAACAAGATAAAAGCCTATTCACTGCAGGACGGAGGCTTGGACACCATTGAAGCCAATAATAAATTAGGCTTCGAGGCCGACCTTCGTCATTACGGCATCGGAGCGCAGATACTCCAAGATTTGGGAGTGAAAAAGCTTCGCCTGTTGACCAACAATCCGCGAAAGGTATCAGGTATCTCGGGTTTCGATCTGGAGATTGTTGAGCGGGTGCCGGTGGAGGCTTCGGTTACAGACGAGAATCGGGACTACATGAGGACCAAAAAGGTGCGCATGGGCCACATTCTTGGCAACTGCTAATCTCGGGGGATTATCTAGTAATAGAAGAGGCGGGTCTTTCGGACCCGCCTCTTGCTTTTGATTAGTCTAGGTAGTTTCCCGGACGGGGTGCAACCTGAACGCTAGGTTTCCTGATTTCCAACTCGCGACATCAAGTAGGCTTCGATAAAACCGCCCAGGTCTCCGTTTAGCACGGCGTCGGGATTGGTGCTCTGGTAATTAGTCCGGTGGTCCTTCACCGACTTGTAGGGGTGTAGAACGTAGCTCCTGATCTGGTTTCCCCACTCCGGAATCGCGCGCTCACCCCTTAATTTAGCCAGCTCTCGAGACTTTTCTTCGTTCATCTTCGCCAGCAGCTTGGCTTTGAGGATGCGCATGGCAAACTCCCGGTTCTGGTGCTGGGACCTCTCGTTTTGGCAAGTGACGACCATCCCGGTGGGAAGGTGGGTAAGTCTTACTGCCGAAGCAACCTTCTGCACGTTCTGGCCGCCCGGCCCGCTCGACCGAAATACGTCCAGTTTGATATCGTCGGAGCGGACTTCAATCTCCGGGTCTTCCTCTGCCGAAGGCAGTATCTCCACTTCGGCAAAGGAGGTGTGGCGCAGGTGGTTGGGATCGTACGGCGATAACCGGACCAGCCGGTGCACGCCTCTTTCGGCGCTGAGGTATCCGTATGCGTATGGTCCGGCGACCTCGATGATTCCGGTGCGCAATCCGGCTTCCTCTCCGTAGGACATGTCCATGACTTGAACGGTGCGGGTCTCGGTCTCCGCCCACTTGACGTACATGCGAAACAGCATTTCCGCCCAGTCTTGGGAATCGGTCCCACCAACTCCGGCGTGGATCGACACGATGGCCGAGCGTTCGTCGTAGGGTCCGGAAAGGGTCAGAATGATTTCTTGCTTGGCCAGGGCATCCGAAATCTCTTTGCCCTCTTCCTCCAGTTCGCTTTGTAGGGAGTCGTCCCCTTCCTCCATCGCTAATTCCGTCAGTTCGAACAGGTTGCCGGCCCTGGACTGAAGCCCGCGCCAAGTGGAAACTGTATCTTTGATTCGGCCCAATTCTTGCATCTTCCGCTGGGCCTCCCGGGGATCGTCCCAATATCCGGGGCTGGAAGCAGCCAGTTCCATCTCAACTATGGTCTTTTCTTTGCCTACGAGGTCAAAGCCGCTCCACGACAGAATCAATCTTCTGACGCATGTTGGATAAGTCTTGCTTTAGCTGTTCCATAAAAGGGTCAAACCTCGTAAGCCGCCTTCGGCAATTTCGTGACGTCCCACACTCAGGCGTGCGGACCCGTTGATATACAAGTGTGTTGTGAAAAGTTAAACCGTCCCACCCGTCCCCGCACTTCTACATTTCCAGTATATCAGACATCCAAAATTGTCCGGCTCAGCCCAACCCTAGCTGCTCCCGGAGCCAAGCTTCGCGAATAACGCTATGAGGATGACCGCCGCCCTCGCTGGCCCCGTCGTAGACCCGCAGGTCGCAATGAGGCAATCGAGCCGCCAACTGTTCTCCAATGGGCAGGGGGCACAACCCCCGGTCCCGGCGTCCCAGGCTAAGCAGTACGGGGGCTTCTACATTGGGAGCGGCCGCAACCGGGTCCAAAGGAGCCATGCTGCCCAGGAATGGCTCTTTTCGGTGGGGGTAAACTCCTAAATAATCGGTAAGTTCGGCCAAGGGATAAGCCAGATCGTGCTCCAGAAGATCCGGATGCCCCAAGGCTAGCGGCGTATCGGCCGCCACGGCGGTGATCCTCGGGCGGCGGGCGGCGGCCAGCAAAGACAAGGCTCCGCCGAGACCGTTGCCGGTCAAGGCGATAGGCCCTACCTCGGCCAACGTTTGCCCCAAAAGGGCGTCAACCGCCCGCAAAGCGTCGGCGAACACCCGCATCATCACGTAGGTTTCCTGCCGATCTATACCCAGGGTGAGCAGACCAGGGTAATTGGCCTGGAACACCGATTCACTTTCCCTCTGGCCCCGGTGGGTAGCGTTCATCACCAGAGCAACCGATCGAATTGGCGTATATACAATGTCGTGAACGCTGCCGTAATCGGGCATGCGTAGCAATGCCGGAACCGGTCCATTGGCCGAGACCGGCGTCGACAGCCAACAGAACAGCCGGTACCCGTCCAGTCCGGTGTAACGCAAGCGGTAAACGTCCCAATCGGGTTGGGAGTAAAAAGCGTCCCGTTCCTGCTCAAGATCCAACGGGATCTGCTCCAATCGGCGGTCCAGGGAGTCCCAGATCGCGTCCGGGTCGGTCCGGTGCTCAGTCATCTGCGCCCCCGGGTTTGGTCAGATTTATCTGCCGTTCCAGCCATTCCGTTTCCTTGGCGGGGTAGTCGTGGGCATTGCCATGGCCCGAATCGGGAAATAGCCATAGCTCTTTGGGTCCGGTCAGTCCCTGATAAGCGGCGTAACTGGTTTCCGGTGGGCAGATCTCGTCCTCCAAAGCGATTCCCACGACCATGGGACACTTGATCCCTGGAGCGAAGTTAACCGCGTCGTAATAGCGCAGGGTCTCCAGCATTTCCTGGGCCAGGTCCGGATAGGCCCTGGCGTAACAGTTCAGCTCGTCGTAGGGGTAGCTACGCAGCATCCTCATCGACTCGGGGAAACAGCAAAGAAAGGGATAACCTGCGACGCCGCCCCTGATCTCGGGACGGAGGGCNGAAGTTATTAACGTCAGTCCTCCTCCCTGGCTGCTGCCGCAAGCGAAGATACGTTGGGGGTCGACTTCCGGACGGGACAGCAGGAAGTCGACCCCACGCGAGCAATCGGAAATAACGCCNTTGTATCCGTAAGTGTCTCGACGTTCGATGCCTTGGGTCAGTAATCCCGGATATCCCGGATTGAAATCGGCATGGCTGCCCAGCTTTCCCCGCACCGCCACGGTCAGGGTGACGACTTCCTTACGGCCCCAATCCCGCCGCAGGCCAGGTTCGCCTTTGTAGCCGGGAAACCGGATGACGGCCGGAAAGGGTCCCTCTCCCTTGGTCGGCACACAGTACCACCCGGAGATCTCCAGACCGTCAAGGCTACGGTAGTGGACCCGGGAAACATCCACGTCGGCATTGGACCGCATGGGGTCCGGAGACAGGCTCGGGTCCAGGGGAATTTCCGCCAGTCCGGCCAGTACCCTCTCCCAGAATTCCTCAAAGTCTTCCGGGCGGGTAACTTGAGTGACGAATGCGTCCAGGTCCTTTTGGTCAGCCAAACATGTGCCTCCTGCCCGCCGTGGTCGACCAGAGAAATCGCGGCGATGCGGCCCATTATATTCCCCGGTTCCCCACCCGGCAAAGCAGCCTGCCACCGGCAAGCCAGGATATACCACATTCGAACTCTCGCCATTCCGGCTCTTCCGCGGAAGGGGATACAGCGGCCTTTCGTCGCAGGGCACATTTTCGTAAAGCAACGTGTCCATGAATACAATATTTTAGGCTTGATGATCCTGGGAGAATCCGGTCCGGACTAGAAGTCATCCAAGCGAGAGGATAACATGGTGAGGCGGGCAGGCCGCCGGGCCGCTCGTTTAAATAATCCTAGAAGGGCACAAGTTGATTTTATTTATTACCTTGGCCTTGGGTCTCGGCGCCTATCTCTTGGGGTCGGTGCCGACGGCTTACATCATGGTTCGCCTAGTCACGGGACATGACATCCGACGGCTGGGTTCCAGAAATGTGGGCGCGCTCAATACCTACCAACAAGTGGGGACGTGGCGCGCCATGCCGGTCTTGATAGTCGACGCCGGAAAAGGCATGCTGGCCGTGTTGGTACCCATCTGGCTAGGCGCCCCCCA
>PAJQ01000020.1 GCA_002710215.1 Chloroflexota bacterium | reverse complement strand
GGTCTTGGTCTGGGCGGCGATGTGTGCAAGGATGGGCATCAATGAAGGAAATATCCCGTAACGGCTGGAGTGGTGTTCCGCGATCCAGATGGAATCGAACCCCAACTCTTCGGCGTATTGGACTTGCTCCAGCACCTCTCCGTAGATACGACTCTGGTGGACCGTGTCCTTATCGGCCCAAGAGGCCGGGAGGAATAGAGCGAACTTCATGACTGGTTTCGGCTCCTTAGGGTTGGCAGTATCGGACGGCCTCGGTGCGCAGGCGAAAACGACAACTAGCGAGCACTGGCTAGTATATCTCGAGCTGGGGCAGCAGAGAATAGCGAATTGATCCCCCAGTCTATGTATTCACGCACCTGGGCTTCCTCTTTGCGGTACCGGGATGGAGCACGTTGCTGTTGGCTGTCCACTGTTTATAATTACGACACTTTACGCATAATTTCAGTGCATGAAGTGTATCCAGAGCACTTCGTTCATAGTCTGCACAACCGGTACGGGCGAGGCTTGCCGTTGGCCAATCGAGTCGCGACTTCCTACGCCTTTACGGAAGGCTGGGCCCACTACACCGAGCAGATGATGGTGGAGACCGAGTGGGGAGCCAGTCGCCCCCACTTGCGGCTAACTCAGCTGTTGGAGGCGTTGGTGCGAAACTGCCGCTACATGTGCTCCATCTGGATGCATACCCAGGGAATGCCCGTGGACGACGCCACCCGCTTCTTCATGGACAACGCCTTCATGGGGGAACACCCAGCCAGAATGGAGGCCATGCGGGGAACCTTCGACCCCGGATATTTGAGTTATACGCTGGGCAAGCTGATGATTCTGAAGCTCAGGGAAGATTTCCGGAGGGAGCAGGGAGCCAGTTACTCACTGAAGGGGTTTCACGACCGTTTGTTGTCGTACGGCGCTCCCCCGGTCTCTCTGCTGCGGCAGGTCAAGCTGAGGGAGCCGGGGGAATCGGTTATTTAGAGTGACCTATACCCACGCCAAAATGATACGCGCGTATCATTCTCAACAACAAAGTATCTCCGAGAGTCCCATGTTCAGGGAAATCGGTTTGATCTGGGGAATCCCGGTTGATATCCCTCTAATGGCCTCAATCTACTTTTGACCTCTCGACTTTTGTATAATCCCCACATATTCCACCGGAATAGCGATTGGGGGTTTTGCCTTTCGAGGTATCGAACTCCAGAGTGTCAATCACTGTATCCGTAATCTGACCGTCGGTTGCTATCGTCACTGTCTTCAGGAGTCCGATGTCGTTGTCCCCCGAGTATGCGATGGCATACACAATACTTGAGACGCGGATGATATTAGCATTTTTGCCTTTGACGGTATCGAACTCCAATGTATCGACTAAGGAATCAGTAATCTGGCCGTTGGGGGCGATTGTAACCGTCTTCAGCCAGCCATCGTCGTCGTCATCCGTATAGGTTATGGCATACACATTACCGGAGATCGAGACTATATCGGCGTCCTTACCTTTGACATTATCAAACGTCAAAGTGTCGTTTACCGTTTCAATGATCCGGCCGTTGGGAGCCATCGTGAACGTCTTCAGGGTCCCGTTGTCGCTGTCCCCTTCATAGGCGATAACATACATGATTCCTGAAATAGGAAATACTTTGGGGTTTTTGCCTTGTAGGACATCGTACTCAAGAGTGCTATTCGTTGGTGCGGGCGACGAGCTGCCGCCCGAGATTAGCTCGACCACTTTCGTAAGCTCTGCTGGAACGGACTTTTGTAGATATACCTCCGCACCCACGGCAGACTGAACCCGAAGGGTGAAATCGGTGCCTTTGCCCGGAGGTAGGATCAACCCTGAAAGGGTAACGGCGATCTCGACTTGCTCGCCTGCATCAACAACAGGGCCGGAACCAATCAGCCAGGTTGGTGTCCAGTCGGACGCAGCGAGATTTACCGCCTGGTTTTCGTCCAAATAGGATATGACGGACGCGGCGGTAGTAAACTCCACACCTTCGTTCGCTTGGGTAGCGCTGCTTAAAGTAAATTTAACCTGATCCAAAGCCGTCAGGGCGTTGTTCGATGTGCCGACTACTCTACCTCGCACCATCAAAGTACCAGATGCCTCTTTCAGAGAGCCCAACGCGGCCTCCTTGCTCTTCTCAGAGGCGACGAGTCCGGTGCTTAGTACGGCGAAAGCAAACACGGTGGCGACTAAGATGAAAGCCACGAGGACAATAGCAGTTTCGAGACCGGTGATGCCACGCTGGTCTGTCTTCAGATTCGAAGCGGGGAACAACAATTGGCCGGTATTGGTAAGTCCAATACCGGCCTCTTCAACGCAGAAGTTACGGTAAAAGATCAAACGTTGGCAGGGTACAGCTGTCAAGTGGATTTTCGTGGTTCTGACTGCACGGATTGGGATTGAAGTTACCTGTATCGGCATCTCAATCCGGAGCGCAGATATTACGTGTACCTACATTACCAGATATTATTACTGCCATCTACGTTTGAGCAATTGATTTTTGAGGATATTTGCTCTCGTCATCTTTTAGTCGGTGGGGGGTCGAATTGTCAATGATTTTCAGGTGGTGATACAAGACGCTTACGTCCGGTTCCGGAACACCTTCACTGAGGAACTGTTCATTCAGACCGAAATGGATGATGAATTTGGCGAAGCCGGAACACCCTGAAATGTCCGTGTCACGTGATTGGGCTGACGATCCAAAAGGAGAGTTCTATCGCTTGAATCTACCCAAGTTGTAAAATTGGAGGCGCCAAAAAAAGACTTGGTTTTGGGCCGTTCCCTATTGACCACGTCCCGCCAGGCCTGCCCTACCCCCGCACTGCCATATAAACCGTGTAATGCGCCCCGCCCTTATTCTTCCCCCGCGCTCGCAGCGCTACTTCTTCCACCTGGAAGCCGGCGCGGCGCAGGCGTTTGGCGAAGGCGGGTTCGGGGCCGGAGGACCAGATGGCTAGGACGCCTTTCGGCCTTAGGGCGGCGAAGGCGGTGGTCAAGCCGCTAGGGCTGTAGAGCCAGTCGTTTTCCTTTAGGGTGAGCCCCTGGGGGCCGTTGTCCACGTCCAGCAGGATGGCGTTGTAGTCGTTTTTGGCCGTCTTTATCATCTGGGCAACGTCGGCTTCATGGACGGCCACCCGGTGGTCGTGCAAGGGATTGCCGGCCAAACCGGCCAGCACTCCCCGGTTCCACCGCACGACTTCGGGGACCAGTTCGGCGACGGCTACATGGGCTTTGACGCCAAGCTCGTCCAGCGCCGATCTTACGGTGTAGCCCATGCCCAGACCGCCGATAAGAACCCGCGCCTGAGGGTGGTTGGCGATCTTTTGGCAGGCCAGTTTGCCCAGCGCATCTTCCGTCCCGTAAACACGGCTGTTCATGAGTTCATAGTTGCCCGCTTTGATAGAGAACTCGTTGTCTCGTTGGTACAAACGAAGCTCTAATCCGTTTCCGGGGGTTTGGGCGGTGTCCAGAAGCTTCCAGGGAATCATCGGTTGTTTTCACGCTCTAGCTTGGTCAGGATGAGGCCGTTTCCCAAACCCTGACGACTATCTTGCCGACCGAACGACGGAGTGGCCCGGAGGCTGATCCCACTGGTCAAGCAAGTCATATTACCATTTACAATTTTACACTGGATGCCGATGCACCGCAGCGGAAGCACGGTTTAGCCCGCCTTGCCTCCGCCAATTCCGGCGTTATTAACGACCAGGACTTGACCACGCCTAGCCCAGGCCATATGATGCGGCGGAACAGTCGGAAGAGGCTACTTGACGCTCGTTTATCTTTTCGACGCCAAACTATCCTATAGAGGTACGCAAATATGAAAGTCATCGAAGCCGTTGCCCGGATCTTGAAAACCGAAGGTGTGGAATGGGTGTCCTGTTTCCCGAATAACCAACTCATCGAAGCTGCGGCCAAGGAAGGCATCCGCACCATCATGTTCCGGCAGGAGCGCGGCGGGTTGATGGCCGCCGACGGTTATAGCCGGTTGAACGACCGGGAGAAGTTCGGAGTAACCATCACCCAGGGCGGCCCCGGCTCGGAGAACACCATGGGCGGCATCGCTCAGGCCTTCAGCGACAACATTCCCGTCCTATACCTGCCCGGCGGGCCCACCCTGGCCCAATACGCCGTCCGGCCAAACTTCTCGCCGGCCCGCACCTACGCGTCGGTGTGCAAAACCGCCGAGGTCATTACACATCCGTCCCAGGTCTCCAGCGCCATGCGCCGGGCCTTCCACAACCTGCGCAACGGACGCGGCGGTCCGGTCCTCGTCGAGATCCCCGCCGACGTGGGAGAGCAGGAAATCGCGGAAGAGTCGCTGAACTATACGCCCCCCAAGCGGTATCGCCAATCTCCAGCCGCCGAGGACGTTAAGGATGCCGTCAGACTTCTGCTGAACGCCCGAAAGCCGGTTATCTGGTCGGGGATGGGGGTCTTGTCCGCCGGAGCATCCGCGGAATTGCAGGAATTCGCCGAGCTCATAGAGATTCCCGTATACACCACCATGCCCGGCAAGTCGTCCTTCGATGAGCGGCATCCCCTGGCCTTGGGGTCGGGAAGCAGTTCCACCAGTCTCCAGGCCCGTCGGTGGTTGCAAGAGTCGGACGTGCTGTTCGCCGTTGGCTCAAGCATGACCCGTACCGGCTACGGCCAGCCCATTCCGGACGGCAAGGTCATTATCCACAACGTTGAGAGTATCGAAGACATCAACAAAGATTTCTCCGTCGATGTGGGCCTTCCCGGCGATGCTAAGCTGACTCTGCAAGCCATGATCGAAGAGGTCAAGGCCCAAGCCGGCGAGAACGGCCGCAAGGGTAAGACCGAAGTGGCCGCCGAGGTCAAGGGAGTCAGGGACGGTTGGATCGCCGAGTGGACCGCGCTGTTGAATTCGGACGATGTTCCAATCAACACCTACCGGGTGATTGGCGAGATAGAGCGTAACCTGGACAAGGAGAACAGCATCGTCACCCACGACGCCGGCGCGCCCCGCGACACGATGATGCCCTTCTATCCAGGCACCACTCCCCACAGCTACATCGGCTGGGGCAAGACCACCCACCTGGGCTACGGAATACCCCTGATGATCGGCGCCAAGCTGGCCCGGCCGGATAAGTTCTGCCTGAACTTCATGGGAGACGGCGCATTCGGGATGTCCGGACTGGACATCGAAACCTCGGTCCGGGCCGGAGCGCCCATCACAACCGTAGTGTTGAACAACGGCGGCATGGCTACCTACCCCGGCGGGTACCCGACGGCCAAGGAGTTGTACGGCACCACCCACATGGTTGGTGATTACGCCAAGATTGCCGAAGGCATGGGCGCGGTGGGCATCGTCGTGACTCAGCCATCCGAGATCGGCCCGGCACTGAAACGGGCGCAGCAACTCAACGCGGAAGGCAAGACGGTCCTCCTGGACATCCACTCTAACCTGGAGGCTCGCCGGTCAAATTTCAGCTAGGAAGAAAGCTCAGCTTTACGATTGTGTAGGGGCACGGCTAGCCGTGCCCCTACGTTTGTCTCCGGAATGATTCGGTCCCCATTGTGTCCAGCCGGAAAGCGAAATGTATTCGAAGCTCGACCGGAACACTCGGATTAGGCGGTAACCAAACTGGCGTAGTGGTTCCCTTTGGAGATGGGAGCCAGGCCGGTCATGATTTCCTCCCAGTGATCTCCTCCGTCATCGCTGCACCACACCTCACCGGTGGCAGTGGCGGCGAAGACCGAGAAGGAATCTCCTCCCCAGTCCTCCAGGCACATAGCTTCCACGGAACCCTTCATCCGGTCCGGAAGGCCGTTGCCCAACGTCTCCCAGGTCTTCCCGGCGTCGTTGCTCCGGGAGATGCGGGTGCCGGCGAAGTGAGACTCCCGCCAGGACCCCGGCCCGTGGTGAGCGGCCGCCACCAGGACGACTTCGGGCTTACGTGGGTGCAAAAGCAGGAAGTCGGGATACCCGCCTAGATCGTGGGCGGTGGTGGTCAGGTGCTCCCATGTTTCGCATCCATCGGAGGTGACATAGATGCCATCCCCGCCGGTGATGTATATCCTGTTGGGGTCCGCCGGGTTGATGACGGTCCGGTGGACATCGGTGTCCATGCCGTGGATCCTCGTGAAGGTTTGCCCGGCGTCGGTGCTCTTTTGCAGACCGCCAACTTCTATGCCGATAAACATCGTGTTGGTGTCTTCCGGATGGAAGTTGATATGCTTGGTGTGAGCGACGTGGGGCGGGCCCGGGAAGGTCCAGTCCGACGTGTCCACCGACCTCAGCGCTGTTAGCTCGGTCCAATGGCGGCCCAAGTCGTCGCTGTAAAACAGGTGGGCCGGCTGGGTCCCGGCGAATATTCGAGTTTTCCCGTTTACCTTGGCCGCCGCCAGACTATAGATGTCATGCTGGGTGATGCCGTCGTCCCGGCGCTCCCAAGTCTCCCCGTTGTCTTCACTGACGTAGATCGTGTCCTCGGTGACACCGGCGATTATCGCGCCGCTGTCCGGTTCGATTATAACGGCGTGAATGTGTTTGTCGGCCAATGCCCGGCGGGCAATACTCCAACCAGAACCGCCGCCGTTCCGCTTCAGGAATACGATCCCTTCTTTAGTTCCGACCAACACCTCCTCCGAGCGTGTAGCCGTGGAAAAAATAGTGTCTCCGCCATGAGATAGGGTTAAAGCCATGATATCCTCCCATTCATCGACTCATCGACGATTCGTTGTCCGTTACACTTGGTTAGCTGGAAAATAGCATAGTGGGACAGGCGATTCGAGTCAATCCTTGTGTGTCCGCTTATTCAACCTGTGGACAAAGCATCAAGCCTAACGATAGTATTTCTCTGCCTAGCCGTCTGATACGCTCGCGGCCGATATCCCCCGAGGTGACATTGCGATGGGTCTTTCCCCGCTAAGCCAGGATCCCAAAGATATCAACAGCTCAATAGGGCAACAGCCGCTGACCGGGGTCCGCGTATTGGACTTGTCCGGCCCCATGGGCGTTTATTGCGGCAAGCTGATGGCCGATATGGGCGCCGACGTCATCAAGATCGAGCCGCCTGGCGGAGACCCCATGCGCGAAATTGGGCCCTTTGCTCCGGATGGCGTTCATCCTGAAAGCAGTCTCCACTGGCTTCACTTCAACACCAACAAACGCAGCATCACGTTGGACATCGCCGATCCACAAGGGGCCGGGCTGTTGTCAAGAATCTCCCGCCAAGCCGGCGTTGTGTTGGAAACCTTCCCGCCGGGCTACCTGGACACCTTGGGGTTGAGCTACAGCCACTTGTCACAAGGCAACCCGGGCCTGATTTACGCCTCGCTGACACCCTTCGGGCAAACCGGTCCTTACAAGAATTTCAAGGCCACCGACTTGACCGGTTTCGCCATGGGCGGATACATGTACGTTACCGGACGGCCTGATACACCGCCCACTCGCCTCTGGGGGTACCAGGCATATCACACAACGTCCAATCGCGCCTTCATAGCGATACTGCTGGCCCTATATCACCGCATGACCACCGGTGAGGGTCAATACATCGACGTGTCGATGCAGGAGGCGGTGGCTGCCACGACCGAGCATGTCAACACGGTCTACAACTACACGGGGGAACCGGCGGTGCGCTGCGGGTTCCGTCACGGCGGCCAGTTCGTGGCTACTTGGCGGTGCAAAGACGGGTTCGTAAGCATCACCACCAACACGCAGCAGGCCTGGGACGACCTGCGAGACTGGATGGCCCGAGAGGGAATGGCCGGCGATCTGTCATCGGAAAAATTCAACGACCGGTTCATACTTCGAGGAGAGTTGTCTGAGCACATCGAGGGACTGATTCAGGCTTGGGCTTTGACCCACACCCGCCAGGAGATAACCGAGTGGGGCCAAAGCCGCCACCATCCTTGGGGCCCGGCAGTTCGTCCCGACGAGATTCTTGACAACGAACAGCTTTGGGAAAGGGGATATTTCATCGAAAGCGAAGCCCTCCATCCGGGAGAGAATATGGTCTATCCCGGCGCGCCTTACAACCTGTCCCAATCCCCTTGGCAGCTACGTCATCCGGCGCCCCAGGTTGGCCAGCACAACCAGGAGATATACTGCGGCGATCTGGGCTTACCGGTGGAAGAATTGGACGCCCTTTCCTCTCAAGGAGTTATTTAGGCCGTGAGCGCCGTCGAAAAACCGTCGAACTCGGGCTTTGCGCTTCAGGATATCCGGGTGTTGGACTTCACCTGGATCCACGCGGGTCCCTCAGCCACGCGTATCTTGGCCGACCAAGGCGCCGAGGTTATCAAAGTAGAGTCCAATAACGCCCTAGCCGTCGTCGGTGGGCCCAGTTCGGCCACCGCCCGGGGGCTGGGACAGCGCCATAACTGGAATGCAGGCAAGCGGTCCATCTCCCTGGACATGAAAACTCCCCAGGGCGTTGCCATCGCCAAGCGGTTGGTAGCCGTTTCCGATGTCGTGGCGGAAAACTTCAGCGGCCGGGTGATGACGGGCTGGGGGATGGATTACGAGAGCATCCGCCGGGTAAAACCTGATCTGGTGATGCTCAGCATGTCGGGCTTTGGGCGCACCGGACCCTGGAAGGACCGGGTTAGCTACGGGCAAACTCTTCAGGCTTGGTCGGGATTCACCGAACTAACCGGATTCCCCAACACCGACCCCTGCGGCCCGGCCAGCGCTTACAGCGACGCCGTTGGCGGGATGGCCGGAGCCCAAGCAGTTTTACTGGCATTGATACACCGGGCGCGTACCGGACAAGGACAGTGGATAGACCTTTCCCAATTTGAGGTATTGTCGTCCCTGCTGGATACCTTGGTCCTAGACCTGAGCGCCAACGGAGCGGATTCCCATAACCAGAGAACCGGCAATCGCCCGCCTCATGCCTCCGTCGCTCCCCACGGGGCCTACCGGTGCCAGGGCGACGACCGCTGGGTGGCCATATCGGTTCTAACCGAAAACGAGTGGGAGTCCTTGACTGGCGCCATGGGACATCCACCCTGGGCTCAGGATGAACGGTTCGCCACCGCCTCCGGGCGCTCTCATCACTCAGAGGAGTTGGACGCGCTGCTGGAGACGTGGACGACGGAGCATTCCGCTGAGGGGGTGATGCACCTGCTCCAAGACGCCGGTATACCGGCTGGCGTGGTCCAGACCGGAGCTGACCTGGCGGAAAATGACCCTCACTTGAAGGAAAGAGGGTTCTTCCGCCAAATTTTGGACGGCCAGGGCATCAGCCGCACCATCGAAGGAGCACCTTACAAATTGTCGAGAACCCCGGGCGGCCCCAGCCGCGGCGCGCCGGAGTTCGGGGCGGACCAGACGTATGTGCTGCGGGAAATTCTGGGAATGTCCGATGAAGAACTGGCCGACTGCGCCATCGCCGGCGTTTTCGAGTGAGGCCTAATTAGCTAGGCAGACAGCAACGGGGCGAAGATTAATCTTCGCCCCGTTGTTATTGTATGCGGTCGTATTTGACGTCCTTGGACGTAGGCCTGCGTTAAACCTGGGCCGGTACTTTGCGCACTCCGGCGACCGCATGGACTTGGCCCATCAAAGCGCTGAAATTTGCGAAGGTCAAGGATTGAGGGCCGTCGCACTTGGCAATGTCCGGATTAGGGTGCACCTCGATAAGCAGTCCGTGGGCGCCTGCCGCAACGGCGGCCAGTGCAACCGGCGTAACCAAGTACCATTTCCCAGTGCTATGGCTGGGGTCGGCGATGATTGGCAGGTGACTTAACCTCTGGATTACCGGAATGGCGGCCACGTCCATCGTGAACCTGGTGAATTGCTCGAAGCCACGCACTCCCCTCTCGCAGAGCATGACCTGCTCATTTCCGCCGGCCATGACGTACTCCGCCGCCAGCAACCACTCCTCGTAAGATGCCGCCAGGCCCCGCTTGACCATTACCGGTTTCTTTATCTCACCGACCGCGTCCAGAAGATTGTAGTTTTGCATGTTCCGTGCGCCGATCTGGAGGATGTCGGCGTATTGAGCGACCGTGTCTACATCTTCGACCGCCATTACTTCGGTGATGATGGGCAAGCCTGTCTCCTGTTTGGCCGTCTTCAAGAGTTCCAAGCCTTCGATACCCATTCCTCGGAAGCTGTATGGAGAAGAGCGCGGCTTGAAGGCCCCACCTCGAAGGATCTGGGCGCCCGCGGCCTTGACCGCTTTGGCCGTGGATACCATTTGCTCCTCGTCTTCAACGGAGCAAGGCCCAGCCATGATTACGGGTTCCGGCCCGCCGATGACTACGCCGTTCACGACGACCCTGGAGTTGTCCGGATGGAACTCCCGGCTGGCCAGCTTGTAGGGCTTGGAGATGGGAACAACCTCGATCACCCCAGGCAGAAGCTCTAATTGGTCTTTTAGATCCGGGGGAATTGAACCCAGCACGCCCACCACGATGCGCTCTACACCGTCGAATACTTGGGGTCTAAGACCAGGATGACTCTCGATCCGCCGCTTGACCTCTTCCAGCTCCGCCGGCGCAGCTTCTTTTGCCATTACTACTATCATGTCTACATTCAACCTCGGTTCAAGAATCGTACCAGATGGTCCCGCCGATCCCTCTTGGGCAAGGGAACAGAATTTAATGAGTTTAGAAATATGTCATGCAATTCTTACGGCCGGGAGGCCGTAATACATGGCGACTGCCAACCGGAACCGGCGGATCAACATCAGATAGACTCCACACCTTGGAGGCGCAATGCGTCGGTACCCCTGAGATACAGGTTCACCAACTCCTGGGGCTCTTTGTCGGTATTCAGAAGTATCAGAATCCGAATGCACTTGGTCAAGCTCCCTGGGACTGCTATCTCCGTTCCTCCCATCAAAGCTGTGTCGTTCCACCCAGCTTGGCGGGCCGCCGCCGCTGGGAACACCGCGTTCAGATCTGGGGTCATGGTAAAGTATACTGCCGCGACTTCCCTTTCAATGATGCCGTTGGCTTCAATCAATCCGTCCAGCAACTCTCGCGTCGCTGAATAGATGCCCTCCGCCGTATTTTCCTCGGCGATGGTCGCACCCCGAATGCCCCGGCACATGGTCATGTGATCTTTTCGCTCTTAGAGGCTACTTCCTGGCCGGCTAACCGGGCCACCAACTCGCTGGCTCGGTCAACCAGTTCCTCGCGTGGCGATTCTAGCATTACCCGAACCAGCGCGCTACCCACCACTGCCGCTTCCGCGTCCCGGCAAACCGTCTCAACGTGCTCTCGCTGGGAGATGCCGAACCCAACGGCCAGCGGCAACGAGGTGTGAGGCCGCACCCGTTCCAGGAGTTCGATGCCACGGACGGAAACCTCGTCCCTGGTCCCGGTGACACCGGTCAGGCTGATACAGTAGATGAACCCGCCGGCGTCGACACAGGACTCCCGGATCGATTCATCGGTGCTGGTGGGAGCCAGCAACGGTATCATGTGGATGTCATGGGCCGCGCACTGTGCCGCCAGTGGCGCTGCCTCGGAGTGGGGCAGATCCACCGCGATCAGCCCATCCACTCCAGACTCTTCGGCTCTCTCCGCAAACTTCTGCAAGCCAAAACTATAGATCGGGTTGTAGTAGCCCATCAACACCAGAGGAGTGTCCGGGATCTGCTCCCGAAGTTCTTCAACCATGTCCATGCAATCGGCCAGGGTGATCTTTTGTTGTAGAGCCAGAAAGCTGGACTGCTGGATAACCGGCCCTTCGGCTAATGGATCGCTGAAGGGAACTCCAAGCTCGATGGCGTCGGCCCCGGCAGCCACCAGCGCCGGCACCAGTTCCAAGGTGGCCTGCTTATCCGGAAACCCGGCGGTCAAGAAAACTATCAGCCCGGTTCGTCCCTGCCGCTTGATGGTGGCAAATGATTCTTTTATTCGGTCTTTGCCCATTTCAGGTCTTTTTGAGTCTATCCTTGATGGATGTAAATCGTAGCCAAACACCCGGATTTCGGTCGGCATTTCGACCAATTTATATCACATCCGTGCGGTTGTCTAGCCCCCGATGATGACCGCGGACACAGCCAGGGCATTCTGCCCCGCATGGGCGGCGATTCCAGGCCAAAGCGAGCCTGTGCGATGATACAGCCAGGCCAACAGGACACCGGTGATGAATATCGGCGCCAACACCCCAAGGGAAAGATGAAAGGCGCTAAACACCAACGCGCTGACGACGATGGCTCGTGGTATACCCAACCGTGGCGCCAATCCGGCGAAAACAAAACCCCGGAAGAAAATCTCCTCAGTAACCGGCGTCCACACGGCCAGTGCCTCATAGGTAGCCAAGGCCGCCACCCCAGGGAAAACTATCCCATCTGGTATCTCCGGAGGTCCCAGCAATTCAGGCCATCTCAGTAGATCCACCAAGTTAGCGTAGCCCCAAGTAAACAATAAACTGCCAGCCAGCGCCAACACTGCCAACAACGAGGTCAAACGCACGGAAGTGGTGGGAGCGGACAGGCCCAGGGATGCCACGGACAAGCCCCTTGGGCGAAGACCCAACCGCCACACTACGATGAGGATAGCGAGCCCCATGAGATGGCTGCTTTCCCATGCGCCGATGGCCTGCTCAAACCGCCCGGCAAACTTTCCCATGAGAATCGCGATGCCTGTCACCGGGAACACGCAGAACAGGATCAACAGGATGCCAACCGCAACTTCTCGTCCCCGCCAAGTGACCGTTCCGGGCACCGATTCGATCTGTTCGACGACGTCCGTCTCCGGTCCGGCCAAGGGCTTACCGCAGCTATAGCAGAAAGTGTCGCCATCCCTTCCCACAAAGCCGCAGACATTGCAATTCAACAGCGATTCTCCGAAATGTTTCGATCAATCTTTGGAGGTCAAAAGCGAGGCCACCCCGCCTTTCATCTGATTGAGTATATCAATACGGGCCTATCCCCTGACCGCCTAAAGCTTGTGTTATTTGAATTCCCTACACTAACGCTTAAGATGATTCGGCCCAGCACTGCGATTATTGATGCCCACCTTGCAGGTCCTCCTCCAGCGGCAGTCACGATTGCCAGATGGCCTTCCGGAGAGGATAATACCCACCAATCCAGACTTGGGAGAATCTACGAAATGGCAACGGAACCAACCTTTAACCGCCAGGCTTTTCTACATCTGGCCCAAGAAGCCGGCCTGGACGTCCAAAGCCCCCACATGGACGAGCTCTTCAGCTACACACAGGTCGTTCTAGATAGCTTAAAGTCCCTCCACGCTTACAGTGTGGACGGATTTGAACCGGACATGGCCTTCTTGCCACCCCGGGATTAAAAACGCCGGTCACATACCTAGGTTTAGCCGTGCCGCTCTCCCATCGGCGCAAGATGGAAGAGAATTCCCCCAACTTTCCTTGTTAAGCGCCACCTTTATCACTCATAGTAAAGGACGAAACGATGGACGCCTTAGAGATCTGTTATGCCAGCGCCGGGGAACTCGCTCCCCTGGTCAAGAACAAGGAGGTATCTCCGGTTGAGATAATCGACGCTCATTTGGCCCGCATCGAGGCGACCGAGCCGGTCCTTAACTCATTCATTACCCTCCTGGCCGACCAGTCTCGAGCGGCCGCCCGGCAGGCTGAGGCAGACATTCAGAAAGGCAACTACCGGGGTCCGTTACACGGAATTCCAGTGGCCCTAAAAGACCTTTACAACACCGGCGGGGTCCGCACCACTTCCGGATCGCGCGTGTTCGATAACTTTATTCCCGAAGAAGATTGCACCGTTGCGGCCAGGTTCCGGGACGCGGGGGCCATCCTGCTGGGTAAGCTGAACATGCACCAGTTCGCTTACGGCCCCACCGGGGAGAACCCGGACTACGGTCACATGCACAACCCCTGGGACCCGGAAAAGGTAACCGGCGGCTCCAGCGGCGGCTCCGGCTCGGCCACGGCGGCCGGCCAGTGCACCATCACTACCGGTAGCGACACCGGAGGTTCAATCAGGATCCCCGCCGCGCTCTGTGGCATCGTCGGACTGAAACCCACCTACGGATTGGTCAGCCGCTACGGACTTACACCCCTTTCCTGGAGCCTTGACCACCCCGGACCCATGGTCCGCACGGTGGAGGACGCAGCCCTCTCCATGAACGTCATCGCCGGGTATGACCCTAAAGATGTCGCTTCAGCCCGGGTGGACATACCTGATTACACTTCGGCCCTGACCAATGACGTGCGGGGCCTGCGCATCGGGATTCCCAAGGAGTACTTCGACGCGCCCCTCGACCCGGAAGTCTCCCAGTCCGTCCGCGACGCCCTCGACCTTCTGGAATCCATGGGCGCGGTGGTCACCGTGGTGGATCTGCCGATGTACAAGGACACTCAGGCCATCTCCACGGCTATTCTCATGGCCGAGGCGTCCGCCTACCACCAGGACTTACTGGGCCGTGATGGCGACAAGCTGTACCCGCCGGTCCGTCTGCGCCTGGAAGCCGGTCTGTTTATCACCGCCGCCGACTACCTCCGGGCCCAGCAAGGACGGACGATATTCAACCAGCAAGCGCGTCGGCTATTAGACGACGTGGACCTGCTGGCCGGTCCCACCGAGCCGGTGACGGCGCCCCAACTGCTGGCCGAAAGAGTACAGGTGGGGGAGCATGAGATGGGGACCACCGCGGCGCTGACCCAATACAGCCGCCCCTACAACCTAACCGGGTTCCCAGCCATAGCGGTCCCCTGCGGATTCTCTGGGTCGGGCATGCCGATAAGCCTACAACTGGCGGGACGTCCCTTCGATGAACTTACGGTCCTGCGCGCCGCCCACGCCTACGAACAAGCCACCGATTGGCACAAGCGCCGCCCGCCGATTTAGCGGCGCCGTCAATTTCACCGCAGAGACACAGAGGACACGGAGTTATTGGATTAATGGAGCCTCTCAAAACCGTGACGAACAGGGCGAGTGGCATATAGGATGATTTCCCGTCGCGATTCTCAGCGTACTCTGCGCCTCTGTGGTGAAAGATCCGCCCGCCACCAAGGACAACCCGAATTGCCAAAAATAACCGCTGTAACCTTCGACCTGTGGCAAACGTTGCTGCTGGACAATCGGGAATTAGGCCGGGCTCGGGCCCAGGTCCGGTTGGAAGGCGCCCAGAATGCCCTGGCGCGTTTCGGGGAGTCTTACGATCTGGAGCACATCCGGGAAGCCTACCGGGCCTGCTATCAGGAGTGCCGCCGCATCCGNGAAGAGTCTCTTGACGTAGGCTTTCGAGAGCAGGTGGAAATCTTCATCAACAACATTAACGACGGTTTGGTCGAACGGCTGGATGAGCAAACCATTCAAGAGATTGTCCGGCCCTACGCCGATTCATTTTTCGTTCATCCGCCGGTCCCCCACGCCGATGCTCAAGCGGTGCTTCAGGACGTTAAGGCCATGGGTCTTAAGATCGGACTGATATCGAACACCGGCATGACCCCGGGAGAAGCTTTTCGGAAGTACCTGGACCAACAAGGTCTGCTGAGCTACTTCGATGTGCTCACCTTCTCCGACGAAGTCAAGATCTCCAAACCATCCGACGAGATATTCCTGATGACGCTCGACGCAATGGGCGCCACGCCGGCCCAGACCGTTCACGTGGGGGATCACGTAAAGAACGATGTCGTAGGCGCAAATCGCTGTGGGTTGAAGACGGTCTGGATAACCGGTTTTTACGAGAATGAAGACCCTGCCGATCCAGACACCCAGCCGGACGCCACCGTCGACGGCCTGGGGAAAGTGACCTCGGCAATCTCCAGGCTGGCCGGCCTAGGATCGGGTGGTGAGACCGATCAACCTTGACAACACCAGGACGAAATGTTTCCCTATTCATGGGCTATACACGTTCCTTTATCATCCTCATTTGCCACGCGTTGTGACCATTTGTCGCTGATTCGGCCATGACTCTGGAGGATAGGGAGCTTACGGTGGTTGACGGGAAAGGGGAGGCGCCCAGCCAGGACGACAACATGGCAGAGCTCCAAAGGCTTTGCGATAGGGTGCTTTCGCAACGGCCCCTGCTTCTGGCCAGCAACCGCGGACCCGTGGAACACCAGATGACCCCGGAAGGCCGCCCCGAGGGGCGTCGTGGCAGCGGCAGCGTGGTCACCGCATTCAACTCCCTGATCCAATCCTCGGAGTTTACCTGGGTGGCCAGCGCCATGGGGGAAGGCGACCGGGCCATCGCCAACAACGGACTAGCGCCTCGTCTGAAATCACCTCTTCCCGGACACAAGATNAACCTCCGCTACGTGGTTACGCCCCGGCGCGTCTACCACAAATATTACAACGTATTATGCAACCCCTTGCTGTGGTTCTTGCAACACTACATGTGGAACCCGCCTTATAACCCCAACGTAGACGCCTCGGTCCATGACGCTTGGGAGACGGGGTACATCCCGGTCAACCAGGCCTTTGCCAAAGTAATAGTTGAAGACGCCCGGCGTAACGNAACACCCCCCATAGTGATCGGACACGACTACCACCTATATCTGATGCCCGAGTTCGTGCGGCANGAGATTCCCGAAGCGATCATCCAGCACTTCGTTCACATTCCCTGGCCGACACCCCGGTACTGGCAGATGATTCCCAACTACATCACCCATCGAATCTGCTCCGCCCTTTGCCACACGAACATTCTGGGGTTTCAGACGCCACAGGACCGCCGCAGTTTCCTTGACACGGTCGAAGAATTCCTACCCGGCGCTGAGATTGACCACCATAACTTTACGGTGGGATGGAAGGGCAACCGAACGGAAGTGAAGGTGTACCCCATATCCATCAACGTGGGCGAAGTCCAGCGCATCGCCAACTCTCCCCGCGCCCTGGAATCTGAGGCAAAGTTGTTGCCCCTGTGCAACGAAAAAACCATCGTGCGCATCGACCGCGCCGAGCCCAATAAAAATATCGTCCGGGGATTCAAAGCCTACGAGTTGATGCTGAACCGCCACCCCGANCTGAAGGGCAAGGTAACCTTCCTGGCTTTCCTGGTGCCGTCCCGGACCCACATCCGCCAGTATCAGCGGTACATGGACGAGATTCANCAAGTGGTTCAACAGATAAATCGCTCCCTAGGCGCCGAAGACTGGCAGCCCATTCAGACATTTATCGAAAATAACTACACCCAAGCCATCGCCGGAATGAAGTTATACGACGCCCTGCTGGTCAACACCATCATCGAAGGGATGAACCTCGTAGCCAAAGAAGGTCCGGTGGTTAACGAGAGGAACGGGGTGCTGATCGTGTCCGCTACCAGCGGAGTTCACNATCAATTGGCCGACGGCGTATTGACTGTTTCGCCCACCGACATCGAAGGGACGATGAACGCGATGTACCAAGCCATCACCATGACTCCCGAAGAACGGGAACAGCGTGCCTCCTTGCTGGCCAACTCCGTCTGCCGGGAAGACATTACCCACTGGCTACACCGCCAATTCCAGGACATCGCCGATCTGCTGTAGGCCAGCGTCCGGCAAGGCAGCCCGGTTCAGGCCGGACTGGATAACTAGCCCATTGCGGGGTAAAGTAGTAAAGAAGGGAACGGTTAGACAGGAAACCGTTGGTCCAACAGGGCCATCCCACAAGGAGAACTCCTCCCAATGGATGAGTTGTTCAACTCACAGCTTCCGGATGGCCATCGTCCGGACATCCAGCTCTGCATCTTCCCACACCTCAAGGAATTCCTGGTTGTTGACNTGAGGGAAGACCCCAAACGTGTCCTGTTGATGAACACCGGCGACGTGTTCGTCGAGGAGTTTTTCAAAAGCGTCGAGGCCGAATTTTCCGAAGTGCTCCGCGAAGAAACCGCCTTCCCTTTCAGCCACTTCATCAATCTGCCCCTGCGGCTTGAAGAGGTCATGCGGGAAACCGCCATGACTTTTATTCTGGACCGGCTTGACATCCAATTGGGGGATGAGGAAGAGATTCCCAACGTGGTTGTCTTCGTCATCAGCGGGGGCGCGCTGACCTCCCATGCAGACCAGGTCCTGGAAGGTTTGCGAGAGCTCTTAAAAGCCAATATTGGCGACGAAACTTTGGACAACTGGGAAGAGACAATCTCTCGTTTGGTTTCCGAGGAAAAACGGGTGTTGCATCAAGAAACCATGCACGACCTCACCGACGCTCTACGCGGGGACTCGCCCGACTACTTCACTCTGTGGGAAAGCCGCAACTAGGGATGAGCGCCACCGCACTAACCCTGAGCAGCCGCCAGGACATCCCCGACGACGACCTGATAAACATTGCCCAACTGGCGGACCGGTTGGGCTACCACACCTTCTTCACCGGCGAGTCATGGGGGCGCGACGCCTTTACCATCCTCACAATGATTGCCTGCCATACCCAGTCTTTGCGCGTGGGGACCGGCATCGTACCTGTTTTCAGTCGCAGTCCCGCGCTCATCGCCCAAACCATCGCCTCACTGGACCAGATATCCAAGGGAAGGGCTACCCTTGGGCTAGGCTCNAGCGGGCGCCTGGTCATAGAGCAATGGCATGGTCAAAGCTTCGAAAAGCCGGTGGCCCGGACCCGGGAGTACATCGAGATCATCCGCAAAGCCCTGGCTGGCCAGCCGTTGAACCACGAAGGGCAATTCTTCCGTCTGGGCCGCTTCCGCCTGGGCGCGCCTCCCTTACAAGAAAACATCCCCATCTATCTGGCAAGTTTGGGGCCGAGAAATCTAGAACTGACCGGACAGCTTTGCGACGGATGGTTGCCCATCTGGCTCCACCACCAACGTCTACCCGGACTCAAAGCCGAGATAGGGGAGGCCGCCAGCCGGTCGGGGCGGGACCTNTCCCAGATCACCGTGGCGCCTCAAATCATCTGTCACGTGGCCGCTGACTCTGACGAACTGGAGGAAACCAAACAGCAGGTCCGCGCGCACATGGCTTANTACATCGGCGGTATGGGGCAATACTATTACAACTTGTTCAGCCGCTCCGGCTTTCAGGACGAAGCCGACGCCGTGCGTGAGGCCTGGGCGGCCGGAGACCGGCCCAAAGCCACCGCCGCCATATCCGAGGACATGCTGGAAAACATCACCGTTATCGGGGACGCCCGGGACTGCCGGGCCAAACTCGACCGGTTCCGGAGCAGCGGCGCGGACATGCCGGTAGTCGCTTTTCCCCACGGCGCGTCAACGGCCGCGATTCAGCGCACCCTGGAAGCCCTGGCCCCAAGTACATGAAGATCGGTCTCATTTCCGATACTCACTCTGCCGGCTCCGGCAAAGACCTCCCTTCTCAAGTTCTGCACGCCTTTGCGGGTGTAGACCTGATACTTCACTGCGGCGACTTGGAGTGCTTGGGGGTTCTGGACGTTCTGGAAAGCGTGGCGCCGGTGCTGGCGGTGCGAGGCTACGAAGACCCCATCGAACCCGGAGAACGTCTGGCCCGCACTACCCGGGTNGTTCAGGTTGAGGATGTGGCCATCGGCATGATCCACGATATCCAGTGGCCCGGCCCCCACGTCGGGACCGGCGCCAACGGCGACTATCTGCACTTCCCTGCCGGCTCGGCCAAGGACCTTTTNACCCGCAAATTCCAACAATCTGTGGATGTAGTGGTCTTCGGAGACACTCACGAAGAANTGATCTGCCTTCGTGACGGAGTGCTCCTGGTGAATCCAGGCAGCCCCACCTATCCAGGCCGCCGCCACCATCCCGGCANTCTNGGGACTGTCGGATTGTTGGAGGTCCAGGGAGCAACGGCGTCGGTGAGCTTGGTCAAGCTTACCGGCGAAAGGTAGCAGGGAACCTCGGCCCATCGACAGGCTCACGTCGAAAGCTTGGCACCGGCTACGGCATCTGCANAAATGTCAAAGACGGCTAACCAGACGTCCTAAAACCAAGTCTTTTTAGTGCTTCAGTTTTTACACCTTTCGTGGCTACACGGGTTAGGACTCCCATTATGGAGCACCGCATTTCCAATCATGCTTNGCGGCAACAGTATGGGATCGGTGGACAAGCCATCTCCCTCGACGTAACATTCCCTCAAGTTGGCTAACGAGGTCCGCAAATCAACTAATTTCCGGTAGTAGTTGCATGGTAGAATCCCAACCCACTCGCGACAATGGCGATGTGTTCGTCGGCCGCCAGACTGAGATGGCCGAGNTCACAGCGACCCTAGACGCGGCCCNGACCGGCCAGGGCCGTNTNNTCATGCTTGCNGGNGANCCNGGCATCGGCAAGACCCGCACCNCCCAGGAGTTGGCCGNGCTGGCCGAGNAGCGNGGNGCCCAGGTNCTCTGGGGCNGGTGNTANGAGTGGNAGNNGGCGCTGCCCTACTGGCCCTGGGTCCGCTGGACACAATCGGCCACCNNTTGGGGGATGCCAATCGAGACCTCNAGGACTCCACCAACTCCGACCGTNACNCGAGTCTCCANGGCNTCNAGNACNGTGCGGCGGTCCTCCNGGGTNGCNGAGTCCANCCGGTCACNNATATGCTCTCTCAGGGCTTTCAAGGATGCGACGGCGGCCTGNCCTTGCTCCAGGGTGGANNTGNTTTCCCGCTGCCGCTCCAATTCCTC
>PAJQ01000019.1 GCA_002710215.1 Chloroflexota bacterium | reverse complement strand
TACGCCCAGCGGGCCGGGCTGGGCGGCCTCAAACCCCACGACCTGCGCCATCCGGCGGCCAAGCTGCGCCGGAATAACGGGGCCAGTATCGAGGACGTTTCCGCCCTGCTGGGCCATCGGTCCATCGCCACCACGGCCACCTACCTGGCCAGGATGGGGAGTCCTGGAAATGGACAGCCTATCTTGTTCAATAACTGTCAAGAACCTGGNCNCTTTCAGCCCTGAAAAAGCGACCNNNAAAGTGACCGAANTGCCNAAGACTGTACCANGACCAGATGAACGCATTGGGGNGTTACAGTCACGATTTCTGANCCTAACGAAACCAGNAAAACNCATTGATACGNCNANCAACGGACTTGAAAACCGCTATANGGGCAACTGTATCGTGGGTTCGAATCCCACTCCCTCCGCCAGTTTTATGCACAAAATTAGGCCCCTGAAATCACTCAGGGGCCTTCGGTTTCAAGGCGATGCCCACGGATTGTCCACGAACTTTTTCGCAGGTCTCTCAACCAGATGGTTCCGTTGCCAGATCGTCGCCTTTTTGAGCGGTCCAGTTTTCACCTAATAAAAATCCGGTCGCCGAATCGAACTGATGANAATCTGATACCCAGACCGAGGAGACAGCATCTTTCTCACTTAGCCAGAGTATCCTTACAGGGTAGGCAATCAAGTTAGCCGCCAAGGAAATGGGATTTTGAGTTGAAGGCGGGAACGGAAGGNGACCTACCGAGATANTTTTGTGATTTGGCTCCAGGTTGAACGTGCTCAAGGTATCGATGTTCCTAAAATTCGCGTGAGAGATATCATTCAAGGTATCAAAGAGTTGCTTCCGGAGTTCTTTATTCGGTAATCGGTCCCAGACCCAGGAGAGTGAATCGAACTTTTTNNCCTTGTCTAACCATGCTCTAATATCACCGGGATTGCGCATCAAATAATCCATCAATTCCGCCGACTCTAGAGCGCCCCTGAGTAAGATCTAGGACTGGAAGTGGTATCCATTTCTTACTAGTAAGACTGAGGCGAGAATGTCGTTTAGAGCTTTCACGCACAAATATGTTAGCGTGACTGGTAGTTCATCTTTATAGGTTCTCAGGGNCTTAGCGGTAAATAGTCCGTGAGCCAGATTCAGGCCTCTCAAGAACCAGTCCATATCAGGGTGTTTTACCAGGCGGGCAGCGGCCTCTCGCGCCTCGAAATAATCGGGTCGCTNGAAGTTAACCCCGGTTGGCTCCCCGTTGGCGAGAGGGTTGTAGCGTCTCCCTTTGTTACTTNCTGGCGGTTGTATATGACGACCTCAGCATTTGGTCTGAAATGCTTCCTTCCCCCTTGCCTTCCCCGGCCCCCGAGCCCCGCTCCAGCCCCAGCCACGGCAGCTACGGCAGCGACGCACACGCCACCCCATCCCCGTCCAGCCGATGCGGGTCGTTGCCCGGCCCGCCAGCCGCCATGATCTATGAACTGCAAACCGCGCTCCAAGGGCATGTCCTGGCCCTGGGCGCCCTCTCCGGCACCTATACCAGCATCTACATGAGAACTCCGAATGATGGCGGAGATGATGGNGGTGGATATGATGGCCCAGGCGACGGGGGCGATATTTAGGAAAGCGCCACCCNCCTAAACAATCACGTTCTCCCGNCTTAACTGGTCCACTTCCGCCTGGGTTAGGCCGCCCAGGGTGGTGAATATCTCGTCGGAGTGCTCGCTGTACATGGGGGCTCGGTTTATCTCTACTTGGGAGTCTGAAAGGCGGACCGGGCAGCCGATGACCGGGTACTTGCCCCGGGCGGGATGGTCGACTTCCGAGATCATGCCGCGCTCGATCAGGTGGGGTTGTTTTATTACTTCGCTGGTGTCGAAGACCGCGCCGCAGGGGACGCCCTCGCCGGCAAAGGNGGCCATGACTTCCCGCTTGTCCCGGGTGCCGGTCCAGTCTCGAATGATNTGGGAAAGCTCCTCGGCNTTATTCTGCCTTTCCTCGGGGCTGGCATACCGGGGATTCTCGATCAGGTCCTCTCGTCCCATGGCCCGCATCGCCGCAGTAAACATGCCCGGATTATCTGCGGGAATCATCATGTAAACGTAGTCGTTCAGGCCGCCGGGAGCGCAGGCCACCAACCCGCCCAAGCCCCCGGTGTAGGCGCTGCCGGAGAACTCTTGGCGCGGTTCCGCCGAGCCGTCGTTCAGCGTGCCGGTGAATCGGACCCTGGTCAAGTTCAGCACCGCCTCCTGCATGGCGACTTCCACCATCTGACCATGGCCGGTGACTCCCCGCTGCACCAGCGCCGCCAATATGCCGATGACCGTGTGCATTCCGGTGCCCGAGTCNCCCACGTTAGCCCCGAGAGGTGATGGCGGCCGGTCGGCCCACCCGGTGACGCTGAGAGCGCCGCTGGTTGCCTGGGCCACCTGTTCGAAGCACTTGTAGTCCGAGTAGGGGCCGAAGGAGCCGAATCCCTTCACCGAGGCGTAGATCAACCGGGGATTGATCTCCTTCAAGTCGTCGTAACCCAACCCCAGCCGGTCCATGGCGCCGGGCCCGCGGTTCTCGGCCAAAATATCGGCGTCCTTGACCAAGGTCTTGAATAGCTCTATGGCCTTGGGGTTCCTCAGGTCCAGGGTTGTGCTTTTCTTGTTGCTATTGAGCAGCAGGAAGAAAAAGCTGTCTTTGTCGGGGTCGCCCCGGCGCAGCCAGCGGGCCCGGTCTCCCTTTCCGTCGGCCATCTCCACCTTGATGACCTCGGCGNCCAGCCAGGCCAACATTTGGGTACACGAGGGACCGGCCTGGTCGTGGGTCATGTCGATTACGCGAATACCTTCCAATGCTTTTCCCATTTTGTCACTCCTTAGTTGCTGTCTGACTGAGTGGCTCGACAAGCTCACCACGAACGGAGNTAGTAACTTTAAGTTCTAGAAATCGGTGCTACGGTGTCAGAATAACTTTGCCCATGGTTCCCCGGGCGGACAGGTGCTGGTGGGCTTTGGCCACCTCGGACATGGGTAACACCTGGTCCACGATCAGTTTGGCCTTTCCGCCGGCAATCATGGGGAACAACTCCTCCATCGCCGATTTGTGGTCCAAACTTCCCACTGGAGACCGGCCCATGCTGAAGCCTATCACCGTGCGGTTGGCACCGGTAAAGTCCGCCGAAGCCACCGACGCCGGCGTATTAGAGGCATTTCCGTAGGAGATCAGCCGCCCGTATGACGCGACGCACCGGACGCTCTTCTCCAAGACCGGTCCTCCCACGCACTCCAGCACCAATTCCACGCCGTTGCCGTGGGTTTCTTCACCTACGACCTCTTCGAAGTCGTGGGTGGTGTAGTTGATGGTTACGTCCGCTCCCAGAGAACTGCACAGGTCCAGCTTGTCCTGAGTGGAGGCGGTGGCAATGACCTTTGCGCCCCAGGCTTTGGCCAACTGAATCGCTACGGTGCCTACGCCCGAGGCCCCGGCCTGCACCAGAACCGTATCACCGGGTTGCATCTGGCCCCGGGTTTTCAACAGATGGTAGGACGTCAGAAATACGATGGGCATTCCCCCGGCATGCACTGGGTCGATGGTTTCCGGATACGGAAAGACCAGGTTCCCGTTTACGGCAACGTATTCGGCTTGTCCGCCGGGTCCCATCGCCATCACCTGCTGCCCCACGGAGATCCAGTCGACCGCGGACCCAACTTTGATCACCTTGCCCGCCGCNTCCAATCCCAGGGAGGAGGGCAGGTCGGGGCCGGGATAGTTGCCGCCCCGGCGCATGATGTCGGCGTAGTTGACCCCCGCCGACTCCACTTTGATGAGGACATGGTGGGGCCTTGGCGTAGGTTGTGGAGTATCCTCCCACTTGAGGACATCCNGGTCGCCGAATTCGTTGATACGGACCGCTTTCATTTATTTTGTCTCCTCTAGACGTGCTTAGAAAATGGCATTGCTAATCTTCGACTGCGTGCTATGTCATTCCGACACCAGTCCTTCGGCAGAAGGACGGGCGAGGAATCTCAAGTGACCACTGAAACCATACCGGAGACTCCTCTCCTTCCGCCGAAGGATCGGAGTGACAAACCAAGCGCTTGTCACATTTTATGGTAAATTCAGGCATCCAGCACAGCTCACCCTCACTCATGTGCTGGAATTAAACCACCCGGCAATGCCACTCTGAACTGCGACAATCCGCGTNCCAGCAGTCCGGCGAACGATGTCTCTCGCCTGCAAAGCCCGCAATACGGCGGCTCCCAGCGCGCCTCCCACGTGCAACCGGCGCTCCGTCCAGTCGGTGCACCCGTAAGCGAACCGGCGTTTCGAACTGGAAGGTGTCAGGTCCACACCCTTGCCGGCGAGGGCCTGTTGCCCTAACGGTGTCAGGCGGTAGGACACACGAGGCGAGTCTTGGCATTCGGTTTGCTCCAACCAACCCCGGTTTAGCATTTCGTCGAACAATGCTACCCCGGCGACACCGGCAAGATGATCGTAACAAGTCCGTGCCCGGCGCAGGGCCGTGTCACGGCGCACTTCTCGGGCTGCTTGCGCGCTGATTGGAGGCGTACTAGGAGTGGAAATCAATATATTCGCTCTCTTTCGAAGAATCTGATTCGGGGGATTGTTGACTTGCCCGGTCTGGTTTGACCAGGGCCGTTCCACCCCCACTCTAACTCTCCCCCGTAAAGGGGGAGAGAACAAATCCCTTCCCACTCGACGGGGGAAGGTTAGGATGGGGGTGCTGCTTCTCGCATCAAGCCTGTCTGATTTTGCTACCAGTGTACCCCATCGCGTTATCGACCGGCATCACTCTAGTCGTTGGNCGGCTGGGCCTTGGGACCGCTCTTCATGCTCAAGGATATGCGTTTGCGGCCAACGTCTACCTCGAGCACGGTGACCGTAACGCGCTGATTTACTTTGACGATTTCGCCGGGGTTGCGCACGAATCGGTCCGCCAGTTGGCTGATGTGCACCAANCCGTCTTGATGCACGCCAACGTCCACGAACGCGCCGAAGGCGGTGACGTTGGTTACCAGCCCCGGTAGCCGCATCCCCGTCTCCAGGTCTTGAATGTTCTGTACACCCTCGGCAAAGGCGAAGGGCTCAAATTCCTGGCGTGGGTCCCGTCCCGGGCGGGCCAATTCCGCCATGATATCCCGAAGAGTGGGGAGGCCCACCGTGTCGCTGACATAGCTATCCAGATCGATGCGTGAACGGACGGATTCGTCGGTCATCAAGTCATTGACGCTGCAACCTTGGGTCTTGGCCATGGACTGTACTAACTTGTAGCTTTCGGGGTGGACGGCGCTGGCGTCCAGGGGCTGGTCCCCGTCTCTGATGCGAAGGAATCCAGCCGCTTGCTCGAACGCCTTGGGGCCAAGCCTGGGCACTTTGAGGAGGTCACGCCTAGACTTAAATCCGCCGTTAGCATCCCGGTACTCCTGGATGGCTTTGGCCAGGCTGGGGCCCAATCCGGAAACGTAGCTCAAGAGTTGGGGGCTGGCCGTATTGACCTCGACACCCACCCCGTTCACGCAGCTAACAACTACGTCGTTCAGCTTGCTGTGGAGGAGATTCTGGTCGANGTCGTGCTGGTACTGTCCCACGCCGATGGATTGGGGGTCAATCTTGACCAGTTCGGCTAAAGGGTCCATCAAACGCCGCCCGATAGATACCGCTCCCCGGACCGTGATATCCATGTCGGGAAACTCTTCCCTGGCGGCAGGGGAAGCGGAATAGATCGAAGCCCCGCTCTCGCTGACCATGACAATCTGGATTCCTGAACCCAACCCCAGGCCCCGCAGAAACGTTTCCGTTTCCCGGCCTCCGGTTCCGTTGCCCACGGCGATGACTTGGGTGTCATGCTGCTGGCACAGGCTCAAGACGGTCTGAGTTGCATCGTCCGATTGCCGCTCCCCCAACAGGGGGAAAATGGTTGCCGACTCGATGAATTTGCCCAGGGAGTCCAGGACCGCTATCTTGCAACCCGTGCGCAACCCAGGGTCTATTGCCAATAGGCTCTTTTGTCCCAAGGGCGACGCCAACAGTAGTTGACGGAGATTGTCGGCGAAGACACGGGTGGCTACCTCGTCGGCCCGCGCCTTGGCCTCGTTACGCGCTTCGGTCTCCAACGACGGCCCCAGGAGACGCTTATAGCTGTCCTGGATGGCCAGAGACACCTGCTGGGAACTGTCGTTGGAATGCTTTACGAACAGAGCTTCCAGTTCCGTCAGTGCCTCTTCCTCAGGCGGCAACAGATGCAGCGTCAACATGGACTCTTTCTCGCCCCGTAACATGGCCAGAACCCGGTGAGAGGGGGCCTGGGACAATGGTTCTTCCCAGTCGAAGTAGTCCCGGTACTTGGCGGCTTCGCTATCCTTGCCCTGGGACAGTTTGGAAGTCAGGGCGCCTTTAGTCCAAAACAGTCCCCTGGTCTGAGCGCGGGCGGTGGCGTCTTCGCTGACCCATTCGGCCATGATGTCCCGGGCTCCCTGCAACGCCTCGCCGGAGTCGGCGACGCCTTTTTCCGGGTCCACGGCCAAGGCCGCCACAGCTGCCACGTCTATGTCTTCTTGCTGCCAAAGAAGGCTGGCCAACGGCTCCAGGCCCTTTTCCCTAGCGATGGTCGCTCTGGTTCGGCGTTTGGGACGGTAGGGAAGGTAAATGTCCTCCAATGCCGCCAACGTCTCCGCTGATTGAACTTGGTCCTTCAACTCCTCGGTGAGCAGGTCCCGCTCCTCCAGAGAAGCCAGGATGGCATCCATCCGGCTTGCCAGTTCCTTGAGCTGGGCCAACCTATCCCGAATCGACTCGATCGCCACTTCATCCAGGCTGCCCGTGGNCTCCTTGCGGTATCGGGCGATAAATGGCACAGTGGCTCCTTCCTCGATCAACGAAACTGTTGCACGTACTTGAGTAGTCAGCAGGTGTAACTCGCCGGCGATCTTTGCGATAAAGCTTTGGTTCATTTCAGTTTGAGTAGTCAATTTCTTGTTGAATCCCTCTCATGCGCCTAACGTCTGGAGCGGCGGGGCATGAAACCATTATACTGAATAGACCCGATGGAACACCGAAAGGACTGCATCTTCTGAATCTAAGCACTTACACCGACACCTGGCTGTTCTCCCGCCTCTTGCGCCAGGCCAAACCGTACTGGCCGCACATCGCCGGGATATTCCTGTTGGGCTTGCTGGCCACCCCTTTGATGTTGCTGGCTCCCCTGCCACTGAAGATTGCCGTCGATAGTGTGGTGGGATCCAGTCCGCTGCCGGGATTTATGGAACCGGTGACGCCGGATTGGCTATCGGATTCTACGATCAGACTGTTGGGCCTGGCCGCCGGTCTCCAGGTGGTGGTGGTCCTGTTTAGCCAACTGCACGAGTTATGCGGCCATGTATTGCGGGCGCGGGCCGGCGAAGGGATGATGCTGGAATTCCGGTCGGCCCTATTCCGCCACGTGCAGCGACTGTCTCTTCTGTTTCACGACACCAGGGGCACGGCTGACTCCCTCTACCGGATACAATACGACGCTCCGGCCATTCGGGACATCACCGTCAACAGCATCATCTCTTTGCTGTCGGCGGCGGTGATGCTGGTGGCTACTCTGGTTGTCATCACTCGTCTCGACTGGCAGCTCGCCNTGGTCGCGCTGGTGGTCTGTCCATTTCTGTTCGTTTTCGCCCGCACCTACAACCTGCGGATGCGGCCACGTTACCGGGAAGTCCGGGGCATGGAGAGTTCGGCGCTGCAGGTAGTTCAGGAGGTTTTGACTGCGTTTCGAGTGGTGAAGGCGTTTGGCCGAGAGGACAGGGAGCAAGAGAGGTTTGTAGCCCAGTCCCAGATTGGGGTGCGAGCCCGCATCCGCCTGTCTTTCGCTGAAGGGACCTTCGGTTTGCTAGTCAACTTGACCACGGCCATCGGGACGGCGGCGGTCCTCTTCATCGGGATACGCAACGTCCAGGCAGGGGTCTTGTCCCTGGGTGAGTTACTGATGGTCCTGGCCTACCTGACCCAGCTTTACAATCCACTGCGGACCATCAGCCGGCAAGTCGCCAACCTCCAGTCGTCACTGGCCAGCGCCGAACGCGCTTTCCAACTGCTCGACGAGATGCCAGACGTAACGGACCGTCCTAGCGCCCGTTCCCTGAAGCGAGCAGCGGGCGAACTTCGATTTAGCGGCGTGACTTTCGCTTACGGTGAAAACACGCCGGTGCTGCAGGACGTGTCCTTCTGTATCGCCCCAGGCACGCGGCTCGGAATCGAGGGGAGGACCGGGGCCGGAAAGAGCACGCTGGTCAGCCTAGCCTCCCGGTTCTACGACCCTGGTGACGGTGAAATCCTGTTGGACGGCGTGGACCTGAGGGACTACAAGTTGGCCGACCTGCGCAACCAGATGGCCATCGTCCTACAAGACCCGGTTCTATTCTCTACGAGCATNGCCGAGAATATCGGCTATGGGCATCCCGGAGCGGAATTCTCCCAGATAGTTGAGGCGGCNCGGGCAGCCAACGTCCACGAGTTCATCGCCGCTCTGCCTGATGAGTACGACACGGCGGTGGGAGAGCGGGGCATGATGCTTTCTGGGGGAGAGCGCCAGCGGATAGCGCTGGCCAGGGCATTCTTGAAAGACGCTCCCATACTCATCTTGGATGAACCCACCAGTTCGGTGGACATGACCACTGAGGCGGGTATCATGGAGGCCATGGAGCGGTTGATGGTGGGCCGCACCACTCTGATGATTGCTCACCGGATCAGCACCCTGGACATCTGCGACGCCCGCGTCGAGCTGGAACACGGACGGATCATAAGCGCGTCGGGGAATGTTGACTCGGCGCCCAACGTCTCTATCCTTCAGATCGAAGGTTGACCGCGTACTAGGTCTAGAACCTGCTTAAGTTCAGATATTCTGGTTCCCTCCCAATCCTCACGATGGCCGTTAACCGTATCGTACGGTGCTCGAATTAGCACTGGCTCCATGCCAAATTCCACTGCGCCGGTCAGTTCACCACTCCCGCCGTCGCCAACGTACAGGCATCGACCAGGCTCCACTTCCAAGCGTTCGCACACCATTCGGTAGATACGGGGGTCAGGCTTCGTAAGTTTCACTTCGCAAGAGAAGATGGCTACATCTAGCAAAGGCGCGAAAGGAGTTTTCGGCCACAGGATGGGGACTTCCGATGAGCAGTCGCTTATGAGACCTATCTTGTAACCGGAGGCCTTCAGTTGAGTGAGGGTTTCAACCGTATAATTTCGTGGCGCGAGAACACCACGTAGATACTCAAGCCGAAGATCCACGGCACGGGCTATTTGCCGAGCATCAGCTTTGACACCGATTTCGCGGCAAATATGTTGAAAATAGTCCTCCATANTGGAAAAAAATCCGGCGTCCCGCTCGTGAACTGTTTCGGACCACAGACGAAGTAGATCCGGCTCAGGAATCGACAAAGCAGCGGCTACGTTCGAAAGCGTTCGATTGTACTCTGATNGCGAGAAATCGAGGAACTCAGTATTGTCAACTAAGGTCCCAAACAAGTCGAAAATGATAGCATCATACTTCATGGATTAAAGATNCCCGCCCTTATTTAATCTTTATGGAAGGCGACAGGGGCCGAATTACCAATCGTAGGACCGGGCTGGTCCTCAACACCATACTTCCCTGCTGCCTGGCCAATCACCGTTGGTACAGAGTTCCCCATCCGTATTCGCTGAAACTTGACTGATTCACCCAGTGGTTCATAAGTACTTCTCGCACATAGGGAATCGTGTTTTCGGGGAGGTCGGTCAGACGGAACCAACGCAGNTCGTCGCACTTGGACGGTTCACGGTTCAGCACTTCGCCTTGCCAACGCTCCGCGGCGAAGAAGAAATCGACGTATATCAATCCATCTGGATTCGTGCGTTGCATCACATGAAGAAACCGAATATCCTCTTCATATAGGCGTACACCGGCCTCTTCTAACGCCTCCCGGACAAGTGCTTGAGTGATGCGCTCATCACGCTCAACATGGCCTGCGATTACGCTGTAGCTTCCGTCCTCATAACCGGTGTTGTGACGCCTCAACATCAACACCTGCCCATCTCTAAAGAGAAAGAGATACACCGCAACCAGGATCGATGGCACTGGTTTTTTGCTCACCACATCNACTCTCCGGGCCCCTGAGCCTCCGCATCCGGGTTGTCTCCGATTNCATGCTCCAGACGCTTCCAGGTGTAGCAACAATCGCGCGGGGTTAAAGAATAACTGTTTTAGAGCTTGGTTGCCCAAAGAAATGATGCCGCCGACCGTCTTGTTCCCTGCCCAGATTCGACCAATGGGCGTAGATGCGATTCAAACACATCTTTTTCCTTCGGCATCAATACCTGTGTCATTGCTTCTTCAAGTGTGGGGACCTTGGGATTCCCGGNGCTGTTTTTAAAGACCTCCCAACGTTGAGGGCTGAGGGGCCTGATTTCAAACTTGACATCGACGTGGATTTCCTCAAAGTTGGCTTCCTCTGCAAAAGCCAGCAAATCACGCTCGTCGAAGTCCAGCATGGGATCACTCGGAGGTTGAATCCGGCCATAGACATCTTTGACCTTTCGTGCGATCTCCATGACTGGTGTGACATCGTAACCTTCATAAACACCAAACATGTGCGGGGGAGCTGGGTACCCAAATCGGTTGATGGGCTCAAACATCGATAGCCGGCCTCCTGGTTTGAGCACGCGATAGAATTCTTGAAAGGCTTTCTGCTTTGCTCCAACGAAGATGAGCACGGATCTAGTAGTCACGACGTCAACGGACTCATTTTCAATCGCAGTTAAATCATCGGCTGATGCTTCGAGGAACTGGCACTGGTGGAGAACACTCAACTCCTGAGCTATGGATNGGCACTGCCCCAATAGATCTTGAGAGACATCACTAAGAATGATCCTACCAGACTCTCCTAATCGGGGAAGGGCGCCGAAGGCAATCAACCCATCGCCGGTTCCCACATCTAGCAATACTTCGCCTTGAGCCGGATTAGCGTTATCCAGCACCTGGTCGCGCACTGGAATTAGAGCATCAATCACTGAGTCATGGCGTTCTANATCACCGCCATGACGCCTCTCTAACAGCCACTGTGCCCATTGGTCTTGAGTTGAGGTANACACTATTGCCCTCCCGCAAAACAAGGGGTCAGCCCTCCTGATTCAGAGAGGCAAGAGTGGGGGAGGAAATAGGTTCTAAATCAGGACCGGCTCGGTGTTCTTCTGGTACACCTGGAAGCGATGGCGGGNGGTGTCGGCGATGATGACCCGGCCTTTACCGTCGACCTTGACCGCGCAGGGCGCCCAGAGCACTCGCTCGGGTGTGAAGTCGCGGACGCCGTTGCGCTGGCGGATCATGTCCGGGTTGGACCTGATCTTATCTACGCCCCACTTGGACAGGCCGGCGTCGCCGGTGAACTCGCTGATGAAGCGGCCCTCCGGGGTCAGGACCTGGACCCGGTTGTTCAGCCAGTCTGCCACGTAGATATCGCCGTCCTNGTCGACACAGACGCCGGCGGGGCGGTTGAACTGTCCGACGGGTACGTTGGATAACTTGATCCCTCCCAACTCCCGGACGATCGACGCGTCGCCGCCGGTTCCCGGTTGGCCGAAGGATGCCTGCCACTCACCTTGAGCGGTGAACTGCTGGATGCGGTTGTTGCGCCAATCGGCTACGAACACGTTGCCGTCCTTGTCCAGACCGATGCCCCAGGGAGTGTTCAACTGGCCTGGACCGCTGCCGAAACTGCCGAAGTGGCCGAGGTACTCACCGTTAAGAGTAAATCTCTGNACTCGATGGTTCAGGCTGTCCACCACGAACATCGTGCCGTCCTGGCCAATCGCTAATCCGGAAGGGCGGTTTAGCTCCCCGTCTCCCGCGCCGGGGATTCCCCAATCGCGGAGGAACTCGCCGTCCCGGTTGTAAACGTTGATGCGGTTGAGCCATTCGTCGGCGACGTAAACGTTGACGTCGGAGTCCACGGCGATGGAGATGGGCCAGATGAACTGCCCCTTNTCTTCGCCATAAGAACCGAACTCGGTGATATATTCCTCGCCCTCGTCGCCCAGGCGGAACACGTTGATCCGGGTGCCGTCGGAGCGAGACTCATAGGACCGGTTCACCACGTAGATCACGTCGTCGGGAGCCAGCGCCATGTCCATGGGATTTCGGAACCCAGTGCCCTGAAATTCGGACCGTCCGGCGACGAACATAAATGTGAAGGTCCGGTCGTTGATTCCNAGAAATACGCTGGCCATGGTTTGCCTCCTTAGTCGTTGCGGGGCCTTTCCTAGGCGGTGGGTTGGCTTTGTAGCATCAAGTTTTTGGGTGAAGTATCACCCCCATCCTAACCTTCCCCCGTCGAGGGGGAAGGGACTAATCTCCTCCCCCCTTGCGAGGGAGGATTAAGGTGGGGGCGCGGCAGGTGTGAATGAAATTCATTCGAACTTTGGCCTANAGAAAGTCCAGTTGATCGTAGGTCCCGCCGACGATGGGCTTGGCGTCCATGCCCATCCAGCGCTCCAGGATGGTGGAGTAGGCGGAACGGAAGTCCACGTTGTGCTGCAGGTTGCCGCCGTCTTCCAGCTTGCCCAGTTCCAGCGAGGGATATTCGCCGTAGATGCCGCCCTTAACGTGCTCACCCAAGGCGAATGCCACGCCTCCGGTGCCGTGATCGGTACCCGAGCCGTTGTCCATGGCCCGNCGGCCGAACTCGGAGTAGAAGAACANCATCACGTTGTCGCTGATATGTTGCTCTCGTAGATCGGCCATGAANCAGTCGATGTTGGTTGAGATGTCCATCAGTAGGTTGGAGTGTCCCACTGCTTGGTTGGCGTGGGTGTCGAAGATGTTGTAGGGGGCCGTGGTGAACAGCACCCGAGTGCCGAAACCGGCGTTATGGACCTGAACCATGTCTTTCAGGTATCCACCGACGGCGCTGTTGCCGTACTCAACCGTGGAGCTGTACTTGCCGGGAGCCGTGCCCAAGATGTCGGCGCCCGCCATCGCTTCCAGGCCGGTGCGGCGTATGTAGTCGTTGACAATCCCGCGTCCNAGGACCGGGGAGTACATGCGTCCGAAAAGGTCTAAAGCCTGGTCCCGCTGGCCGGTTTCCTCGATATCGGTCAGCAGACCGTAGCTGCTCAGATCNCCCACCGAAGCCACCGGGACCCCATCTTTCGCCATGGACCGGGGAAGTCCCCGTCCGAAGTTCACGCCGGTGAGAACGTTTTCCGCTTTCGGGTCGATTTCCTGGAGCACGCTGCCAAGCCAGCCGATCAGGCCCAGNTCATCGGGTTCGCAGGTGGCCCAGATGTCCATAGACCGGAAATGAGACAAGCTGGGATGGGGGTAGCCGACGCCTAGTATGATGGCCAGCTTCCCCTCGTCCCAGTATTTCTTCAACGAAGCCATGGCCGGGTGGAAGGCCAACTCGTCGTTGATCGGGACTACTTGGTCTTCAGCAACGGCCAAAGTAGGGCGGTAATCCCGGTACAGGGGATTGGTATATGGAATCACCGTGTTCATGAAGTCATTCCCCCCGGAAAGGGAAAAGACTGCCAGGACCGGGTCTTTGTTAGTGGCAACCATAACTGCCCTCCATATCTCTATCCGAACTGAAATTCGGANGTCGTGGCGATGAATTGAAGCATCTCACCGGTGCGTTGGCTAAAGTTTTCCCGCTCTGAATCGGTCGCATGGCGAAGCTCTCCGCCCGCCTGGACGTGGGCAACCAATTCGCTTCGGGTTTCCTCGGCGATCGTCAACGGCCCGGTCAGGTCCAGGCATCCATCGACGAATTCTTCGGGAGGAATGGAGTCGGACCGGTCCATCAGCCGGCCAATGATTGACTTGACGCCCGGCAGACCGGTGTCGCCCAAAAGCCCGGCGGCAAAGTTGATGCGGTCGATGAGGGTGCCGCTGTTGATCCACTCGGCGCCGGTATGCCATCCNTCCACCGTGGGCGGGTTCAGCAGNTCCATGCCCATGTACTTGGGCTCCATGGCCACGAAGAACAGTCCCGGCTGGGGCGCGGTGTGATGGCCCACCATGCGAAGAGTGCCGATAACGACCTCGGCCGGGCTCTTCACCTTGGCGTAATGCACCGAATCCGACTTGAAGAAATCGGAAGTAAACAGGGCCTTCAGCATGGCTTTGATCTCGTATCCCGAGTCGAAGTAGGCTTTCTCCAGTGTATTGATGGCTGCCAGGTCTCTGGGTTGGGACTGGCGCCAGGATGGGACGGGAGGCTCGTCGGCCACGAAGAAGTCGTACATCTTCCTGGCGATGAACCGGGCGGTAGCCGGCTGCTTACAGATGATATCGATGATNTCCTCGCCGTTCCAGGGGCCGGTTTCGCCGAGAAATGTCTTATCCTCGTGGTCGTGGTCTGCCGGATCGTAGCGGAATTCGAATGGAGTCCTCCCGTAAGGGAAGACCGGTATGGTGGGAGCCAGGTTCCAGCCGGTGAAAGCCCGGGCGCAAGCCTTCACGTCGTCCTCGGTGTAATTGAGTTCCCCGTCTTTGCCAACCCCCATGGAAAAGAGCTCCAGCAGCTCCCGGCCATAGTTCTCGTTTACCGCTGTCTTGTGGCTTTCGATATTGTCCAGGTAATAAAGCATCGCCGGGTCTTTGGACAGCATCAGGATCAGGTCCTGGAAGTTGCCCATGCCTTGTTCCCGGAACTTGTCGATCTGGATGGCGGTGGTGCGGGCGTTGTCCACTTTGTTGTCGCCGGAGCAGAAGATGGTGTGCCAAAACAGGGACATCTTCTCCTGTAATTGGTACCGGTTGTTAATCATCCGGTAGACCCACTCAGTCTGACCGGTCTCTATGGCAACTTTGTCGAAGTATGCGGGGTACGCCCGGTACATCAGGTCTTCATCAATGCCGGGGCCATCCCCAACGTTCAAAAGTTCTTCCACTACATTGTCGTAACCCTGGGCCACCCTTGCTTCCACCTCGTCACGGCTGGCCCCGAAACCGGCGCGGCGAAGCAGATGGGCCATTAATGCAATCTCACGGTCAGCCATGGTTCACTCCTTTGACGGGAATGGGGAANGATATTTTTCAGCGTTGATAAGCTTGTGGATTTGTGCGTGTGGGTCGAGGCATGACCGGCCACATGGCCATAATTTCGTTACTCAGGACACCATTAAATAGGGTCGTTTGGCCCCTGTCAATCGTCCCGGTGGACAAGCCCTATCATGGGAAGTACCATTGGCCCACGTACACCGGAAGGTATCGAGGCTGGGCTAACAACCGGCCACGGCATCTTTAGGCTCGCATCTGGGCGAGCATGCCGGCTCCATATCGAGGAGTAAGTCGATGAAAGCGTCCTATTTCGGCCCCATGGGATATTCTCAACGCCACGAATTCCCAGACGGCTGGCCGATTCCCCCGGCTTACCACGACGCCGCAACTTCGGTGCAAAGCTATCAGGAAGGGATGGAAGAGTGCGAGTTCGCCGAAGATATGGGCTTCGAGTGGATCAGCTTTTCCGAGCATCACTACTCCGGCCGCATCGCCACCGGAAATCCGGCGGTAATGGCGGCGGCGGTGGCTGAACGGTGCAAGAAAGCCAAGATCGCAATCTTGGGGCAGTTGTTGCCCCTTAACAACCCGATCCGAATAGCCGAAGAGTTGGGCATGCTGGATAACCTGACCAACGGGCGTCTGATCATCGGCTTCTTACGAGGCACACCCAACGAGGACCAAACCTACGGCGTGAACCCGGCGGAAGGCAGGGGCAGATTGTTGGAGGGCATGGCCCTGGTCATCAAAGCGCTGACCGAGCCCCAGCCCTTTTCTTGGGAAGGGCGATATCACCAATTCCGCACCGTGTCGGTTTGGCCNCGTCCCGTCCAGCAGCCCCTGCCACCAGTTATCGTGGCAACCCGAAGCGACGACACCGTCGAGTACGCCGCCNCTCACCGGCTGGGACTGGGTATCTCTTTCATTCCAGTGGACCAGATGGCGAAAGTCACCGGCAAGTACTACCAATGGTGCCAGGACGCCGGGTGGAAGCCCGAGCCAGACCAGGTGGTCTACCGGGGGAGTATCTATCTGGCGGAAACCGACCGGCAGGCTGACGAATGGTTGGAAAGCAGGCGAAGCGCGGCTCCGGCCCGGGGTGGTATCGCAATGGCAGGCAACGTGCCGGGAGCAGTCCAGGCGGCCCGCGCCGGCCAGGAATTTGATCTGCGAAGTGTCCTCGCCGGCAGCGCAGCNGGGGACGTGGCCGGACCCGCACGGTCGTTGAGTTTCATGGGTGGGCCGGACACCGTTGTCGAACAGATGAAAGCGTTTCACGACCAATGCGGCGCTGGGGTCGTGGACTTGTTCTTCCAGCAGCCCGGCGTCGACCACCGGGATGTGATGAGGCAGATTGAGNTGTTCGGCAGGGAAGTGCTGCCTCGTATAAAAGAGTTTTAGGATGCCCCTCACCCCGGCCCCTCTCCCGCCAGGAGAGGCGTGCCGCTGGAGGAGTTAATGGCGGCGTGAGGGCGCGNAGGTTACTGACTTAATCAAGGACGATGCATGTCAAAGCTGGATTTCATAGAAGGTAATGTTGAGNTAGACGGCTTCCGAATCCGCTACCGGCAGGCCGGACAGGGCGAGACCGTTGTGATGCTGGACAGTTCGGTGTGGGGCTGGTCGCCGCTGAACGACACACTGGCCCAATCGTATCGAGTGATTGTCTTTGAAGTGCCGGGGATGGGCTCATCATCGCCAAATGCCACCTCCGGGTCGATACAGGACCTGGCCAACACCATGGCTCAAGCCGCCGCGGCGGTAGCGCCCGGCAAATTCACCCTTATCGGCACGTCCTTCGCCGCCAANGTCGCCCTATGGCAGGCACTGTTGACGCCTGATTNCATAGAAGCTCTGGTGCTGATCTCGCCCACGGGAATCAAGCCCGTGTCTGGCTTAACCTCTGGAACTCCGGAGGAATTAAANGCNCGGCTGTTCACCCACCCGGAAAACGTACCAGAGTTGCCTTTGGGAGATCCGGCGATTCTCGCCAGGGAGCAGGCTCTTGCGCTCCGATTGGGCGGGGCAACCCACGATACTGAGGTCGAAGGCAAGCTTGGGGACATCCGGTGCGCCACCCTCATCGTCTTCGGCTTGGCGGACAAGACCGTGGAGTCAGCGGCGGCGGCCATATACCGGGAGAGAATTCCCAACAGCAACGTTTCGATCGTGTACGACGCGGGACACGTGATCGTGGCGGACCGGCCCGAGGCTCTGATCGACGCGGTTTCCGACTACGTAGAGCGCCGTGAGACTTTTATNGTCGGCCGCCAGCGCCAAATCATCAACCCGTAAAACAGTAATACTGAGGTGANTGAATATGGTCCGCGTGCCTTATGTTTCCCGAGAAGAATTGGACGCCGAGGGGCGGCAGATCTATGACAAGATTCGCCAAGACCGGAACACGGAGGAAGTTGGCCTGCAGTTCAGGGCTTTGCTGAACAGCCCCCANGCCGCCGGGCACCTGACCTCCTTGGGCGCCTCGCTCCGCTTCCAGAGCTCCATGCCGGAGAATTTGAAGGAGCTGGCGATCATCTTGGTGGCTCGAGAATGGAACAGNGATATCGAATGGACCGGCCACTCCATCCTGGCCGCCAAGGCCGGGGTCAGCGATGCCTNCATAGAGGCGATCCGTACTCACCGGACTGCCGATGGTTTGAGGGGGGAAGAGGCGGTGATTTCCCGGTTCGTTCACGAGATGATACAGGACAAGCAGGTGTCGGACGGGACTTATGCCGATGCGGAGCAATTGGTNGGACAGCGGGGGGTTGTTGACCTGACGCTGACGGTTTCTTATTACAGCGCGTTAGCCCTGGCCCAAATCGCTCTGCAATTGGAGATGGGTCCAGGAAGGGTGTCTACGCTGTAGGGACTGGCTTCTGGTGGAAGCCTGGGCTTGAAATCACTTGCGTAGGCTCTGATGTTCAAGAAGATAGTTATGAGTCACCCCCAATCCCCTCGTCCTTCCGCCGAAGGATCAGGGCAGGCTCTAACCTTCCCCCTCGACGGGGGAAGGGATTTTTCCTCTCCTCCTTTACTGGGGAGAGTTAGAGTGGGGGTTACGCCGCCTGCACNAATACCATGGAGTATCGGCGCTTAGGTCTCTGTGGGAAGGTCCTTAATTGGAGATAATCTCTCCCGCTTTAAGACGTTCCAGATATACATTGACCGTATTCGCGGCTATCGCCAGCCCTGCGCCCTGAATCCCGCCGCTCACTGTCTTGGCGTCCACGACACCGGCCACTTCTCCGTAGACATTGAGCACCGGGCCTCCGCTGTACTCCCAGCCCAGCGGGACATTGATCTGCAGCCAGCGGATGTTGCGGCCCGCNTCGATCTTCAGATCGGCAACCACCCCTGAAACCAACTTGATTTCATCGGGGGACGTNGTGTAACNCAAGGCGAATACTTCCGACCCGGTTTCGACCTGTCCGACATCAGCCAGCTCCAACCAGGAAAGGCCGCTGGCTTCAATTCTGATCAACGCTAGATTCCGAAGCAGGTCTCGGCCCACAACCTGACCGGTATGGGTGCTCCCGTCTCTGAGTGACACTGNAACTACTTCAGAATCGCGGGTTACATAATTGCTGGTGAGGATCAATCCGTCTGGGTCGATGATAAATCCGGAGGCAGTGGCCTCCNCAACCTCGATCCGCACGATCGCGGCGCTGGCATGGTCGATCATGTCCTGTTGCGTCAGCGGCGCTCGGGAGCCCGTCTNAGGAATGAACACCGACGCCTGATTCACCTCAACACCGGGTTTTCTGGGCGCCCAACGAGGAGCCAAGTCTAAGCTATCGTTGTCGGTCAATCGGCTGATCTGGTCCCCGACCCGNGACATTGTATATATCTCCCAATCCTTGTGCTTGCCNCCGGAAGCGAAAATTATGCGGCGGCCATCCGGCGACCATGACGGAGATGTATCCTCCACCCGGTTGGACGTGAGCTTTCGAACATCGGTGCCGTCCGAGTTCATTAGATATATCTCGCTGTCCCCATCCTGACCGGAAATGAATAATATCTCGGCGCCATCGGGAGACCAACGAGGGTGGCTATCCGGGCCGGGCCGGCTGGTTAGCCTGGTTATCTCCCCACTGGATATCCTCACCATGTAGATCTCAAGATTACCGTCTCTGTCCGACGCGAATAGTAGGCTCTCTCCGTCGGGCGACCAGGCGGGGTTTTGGTCCTCTGCTGGGTGGTCGGTAGCTCTTACCGGGTNACCGCCGTCAACGTCCATCACGTATATCTCCCCATTCCCGTCGACGTTGGAAGCATAGGCTACCCGGTTGCCCTTTGGTGACCAGTCTGGGTCCGAGTCCACTCCCGAATCGGTAAGCAACACGTCCCAGATCCCGTCGTCGTTGGTGGAGACGATGTAGCGGCTATCGAAAAAGTCGAAGTCGGAAACTATACGCCTNCCGTCCGGTGACCAAGAGAACACCACCGGGGCCGCTCCAGTGGTGATCCGGCGCTCGCCGCTTCCGTCCATGTTCATCACGTACACGTCAAGCTGGCCGTCGTTGCGGTCCGAGATGAACGCGACATGGTCCGGCTCTATGGTTAAAGCGGCCTCTCCAGACCGGATGAGGTTGTTCTGTCTGGCCATCGCTTTTACGGCGTTTACTTGGGCGGCGGGAGTGTCCCCTGAGGAAAACAAGCCGTCGGCGTCGATGGTCCCAATATCCTGGCTCAAGGTCCAAGTAATATCCAATCCGGAGATACGGTTGCCAAACCGGTCACCCCCCGCCGCTACGTACTGCTGGCTCATACCCATGCCGATGGCTACTACATCGGGAGCAACTACCACCCGGTCCAACGGACCTGGNACGACGGTTACCGCGACTGTGGCAGTCAGCCCGCCTGGGCGGACGACAGCTTGGACGGCGTTAGGATAGGTGCGCGCCAATTCCCCGGCAGTCAGGGTGTTGGCGGAAGAGATGGAGCCTGCTTTGGGATCTTCCACCGACCAGATGATATCCGAGGTAGNGGCTGCGTTTCCGTATTGGTCTAGGACGAGGGCTTCCAGCNTGACCGGCTCTCCGGCGGCAACCAATACGGCGGGAATAGTCACCTTGGCTGGAGAGTCAGGATTCACGNTGATGGACGCGGTAGCCTCTACGGAAAGAAGGGCGGCCGTCACCCCGTTTTCGTAGAAGCCGGCGANGTTGCCTGCGGTCACCAGGCCGCTGGTGCTGATGGTTCCGATACGCTGGTCGATGCGCCAAGTCAATCGGGCGTTGGGGAGGGGATTGCCGTAGATGTCCACCGCCGTGGCGGTGAACTCCTGGCTTTCACCGATGTTCAACNCGACCGTATCCGGCTTTAGCCGGACCTCAGTTAANACTCCGGGCTCAATGGTAACGTCGGCCGTGGCGGTCTCCGTGGCCGGTCCCTGAGTAACAACGGCTTTTATCGCCGCTTCATATTGTCCGGCTTTGGTGCTGGCCGTGAATACTCCGCCCGCATTGATCTGCCCCGCCGAATCTCCGGCGGAAAGTTCACTGGCTAGTCCTGAAATCACATTGCCGAACCGGTCAAAGGCCTTAACCGTGAACTGTTCCGATCCCGCCGCGATCACGTTCGGGTTGGATGGCTCTAAAACGATTCGATGCAACAGGCCGGGCNCGACCACTATCGTGGTGGTGGCCAGGGCGGTGGAGGTATCATCCCCCGTCTTGGCTATCGCCAGGGCTACTTCGTATGTTCCAGCCTTAACGTATTGATGGGCTACGGTTTCGCTGGTCAGGTTGGTTGCGGCAATCTCTCCGTCTCCGAAGTCCCATCGAAAGGTGTCGGCATTCGACGACAAATTAGTGAACTGGACGCTCAAAGGAGCCTGGCCGGCGGTGACACTAGCTGTTAGAGCCGCCTGTAGACCGGGGCCGGACTGGCTACCGGAAATCGGTGACTGAGATGTGCTTGACCCAACCTCCGGCGTGGAAACCACAGTGGCGGTGGGCAGCACTTTGGGCGTAGGAGTTGGGTCGGGCTTCTGCTGTAGGGGCGGGGTTGGAGTGGGACCGCCGGCGTCCGTTGACTTATCACCATCGACCTCGGAGGNNNGAGTGGTCGTTGCTTCCCCTTGAGGCGTATCGCCGGGGTTTTCATCGGACCGAAATGGAAGGCCACAGCCAGCCAAAATCAGCAGTAATAGGAACGACCAGCCCAGCAGCTCAAGCCTACCAGGGCACCTCGCCTTCAACATCGTCACAACCCCCGGTAGCATTCCGGGCTCCCGTATCTAGGCGCTCCTAAACGGTCCGGCCCGGCGCCACGAAAAGAAATCATGTTGGCAGAACTTCCACAACGGCAAGCTTGGATTATCCACCCGGGTCACCATTCAGCCTGGGCCAGCAAGCCAAAATCCGCTTGGTAGCATAGTCAACGGGAACAATTGGTATAAATATAAAATAATATTTAGTAATTGTTCAAGGATTTAAGGCCACTGGTTATGACCAGTTAGCAGCATTGGAATGCTTGCCGGGCTCTAACTTCCCGGAAAATTACCGTTACCGGCGGTTGTAGCAGCCTAGTGTGTGAGCATACCTGCTACANTATCTGTAGACATGAGGATAGGGAGGGCCAATTGAGATTTCGGCCTAAACTTNCCCGCCGGTTAATTGCCGCATTGATAGCGGCGTTGATCGCCGGTTTAGTGTCGGGNCCGGCCGCCATCCAGGCAGCGTTGGAGCCTGGCGGCCATGTTGGCGCTGCGCGCGTTTCCCGGCCACCCGCCGCGCTTACCCCCCAAATAACAGCAGCCCCCTCCTCCGCAGTCCCTAATCAGGCGGTCGTCCTCATCGGCAGCGGCTTTAGCAACATTACAGTTGCTGGAGGTACGCTGTCCGACGGAAGGCACCAAATCACGGGGGCTGGGAGCAGCACGGTAACAATGGGAGGGACCGTGCTGCAGTCACCGTACATAACCTATCCAATCGACCTGGACAGCGGCGGAAATTGGGTCGCTGAGATAATCATTGAAGGCAACTCCGCCACGTTCGGGACGTCTAAGCCTGCAATTTGTGGCCAAGGACACCGGTGGCGCATCGGCCACCGCCAGCGTGTCCTTGACGACACGGAAAATTACTCTGGACGATACCGAGAGCCGCATCGGCAGTACGGTGAAGGTCAACGGGGTTGGGTTCCCAGCGACCAACGTTCTCTCACCGAATAGTTTCCGGGTGAATCTTACATACGGCTCGAATAATCTGAAATCAGTGACGCCGGACACGGATGGCGAGTTCGAAGTCACCTTCCTCGTTCCAACGGCAGCCCTAATTCCCTCCACAAACACCGTCACCGCTAAGATCGTGGGTACCAAGTCAACCGTAACCGTCGACCATTCTGTTCCTGCTGCCAGCACTTCCGTCGCCCCTGCAGCAGGGCCCAGCGGCACTACCGTCACAGTCACCGGGACCAACTTCCGGGCCTTTCGCACTATTACCGACGTGACCATCGGAGTTCTGACGATTTTGGGATCATCCGAGACCACCGACGCCGATGGAGGTTTTACCATTACCGGAGTCGTGCCCGTACTACCGCCCGGTGTAAAGGTAGTGTTCTCCACCGTCGGCGGCGTCAAGTCATTCTCAAGCTTTAACGTTCTCGAACCTGATGTGCCGCCCACGCCAACACCAGCGCCAACACCCACTCCGGCGCCCTCCATCTCGCCCTCGATCGGCCTTGCGACCTTGATTAGCGACGAAAATTTGGTACGGGTGTGGCACTTCGACCCCTCTGACCAAGACACACCGCCCAGTTTTGCTTGGGCTCTATACGACCCTAGGCCCATATTCGCCCTTGCCAATACGGTAACGCGTTTAACGACGGGTGAATTCTATTGGATGAGCGTGAAAGAGAAGCGGACCGTAACTCTCAACGGCAAAGAAAGGGTACTTTTCGTCGGTTGGAACCCGGTCTCCTGGTAACTTGATTATTGTTAAAGCCCCCGTCCCTGTAATGCCACTGCTCCTGTGCGATAATAAGACCCTAACTTGGACCGCCGGAGATTTTTCGGTGTTCATGCGCTAGACGGATGGCAGATTCGGTAGCAACACAATGCACTAAGAGCCACGGGTAGCAGCTTGGAAATAGTTGTCAGATTTTTTGCTCTCTATCGGGAAAGGGCCGCCTGTAACTCCCATTTATTGACTCTGTCCGAAGGGTCCACGGTGGCCGATATGACGTCGGAGATCAGAAAGCTATTTCCACGGCTAGCGCCGCCGGAAGTGAAGATTGTCGTGGCGGTTAACGCCGACTACGCCGAGCCTGGAGACCTCTTGCACCAAGGCGACGACGTATGCCTGATACCACCGGTCAGCGGAGGATAATGCCATGATTGAAGTTACCCACGAACCTCTTGACCCGGAGGTTGTCACCAGAAAAGTAGTCAAAGACACCAACGGCGCGGTTGTTACCTTCCTGGGCACTACCCGGGACAACTTCGAGGGAAAGCGGGTTATCACCCTGGAGTACGAAGCTTTCGAAGAGATGGCCGTTAAGAAGCTGGAAGAGATTCGGCAAGGATTGATGGCCGAGTTCCAGATCGAAGATATTGCTATTGCCCACCGCATTGGCGGGGTGGACATCGGGCAGATCAGCCTGGTCGTCGCGGTAGCTTCACCCCACCGCAAGGAAGCTTTCTTGGCCTGCCACGAAGCGGTTGACCGGCTAAAATCGACGGTCCCCATCTGGAAGAAGGAGATCTATGAGGACGGCTCCCGGTGGGTTGCTTGCGAGGACCATGAGTTTCACGCGCCGGAGGCGGCAGCACCGGTGACGGCTGAGGACGGGTAGAGATTAATCCGTCTGGGGAATAAATCGTCTGGCTAACGGGCCTATTCGGTAGCCACGGCTTCCCGGCGCTCAAGCCGGTCACCCGAACCGGCTTTGATAGCCTGACTCACCGTTCGAGCGAAAACAAGGCCCATTCCGGGAGGACGGGCCTCCGCATCCAGGGTTGCATCGGGTAATACCGCACGGGTCAGACCCAGCCTCTGGGCCTCTTGTAGGCGGCGTTGCGCTTGAGGTACCGTACGTACTTCACCACCCAGACCCACCTCGCCAAACACAACCATTTCCGAGTCCAGTGGGTGGTTGTGCAGGCTTGAAGCAATGGCCAGGACGATGGCCAGGTCCGCCGCCGGCTCGCTGATCCGCATTCCCCCGGCCACGTTGACGATTATGTCCTGGCCGGAAAGGTCCAATCCGGCCCTCCGCCCGGCCACCGCGGTCAACATCAACAGCCGGTTGTGATCCACGCCATTGGCTACCCGCCTGGGCGAGGGGAGATGGGAAAACGAAGTGAGGGCCTGAACTTCCAGAACCAACGGCCGGCTCCCTTCCAGCACCGTCACCAGGGCAGACCCCACGGCCTGATCGTACCTTTGGGCCAGCAGGGTTTTGGAAGGGTCAACTACCTCGGCCAAACCGGCCCCAGTCATTTCAAACACACCGACTTCGGCGGTGGAACCGAAGCGGTTCTTGGCGCAACGGAGCAACCGAAAGGCACCGTATTCTTGGGATTCCAGGTAGGTGACGACGTCCACCATATGCTCGAGGACCTTTGGTCCCGCTACCGAGCCGTCTTTAGTCACGTGTCCGGCTAGAAACACAGGTGTCTGCCGGGCTTTGGACCACCGCATCAAGCGTAATCCAGCTTCCCGTATCTGCGCAACGCTTCCGGGACCCGAGGGTGTGTCCCGGCTGTAAAGAGTTTGAACCGAGTCAATTATCGCCAAGCCCGGCCGGTGCTCTTCCAACCTATCCACGACCACGTCGACGTCGGTTTCGGATAGTAGAAAGATTCCCTTTCCGGCAAAGCCCAGCCGTTGAGAGCGGAGTTTTATCTGGTGAGGAGACTCCTCCCCGGAAACATAGAGCACGGACCGTCCGGCGGCGGCCATATCCTGAGCGATCTGAAGGAGCAAGGTGGACTTCCCTACTCCCGGCTCGCCCGCCAACAATACAACCGAGCCAGGCACAATGCCGCCGCCGAGCACCCGGTTGAGTTCCTGGCAGGGTGACTCGATGCGTTGCTGGCTGTCCAACTCTAGAACGGAGAGTTCTTGGACGGGCTCTGACTGGGTGGGTATCCAACTGGAATTCGTTGGGTTACTCTTTGCCGGAGTAGCTTCCACCAGAGGTTGCCCGGACTGGCAAGTTGGGGCGGGGCAGAAGCCCATCCATTTGGGGCTTTCGTAGCCGCATTCCCGGCAAAAGAACACGGTGCGGGACCGTTCTTTGGGACGGGTCACCGGCCTCCCTCCAACACAATCTACTTCGGATTACTGGCTGGGATGATTTCCTAGGGCGACTCGGGCCATTATAACAGCGAAGGCCCCGCGAAAGCGGGGCCTTCTGTCAGTACGATTAGCTTGCTATTAGGCTTTTGAGGTCTACGCTGGGGAACCCGCCTCGACCGGCGCCTCGTCGTCCGCACTGGCCCCGTCGTCGTCGCCGGTGCTGTCCTCGGCGGCTTTGCCCTTGTTGCGAATCACGATCTTGTCGTCTTCCAGGTCCACCAACGCTACATCTCCATCATTCAGATTCCCGCCCAGGACCTCATCGGACAGAGAGTCTTCAACCTCGTTCTGTATCAAGCGGCGCAAGGGTCGAGCGCCCAACACGGGGTCGAATCCTTTTTCCGCCAGGTGCTTTTTGGCCTCTTCGGTCATTTCCAGGCCGATCTTCTTTTCGTCAAGTTCCTTCTTGACCTGGTCCATCATCAGATCGACTATGGCCAGTATCTCGGTCTCGTCGAGTTGATGGAACACCACGGTGGCGTCGATCCGGTTGAGGAACTCGGGACGGAAGAAGCGTTTGACTTCGTCCATGACTTTTTCCTTCATCCGGTCGTAGCTGGCAGCCGTCGTTTGAGCATCGTCGCTCTTAACGGTGAAGCCCAGGGTCGTTTCTCTTTTAATCAAGTCCGACCCCAGGTTGCTGGTCATAACCAGGATCGAATTTCGGAAGTCGACCCGCCGCCCACGGGCATCGGTCAACTGTCCAGCGTCGAATATCTGTAACAGGATATTGAAAACGTCTGGATGGGCCTTCTCGATCTCATCCAGCAGAACGGCGCAATAGTTCTTTCGGCGCACACTCTCCGTGAGCTGCCCCCCTTCGTCGTATCCCACGTATCCGGGAGGGGCGCCGATCAACCTGGCTACGGTATGCCGCTCTTGGAACTCGGACATGTCCAGGCGAATCATCGCGTCTTCGTTTCCGAACATGAACTCGGCCATGGCCCGGACCAACTCGGTCTTGCCCACCCCAGTGGGGCCTAGGAACATGAACACGCCGATGGGTCTTCTAGGGTCTTTCAAACCGGCTCTAGCCCGCCGCACCGATTTGGCGATGTTGACGATGGCTTCGTCTTGGCCGATTATGCGCTTGTGAAGCTCCTGCTCCATGTGGAGCAGCCGTTCTGTTTCTTCAGCGGCCAGGCGGGTAACCGGAATCCCGGTCCACATACTGACTACTTCGGCTATGTCCTCTTCAGTGACCACCGCCCGGTCTTTGCCCAGGCCTTCTTGCCACTCCTTCTCCAGAGTGTCCAGGTCATCGGTGTGCCGCAGCTCCCGGTCGCGTAGTTCGGCAGCCTGCTCGTATTGCTGGGAGGCAATGGCTTCGTCTTTTTCCTTGCGGATCTGCTCCAGAGATTCCTTGGCGTCTTTTACCGACGTGGGGGTTACACTGCCCCGGAGACGTACCCGGGAGCCCGCTTCATCGATCAAGTCGATGGCTTTGTCGGGCAAGAACCGGTCGGGTATGAAACGAGCTGCCAAGGTGGCCGCCGTCCGAATGGCCTCGTCAGTGATATCCACCTTGTGGTGGTCTTCGTAGCGGCTCCTGATACCCATCAGTATCTCTATGGTGTCGTCGTTAGATGGCTCCTCCACCCGCACCGGCTGCAACCGGCGTTCTAGGGCGGGGTCTCGCTCCACGTACTTGCGGTAATCGTCTAGCGTGGTGGCGCCGATGCATTGCAACTCACCCCGGGCCAGGGAAGGCTTGAGTATGTTGGAGGCGTCGACTGCCCCTTCCGCTGCTCCTGCGCCAACGATGGTGTGTATCTCGTCGATGAACAGCACGCAATTGCCGGAACTCTTTATCTCTTCGATTACTTTCTTTAGCCGTTCTTCAAACTCTCCCCGGTACTTGGTGCCGGCAACCAGGGCGCCCATGTCCAGGGTGACCAATCGCTTGCCTTGAAGGGTTTCCGGGACATCCCCGGAACCGATGCGTTGTGCCAGTGCCTCAACGATGGCGGTCTTGCCAACACCGGGCTCTCCCACCAAAACGGGATTGTTCTTGGTGCGCCGGCTGAGGATCTGCACTACGCGTTGTATCTCTTGCTCCCGGCCGATCACAGGGTCGAGTTTGTCGCTCCGGGCGGCCACGGTGAGATCCACGCCCAATTGGTCAAGAGTAGGAGTGCGAGAAGTGCTTCGGGAACCTTGGCTGCCACTGCCGGAGCTGTGGCTCAAAATGCGGTGAGTCTCCGCGCGGACTTTGTCCAGGGTGACGCCTAGGCTTTCCAAAACCCCGGCGGCCACTCCTTCGCCTTCACGCAATAGTCCGATGAGCAGGTGCTCGGTGCCGATATAGGTATGATTCATCCGGCGAGCTTCGTCTACGGCTAATTCCACGACCTTCTTGGCCCGCGGCGTAAGTCCGATTTCACCTTGGGCCGGCTTCTCGCCGCGCCCGATAATAAACTCGACGGCCGACCGGACCTTGCTCAAGTCGACCTCGAGACTGGAAAGGACTCGAGCGGCGACCCCTTCGGTTTCCCTTACCAGGCCGAGGAGGATATGCTCGGTACCTATATAGTTGTGGTTAAACCGCTGGGCCTCTTCCTGTGCTAAAGATAAAACCCGGCGCGCTCTTTCGGAGAATTTCTCGAACCTACTTCCCATACTATTGCTCCTGGTGGTGAAGGTGAGTTGCCTCTACCGCTGGAGTGTCTCCGTATTGGGTTTGTGGCCGCACAGCAACTAACATCCACCGCCCTTCCGCTTCGTCCACCCCACTTGTTATCCACCAAGCTCCGGAAATCGAAATCGCTGGAGCCAGCCCGTCTCTAAGCTAGAGCCCTAATTATAGATTACGCCCAACATTGTGTAAAGGCATAAACCCATCTTTTTGGGCGGTGGAGAAGCTGGATTTGGTTGTTACAGGTGCCGTGGCTGAGAGCCTGGCCACAGAATCCAAACGGTGATCCACAGAATTCACGAGGCCGTCTACCGGCCATGGTTCCATGGGCTGGACCTGAACTGTGAAGTAGATTTATACCCCCCGGCGGTGACCTATTTTCCCACCCCGTTACCAAGGCAGTATCGTGGGCGCTGCAGCGTTTCACTACCGTGTTCGGGATGGGAACGGGTGGGTCCGCTGCGCTAGAACCACCAGAGAGTAAATCTGCCCAGAGTATGCACTATTTTTCACAACCTGGCAAGAGCTTTGACATGCCAAATATGTGTCAGACCGGAGACAAATAGACGGTCATTGCAGGAAATTATTGATTGCCGGCCATGCTTGAGATTCCAAAGTGGGTCTGACGGAGTTAATGGCAACTATGTTTAGGGGTCCTCCCCGTTGACGTCCGGCTGGGGTTCCTGATAGAGTCGAATGAACATAATACGTAAGTTTAGTCGAGGGAAGTGGCGATGCCGAGACGCCTGTTTAAGGAATTGGGAAGGTCCTACGGCTTTGATGAAGTGGCCATCGTCCCGGGCCAGGTGACGATAAACCCCGATCTGACCTCGACCAAAATGACCATCGGCGACATATCTCTGGACATACCCGTCCTGGCATCGGCCATGGACGGTGCCGTGTCTCCTCATTTCGCTACATTGATGCACCAGATGGGCGGTCTCGGTGTTCTTAACGCCGAGGGGTTGTACACCCGGTACGAAGACCCCTACTCCGTTCTTGAAGAAATCATGTCCATCCCTCAGTCCGAGATTACCGAGCATCTTCAGCAGGTGTATTCTGAACCGGTTCAGGAACACTTGGTGGCGCAAAGAGTTCAGGAGATCCGGGAGTCCGGCGCAACGTGCGCCGTTTCCTTTACTCCTCAGAACACCAAACGCATGTCCCCGGTGGCCGTGGAGGCCGGGGCGGACATGGTGGTGGTGCAGTCGACGGTAACAACCGCCAGGCATATGTCCAGAAGCTACCGCGGGTTGATCTTCTCGGAAATGGTCAGTTCGCTTAAAGTCCCGGTGGTAGTTGGTAATTGCGTAACGTATTCCGTTGCTCAGGAGTTGATGGAGACCGGCATAGACGGCATATTGGTGGGTGTCGGGCCTGGGGCAGCCTGCACTACACGGGAAGTGGTCGGGGTGGGTGTCCCTCAAGTTACGGCCACGTTGGAGTGCGCCGCCGCTCGTGAGGACTATTTCCGCCGCACGGGCCGTTATGTCACCGTTATCACAGATGGCGGCATCCGCACCGGAGGCGACTTTTGTAAGGCGATAGCCAGCGGCGCCGACGGGGTTATGCTGGGTACGCCATTCGCGCAAGCTGAAGAAGCTCCGGGACGCGGTTACAACTGGGGCATGGCCAATCCTCATCCGGAGTTGCCTAGGGGGACCAGGATAAATGTAGGGACCAAGGGAACTCTACAGCAGATACTTTACGGCCCCACGTCTAAGACCGATGGCACGCAGAATCTGATCGGCGCTCTCCGAGTCTGCATGGGGATGTGCGGCGCCTACACCGTCCGCGACCTTCACAAGGCTGAAATGGTCGTGGCGCCCTCCATAAAGACCGAGGGCAAATACTTCCAGATGTCCGACTAGCCCGTTTCCCCAATCCCCGGCCCTCCGGTTCGCCGCCACTCCTCTTTAGTTCATAGCGCGCCCATGGGAAAGGCGTCTGCGGAACCTCCCAGCGCCCAAATCGGGCTAGACTTTTGCCCTATATTCAACTACGGTAGGAGCGATTAAATCCCGTTTGCCACCATATGAAAATTCTAGTCCCATCGCTCCGGCCCCATTTCCTAAGGAGGTAGCCGCCATGGCACCCAGGAATTCTACCATCCAGATCCTGGACCCCCGCGCCGAAGACGTGCCCGAGGAGGTAGGCCTTAATGCCAACCTTCCCGACCTCAAAGGCAAAGTGGTCGGTCTTCTGGAAAACCGGAAGTACCACGCAGATGCCTTCCTCCAAGAGTTGAAGGAGGTCCTGGTGCAGGACTACGGCGCTCAGAAAGTGGTATACGCCACCAAGTTTAGCTATAGCGCGCCCTGCGCCGGGGAAACCCTGGATTCTCTGGCCGAAGAGTGCGACGTGGTGATTCACGGTGTGGCGGATTGAGGGTCCTGTACGACGTGGGGTCTCCACGACACAGTAACCACCGAGTCCAAGGGAGTGCCGTCTTTGAGCGTGATTACCAGTTCATTTACCCGGGCGGCCCGGGCCCGTACGGCCGCTCTCGGGATGCCTGGAGCAAGAATCGTGGTTATACCCAGCCCCCTGGTCACCAAGTCTACCGATGACGTAAAGCAGATGGCCCATGACTTCGCACCCGAGATAGTCGGCCTATTGACCAGCGATATCTCGGCCGCTTAGGTCTAACGTTCTCTATGATGAAAAATAACGGTAGTCGCAGCCAGATTTGGTGAGCACGTCAAATCTCCAGTCCCGGCGGATCGATGTCGAAGACTCCTTCGATGCGATTCAAGACTACTATGATGAACAAGGCTGGACCGACGGGCTGCCGGTAGTGCCGGCGACCGAAGAATTGGTCTGCCGTATGCTGGCTGGATCCACGGGCGCGCCCAACGACTCTCTGGGAATAATTCAACCCCGCAACGCCAGGGTTACGCTGGAAAAGATCGCTATCAACGCGGTGATGGCAGGATGCCGGCCGGAGCACTTTCCGGTGGTGGTGGCCGCCGTCAAAGCCATGCTCCAAGAGGAGTTCAACGTTGCCGGGGTGTCGTCGACCACCGGAGGCGCAACCCCAGCGGTCATCGTAAACGGTCCCATGGCCCGGCAACTGGGCATTAACGGCGACGCCGGATGCTTTGGTCCGGGCTATAGAGCCAATTCATCCATCGGCCGGGCCCTCCGTCTGATGATTCGGAATGTGGGTGGACTCATCCCGGGGGAGATGGATAAGGCTACTCTGTCTACTCCCGCCCGTTTCTCTTTCTGCTTCTCGGAAAACGAAGAGCGCAGCCCATGGGAGCCGCGCCACTTGGAGTTGGGTTACAGTCCCAGCGATAGCATCGTCACCGTCGCTGGGATCCGGGGAATCTACGTAGTGATGGAAACCACGGTGCCCACGGGTTTCGAAGTTCTGCAGACGTTGGTTGGCACGATGACGGGGTCGGGAGTTTCCAACTACTATCAGATCGGTACGGGTGCTCAGATCGTTTTAGTGCTGTGTCCCGAGCACGCAGCCGATATCGCCGCCTCCGGCCTCTCCAAAGCCGATGTTCGGGAATACGTCTACCAAAACGCCCGCATGCCCCTGCGTCAACTCATCGGCGTGGCCCACTATGGCAACCGCAACTGGCCCTCCTGGGTGGACGAGACCAACCCCGATACGATGGTCCCCATCGTCCGTTCTTCCGACGATCTCGTGGTCGTGGTAGCCGGGGGTGACGGCCGCCACTCAGCCTGGCTGGCCGGCTGGGGTGTCACCAGGATAGTGACGCAGCAGATCGTCTAGATCACCCGCCTGCCCTCCGTCCGCAGATTCCCTAGGTTCCCTTCCAGTCGCCTCACTTTCCTCCATTTCAAGGCCATTGACCTTGCCGTTCGATGCCGGACCACCCCAGATATCAATTCTCTCTAAGAAAACCGGTACCGCCGCTGGCCCGTATATTCATTACGATTCGTTGGATACGGCACCTCTCGTGTCGTGCGGTCATCAAACATAATAAGCCCGCATGACGGTGGGCGAATCCCGGCCATCGCCGGGCGGAGGTCGAGAGTCGATACCTACATAGCCCGGTCGTTAATTAGAGAAATTATAACGAAACCAAGACGTATCACAACTTATTATGTTACTGGAACATCTAATATCCGGCTATATCATGGCTATTATTTCGTAATATATTGACGAATAACGTTGCCGCGTGGTACAATATACCCCTAGAATCCGGAGGTCGAACATCATGGCTCAAAAATCAACAGCTACCCCAACGATCGAAGTGGAAAATATCCAGGGTTGCGCCCATCACTGGGTGATCCAACCCGCTATGGGGCCGTCAAGCCAAGGCGTCTGCCAGATCTGCGGCGAATCCAAGGATTTTCAGAACTACGTGGAAGCCGCTTCCTGGGGCGACTCCAGGCACACCGACCGCTCTAGTGAAGCAAGTAAAGAGGCGATGGCTCTAACCAATTCCGCCGGACAGGACAACGAAGACGAAGAGTAACATTCGGCGCCGGCGCTAAGGCGCCTGCCACTAACCGATAATTAGACGAAGCTTTTCTGACGAAGCCCTGCATGTAATTGCGGGGCTTTTGCTTTGGCAAATGACCGGCGAGGCTTTTGAAATGGCCTCGGGCGAAACCGTATCCTAGACCATTGGTAAGGTCGGCTTATCAGCCCACCATACCTCGGCAAAGCCGGTTTCGGGCGTCTCTTTCCGCAGATAGCAGTGCCGGCGAGGTACACTTACAGACAATCGCCGATTCATTCCCCTCGTTTCGCTTGCTGCAATCAAGACGGCCCTTCTTTCTTCCGGCAGACACCAACCCATGGTATCCGGAACCGGGCAAATTGGCACATATTGTGGTTTTCGTGAATTTTGCCTTGACAAGGACCTACCCGTTTAGGGATTATAATATCCCTGCTAGAGGTCCGAATGACAAATACGATTATTGACAACCGATTCACCCACCTGCACGTCCATACTGAGTACAGCATGCTGGACGGGATCAGCAAGATTTCCGACTTGGTGACCCAGACGAAAGCGCTGGGAATGGATTCCATAGCGATCACCGACCACGGCTCCATGTACGGCGTGGTGGACTTCTACCAAGCCTGCAAAGAGGCGGCCGTCAAACCCATTATCGGGTGCGAGGTCTACGTCGCGAAAGGCAGCCGCTTCGACAAGAGCGCCAACGAGCGCAGCCCCCACCATCTGCTCCTGTTGGCCCGGGACAATGTGGGCTATCGCAACCTGATGGAGCTGGTCACCCGGGCCCACGTGGATGGTTTCCACTACCGGCCCCGCATCGACCGGGAGTTGCTGGAACAGAACCACAGCGGCCTCATCGCTATTTCCGGTTGCCCTTCGGCCGAAGTTCCCCGGCTGATCAATGATGGAAACCTGACCGAAGCTAACAGGGTCGCTGGCTGGTTCAAGGAGGTGTTTGGAGACGGATATTTCCTGGAATTGCAGCGCCATGAGCATGTGCCTAACCTTCCCGAATTGAATCAGGCTCTGGTCACGATGGGGCGGGACTTGGACATTCCCTTGGTTGTCACCAACGACTCCCACTACGTCAGACAAGCCGAGTCGCCCCTTCAAGACATATACATCTGCATCCAGACTAATACCACCGTGCAAGATGAAAAGCGCTTAAGGATGGAGGACGACTCCTACTACATAAAAAGCCCGGAAGAGATGGGACGTCTCTTCGCTGATTTTCCGGAGGCGTTAAATAACACCGGTCTCATCTCCGACATGTGCAACGTGGACCTGAGCTTCGGCCAAACCCACCTGCCCAAGTACCCGGTTCCCGGGGGCAAGGGCGCCGACGAATACCTTGACGAACTATGTTGGGAAGGCTTCAAGCAGCGGTACCCCAGCGCGCCTCGGGACGCCGTGGAACGTCTGAAATACGAACTCGAGGTGGTCAAGCACACGCAGTTCGCCAACTACTTTCTGGTTGTTTGGGACATCATCGGCTTCGTCCGAAGGAGTCAGATTCTCTACGGCGTACGGGGAAGCGCCGCCGCCAGCGTCGCCCTCTATTGTCTCGGCATTACCAATGTGGACCCCCTGCAGTACCGCCTGGTCTTCGAGCGGTTCTTGAACCTGGAGCGCAAAGAGATGCCCGACATCGACCTGGATTTTCAGGACAATCGCCGGGACGAGGTACTTCATTACGTTGTCGACCGGTATGGCACAGACCGCGTTGCTCAGATCGTGACCTTCGGCACCATGGGCGCCAAGGCGGCATTGCGGGACGTGGGCCGTGGTCTGGGCATGAGCTACGGTGAAGTGGACCGCATCGCCCGGATGGTCCCATTTAAAGCAAGAACAATAGAAGATGCGTTGCGCGTCAACGCCGAATTTCAAGAGGCCTACCAGAGCGAGGAAAAAACCAAAGAACTGGTGGACACGGCCCAAGGATTGGAAGGGAATGTCCACCATGTCAGCACCCACGCGGCCGGCGTGCTCATCGCCGACGAGCCTTTGACCCACACTGTCCCGTTGCAACGGCCCAGCCGTGGTGACGAGGACAGCCCGGTGTTGATGACCCAATACTCCATGGACCCGGTGGCCAAGTTGGGTCTGTTGAAGATGGACTTCCTGGGTTTAACCAACCTGACTATTCTGGACCGAGCCGTGAAATTCGTGGATAAGAACCGGGGGGTCAAGATTGTCTTGGACGACCTCCCGTTGGACGATCAACCCACGTTCGACCTGCTCTCATCCGGCAACACCACCGACCTGTTCCAGTTGGAGAGCGCCGGTATGCGCCGGTATATAAAGGATCTGAAGCCTTCTAATCTAATGGATATATCGGCCATGATCGCCCTGTACCGGCCGGGCCCTATGGAGAACATAGACGACTTCATCGACGCGAAATTCGGGCGTAAAGCCGTCACCTATCCAGACCCCAGCATGAAAGAATTGCTGGATGAGACCTACGGCATCATCGTCTATCAAGATCAAGTTCTGTTGATTTTGCAGCAATTCGCTGGATACACGCTGGGCGAAGCCGATATCGTCCGCAAAGCCATGGGAAAGAAGATTGCTTCGTTGATGGCTGAGGAAAGGGAAAAGTTTGTGGCTGGGGCTGCGGCAAAAGGGTTTGAAGAAAGCCTGGCAACCAGTGTATTCGACCTGATAGAGCCTTTCGCCGGCTATGCATTCAACAAGGCCCACAGCGTTAGCTACGCCCTGATTTCCTATTGGACGGGTTATTTCAAAACCCACTATCCCTTGGAGTATATGGCGGCGGTGCTGAATTCCCGGCTGGACCATCCCGAAAAAATCGTAAGCTCAATCAACGAGTGTTTCCGGTTGGGACTACCCGTGCTGTTGCCGGACATCAACCAGTCCGAGGAGTTCTTTACCATTGACCAGGATAGCGGACCAACAGCCGGCATCCGTGTTGGTTTGGCCGCCGTTAAAACCGTGGGAGAAGCTGCCGTGCGTCCCTTGGTGGAAGAACGTGAGGCCAACGGCCCCTATGAGTCCATCGACGATTTCTGTCACCGGGCCGGTTCCAGGGGGCTCAATAGGCGCACCTTGGAGAGTCTAACCAAGGCGGGGGCTTTCGACAGTTTGGCTACCCGCGGGGCCATGCTGGACTCCCTAGACCAAATTGTCGCCTTTGCCCAACTGGAGGCCAAAAGCCGAAGTTCCGGCCAATCTAGCCTTTTCGACGGATCTTCCAACGATGATGGAGCCGGCCTTCTGCCAGGCATCGAACTGGGAGATTCCGACGTTCCCCCTGAGGAAAAAGCCACTTGGGAAAGGGAGTTGTTGGGGGTTTCCTTGTCCTACAATCCGATGTGGCAACTGGCTGGCCTGAATGCCGGAGACGCTTTTAACTCCTTCGACCAACTTGACGACGACATGCAGGGACAATCTGTGTCTTTGCTGGGCCATATCTCAGCCGTCAACGAACGGTTCACCAAAGAACAGAAAAGATTCGTCGTGGTAACCCTGGACCTCCTGGGCGGCGCCGTGGAAGTAGTGGTCTGGCCGAACGTATTGGAGCGTACCCAACAGGTATGGACCGAGGGTAAGATATTAAGAGTCACAGGGAAATTGCGGCTCCGCGGGGACCAACTTTCCCTGGCCTGTGATCAGGCTCAGGAGCACATGTCTAATCAGGCGCCATCGACCGGCGGTAACGGAAACGGTATTATCAATGGGAATGGAACCGGCAACGGGAAACACAGCGGAAATGGAAACTCTAACGGGTCGTCTAATGGACACCCTCAAACCGCGCCTGCCAGCCGCCCAAATCCGGAGCTCGCCGCCGCGAACGGGGGTTCCTATCGGACTTTGTCTCTGGCCGTGACAGAATCGGACAACGCCGTTAACGACGCCCACATGCTACGGGAAGTCATTGGAGTTTTGCTGGAGTATTCCGGCCAAGACCGGGTTAATCTGGACATTCATACGCTCACCGGGCGAGTTATCATGGACCTGACGCCGGTCAACACCGGTTATTGCGATGAGCTGAGTGAGCGGCTATCAAGTTTGCTTGGCGCCGGTTCAGTCCGAATCAACGGCTCACAGGATACGGAGTCCGAATAGACGCAAAGTTGTCTCCATTGGATCTCCTTCCTTTCCGTTTGCATCAGATGGCCTGTTCCCCTAGTTAGCAGACACCTCTCCCATCGGCACCTCGGATAGCCAACTACCTGCCAACGCGCGCCCGGCTTAGTGAGCCTTGGCTATTGCGCAAATGCTGCCTAGGTGATTCCCCACGCAACTTACATCGTATTTTTTATAAACGGTTTTCTACGATTTACTCTGCCATAGCCATACTTTTGCAGATTTAATCCGGATTTCACAACTGGCTGTGTGATTTGACTCAAAGACCACGTAGAAATGTATGAAGAACGCCAAAAGTTGAATTTGACGGGTACCGGACGTGCTGCTAAACTCGCCCGAGTTAACGCCAGGTTTTACGCCGGTATAGTCAACCGGCGGGCCACTTTCAATTAAAAGGTCTTCCCCGAGTCTGACGTTGACGTTATCGTTATGAAAGTATCTTGTGTAGAGACGAAGCCAGCTTTATCCATGAAAACGGTCTTAACTGACCGGGGACTCCCGTGCTGCCCGTCTCTTGAAAACAAGTCCGGCCGTCTACTCAGATGTTCCCTCCCCCGCGAGCCCTAGTTACTTCCCTTCCGGGTCCGTCACGTAATCCTGGGCGCAATTCTGTGAGCTACCTATCCCTTTATTCCGCACGGCAGTTTCCATGGATTCTTTTTATGGCATCCAAATCGGGACTACCTGAGACCTCGGCGCTCACAACTAAGAAAACATTGGTGAAATAACAAACATGAAGGACCAATCCAGTTCATTGGTGGACCTAGACGCGGAGTTCGTCAATGAGTTAGCTCGGAATTTTTGGTACTCGGCAATCTTGCGAGCCGCCATAAAACTCGACGTCTTTTCCCTGCTGGAAGGGGTCAGTTTGACTTCCCAGGAGGTGGCTTCGGGCATCGATGCGTCGCCCAGGTACACCCAGTCATTCCTGGATTGTTGCGTGGTCTTGGAATTGTTGGATAGCGATGACGCTAAGTACACCAACTCATCCCTCACCTCTAGGTTCCTGGTAAAAAATAAATCTGCATACGTGGGGGACCACGCCCTTCACCATACCAATACTTGGGCCTCGTGGGGCAGGCTTGACGAGATAGTTCGGGAGGGCAAGACCCTTCTGCCTTATGAGACTGGGTTCGTTGACGCAGACACCTACTGGTCCGACTACATGATTGGCCAGCACAATCGGGCGACTTCGGGTCAGGCGCATTATCTGGTGGAGAGCCTCGACCTTAGAGATAAGCGTAAGCTCCTTGACCTGGGGGGTGGAGCTGCCAGCTACAGCATAGCCCTCTGTGCGGGCAATCCCCAGTTGAAGGCAGTGGTGGCTGACCAAAAAGAGCCCCTTGCCATTGCCAAACCCCTGGTCAAGGAAAGCAACCTGGAAGACCGTATCACCCTGCTGGAAGGAGATTTTTTCCAGACCGATCTTGGTAGCGGTTACGATGTCGTCCTCATATCTGGGGTCGTCCTGATAAAGCCGGAAGAAGATTCTCGCCAACTGATCAAGTTGGCATACGATCTGATGGAACCGGGAGGTCTGATCGTTATCCAAGACTACATGAGGATAGATCACGACTCACAGCGGAATCGTTTGGATACCCTGGAAGACCTATACGTTCTTGTAGCTTTCGATCCAGGCGCCGGCGACCGTGAAGGGGAAGAAGTAGCGGATTGGCTTCAAAAGGAGGGATTCCAAAATACTGAATTGATTGGATTACCCACCCAACTGGGCGTGGTCACCGGGGAAAAACCCGCGTAGGATCGTTTCGATAGATTGTCACCGGTACAAGCTTATTAAGATTAACTTGACTGATTTGGGAGATTAATCTCAGACAGGAAGAGGTGGTATACCATGATTTTGGACAACAAACTTTCGCCCTTCGAACGGCTCAAGTCGCTACGGGAGTGCATCGACCGCAAGGGTTTCGCCCGCATTATGGAAGCTCACAGCGGCCTGAGCGGCATCATTGCGGAAAATGTCCGGGTCGAGAAGAACGGTCAAGTTTTGGAATTCGACGGTCTTTGGGAGAGTAGCCTGACGGACTCAGCCTCCAAGGGCCTGCCCGACGCGTCTATCGTCGGCAACGATTCCCGCGTCCACACCATCAATGAGATACTGACTGTCACGTCGAAGCCCCTCATAGTGGATGGCGACACTGGCGGCGAACCTGCCCAGTTCGAGTACCTGGTACGGACCCTGGAAAGGTTGGGAGTGTCTGCGGTCATAATCGAAGACAAAGTGTACCCGAAGAGAAACAGTCTCGACGCTGCCGCAAATCAAGACCTCGAAGATCCCTGGGCCTTCGCGGAAAAAATTCAAGCGGGTAAAGAAGTCGCAACCACCGACGATTTCATGATTATTTCTCGCCTGGAAAGCCTTATTTCAGGGGCAGGTGTTGCCGATGCCCTGAGCCGAGCCGAACAATATATCCTGGCTGGCACCGATGGAATCATGATCCATTCCAACAAATCGGACCCAGCGGAGATATTCGCTTTCACGGATGCTTACCCGGGGTTGTGTCGACGTTTGGGACGGCGGCCCTTGCTGGTGAGCGTACCCACCACCTACAACACTGTATCCGATGATGAGTTAATAGCCAGAGGATTCAATGTAATTATTCATGCTAACCACATGCTCCGCGCCGCCCACAAAGCGATGTCAGAGGTAGTGAGCGCTATTCTGGAAGGTGGGAGTAGCCTTGCGGTAGATGAGTCGTGTGCCACGGTGCCGGTGGTATTTGCCACTGTCGGGTTTGATCGAATCACGCGTAAAGACCGGGAGCGAACCGAAGCGCGCCGGCTCTTGGCATCGGTGCCGGATCAAGTCGAGGCAGGGTCAAGGAACCGAGGGTAGGGTTGACGTAACAGGCTCCGAGGCGAATTGGAACGTGTCTAATCCCAGGGCCTAAATCATTTCTCAAATCCAAACATAAGGAATTGCCAGGGGGCTCAAGCACATGATTATTTTCTCTCCGGGGCCGGCGAATATCTCGGAGCGTGTACGCGCCGCCCTTACCAATCCCGATATAGGACACCGGGAGAGCGAGTTCACTTGCTTGCTCCAGGAGACCCGAACTCAGCTGTTGCAAGTTTGCGGCGTACCTGATGGATATGCCTGCGCGGTGCTGAGTGGCTCCGGCACCACTGGTATCGAAGCCTCCATCACGTCTCTCAGGGATGTCGGCAGCGGTGTGCTGATTCTCGCCAATGGAGTCTACGGCGAACGAGCCGCCCAGATTGCCCAGGTGTTTCAGGTTCCGCATTCGATCGAGAAGTTCGACTGGACCTCGCCAATGTCGATGGATAAGGTGGAACAGCTTATTTCGGACACGCCTCATGACAGCGTGTACCTGATCCACCATGAGACCACCACCGGGATCCTCAACCCATTGGAACAGGTGGCCGGTATCGCCAAGAGCCACGGGAAGTGGGTGATGGTGGACGCGGTCAGCAGCATCGGCGGAGAAGAACTGGACCTTTCCGGATGGGGAGTCGATCTGATCATCGGGTCGGCCAACAAATGCCTGCGGGGCGTGCCCGGTGTTGGTTTCGTGGTCGTCTCCAGCGAGTTTCGGGAGGCCATCTCCCATCGCCACCCAGTGGCGTTCTCAACAGATTTAGTGAGCACATTGGACCGGGAGGAAGGCGGTGAAACTCCGTTCACTCCTCCGGTGCAGACAATCTACGCCCTTCGCGAGGCTTCGGCGGAGTTGCTTGAGGAGGGCGTGTCATCACGCATCGCCCATTACCAGGAAATCGCCAAGTCCCTCCGCGACGGGCTCGCTTCCCTGGAGCTATCTTTCCTCGTGCCGCGGGAATACCTTTCGAACACAATGACCACGGTGACGATGCCGGAAGGAATATCCTACGAAGATCTTCATCGGCCTCTGAAACAGCAGGGATACGTCATTTACAAGTCGCAGGGGCATCTGAGCGAGTCGACCTTCCGGCTAGGTACGGTAGGAGTACTCTCCCAAGATGATATCAGCGGATTCCTGGGAGCCCTCGGCCAATTGTTGTGATGCCGTTAGTGTTTCCAACCGCCAGCAACTACGGGGATATTCTGTGACCGCTTCTGACTACTCGGCAAATTTCTACCATGATTATGCTGGCCGCTACGCCCAGGTGTCCGGCGAGTTTATCCAATCCGTTTACACCAAGACCTCCCACCCGAAATTGAGACACGATTGGGATCTTTGGGACCGAATGATGGAGTTGGCGCCCGGACGGCGGGGCCTGGACGCCGGGTGCGGCGCCGGAGCCAGGGACGTGTTGCACGCCTGCTCGGAGGGCTACGACGTAGTCGGTATCGATGCTATAGAGGAGAACATTCAGGCGGCCCGGGAAATGCACCCGGAGCTCACCGACCGGGTGTCCGTGGCCGACCTGACGAACGCGCTCCCCTTCGAAGACGTGTCCTTTGACTTCCTGGCCTGCAACGCGGTTATCCAGCACATTGACCCCGAGATAGTCCGGGACGTTGTCTTGCCGGAGTTTGCCCGGGTGCTGCGGCCTGGGGGCGTCCTGGAATTGATGTTCAAATGCGGAGAAGGCGTCATCACCGTCTTCGACAAGGACTACGGAATAGACCGCACCTTCCGGTTGTACCAAGACAGCGAATTGTTGGGGATACTTGGGGGGTTGGGCCTCAGTTTGATTGAGGCTGAATCTCCCGAGGAACTGGGCGGCCTGCTGTACTTCACCGACCCTAAACCCGTGGACCACTGCGTATTCTTCGCCCGCAAGGCAGCGGCCGATTCCTAACCCCGGCAGCATCCTCTGACCTTATTAACCGGCGGGGATGAAACCCTTGATGAGATCGGCCAACTCCACCGGCTTGTGATATCCAATGTCGTGGATGGTGTTCGGGATCCAGTGAACTTGGCCGTCCTTGAGGTTCTCAGCTGCGGCGGCCACCATTTCTTCCCGGCGGATGGAGAAATCCGATCCGGCCCGATCGGGCCTTGGTCCCGCGGCTACAATCATCGCGGGGCAGGTGATCCGGGGCAAGACCGTCGCGGGAGGCTGGTCCCACATGGCCCGGATGACCTGGGCGTGGTTGTCTGGATGTAGGATATCCCTGATCTGCCCCTCAGCATCTTCGTAAACCATGGTTTGAACGATGCGCTCCAAGTCGTCGGACCAGCAGTCAGCCAACTGGACCCGCAACCGGTCAAGAAACTCATCACGCTTTCCGGACACGTCCCGGGGCCGCACCCGTTGGGAGAACTCTTCCCAGTTGGTATCCCGGGAATTTTGGCCGCCCAGGAACCCTCCGTCAATCATCACCACGCGGTTTACCCGGTCTGGATAATGGGCTGCCATGCTGGTAGCGACGTTTCCACCCCAGGAGTGGCCCAATACTGTGGCCTGGTCCATCCCCACGTGGTCCATAAGTCTGGCCACGTCTCCGGATAAGGTTGCCCAGTCATAACCCGTGGTGGCTTGAGTTGTCTGTCCGTGGCCCCGCTGGTCGGGCGCGATGATTCGATAATGGTCGCGGAGCAGGGGCATTACGATATCGTACCAATGGGACGAGGATGCCAAACCGTGCAATGCCACCACCGGAGGGCCGTCTCCTCCCCAATCCAGGTACCGCATGCGCAGGTCGCCTACATCCGCCCAATGCTCCACTGGGCCGCCTGATACCGTCAAATCAACGCCTCCTAGCCTGATCGCGCGTTCCCGTTTATTTCTTTTGTTCGCGCGCCGTCACTGGGGACCGGCGAGCGTGGTGTTCGTGCTCTAGCCGTCTTTCCGTTCCATCTCCAAAAGCTTGGCCTTAACCCGAAGACCTCCGGCCCCGTAGCCTCGAAGGTCGCCGTTGCTGGCTATGACCCGGTGACACGGTATGATCAGAGCATAGGGGTTTTTGGCCATCGCCTGTCCTGCCGCGCGGGCGGCCAAGGGCCTGCCTGCCTCGGCGGCCAGCCAAGCGTAACTGCGTGTCTCTCCCGGCGGTATACTTCGGCAGGCGGTATATGCCGCGCCAAAAAACGGCGGGACTCCCCGCAGGTCCAGCTTAATCTCATCCAAGGCGTCTGTCTCCCCCTGGAAGTACCGCTCCAAACAGGCAACTACTTGGGTAAAGCTATCCGCATCTTCGGTGGCGTGGTCCAGAGACGAGCCCAAATCTTCCAGCAAATCTTGGGGAGTCGGCTGGAAACTTAACCGGCACAGGCCAACGTCTGAGGCTACAAGACCCACCCACCCCATGTTCACCTGGCAAATGTGATAACGGTTACCGCTCATGTGTTTCTCCGCCGCAGACTCTGAAGCAACAAGGGCATGCGTAATTCAATCCAAGCTTGGGCCAAACTGAGGCGCTGTTCATCGTTCAATTGCCGTTGGCCATAACGGCTGCGGACGTAAGAATGTACGACGACCGACAATTGGTCCCAATGGTCCGGCAGTAGCTGAGCCAAGCGTTGGCGATATTGATACGGGGTCTGGTGGGCTATCGGCCCAACGGAGGCCAACCTGCCAAGAGTTGCCAATCGCCGGAAGGCTACGTGGGGGTCTTCCGCCGGCAACATAAATTTTCGCCACAGCAGGTTCACTACGAAGCCGGCCACGACGGCCACGCCAAATATGGCGGCCATCCAGTAAAGAACCTTAGTTAGCCCCGCGCCGAACACCGTTGTCTGTGACTGGTTGCCGCCTCCGTTAGTTGGGGCCAGCCCGTCGTCGCAGTCTTCGAAGTCATCGTCCTCGCACTCGTCCTCTAGGGCGTCTTCTGAAGCGGCGAATACTTCGTCGCCCCCCGTCACAGCCACAGGCGGCACTGGCATAGGGAAGGATTTCCCGGGGGTAGGCTCCCAGGCAATCCATCCATAGTTGGGAAAATATACTTCAAGCCAGCCGTGGGCGTTGCTATCTAGAACCACGTAAAATTCGTCGCTGACGTCTCTGACGCCGGTGGTGTATCCCGTGGCCATCCGTGCTGGCACGTCCACAGACCGCAACATTACGGTCATCGCGGAGGCAAAATATTCGCTATAGCCCTGTTTCAAGGTGAAAAGAAAATGGTCGACACCATCGCCGTCGAAAGGAGGAGGATCAACCGACAATGTGTAGGGAAGGGTGTTCAGATACTCCTTAATGGCTTGTGCTTTATCGTAAGGGGTATCGGCGCCGGCGGTGATCCTATCCGCCAAGGCACTCACCCGCTGGGGTAAGTCGTCGGGTAGCTGCGTGTACTTTTCCAGAACCCATGAGGGATAATCGGTGCCTGAGTTCCGAAGTTGTCTTTGTGTAGCCAGTGACACCGAAGACTTAATGCTGTAGGCGTCCCCTCTTTTGACGGTACGGTTGGGACTCCGGACAGACAGAACATCCGGTTGCTCCGGGAGAACGTCGGCCAGCACGACTTGCTCAACGACGCCATTCCTGGTTCGGGAGACATCGACTAGGCGGAACTCGTTGGGAAGCCTTGCCGCCAATGAAGAATCGGTGGCCGGCGACCCCCCCGAGTTGAAGGACTGTTGGAGATTGGATGCAACCTGAACCACGGGCTGCGGATGGTTGCTGGCGATGTCAGACTCGGTGAAGTCGACCGTGTAGGTAGGCGATTCGTAGGTCTCGATCTGAACGTCCCGGCCCACTTCGACCACTTGGTCACCCCCAAAGAGAGTCTTGGAGTCGTATTGAGGAGTTACCGAATAGCTAACGTCGAACCGGCTGGCGTAAGGCTGAGGTGAGGCTAACGGCGGGGTCCAATCAACGGGCTTCAATACCGTGTTATCGGATATCCATCCCTTAGCGGTGTAGGTGCCGTAGGTCCGAGCCTTCCAATACAAAGGTACCGGGGACTCTACAAAAAGTACCTGAGTAGGAGCGGGATTGATGGTGCCTTGGAATGCCAGAACGTCCCCCCAGATGCGATAACCCAGGGGGCGCCTTGCCGGCAGGCCGGCGAACAACCGGTTGAAGTCGTCCTCATAGCTTGTGAGAGGTGTTCGAAAGAACTCGTACATGACGTTGGCAGGGCCGAATTTGCTTCCAACAGGAAGCAACGAAGCCACCACTAAGACAATACAGGCCAGAACAAAGGTGTCCCAAAAGGAAAGAAGCCCGAGATGGTCATCGTAGGTAACATTTCGCCTTGCCCACTCTTGGCGCCGCCGAACCGATTGGACTCGTGCAATCAGCAGAAGTCCCGTGAATAGCCACAGAATTAAGTGCGCGCTGGCCTGGGGCGGCAGGTAGGTTAGGTTGGATAGCAGTCCCGCGCCTCCCAGTACGAAAACCCCCCAAAAATTGCGGTAGCGGAAAAACATCCAGGTTGCCAGGAAGCCGGCCAGCCAGATCAAGGACATAATGCCAAAGGCAAACGGCACCGTGTCTATGTTGATGGCGCCGGTCCTGGCGGCTTCAACCCACAGGCTCAGCCGGAACCACAGCTGGTCCGCGTTGGTCACCGTGACGTCCGCAATTTCCCGGGAGGTGAATTGCCAGACGATCACCAATAAACCCACGACCCCCCCGATGGGTAACATCAAGCCGGCCCAAGCCGGTATCCGGTACAGGAGTATGCCGGTAAGCATGGCCATAATGACCAGACTTGTTAACTCCATGCCGGGCACCCACTCGGCCTGCTCCACGGAAAAGATAACCACCCACAGATTCATGGCAAGGAAAAGGAAGGCCAGCCAACCGTCGGATGGCCGGAAGAATCTGGCGAGGGCCAACAGACTATCGGCGAGAACTTCCGTGTTAAGCCGTTCGCGAACGGCCCCGGGATCAGCCAATCCGTTGACCGTCACGCTGGGGTCTCCTGAGCGCTAGGCTGTGGCATTTGCCCCAAATAGTTTTCCGGGTGATCCACCGGAAATCTTAAGGCTTCGTTCAAAACCTGATCTTTCTTAACGGTGTAGGTGGCGATATCGTTGGCAAACAGGATGTCCACTAAAAACTCGGGGTTGGTCGTACCGCCAAAATCCCGCTGGTTTATAAGAACCACGGCTACGTTGACCCCTTGCCGCCGAATGCTGTTCAGAGCTGGTATCCACTCGGTGCGGGTGGATGGCGTGATTACCGTCAACGTGTTGAAACGGCTCATCTGACCCCGGAGGTCATATAGAAACCGCTCCAAAGAAGTCGTTCCGGTGGCCTGGACCTCCGCCAATGCCTCCAACAGCCGGCCTTGGTGCTCCGGACTCGTATCGGGCCGAAAGACGTAGGAGTTTTCCCCATTAGCCGCCAGACCCACGGGCATCGACAACTCCACCATACGGGAGATGATTGAGGCGGCGATCGTCACCGATAACTCCTCGGTGTTGTTAACTTCGTCATCATGGGCCGGGTGGGAGGTGCGTTGCATATCCACCACCACCCAAGCATCCGCGGACAAACCCAAGTCGAACTCCTTGACCATTAACTTGTTCATCTTAGCGGTATATGGCCAACTGATGCGGCGGAAGCTATCCCCGGGATTATATTCGCGCACCGAGGAAACGTCGGTGGTTACTTGATTTACCGGCCGGGTCGTCTTACTGTCGCTGGGCAGGTGAGAGAAACGGAGGTCCAAGTCCGGCAGTGGTTCGACCGCGGGAAAGACGATGAAAGGCACCGGCTCCAGGAATCGCCTCTTGAGGCGAAATACACCAAGGGGGTCTTGGCTGGTGACTTCCACCTGGCCAACGTTGAATTTACCCCGTTTGCTCAGATAAGTGTCGGTCCGCCAGGTTCTGGATTGGTCCCCGACCATCGCCACGCCACGGCCGGTGGAATATCCGGGCAGATCGGTGAACTCAACGACTTCCAGCCAGGACTTGGGCAGCTTGTTCTTGTTTATGACGCGGATCCGGCCCTCCACGTATTCGCCGACCTGGCCCCTACTGGCGATGCGGGTTAGTTGCAATTCCATGCCGCGCAGATTCAGCCACGCCCAGGCCAACCCGATTGTCCCCAACAACAGCAGGGCATAGAGGAACCGGAAGAAAAAGGCGAAGCCGGTTCCGAAAGTGTAGAAAGTTATAACGAAAAGTAGAACCAGAATTCCTAGAGTTCTTTTGCTCAAAAGTTTGCTCTTCTTACGTGCTCGACTGAAGGTTCTTTGTCGCGACTAGCAATGAAAGCCCAGGCGTCCTGCCATAAAAACGGGCTTTGCCGGTTCGGGCTGTGCATGGTCCGCTATCCCCGGTCTCATGGCGTGGACTAGCGGGTGGCCCCGGGCACGGTTATTGTGTTAAGCAAGTCTGATACCAGGTCCACGCTACGCACGCCCCGCATCCGGGCCGAAGGCGAGAGAATGATTCGATGAGCGGTGACTGAGGCAGCTAACGTCTTAATGTCGTCGGGAATCACATAGTCCCGGTCCAACACCAATGCCAACGCTCTGGCAGCCCGAAAAAGTCCCAATGAAGCGCGCGGCGAGGCGCCCAGGGACACGTCCCGATGATCCCGGGTGGCCTCGGTGAGATTCACGATGTACTCCCGCACGGCCCGGTCGACATAAATCTCTTTGGCCGCTTCTTGTAGACCAATCACATCCTTCGGGGTTGCCACAGCTTCTAAACTATCGATGGGGTGTGCCTGCTCTTGTTGCTCAATGACCGCCAATTCTTCCTCGAATTCGGGATACCCTAAACTGATGCGCATCAAGAACCGGTCCAGTTGGGCTTCGGGTAAAGGGAACGTGCCTTCGTACTCTATAGGGTTCTGAGTGGCCACGACGACGAAGGGATGTTGCAAGTGGTGGGTTACCCCGTCCACGGTAACTTGCAGTTCTTCCATCGCCTCCAGCAGCGCCGACTGGGTCTTGGGTGTCGCCCGGTTGATTTCGTCGGCGAGAACGACTTCCGACATTATGGGACCTGGGCGAAACTGAAATTCTCCGGTGGCCTGGTTGTAAACCGAGATTCCAGCCACGTCACTGGGCAGTAGGTCAGGGGTGAACTGAATACGCTTAAAATTGCAGCCTATGGATATGGACAAGCTTTTGGCTAGCATAGTTTTGCCAACACCCGGGACGTCTTCAACCAAGATGTGCCCCTGGGCGATCAAGGCCGCCAAGGCGTGTTCTATTACAGACCTTTTGCCAACGATCACTTTGGAAACGTTATCGACAATTCGTTGGGCGACAGCGGTATGGGTCGATTGTTCTAGCAAAGACCTCCTCCCAAGTAGCGACTACGTAAACCGGGCACTTTATTTGAGTTTACCACAGTGAATCAGCCTGGCAACACCCCGGTTGCCGGACGCGTAATCTGGTCGAAATTCCGGTCGATTTATCGGATGTCGCGAGCCCGTGCCGATGGGACGTCGGCCGCACCCAACTCTACGCTGGTGCATCCAAGAAACACAGCGATAACGTATTATTCTATAGTTCTGGTCTTGTTTCCGGACCTGTCTTTGCCCCGAGACCGTAGTGCTTGGGACCGCGATCATAACCGGCATCCCGGAGAGATGATCTTCCAAGCGCATCAACATGGGTCCTTCCCTTCTTTGGGGTAACATTGACATCATCCGGGTTACAAATTCCGGGCTACAAATACCTTGAGCCCCTAATCTCCCATAAGAGTAGAAAAAGCCATGACATTATCGTTTATCCGGGGCCGTTGGACAGTCCTTGGCGCTACCATTTTACTGAGTCTAATTCTCGCGGGCTGCGCGGCGACTACGCCGGTGTCGGCCCCAGATTTACCTTCAGAGCCTAAGGCTGAGACAGAGAAGTCCAATACCGTTGACACGCCGGGAACGGGTAAGCTCTCGGCGGAAAATCCCGTGGTGGTTCTGCCGCCCAGGGAGGACTTGGAGCGCCGGAAAGAATTGGCCGCGCTCCTGCCATCGACTACGGATTCCAAAACAGAATCCAAGCCGGAATCCAAGACCGAATCGTCCACCCCCCGTAGCCCGGGCCGATAAACCCGACACCGGTGATTCCACGCCCGCCGCTACCGAGACTGATCAGAAAGGAGAGGTTTCCGCAAATCCGGAGAATCAACAATCCGCTGATCCAATTGAAACCCCCTATCCCGAGAGTCCCACCTTTATTGAACCGCAGGAACCTCCTCCGGGGCGGAGGGCCGGTGGTTTTATCGGCAACGAAGGCGCTGAGATCAGGGGAATCGTGGCTTGGGTAAATACCGAACCTTTATCCCTTGCGGAGTTACGGGGAAAGGTAGTCCTGGTGGATTTTTGGACCTATACCTGCATCAACTGCATCCGAACCATGCCCTTTCTGAAGCAGTGGTACTCCAAGTACCAGGACGATGGCTTGGTAATCTTGGGTGTTCACTCGCCGGAATTTGATTTCGAGAAAGAGCTAGATAATGTGGTGATGGCCACCAAGGATTACAGCATCTCCTGGCCCGTGGCCTTGGACAACAATTTCATCACTTGGAGGGCCTACTCCAATCGGTTCTGGCCGGCCAAATACCTCATCGACAAAGACGGTGTGGTGCGCTATACCCACTTCGGCGAAGGCCGATACGCTGAAACGGAGGAAAAGATCCGGGAATTGCTGGTGGAAGCAGGGGCGGACCTGTCCGGCGAAACTTCCGCCCTGCCCGTGGACCCGACTATCGATCCTGCCTACCGAGCTGACCGCAATGCCGAAGTGACTAGGGCGTTGTACGCCGGATACGAGCGAGGGCGCTCCGACGTTTTGTACGGCAGAGGCGGCTATGTTCTTCAGGAAGATTATTATAAAGATGCGGATGCGGTTATGGAATTAGTCGCGCCAGACGAACTGGAGCCCCATGCGGTCTATTTCAACGGTGAATGGCGGGTCGGCCCTGAAAGCGCCAAACATGGCCGGAAGTCCATGAATTATGAAGACTACCTCTCACTGGTTTATTCGGCGCGGAGCGTCAACGCAGTGTTAACTTCGGACTCGGGGGAGCCCTACAAGGTCAGGATCACGGTGAATGGAGACTATTTAACGCAAGATAACAAGGGCACGGACATCACCATCGGAAGCGACGGCGAGAGCTATCTGCTGGTTACGGAACCGCGGTTGTATAACGTCTTGGAAAATCCATCCTACGTCCGCCGCGAAACCCTTAGAATGGCTTCCGATTCGCCCGATTTTGGGCTATTCGCCTTCACCTTCGGGGTCTATAAGAAGGCCGGCTGATGGCTCTCCGATTTCGCCTACCCCACCTGCCCTTGATCCCGGTTCTCCTGAACGTGGCGCTAGGCTTGTTGGTGGCATGCACCTCGGCCTCGGTCCTAGCCGGCCCGGCAGGCAAAGTCGGCAGCCCGGCGCCCGAATTTGAGGGTATAGCCAACTGGATCAACTCAGAACCGCTGACGATGAAAGAACTTCGGGGCAAAGTCGTCCTCATCGACTTCTGGACCTACACCTGCGTCAACTGTATCCGCACAATGCCATACCTGAAGGAGTGGCATGACAGGTATGCTGACAAAGGATTGGTGATCGTGGGCGTTCACTCTCCGGAATTCGAATTTGAGAAACTCACCGGGAATGTGGTGGAAAGCGCCCAGGATTTCGGCTTGAGTTACCCCATCGCCCAAGACAACGATATGGGTACTTGGCGGGCATATGACAACCGGGCCTGGCCCGCAAAGTACTTGGTGGACAAGGACGGAATCATCCGATACATACACCTTGGAGAAGGCGCCTACCAGGAAACTGAAATGGAAATCCGCCGGACGCTAACGGCAGCCGGAGTGGACTTATCCGGCGTATTGCCAATCAGCGCTGAAGAACCCCAGCCCGATCCCGCAGCCCGGGACCGGGATCTGGGCAAGCGTCTGACGCGGGAGATTTACGGGGGATTCCGTCGCAATAATAATCGCAACGGTCTTTACGTCACCCAAGGGACCTATTACGAGGGCCCTGGGCGAGTGGTGGACTATGTCGACCCTGGAGATCACGATAACCACTTTGTGTACCTGCAGGGTCCCTGGTTCAACGGCCTCGAGGAGCTACGCCACGGCCGCAAGACCGAGGCTTATGAAGACTATCTGGCCCTGCGATTCTCCGCGACCACCGTGAACGCTGTGATAAACGCCGATGACGCACCGCCATTCCAGGTTCAGGTAACCATCGATGGACGTCCCTTACGGCCCGATGAAGCCGGTCCCGATGTCGTCGTAACCGAAGAAGCGAGCTTCTTCACCGTCGACGAACCACGTCTGTACGAAGTCGTCGCGCTCCCCGGGTACTCCAGCCATGAGCTAAGGCTGAGTTCCAACTCAGAGGATTTCGCGTTGTTTGCTTTTACCTTCGGAGCCTACGAGGAGGGTCCCTAAGACAATGGCGGTTCGATTCATCCGTCCGATTGCCCGGAACACTATTGCGGTTCTGCTATTTTTTGTTGCTACCTTGGCCGTGGCATGTGGCGGGGCGGTAGCCACCGCGCCTACCGAGGCGCCAGCAACCCCTGTCCAATCCGAGGTCCCTGCGGCCGCTTCGCCCGCGGTCGATGGCTCCGGTCTCAAAACCATCGTCGCCACCAAGGAGTTGGGAGTGGGGAAACAACGGGTGGCGTTTCTTCTGACCAGCCCCAAAGCCTTGGTCAAAGTGCCCGAAGTCGTGGTCACTTCCGTTTTTCTAGGGGAAGGCCAGGCGGCAGGCGAAACCAAATCGGCCGGATTCCATCTCTGGCCCTACGGCGTTCGAGGCTCCTACGTTACGGAAATGAACTTCGACCGCCCTGGACCATGGCGGCTGGACATTATAGGTGAGGGTGAAGATGTCCGAGGTAAGGCCGAGGCTATATTAAACGTGTCGGAACAGGGCGGAGTGCCGAATATCGGGTCCATTCCTCCGCTGAGCCGCAACAAGACCCTGCAAAGCGTCGAGTCGATGGAGAAACTGACCACCGACTTCGCTCCGGATCCGGACCTTTATCAAATAACGGTAGAAGACGCCGTCGCCACCGGTAAACCCACCGTCGTGGTGTTTGCGTCGCCGGCCTTTTGCACCAGCCCTACCTGCGGACCTCAAACCGCCACCCTGTCCGAACTCAAGTCCGGCCATGTGGGTGAAGCCAACTTCATCCACGTGGAGATCTACGAAAACCCGGACGAGATTCAGGGTGACCTGACCAGAGCCACGCTGTCTCAGCCGATCCAGGATTGGGGGATCAGCGACCTTCCCGATTGGTTCAACGAGTCTTGGACTTTCGTCCTAAATTCGGATGGCCGGGTTAACCAGCGCTTTGAAGGGTTCGCTACTCTGGAAGAATTGGAATCCGCTCTACGATCAGTGCTGCCCCAGTCTTAGGTGTGACATGAAAAGCCTCAACAAGCTCATCAAAGGCAATCCAAAGGAAGGGTCCCCCAGCCGGGGTGATAATCGCAGTTGGGTTGTAGCCATCCCCGTGGCAGCCGTCCTGGTAGGCGTGGGCATCTTCTTGAGCGCGGTGATTAATCCCCTGTTCGGACGTTACGTGCATTGGGACTGGATGGCCGTCTTAGCCCCTGTCCTGTTTATCGTGGCAGTTGCCGCCGTCCGCCGCCGTTGGGTCTAAAAGCCGGCCGGTCATGGCGAATAAGCCTGAGGCTCAAGCCGGAACAGATAGCTGTGTCGCGACTTCTTCGATATGACAGTCGCTGCGTGGTCTATTCGGACACAAGCCGATAATATCTGCGAACCACATCTTCAGCGAACTTATCTCGCACAGACATATGGTGTGATTGTCCAGTACCAGCGGCCCAGTCGCGATCGCTAGCCCAACTGTGACCCCACAAGAAGGTACCTGCAACAAGCCTGTCGTGTCGCTCATCGACATTGAAGAACGCCCTTAAGATATTTCCTTGGACTTCTTGGTTGTCGTCTAACCTATTCCCGTTGTCGTCTGTAAATACTCTGGGACTCCAAGCTAACGCCCCTCCTTGGTAAGGGGCTGCTACGGCATCGATATACCCGAATTCCAAGAAAAGGACTTCTAAGTTGAGGTTTCGTTCTTTCAGAGGGACCAGATAGTCGGCGAAAATCCTTTCCCAACTCACTTCAAGCTCTTCTGCACTGAGCACGGTTGTCGNACGGGTATCAACCAACTGAAAATAGGCGCTGACCCCGACGACATCCAGCCCTAGATCCCCCCAAAGATGATCGGAGCCTGGTCCATAGAAATCAGCGGCGGTTAGGGCATTGTAGTGCATGTCATAGGTCAGCAGGCCACTATAAACAGACCGAACGGAACTGACCATTGCGGTCAGTTCTGCTTCGAAATCATTGGGCCAACTACCGCCGGACCGGGTCCGGAATAGTCGCTCCGTTTCTGTCCCCAAAGANAACATCTCGACCCCAGTCGCCTCGGCAAGCTCAGAGAAGTGGACCGCTTGATCCGTGTAAGTTTGCCAGAACTCGGCAACGAACCTCTCGTGATCAGGATGGTCTAGTCCCCATGGCCAGTTTTCCGGCAGAATTTTGGCGTCTTCGCGCGCCATGTTTGGATCGCCCAATTGCCATCGTTTTACGGGATGCTCGGCGTCATCGGCCCCGTTGGTCTCGAACGCTAAAGTTAAGTAAACGTTGCAGCCGTGCTGATGAAGCGCGTCGATCATGATGGTTAACGCATCGTCCGTAAAAGTCGATATAAACCCTTCATAGATCCGCTCTACCGTACTGTCCAGGCTTCCTTCGATGTTCAACGCNACCGAGATGCCGACCCAGTTCGCGTTTATTCTCTGGAGAAACCTGAAGTAGTCTTCAGGCACGGGATCNACACCCCACTCGATCCTTTCAGTCATTCCCCAATTTCCAACCGCGTGAACTGCCCTGAAGCTATTATCCTCACCCGAGTTCGATGGGCAGATCGCTGGTTCATCGACTTCGGCCAGCTCAGGTGTTTCTTTACTTAAAGCATCTAATACCTTTCGGGCAACCTCAGGGGCAACCCACTGCGTCCAGACATCCTCCTGATCGCGTAGCCACCAGATTGCCGTGTCTTGGAAGGTCGCCCCCAGTTCCGCCAGACGGGTATGAGCAGCCATTTCGGTGGCTGGACCGAAGTCCCACTTTTTCAGAAANTCAACGATTTCAGAAGACGAATCTTCAAGGCCCGGGTGTGCCACGATTCTCGTCAGCTCGGCTGGGTGGGAGCAACCAGACTCAGGTNCGGCGCCATCTAAGCAGGGAGGTTCTTCTAGGAGCGTCACACTTTGCCCCACCGAGCCCTGAGATGGGCTCCACAAAAAGCCCAGCCAGGGCTCGCCTCTTCCCTCGGCGTTCCAATGTGATTTGAACAGATCAAGCCGCGAGCCGGGCTCCTTTAATACAATAATGTCGTTTAGACCATAGGCTTCGATCTGTGCCTTATTTGTCTTGGAGCATGACCAAGCGGATAGGCAGGTCCACAGTATGACTTTGNCACCATCCTGTGGGAACACGTCCTTGAAGCTTCTAATGTCCNGGACTGTCTTTAGGCCTGGGTTCNGTTCCACCACGTATGTGGGGACCACGAAGGCGCTTTTCCAGTGATCGACCCGGCTTTTCCCCAGGGAGACCGCCTCCCNTCGGTTTATGGCATCGTTCCAGGCACTTTTTTGCTCGGTCACCATCCCTGCATGTCCACCTGGATGTCTCCACTTAAGAGCCCTTGCATCAGGGGTAATGGCTCGCCCAAAACAGAATTAGTCGGGTACCCGTACCCAGTCTCGACGATGNATCGGGCGATAGCGCTCTGAATCTGGGCGCTGTCGGTGCCCGAATTGGCGAAGACGATGGGATCCAGCGGAGGGGATGGCGTGGCCGATGGAGTGGGCTTGGGCGTAGGCAATGGAGTGCGCGTGGGTGTAGGCGATGGGGTGGGCGTGGGTGTAGGCGATTGCGTAGGCGGGGGCGGTGGCGATGGAGTCGGCGTGGGCGTAGGTGTAAGTGCCGGTATCGGTGTGGTAGTTGGCGTGAGCGGAGGCGTAGAAGTCGCCTTCGGTGCCGCCTTGGCTTNGTCCGTAGGAATAGAACTGGTTGCATGGGCGGTCTCTAAGACCGGTGTNATGGTGATAATAGGCGTGTGCATGAGGGTGGGAACGGGAGTTGCCGCCGGTTNAGGGCCGGCACAAGACACCAGCACCCACGTGCCCAATAAGGCGATGATAGGCAAGCGCAATAATCTTCCCAACGTAGCTCATTATACTTAAGCTCGGGATTTCCCCGTATCCATATTCCNGCCAACCGAAGAAATGCCAATCCCTTAAGCCGCACTTGCCGAGGCCACGACCGTAGGTTAGGATTAGCGGCGGAGGACTCTACACCTTCGATTAAACTTGTTTTCTCCAGCTTAAACCATGCTGGAACAAGGGCTCCAATCATGGCGGCCACTAATCCCCGATAATCCGCGGCGATACTAATGTGGAATTATCGCCCAGACACCAAAACAAGTCCGCGAAAATCCTGTAAACGGAGAGTTGACTATGACCGTACAGTCCACCCATGCAGCCGCGGTAAGCCAGATGACGGAGGCATGCTCCAATTTTCTAAATAGCCTTAACTCGGACCAAAAAGCCAAGACCGTTTATTCCTACCTGGACGGTGAACGAATCTTTTGGTACTANCCGCCGCTGAACCGCCACGGNCTCCCGCTGCGGGAGATGGACGCTAAGCAAAGGCAACTGGCCTATGCGGTGATGGCCAGCGGCCTTACCGACAAGTCCTACGAGCAGGCCAAATTGATCATCGAGCACGAAGATATCCTTGGACCTCTGGAAGTGGAACAGGACAAGGTCACCTTCCTGCGTGACACGGAACGCTACTACTTCACCATCTTCGGGGAGCCGGGCGGATCAGACCCGTGGGGATGGCGCGTGGAAGGCCATCATGTCTGCCTTAACTACAGCATATGGAACGACAAAGTCATCGCGGTCACGCCCTTTTTCTTCGGCGCCAATCCCGCTGAAGTTCGCAAGGGTCCTAAGAACGGATTGAGGATACTGGGAGACCGGGAAGACCTGGCCTTTGAGCTTATGGAAAGCCTGGANGCCGGCCAGCAGAGCAAAGCTATCATCTACGACGAAGCGCCGTTGGACATCCTCACCTACAACAGCTCCAAGGTTTCCTTGCCCCGGGAGGAAGGGCTCCCGGCCTCCCGAATGTCGGGCACCCAGCAGGAGATGTTGATGGCGTTGGTGACCCTGTACGTGAGCCAGGTGCGCAGCGATGTTGCCCAAGAGAGGCTGGACGCTTTCAAAACCGACGGTATCGATGGCATCCACCTGGCCTGGGCTGGTCCCGTGGACAAGTCCAAGGCCCATTACTACCGCTTGCACGGCGGCGACTTCCTAGTTGAGTTCGACAACCGGCAGGACGGCGCCAACCATATTCACTCGGTGTACCGGGACGTGGAGAACGACTTCGCCTCGGACGTACTGCGCCAACACCTCCTGCTTTACCACGTTCTTTAGGCGGGGTGGCAACCCGAAGTTACCATAGTGGACCCGGCCCAGACCGGTAGACTGGCCTTGCCCAATCCCAGGCCCTTGGCTAGCAACGCCTACAAGTTAACTTTGGCCGCTGATCTGGCGCTACGGGGCGTCAACGAATTTCAGACCGCCTGACCTGATNCGCGTCAAGTGCGTTGTGGTTAATCGGCTGCTTGTTGCCGCCGGTCATTCCGAGGAGCGGAGCGACGTGGAATCCGGGGTGGTGTGGGTGCGCCTATCTCCAGATTNCTCACTGCGGTCGGAATGACGTTAGGTACTTCCACCTCGACGCATTACTAGACCAGTCCAGTGACACAGAATCGCCCGGCAACCTCCGTGTTTTGGCTCCTTGCTGTCTGTTCCGTAAGGACCTGACGCCCGCCCTACCCNCCGCAATATCTGCCACCCCCCAGCAATGGCGATTTCCCTTTTGGTCTAATTATCAAAAAACGACCAAAATTGGTTAAACTACCAAAGCTGACCTTTAAATAAAGTGCCCTACAATGTTGTTCAAATGGCTCCATGGACCGATCTGTAACCCCGGTTGAAGAACAAGCCGGTTCGTGGATGCCTCATATATAACGGGGTCACACCTACCATTATTGGAGTATGACCAGTTAACTAAATCAAGGAGTTGACCATGAAGCTCGTCATAGTGGGAGCAGGCCAGGGTGGATCAAATATCGCCGATGAATTTGTCGCGATGGGGAAGTGGGTGTGGAAAAACCGGCGCATCAGGATCTTCACCGGAGACGATGAAGACCCGCTGTCTAAAGGGGTTTTCGCGGTAAACCTGGGGGCAGGGGATCTCTACGGTCTCAATCATATCCCTCAAACCGATGATCACACGATCTTGTTGGGCACCACCGACGAGTTCCGTGGGCGGGGGGCCGGCAAGGTCAACGCCGACGGGGCGGAGCAAGCAAGGCGAGGCGCCCACAAGATAGTTTCAACCATTCGGGACAACGGAGACGTCCCATCCGCCGACGCCATGATGGTGATTGCGACAACCGCGGGGGGCACCGGGTCCGGCTCGGTGGGCGTAATCGTAGACCTGCTCAAAGAGGCTTTCAAAAAGCCGGTGTACGCATTGCTGGTTTTGCCCTTTGAGAATCAATACGACGACCCCGACAGCATGGTAAACACCGCGACTTGTCTAAAGAGGGTCATGGATAACTCCTCCGCTGACGCCGTTTTCTTGGTGGACAACCAGAAGTTCGTCCGCGGCAACCAGACCATGACCTACAACTACGAAACAATGAACCGGAAGATTGCCGATTCTTTCATGGATATCCTGTGCGTTGGCGAGGAAACTGACCGCCGCTACATCGGTGAGGTGCTGGACGCCAACGACGTCATACGCATCCTCCGCGGTCCTACCGCCATCGGGATCAGCCATACCACGATTCCCAAGAAACAGACATCTTTGCTGGGCCGCTTCCGTAGCGCTGCTCCCAAGTCCAATCACTTCTCGGTCGCCAAGAACCAGATCGAGCGGGCGCAGAACGTGTTACATCAAGCTTTGGGCGAACTGTCCATAGATTGTGAACTTTGGGAGAGTGGCGAGGCCCACTACGACGCGCAAAACGTCCTCGGCCTATTCAGCGGTCCTGCCGACGAAGCAACCGAAGAGATCGTAGAAATGATGGACAACACACTGGCGGAGCGGGTACCCGGAGCTGGCAGAAGAAAGGGCACCTATCCGGGCAGGGTTTCGGACACCATCAGTTTCACAGTGATTATCTCTAATATCGGTGAGGGTTCGGCCATGGACAGAATCGAGACTTTCTTCACCGACGCTACCCGGATGCTGGGCGAGGTCCAGCACAAGCGGGAAGGAAGAGAAAAGCAATGGGAGTCCGCCTCAAAGGCCGCGGCAAAGCTGCCCAATCTCTAAAAGTCGATTAATGGNCTCCCTGATCTTGCAATCTTTACGCGGATATCGCTAATAGGAGCTAGTCATGAGAAGTTCGAGGGCGCCTGAGGGCCGTGGCACCTCAAAGCCGGTAATCTTCTTAGTTTTGATCGCAGTGTTGCTATTCGCCGGGTTGGCCGCAACCTATTTCACCCAGGGATTCGGCGCGTTTCCGGTGACGCCCGCCCAGGCCGAAGTAACAGAATCGGCTACCGACNCAGTGGNACAGCCGTCCGGCGTTCCGGTTCCCGCAGCCGTAACCGAAGCCCCGGCGGTCATACTGGCGCCGACGGCGACGCCGGTACCAGAACCAACCGCAGTGCCGGCTACCGCTGTCCCGGTGCTGCGTCCTACGGCGACGCCGCTACCCGCCCCGGTTGAGGTCGTGAATCCCGATACCGAGAAGACTGTCGAAACCGTGGTAGTAGCAGATGAAAGTGAGAATCTGGATTTCCTGCCCGACGTGAAGTTCGGCGACGTCCTGGATGAAGGCCTGATGGACCTGAGAATGCCCGGCGGTGAAACTGTAGACACCTGGTACACTTTCCAGGTTGATACGGAGAAGAGGGACATCACCGTATTCTTCGCTCTGTTCGACGCGGAACGGCAGGCGGTGCTGAGCACCGTTCAGTTAAACAACTACACCAGAGGAAACGAACTTCAGAAAGGTATGGTCACCCTTTACTATGAGGACGGGTCCGAAAGGGTGCTCGCTTTCGATGGCGTCGAGGGCACCATGACTCTGACCCAGCACTACAAGGTGCCGTTTGGACCCAGCATGTTCTCCCCGGACCTGCGCCGCTCCCTGGTGTATTACGGGCTCAAGCTCCAGGATGAAGCCGCGGGCCTGACNATGGACCTGCATCTGGATATCAGCGGGCTCTCGGAAAGCGAGAAGATGGTATTCAAGCAGTCGGCCCCCAAGGAAGTGACCACCGCTTTGGCCGAGATCAAGGTGATGGCCGACCAGATCGAGGATTTTCGGTATAACCGGTAATCGGAAGGTATCACAGTGGCCGGACGGGGAATCCACCCTGCCCGGCCACCTTTTTTTTTGCTCCCCTGCTTTGTCCTCCTCCCACCATCCCTCTTCATGCCGATTCATATCACGTCCGGCGATGGTCGGGATATCTTNAGTCTAGCTTCTTACAGATTGTGCCTGATGCAGCGGATACCNGCGGCCTCAAATGCAGGCATTTGCCGGGACTGGAACCGGCAGAGCGACACTCCATCAACTTGACTTCAAGGCANACTTGTCTGAAGCCAATCCCTCTGCTAAAATCTGCCCCAACCAGTCAATCGTTATGCGTAACGGGCCCATCGGGGGCAACGGGCCATGAAACCGATGGGAATCAGAACCATGAGTAGGAGGAGTAGAGATGCCGTCATTTTGGGAAAATCTACGGTTTGCCGGTGGGAACCCCGAACAAGCAGGACAGTCTTATGACGAGAACGAGGGTAACGAAAGCCAAGATATGGTTATGTACGTCAGCCATCCGCCTCCCGCCGCGGGAGCCGACTTCCCAGCAATAATCGTAATCCAGGAGGCGTTCGGAGTCACCCGGCACATAGAGAAGGTCTGCGACCGGTTCGCCCAGGAAGGCTACGTGGCCATTGCTCCGGCCCTGTTCCACCGGGAGCATCCAAACCCCAAGCTGGGTTACGGGGATGACGACGCGCCGACGCGAAACCGCTATATGGGCGCCCTGCGGGATGACGAGTTGATCGACGACATCAACCAGGTGGTTATCTGGACTCAATCGGAGCAGTTCCGCCGGACCAACAACCAGAAGATCGGAATCGTCGGATACTGCGTGGGCGGGCGCATAACCTACCTGGCGGCCACNAGTTGCCCTGGCCTCAGCGCCGCTTCGTGCTATTACCCCGGCCGCACGCTGCTGCCTTTCGGCGACGGTCCGGCCCCCATCGATCTCACCAGCCAGATAAAGATCCCCGTGATGGGTAACTTTGGCGGACAGGATGCCAATCCGTCGCCAGAGGATATGGCCACCATCGAAGCCAAGCTCAAAGATGCGGGAGTAACCTACGATTTCAAGAGCTACCCGGACGCCGGACACGGCTTCAACTGTGACGAGCGCGGCAGCTACCATGAGGCGTCCGCCCAGGATGCTCTCACCCGCACGCTGGGGTGGTTCGACAAGTACGTCAAGCACTGATCCCCCGATCTAGACAAAGGACACAAAGTAAAAGGCCCGGCCGGGATNATCCCGGCCGGGCCTTAGCTTGTCTTGAACTTCGTTAGCTGGAGAAAGAGTTGCGGAAGCGGTACAGAGTAATCTCCGGTTCGATGGGCGACACGGGGAGATACCCGGCCTCTTGTATCTTGGCCACGATGAACCAAGGCCCATCTTCCTCCAAGGCGGTGCGGAACACGGTCTCCAGTTCTTCCAGGTCCGCTACCGTCGCGGTATGGGAAATCCCGCAGCTTTCCGCCACTTGAGCCAGGTCGGTACCCATGGCGGTATGGCTGGGCTGGTGGCCGGTCTGACCCCACTGTTCGTTGTCCCAAACCACCACAATCAGGTTCTTNGGCTGTTCCCGGCCTATGGTGGCGATGGTCCCTAGGTTCATCANNAGAGAACCGTCCCCATCCAACGAGATAACCTGTTCGCTGGTGGATACGGCCATGCCCAGAGCGAGGGAGGAGCAAAGGCCCATGTTGCCGTAAGTGTAGAAATTTCGGTCTCTATGCTGAGCGTGCCAAAGTTCATCGGTGGTGGGGCCCAAGTTGGCGACGATAGGCCGGTCTCCGGCATGCTTCAGGATCAACTGGGTGGCTTCGAACCTAAGCAACTTTGCCTCCGTGGAGCATCCGGGTGAGGCAGAGAGCCACCGGCTGGCGGCCGGCATGGCACAGTTTCAACGCGCCGTCCAGAATCTCGCCCATGCGGTGGTCGTCGTCGAAAGTGAAATGGACCAAGCCTAATAGGTCTAGGATGGGTTTGGTGGAGCGGCCCATGGCCACTTGGGCGATGTTGAATTCACCGGGACCGCCTCGCATGTTGATGAACATGGGTATGGGCGTTCGGTAGGGAATGCAAAGGCTGGCCACGGCGTTGAGCGTGTTGCCAAAGCCGCTGGACTGCATGAACACCGCAGCGTTGCGGCCCACGGCGTACGCTCCAACCGCAATACCAATGGCTTCCTCCTCCCTAGTGGCGGATACCAGGTGGAAAAATGGATCATCGTCGATAAGTCTGGTTACTTGGTCGATGGATATGTCCGGCACGTAAGCGATCAACGAAGTGTCCCAGTCTTTGAGTGCCTGCACGATAGTCTCAGCCCAGTTCATCGCCGGATGTCCTTTATCAATCGAGTTTGGTTCCAACCGTCCATTATTTGTGCAAAGGCGCTCGTTGGTGATTTACCTAGGCTGGAGCCACCTTTTGAGCCGCACCAAAGATAGCAGCGCCAATGGCTTATGTCAAAAGGGTATAATTCCTAACATCCTATCCGGAGGTAACGTCTTGATTATCGACCCCAATAACTTCGAGGGCTTCAACCGGGTTTTCACCGGAGTGATTGTACCCCGTCCCATCGCATTCGTTTCCAGTATGTCCGGTGACGGTTGCGTGAACCTCGCACCCTACTCGTTTTTCAACGCTGTATCCTACAANCCGCCCACCATCGTTTTCTCGTCAAGCCGTCACACCGGGGACAAACAAAAGGACACTCTGGCCAACATCGAGGAGACCGGCGAGTTCGTGATCAACATTGTGTCCGACGACATTGCCGAGGCCATGAATATCACCGCCGCCGAATATCCAGCTGAAGCCGACGAGTTCCAGATCGCCGGACTGACCCAAGCGCCGTCCCAGATAGTCAGGCCACCCCGGGTCGCCGAATCTCCGGTGAACATGGAATGCCGGCTCAACCAGGTCGTTCCCATCGGCCACGGCGTCCATGAACACGGTCTGGTTATCGGCGAGGTCGTATTGGTCCACCTGCGTGACGACATTATCGACGGGCACCGGATCAACCATCAGAGGCTGAAACCGGTAGGCCGTTTGGCCGGCAACATGTATTGCCACACCGCTGACTCCTACGAGATGCTCCGGCCCGTGTACAACCCCGATGCCCAACGGGTGGGCTAGCCTGGAACCCACACCTAGGCGCTAACCGCGCCGGTCGATCTATCCTGGGATCAGAAGCACATTTTATGTTTCTTGCCGACCGGGAGGATGAGGCCGCTCAGGGTATCCCCATTGGGTTAGCCGCCATCGTGAAATAAGGGCACAGTATGNAATGTAGCAACTGCGCCGCCGATAATTCGGACGGCGCCCACTTTTGCGGCAATTGCGGAAGGGCCATCGGATTGCCGNCGCCGGAGGATCTAGGNCAGCGTCAAGCAGAGTTCACCGGGGAGAGGCGTCCCGACGGGACCACGTTTGAACCGAGTAGCCTGAGCAAACTCCTGGTGGAGTCGGCCNGCGTGTACCGNAGAAACCTGCCGGTGTTCCTTGGCATTGGATTGATCCCTCAGGTCCCAGGGCTTCTCGGTCTCGGTCCCCTACCGTTGTGGTGGAGCATAACTCTGGTTATCACGTCGTTGGGCTTGACGGCTCTGAGTTTTGGCGCGGTCACCCACGCGGTGGCCATCGATTATTTGGGCCTGACGCCCACGGTAGGTTCTTCCTACTCCAGAGCCTGGCGGCGTGTAGCCACTCTGGAAGCTTGCTTGATTATCTACACGTTCCTACTGGCCGGCAGTTTGCTTCTTAGCTTGATTCTAGTAGGCATACCGATACTGTTGGTTTTGCTGGTCGTGCTGTGGCTCTATCCGCAGGCCGTTATGTTAGAAAACCTGGGACCGGTGGACGCCTTTGGCCGCAGTATATTTCTAGTTCGAGAGAACTGGTTGCGGGTTTTCGGAATCGTGGCCGCTTGCTGGATCATTCCGTCCGCCCTGTCTCTGGCAGTTCTGTTTTTGTCCAACGACTCCGCCATCGGCAGGATATCCTTGATCATCCTCGGGACCTTGACTGGACCCTGGACTATGATCGGCAGCACTTTGATGTATTTTGACTTGAGGGTTCGGAAAGAGGCTTACGGNGTAGAACTGCTGGAAGCCGAATTAGAGATAACTAGCCCTCCTTAGCCGTCAGACCGTCTGTGACGGCACCAGCCCAAGNTATTAATCATCTTAAAGCCTACGGCATTTGTCCCGGAGCTTGATTGGTGAAGACCTATTCCTTTGGGTGGGGCAACCGGCTGGCAAAGGCAAACGTAAAATGCGATAATGAATTGAGTACAGTATCGGCGAGAGCTATACCAGGCTAGAGTGAANCCGGAGTAATTTTCATCCTTCTTTCGTTACTTCTACAAAGGCTCAACGTGATTAGCACGTTCCGCGAGCTGGGAACCAACGTGGAACGCCGGGAAACCCTGATCGGATTGGCGTCGTCTCAGATGCTGGTGCAGTTGTCCAGTATGCCGATCGCCATGACTATACCATCGGTAGCGCGNGACTTTGACGTCGAAGTCTCGAAAGCGGCCTGGATGGTCATAATCCGATTGCTCATGCTGGGCAGCACCGTTTTTCTGGCCGCCCGTCTGGGCGAAAAGTATGGTCACGCCAGGGTTTACTTCGCCGGGATTATCGTTCTTTCTATCGCCAGTGTCTTGGCTGCTACATCATTTGATTTCAATCAATTGATTCTGTGGAGTGGCCTGGTCGGGGTTGGGGGGGCATTGATCACCGCCAATTCCAACGCAATTTTGGCGATGGTATTCGATGAGAAAGAGCGGGGCAGGGCCTTCTCCGTGCCCGTGGTGTCGGCCCGCCTCGGGTCACTGATCGGGCTAGTGCTCTTCGGCATCTTCTTGCAATTCCTTAACTGGCGTTTTGTGTTTCTCACGTCCCTCCCCATCGGCTTGCTGGCCGTCAAATATAGCTACCCGTTGTTGAAGCACCATAGCGCCCAGATCACGGAGGCTGCCAGGAACATTTCCATCAACTATATCGGAGCTATCTTGATGGTAGTAACCCTGGGGACGTTTATCCTGTCAGGGTTACACCTTCATGGAGGAGAGGAGACATTTACCTCGGCGGATGCCATCTCCTACCATGTGCCCATGCACCTTCTGTTTCTGGCGCTCCTCGGATTATTCATTGTTGTCCAATACCGCACGNACGATCCCTTCGTAGATTTCAGGTACTTCAAGCACAAATATTTCTCCACCGCCTTATACACCAACGCCACGTTCCATCTTTCCATGCTAGCCGTGGTTACATTGATNCCCATCGTCGTCGAAAACGGCCTCGGCAAGGCGCCCATATTCGTAACCCTGGTCTTGCTGCCCAACCAGTTGTTGGGATTATTCTTGCCGACGTTCGCCGGATGGTGGTACGACCGGTACAATCCAAGATGGCTAAGGCCGGCGGCTATGATGGGAATAGCCCTCGGATTTCTTTTAGTCGGGGCGTTCGCCAGTGAAGTTCGTTGGTGGGGTATACCGTTGCTCTTGCTACCTACGTACATCGGGTCCAACCTATTCAACACGGCCAACAATGCGGTGGTGATGAACACCCTACCGGAAAGCCGCACCTTTGCTTCCGGGATGTTGGAGACCACCCGCCAAATGGGACACACGCTGGGGACCACGATAAGCGCCACAATCTTGGGACTTGCCCTGCCNTTTGCGATTGAGCTATTGCCCGTGCCAGAGGCCCAACTAGCCTATCGAGATGCCTTCAGGTTCTCCGCTTTGGCGGTGGTCTTAATCATAGTGAGCGGTAGCTTTGTGGCCGCTTTCCAAAGGACTTCCACTGAGAGGCAGCCACGCAGAGCCGTGGCGCCTCAAGGGTCTGGGGACGACTAAATCAGTCGCCAACTCCACTGGTGTAGATGTCTAAATCAAACGAAAACCTCAATGGATCGTGTCCATTGAGGCCGGGAACCCGAGGCCGGGGACGATTCTGAGCGGAGTTAAAACAGTTTAGGGAGCGTCCTCAATGCCTGGACCGCCATTATTGAGAGGGTACTCCGGACGCGGTCCATGGAAATTATTTAGTGCTTCGTCCAAACGGTCATGAAAGGTTTCGGAGTCTTTAGCCTGCAACATGATCCCCCGGCCATTCTCTAACCGGACACGGACCCGGTCTCCGATAGTCGGCAGGCTCAAGAACTCAACATGAGAAATCTGGGAAAATGGGATAATTCGTTTCCTGGGAGAGCCGAACATAATGACCAGGTGTTCTGGGTAGATCAGGTAAGTCCGGGCATTAGTGAGCCAACNATAGGCTCCCACGCCCAGACCGAGAATCAGTAAGCTTGGGCCTTTATCGCTTTGCAGCCCCATCAAACCAAGGACTGCCGCAACCGCCGCCAAAATAAACAGGAAGTTCACCGGCCGCCGAGTCTTGTCCCAATAAATAAGAGTTTCTTGAGGTGTTTCCATTGAGACTATTTTAGCACAAGAGTGAAACGTGTTCACTGGAAATTAGAAGCAAATTAGCATACATCTGCCGGAACTAGAGGAGCGCAGTNATCCTAGCCTGGCCTTGATATAATGGGACGGAGGGATTGCCGGCATCTTAATGCTGTCAGATCTGGTCAAAGAAGACTCGTGTGTGAGAGCATCGAATTATGTGTGGACGATTCACGCTCACGTCGAACCTGGACGATCTTCAAGGAAGATTTCAGTTTGACGCCTTGGACTTGGAGTATCGTCCGAGCTACAACATCGCGCCTACCCAGCAAGTCCTGACCGTCACCAACGACGGACAACGGCAGGCGCGGTTGATGCGTTGGGGATTGGTCCCATTCTGGGCCAAGGACCTTAAAGTCGGCAGCAGGATGATAAACGCGGTGGGTGAGACCCTAGCGGCTAAGCCGGCATTTAGATCCCTGATAAAGAAGCGCCGGTGCCTGATCCTGGCCGATGGGTTCTTTGAATGGAGAAAGGAAGGGAAGGAGAAGATTCCCACCTATATCTTCCTCAAGTCCAAAGAACCATTCGCCTTGGCCGGTCTGTGGGATACGTGGAGATCCCCGGAANGAGAGGTCGTCCAGTCATGCACGATAGTGACTACCACGCCCAACGACTTCATCGCTCCCATCCACAACCGCATGCCTGTTGTTCTGTCCGGCGAAGCCGAGGCATTGTGGCTGGATCCGCTGACTGAAGACGCGGCAGTGGTTACACCGTTGTTGGTCCCTTGCCCAGCCGAGGCAATGAACTCGTATATCGTTTCNCAATTGGTGAATTCGGCGAGGAATAACGTGCCGGATTGCATCTCTCCGGTGGGATAGGCTAGACCGATCCACGGCGGGCCTACCCACCCAACACCGTTGTATGGATCTTTCGATCTGCTTTGTTGCGTTGAGAAACCGGCATCGCGGGAGCCGATTAGCCTAAGCGGCGGCCACTTGGTGCCATCCGCCACCCCGCCTTTTGCTCAATTCGACGCTGCCAGTATCAGGAGGCGGGCTAAAGTAATAGACCACCCCGCAGCTTTGGCAAACNATTCCCNGAAACTCTCGGTCGTATCTGAGAGGTCCCTGACACTTCCGGCAACTCCGCACGGTTCTTTCTCCTTACCGGTCCAGTTAGTGATAATTAATATTACGTAAAGAGATTCGATTCGGTTCTTTGCCCTACTACCAATCCTTTCCCATCCCCACCATCAATTTCCCGAAGCCTGGCAGCCTTGGTATCAAGGGACTTAAGGACCGTAGATTAACCTCTTGCCCAGTCGGCGAAAGATAAATGGCATCACGATTTAGAATAAGAATATAATATAAGTATTCNGCAATAGAATATCTTTGGGATAACATTCATTTGGGGCNAATCCGAGAGTTGCCCGATTATCGGAGACTACCGGTCCGGTAGCCTGATACAACCACATCGGTTAGGAACCGGTTAGCACGGAACGCTGGTATCGATCTTATGGAGGAGACACTCNTGNCCAACGATACGTCCAAAGGGCCTGAAGACTTGACCGTCATGTCCCGTGAGCCATTGATTGCGGGAACGCCCCTCGGTTCCATGAAGGATCTGGAAACCCCGGCCGCCAACTTTTTCGTCCGAAATCACTTTCCAATCCCCCGACTCGAATCGTCCGGCTGGAGTCTGAAGGTTACCGGAGAAGTTGAGAGACCCTTTAGTTTAGGGCTGGATGCTTTGAAGGAAATGCCCCGCAGAGAAGTATTGGTCCTTATGGAGTGCGCCGGTAACAGCCGGGGCAGCGTCCAGCCTCCAATAGAGGGCCTCCTATGGGACAATGGCGCCGTTGGTACTGCTCGTTGGACCGGAGTACNGTTGCGGTCCGTGCTGGAATATGCAGGCTTGCTGGACAGCGCCGTGGNGGTGCTTCTGGAAGGAGCGGACCGGGGCAATCAGCAAGGCACAACCGGGGAAATGGGTTACTCGATGAGCCTTCCCATGGATAAAGCCCTCCACCCCGACACCCTCCTGGCCTACGACATGAACGGAGAAAGTCTGTCGCCCGAGCACGGATATCCCCTTCGAGCGGTGGTGCCGGGTTGGTTTGGCATGACCGCAGTTAAGTGGTTGACTGGAATTCAGGTGTTGNGTCAGCCTTTCTGGGGATTCCATCAGAACGACTACTACGTATACGTTGGTGAGGGCTACGACAATGGCTCCCCCAAGGAGCGAGTTACTTACTTGCAGGTTAAATCCCTTGTGACCTNGCCCGGCNGGGGTCGGATTCTGACAACTGGNCGCCACGAGATCCGAGGTATGGCATGGTCAGGGCAGGGGCCGGTAACCAAGGTTGAAGTAAGCACGGATAACGGGCGCACCTGGCAGCCGGCCAACCTGGAGGACTCCGAGTCTCCGTATGCTTGGCGGCAATGGACGAGTTGTTGGGACGTCTCCCAGCCGGGTTACTTTCTGATTCGTGCCCGGGCCACCGACCAGATGGGCAAGGTTCAGCCGGTTCAGGCCCAATGGAACTACCGGGGGTTCGCCAATAACTCTATCCATGCCGTCCCAGTAGAAGTCAGAGCGTCTGGGTGAGNTGAACCTCCCGGCGATATNTTTCNCCCGCCAGACAAGTTCTATCCGATACGGCCCCGGCGGGTGTAAAATCGGCTATTAACAAAAGGCTGCTTATTCCGCCGGGGGTCTTGCCGTCGCTATGGAGTTCGGTTTGAAGTTGCCTAAACCCGAATATTCAATCAGAAAAGGCGCTACTGCATGGATCGCATAGACGAGACGCTGGAAAGAGAGATTGAGGACCACCTTGGGAAGAATGTGGACTATCAGGTCCCCATCTCCGCCTATCCCACCGACTCGGGTGTCATCATCGTGAACTCTCCCGGCTCCGGCGAGTTTAAAGACGGCCGCCATGACCGTTGGATGAAGCTGGCCCGGCACCTGCAGGAGGGCGGACTGGCCACCATGGTCACTTACAACGCGCCTCGCCCCGATTGGCAGGTGCAGCTACCGTGGGAGCCCTACTCCCACAAAGGGGCCAGTTGGAATCAACTATTGGTGGAGAGTCTGGCCCACGTGGTGGAGTTTTCTCTAGAACGGGCGTCCGAGCTTTGTGGGTCATCCTCTCCGGTGGTCTACCTGTCGGGGTTTTCCTCCGGCGGATCGGCCGTCGGCGCGGTGGCTTTCCGCTACGAGGAAATAAAGCGGATCCTTCTGCTGTCGGCCTACGACAGCGTCGGCGACTACTTCTATGAAGGGATCANCCGATTCACTGGGGACATCTACATGGCTTTCGGCAGCCAGGACCAGATGGCCGGACTCCTGGCCTACGTGGTGCGTTGCGGACCGATGGCCGCCAACTCCTTGCGAGTGCGCGAGGTGCCGGACTGCGACCACCGGTTCAGCGGCGCTACCAACAGCAAAGTCCTGTCCAAGGCCTTCGCCTGGGCCTTCCAGGACGATGAGACGTTTCCCTCTCCCGAAGGCGGACTTCAGCTTTATGAGTGAGGGTAAGTTAACCGGGTGAACGTCAGGTATCTTACCCGGCACAGGTCAACAAGAAACGCCGCCCAGTTGCTCCGGGAGAGGCGGTTTTCAAAGAAAGATCGCGGGGAGTCCCGGCGGAACCAGCGATTTTGAATCACCGGGATCAGACTATATACTAGTGGTGATCCGCTGACCTCTTGAACCGGGTCGTTACCTGATTTAGGCGTAAAATAACCCACTCTCCATCGTCCAGAATCACCCCATACCCCATGGTCATCTCGCCCGGATCGTCAACCGTCGCTCCGTAGGTATTGCTATCTATGGTTCCGGTCATCTTGGCGTAAAGGCCGGACATGATTCTGACTTTTGTTCCCCGGATGAGACCTTCGGGCATTGGTAGAGTTCCTTGTTATTGACAACTACTCATAGGGTAACGGTGGCCGGGCTTTGCCAGTAGGGTGCCAACACTGGCTGTAATATGGATAAACTCCCAGCCACCGTGGGTTGGCTCAATACCCCATCAGCACCCCAGATTAGCCGGTATGATTATTCCGAATGCAAACTGGGAAACCAAAATCGAATTCAAATCCTGGTTGACCAAAACCAGTGGTAGAATTGTGCCAATGCCCGCTGGGATTGCCGTATGAACATCAACCGGCTGGAGTATTGGGAGCGGACTGCTGGGGCAAGGTAAACAACTCTAGGACGCCCGTGTCTGAGAGGGCGAGGTAGGCAGATGCACGTAGGAATGTCCACGATGTTTCAAAACCCTGATCGGGAGAAGACCGACTTCCAGGTCTACCGCGATGAGCTTCGCTTGGCCGATCTGGCCGAACCCTTGGGATATCAATCCATCTGGGGAGTGGAGCACCATTTCACCGATTACACCATGTGCCCCGACGTGATTCAGTTTCTGACCTACATGGCGGGGCGCACCAAGGATGCTCTGTTGGGAACCATGGTGGTTGTCTTGCCCTGGCACGACCCGGTCCGGGTTGCCGAGGAAGTTTCGATGCTAGACAACCTGAGCGAAGGCCGGATGATTCTGGGCATCGGCCGGGGTCTGGCAAAGGTTGAGTTTGAGGGTTTTCGGTTGGAAATGTCTCAGTCCCGGACTCGTTTCGCGGAATCGGCTGAAATGGTGTTAGAGGGACTGGAAAAGGGGTATTGCGAGTACGACGGCGAGATCGTTAAGCAGCCGCGCCGGGATATCCGTCCCGAACCGTTCAAGAGCTTCAAGGGCCGGACCTACGCCGCCGCAGTATCTCCCGAGTCGGCTGAGCTTATCGCCCGGCTGGGCGTTGGCGTGCTGATAATTCCCCAAAAACCCTGGGAAGAGGCCGCCAAGGAGTTGAACACCTACCGAGACATATTTCAACAGGCCAACGGTGAGGCAGCGCCGCCCCCGGTGGTAGTGGGTTGGGTGTTCTGCGACGAGGATGAGAAACGGGCCTACGACATGGCCCGCCGCTACATCGGCGGCTATTGGAAATCGGTGATGGACCATTATCAGTTTAAAGCCGATCACCACCGGGACGTCAAGGGATACGAGTATTACGGCAAGTTTGCCGAGAAGATCGCCGAGTACGGTGACGATAAAGTCACCGAGTTTTTCCTAAGCCTTCAGGTTTGGGGTACTCCGGACCAATGTTACGAAAAAATCGTGGCGATCCACGATTGGACGGGAAACGACACATTCGTAGGGGTTTTTAGTTACGCCGGCATGCCGCCGGAGGACGCCGAAGCTAATATGCGCCTGTTCTCCGAGAAGGTAATGCCCAGGCTCAAAGAATTTTAACCTGTGGGCAAGTCAGCCGGCTCCGTTGTCCGTTATCCGATCGAGGTCTGTTTGCCCCAAGAGCTCCATCGTCACCGCCCCAGTAGTTGTTCGATCAGGCTATCTACCTCACGCCGAAGGGCTTGTAGGTCCCCGTTATTTTCAATGATGTAATCAGCAAGGCCACGCTTTTCTTCTTCATCCATCTGCGCCTTTATTCGCTGGCGTACCGCCTCTACTTCGCTCCCGTCGCGAGAACGCACACGAGCGATACGTTGCTCTTCGCTGGCAGCCACCAGAATCACTCCGCGCATCTCGGTATGGCGTTGCGTCTCGTACAGTAGAGCGGATTCATAAACGACGATCTGATTGCCGGCCTGTTCCAGTTGGTTGAATAATTCCCGGCTTTGGTCACGAACCCGCGGATGCAAGATACCTTCAAGTTCGCGGCGCCGGTCCGGATCGTTGAATATCAGCGCCCCTAATTTTCGGCGATCGAGTTCTCCGTTACGTTCCAGCACATCGGGTCCAAAGGACCTGACAATCTCAGCCAGACCATCGCTCCCTTTAGACGCCACTTGACGTCCCACGTCGTCGGCCAAGACAACGGGAATCCCCGACTCTTGAAACAAGTTGGCAACGGTCGATTTCCCGGCGCCGATGCCACCGGTAAGTCCATAAACGCTCATTTAGATCCCGTCCGATGAGGATGATGGGTTGACTCCCACATGTTTCTTTTCTCGCTCCCAGTCAACAGTCGGCTATCCCTGATTATGTGTTCATACACAGTCATCGTAAACCGTGGACTCGAAAAATAGAACAGTATTCCGGTACGGTAACTTGCCGTCAGGTTGGATGCATTGGTGCACTTTCATGGCGTAGATTCGGGCCGATACGGGTAATCCCGATCGTGGTGCCGCGTAGGGAGCTACGGAAACGGCGTGCTATACTCCCGCCGTACCAGAACTCTCAACAGGAGATATTCCCATGCCCCGATTGACGCCCATCACCAAACGAGAGCAAGTGAGCGGAGACGCTTTGATTGCGTTCGACGCCATCATCGAATCCAGAGGCAGTATCAACGGTCCCCAGTCGATGCAGATGTATGCACCAGGAGTCGCCAGATGGTCGACCGCGCTCAACGACGCGTTGCGCTTCGACGCTGTGTTATCCGATCACGACACTGAGCTGGCCATAATCACCGCCGCTCGAGAGATGGATTGCGAATACGTCTGGGCGTCCCACGCAGTGGCCGCGTTGAAAGCAGGCGTCAGGCAAGAAGCCATAGACATCGTCGCAAACGACAAAAGCCTAGATGGTCTCACCAAGGAAGAAGCGGTAATCGTCCGCTATGGACGGGAAGTGATGGGAGCCCACAAGCTATCTCGGGAAGCATTCGACGCGGCGTTGAGTCAATTCGGTGAAGCGACGACCATCGTCCTCGGCGCGCTCATGGGCTACTATCTGATGATCAGTTGTACCTTGATCGCCACCGATATGAGACCCGCCGAAGGCACGCCCGTTCTGCCTAAACGCCGGTAAACGGCCGGTCCCCCGCCATTAATTCAACCCAACGCCTAAACAATCAGGAGCCAGCCCATGCTTATCACTAGAGTCTACTCAGGTGATGACGGACAATCTCATTTCGAAGATCTGGATATAACGAATCATCCGGACCTGGACTCGTTGACCAGAGTCACCAGCATCCGGTTCCGGATCGGTGAGCCGGGCAATTTCAGTGATTGGCACCAGGAGTCCCGCCGCAATTACATCATCACCCTTTCCGGAGGGGGAGAACTGGGCTTGGGCGACGGCACTTCGCGCCGGTTCGGCCCCGGCCAGGTGATGTTGGTAGAGGACTTAACCGGACAGGGTCACACTACCCGGGTGACCAGTACGGAACCCAGGATCACCATAGCCATTCCATTGGAGAATCAAACCCCAGGGCCCTGAACCCCGGCCACATCTCTGACCGCTCCCACCCATCGTCGACCGGCGCCACTCAGATCGGATTTTCTTTCAACGGCACGTCCCGTAGTTGGGATTTTTCGTCCCACTGAATGCTGGCCGATCCAGGTCAATGGACCAAAAAGGGCCGGCGTCACGGTCCAAACAGCCGCTTAGATCCGGCACCCCAAGCACTCCCGAATCAGCCAATGACTGGACATAATGGTGAAGCCAGTTATTGTATCGAGCAAAATGGGGGGTGGGCGCGTGCTGGAGTTAGAACAGAAGGTCGAGGAAGTTGAGAGTGTGCTGACTCAACTTAAAGTAGATATAAAGGAACTCCTCGTAGACTTGAAGGAATTGTCCTTGCAAGGTCAAGATTCCATGATACTAAAGCCCACAAGGGAGAGTGTCGCCAGATACACTTCGTAGGCAGCGGTGCGGTGGGACCAGAGACCGCTGCCGCACGGGTTTAGCACCAATCTAAGTATATCTACGATAAGTACATCTACGAATCTACAGACCTCGCTGATTGGTCCATTGTGGATTCAGTGACAGGAGTGCCGGGGCGGGCGGTGGTACTGAGGAGTACTAATTGTCCCGAATAAACGGACCATATCATGTGCCAGCGAATATCCGCGTTGACCAGCGTGGCATAACCGGCCTTGAAACGGCCATAGTTCTTATCGCCTTCGTAGTCGTCGCTTCGGTCTTTGCCTTTGCTGTCCTCAATACAGGATTATTGAGCTCGGAAAAGAGCAAAGAGGCGGCTCTCGGCGGTCTGGAAGAAACGTCCGCAACATTGAGCATCCGTGGAAAGGTGATCGCCGACGCCAATGCTGGCAAAACAGCCATCGACACTCTGAAGTTCAACTTGACGCCGGCGTCCACCTCATCCGAGCCTGTCGACCTGTCCACCACCGGCACCGTGGTCACCTATCTCGACGAGAACCAGGGTATAAACTGCCAAAATCCCCAGGCCTTCGACAGCGATCCTCATACCGCCGAGCGTTCCTGGTCCGCTGCTTGGCTGATCGGGGCTGGAGCCATCGGCGATACCGGCGAGCAAGTGGAAATGACTATCATCCTCACCAACCTGACGCCGCTCTTGAGAGAGAAAAAAGAGTTCTCCGTCCAAGTTAAGCCCAACAAAGGCGCGATTGTCATCGTAAACAGGACGTTGCCAGGAGAATTGCAGGGTATCACCGCGCTCA
>PAJQ01000018.1 GCA_002710215.1 Chloroflexota bacterium | reverse complement strand
ATCTTGATCAGAAGAAGGGAGGTGAAAGCTCAGACTTCAAGATGGCGTCGACGCTACAACCGGCAGCGCCGGGAGTCCNNCNANNCTGCCACATCCCCCTGATCTCTCCTTAACAAAAGTGTCCCACTTTTGCTGGTTGCCAACACCGATGGCCAAGCTAGCTCAGGCCAATGGAAATAGAAAGTGCCGTGGCGGATCCGCCACGGCACTTTCTATTTCCATGTTACCAAGAGCCCCTTACCCAAAGCCGGGGGAACCTCCAGAATCAGCCCGCCGAGCAACTGTCGACGATGGATTGGAAGATCAGCTTGCCGTCGGTGCCGCCGAGAATGGCTTCGCAGCAACGCTCGGGGTGGGGCATCAACCCCAACACGTTTCCNGCCTGGTTGGTGATTCCGGCGATGTTGTGGGCTGAGCCGTTAGGGTTTGCATCGTCGGAAATGGCCCCCGAGGAATCGCAGTATCGAAGCAGCACCCGGCCCTCTCGCTCCAGTTCCTCTAATGTTTCAGGCTCGGCGAAGTAATTTCCTTCGCCGTGGGACACGGGCACCTGGAGGATTTGTCCTGGTTCACAAGCGTTGGTGAATGGAGAATCAACGCTCTCGGTTCGCAGATTGGTCCATTGGCACCGGAATTCCAGGTGATGGTTCCGCNGCAACGCACCGGGCAGCAATCCGGCCTCGCACAGTATCTGGAAGCCGTTGCAGATGCCGATGACTAGACCACCCGACGCCGCGAACCCGTCCAAAGCTTTCATTACGGGCGAAACCCGGGCCATGGCGCCCGGCCTCAGATAGTCGCCGTAGGAGAAGCCGCCAGGCAGTAACACACAGTCGTAACCCGAGAGATCGTCTTCCTGGTGCCAAACGTAGCCGGCCTCTTGATGGAGGACGTCTTTGACGGCGTGGTAGCAGTCGGTATCGCTCCATGTACCGGGGAAGACTAAGATTCCAAACCGCATATGCGGGTTCCTAAGCCCCGGACTCAAGCAGTTGGGTGACCAGGTCGTTNACCGCGTTACCGTCGGCTTTGCCTTTTACCTGGGGCATCAACTTTCCCATCACCTTGCCCTTGTCCCTGGCGGAGGTCGCGCCAACTTCCTTGATGACATCCGACACCAGTTGGGCCAACTCTTCGGGGCTTAGCTGGGGAGGCAGATAAGGGATCAGGATGGCTAGCTCCGCCGACTCTTTNGCCACCAAGTCGTCCCGGCCACCTTGCTCAAACATGCNGATGCTATCCCGGCGGTCGCTGACCTGTCTGGCGATCGCGTCTAACATACCCTGGTCGTCTAGAGTTTTACCGAGGGGTTTTTCCACATCCTGGACTTTGGCTTTCAAGAAGCGCAAAGCCTCCAAACGAACTTTGTCCCGGTCCCGCATCGCTTGGATGATGTCCTCTTCCAATTTTTCCCNAATGGTCATGGTTCCGGTCCTCACTTGAGAGATAGCCTATCAACTCTAGTATACATGTGCCCAGGCGTGACGAAAACGTTCTACTCAGAGATTCCGTAGATTCGCTCGCCAAAGTCCACGCCCGGTAAACTACATCGAACACTGCGCCTGACCCCGCCCCATCTCCAGGCAGTCCTAATCTCCACTCTCCGGTTGGGGAAACCAAGGCCGTGCAACCCTCTCCTTCCCAATACCGGCGGTTATTTGCTATACTGCCCCTTGGTTTTGGCCCTGCCCAATCTAGGCAGGGTTTGATTGTGTGTATTCAGGGGGCGAGATGCCGGGCTATGCAGTAATCGGCGGCCAATGGGGCGATGAGGGCAAGGGGAAAATTATCGACTTCCTTGCCGGAAGGGTTGACGCCGTGGTCCGGTACGGTGGTGGGAGCAACGCTGGCCACACCGTGGTCAATGACAAGGGCACCTTCCAGCTTCATATGGTCCCGTCTGGCATATGCTGGCCGGGAGTTGCCGGCATAATCGGCAACGGAGTGGTGGTTGACGCCGACGTGCTGTTGGGCGAGCTGAGCGAATTGGATACCCGGGGCATCGATACATCCAACCTATTTGTCAGCGAGCGAGCCCACCTTATCATGCCTTACCATGTGCTCCTCGACGAGTTGGAAGAGAAGGCCCGGGGAGACTCGGCGATCGGGACCACCGGAAGGGGTGTCGGGCCGGCCTACGTCGACAAAACGGGCCGGATGGGCATTAGGGTCGGCGATCTGTTGGACATCGAGGGCTCCTTGCGGCCCCGGTTAGAGCAGGCTCTGGCCTTCAAGAATGCCTTGATAACCAAGATTTACGAGGCAGAAGCCCTGTCTATACGGGACATCCTCGACAAGTGCGCCGAATGGGCGGCCCGGCTGGCCCCTCACATCCAAGCCACCGAGCAAACGGTTCAGGACCTGCTGGCTCAAGACAAGGCTGTTTTACTGGAAGGCGCCCAGGGCACCCTGTTGGATATAGACCACGGGTCGTATCCCTACGTAACCTCCTCCTCACCTTCAGTAGGTGGGGCTTGCATCGGTTTGGGAATTCCACCTCAGGCCATCGCCGGGGTAGTGGGTGTTTTCAAAGCCTATTCCACCAGAGTGGGCGGCGGACCCATGCCGTCAGAAATGCTCGACGCAATGGGTGATGAACTACGGGAGACGGCCCACGAATACGGAACAACCACCGGCCGTCCGCGCCGGGTTGGGTGGTTCGATGCCGTGGCCGCCAAATACAGCAGATTGGTCAACGGGATGACCGGCTTGGTCTTGACCCGGCTGGACATCCTCGACGGATTTCCTTCGGTCAAAGTGTGCGTAGGCTACCGGGTGAACGGCCAAGTGATTGACCGCTTCCCGTCCAACACAAGCTTGCTGGCCCAATGCCAGCCGATATACGAAGAGCACCCCGGCTGGTCCCAACCCACGGCCAGCGCCACCAGCGTATCGCAACTTCCCGAAAACGCCATGTCATACGTGAATCGAATCGAAGAACTGGTGGGCTGCCCCGTGCANATCATCTCCACCGGCCCCAGCCGCGAGGAAACTATAGAGGTTTCTCGGATTATCCCTTAAGTGAAACATCTAAACCGGATAACTTAGGTCATGGCCCTTCGACAGGCAAAAGGGCGAACGGACTAGAGAACCGTCTCCGTTCGTGGTGAGCTTGTCGAACCACCGTTTGGGACCAGACCTTGGCAGTCCAGGCTGGTACAACCAAACAGCCCTACCTAAAACATCCGGTCGTGGACCGGAGAAGGGGTAGGGCTGTCGATTTAGCTGTCCTTAACAATCTTGGCTGAGAATCGGTTAGGCCGGCACCGCCAAGTCTATCTCGNAGTCGGCAAGCACCTCGAGAATCTTTTCTGCAGATTTGTCGTCCGGGGGCACCAGAGGGAGCCTCATCGGGCCTACGTTAAATCCCACGTGGTTCAGCGAGTACTTGAGAGGGATAGGGTTGGAGACGATGAACATCACCTTGAACAACGGCAGTAGCCTGCGGTGCTCGGCCGCGGCTTTCTCCACGTCTCCCTCCAGCAGGTATCCCATCATCTGCTTGATCTGGTTCCCGACCAGATGGGAGAGGACGCTCACCACACCGTAACCGCCGGTGGCCATGATGGAGAACGTCTCGTCGTCGTTGCCACTCCAGACCCGGAAGTCGTCACCGGCCCCGTCGATGATCCGCGTGATCTGATTCAAGTCGCTGCCGGCTTCTTTCACTCCGACTATGTTGTCGATCTCACTCAGCCGAATGGTAGTCTCGTCGGTCATGTTCAGGCTGGTGCGGCTGGTAACGTTGTAGAGAACGCAGGGCAAACTGGTGCTCTCCGCGATGGCCTTGAAGTGCTGGTAAAGGCCTTCTTGAGGCGGCTTGTTGTAGGCAGGCACCGTCAATAACAGGGCATCGGCACCAACCGATTCCGCCTCTGCGCTAAGTTCGATGCTTTTGGCCGTATCGTTGTCGGTGGTGCCGGCGATGACCGCGCCCCGGGAACCGATGGCTTCTTTAACCTCGGCGTAAAGCCGGATCTTTTCCTCGGCGCTGAGGGTCGGGCCTTCTCCGGTGGTGCCGGTGATCACCAACCCGTCGCTGCCCGAGTCNAGAAGGGCATTGGCCAAGCACTTGGCTTGTTCGTAGTCCACCGCTCCCTTCTCATCGAATGGAGTGACCATCGCCGTTATTAGCCTGCCTATCTCTGTCATGATGGAGCTCCTGCATTATCAGACTTCCGGATCTGAACAGCGGCAGCGCTAACGAGTAACGCTGCTTTGATGCCGAGTCTGGAGGCAACGACGCGCCACCAATTCCTCGGCGATCTGTATCGAGTTAAGGGCCGCACCTTTACGCAAGTTGTCCGACACGNCCCACATGACCAGCCCGTTGGGGTGGGACACGTCCCGTCGGATACGGCCGACGAAAACGTCGTCGGTTCCGGTGACATCCCAGGGCATCGGGTATTCTGCTTTGGCAGGATCGTCCTGCACGGTCACCCCAGGAGCAGCCTCCAGCACCTCTCGGGCTTCTCCCGGCGACATGGGACGCTCAAACTCAACGTGCACCGCGGCGCTGTGGGATACATAGACCGGGACGCGCACGCAAGTGGCCGATATGGCAATGTCCGGCGCGTGCATGATTTTCCGGGATTCCTGCATCATTTTCCGTTCCTCGTTGGTGTAGCCATCGTCGAGGAAACGATCGATGTGTGGGATGACGTTGAAGCCTATCTGCTGGTCTAGCGCTTCCGCCTGCACCTTATCCTTGCCGTCCAGCAACTCCCGGCTTTGCCGTTCAAGCTCCACGATACCAGCAGCGCCGGCGCCGGAGACCGACTGATAGGTGTCGGCGACGATACGTANGATGGGGTTCCGCTGNCGCAGGGGATGGCACAACATGACCAGAGGGGTGGTGGAGCAGTTAGGATTGGCGATGAGCCCGTTATGCCATTCCACGTCTTGCCCGTTGACCTCCGGGACCACCAAAGGAACGGTTTCGTCCATGCGGAAAGCCGAGCTGTCATCGATCACTACCGCTCCTTCCGCCACGGCTTGAGGCACCAGTTTCCGGCTGACCTCCGTAGGCACGCGGATGAACGCGATGTCCACATCCCGGAAGGAACCTTCGGTGGTTTCCTGCACGACGATCTCTTGGCCGCCCACGGTAAGCACCTTGCCAGCCGAGCGGCTGGAGGCCAGCAACTTGATGTTGGGCAGCTTCTCGTAACGTTTCTCGAGAATACTCAGGAATTGTGTCCCCACCGCTCCGGTGGCCCCAACAACTGCTATGGAAAGTTCGTGCACCGTTGACCTTCTAGAACGAAACTGGTTCGACGCGCTCATCAGGAAGGCGCAAAGTCCCTTCTTCCGTTCGTCCTGAGCTTGTCGAANGATCCGTGGAGCCACATTTGGAAATGTCCGGAATCCGGGATTTCCCTAGGCCATGGCTACAAGCCCAAAATGTTTTCCAAGCCTACCACAAGACCTCGCCGGTTCACAACTTCACGGATGCAGCGCACCACGCCGGGCATATAGCAGTCCCGGCCCAGGGTATCGTGGCGCAGGGTTAATGTTTGGCCCAAAGCGCCCATAATAACCTCGTGATGGGCGCTGCGACCCGGCATGCGGATACTATGAATGGTCACGCCGTTGTATTCGCCGCCCCTGGTGCCGGGTAGGTTTTCCCGCTCGGTGACGTTCCGGGTGAACTGCTTTTTGTCCCCGATGCTTTTGGCCAGGGCCATAGCGAATCCCGACGGGGCATCAATCTTGGCTTCGTGGTGGGATTCCACGATGTCTACATAGTCGAAATACTCAACAGCCTGTTCCACCAACTTCTTCAAGACAACCGCGCCCAGGGCGAAATTGGGCGCGACAATCACTCCGATGTTGTTGTCGTTCGCCACCGCGTCTAGCTGCCGAAGGTTGTNGTCGGTCAAACCGCTTGCTCCCAACACCAGATTCACGGACCGCCCTGCCGCCATCAGTGACGCTTCCATGNAGGCTGTGGCATTGGTGAAATCCACCAACACGTCGGGGGTTGTCTCGTGCAGCAACTTTTCCAGGTTGGTTGAGAGAGGCACGCTCGACCCATCGGGCAAGGGCAAACTAGAACCCCTAGCGGTATGACAGGTGGCGCCAACCAGAGTCAGGTCTTCCTCACGGCAGACCGCCGAGACGGNCTCCGTACCCATCTTTCCGGTAGCGCCATTTACTAACACTCGAATCGGCGCCATGACGCCCCCTAAGGAAACATGATTAGGACCAGGTTAATTCGATGTTAACACGGTCCGGAAATCAGGAAAAGCAAGACCCAGCTCCGATTACATCAGGGCCGGGTCTATAAGACTGGAATCGTTTTGGACCGGACTTNCCTAGGCCGGTAACGCCCCTATCGGCCTGGGCCGCCGCCCGGCCTGGGTCCACGGCCAGGACCTCCTGGTCCGCCAGGGCCGCCGGGACGCCGGTTCCGGTCTTGCGGACCACGGCCGCCGCCGAAGCCTCCTGGCCGACGCGGGCCNCGGTCGAACCCACCGGATTGCACCGGTTGCCGCGGGGGAGGCGTAATCGGGNTGCCGTCGTCGCCGAACAAGGCGCGGCGGGAGAGGTTTATCCTGCCTTGAGAGTCGATCTCCTGAATCATTACCGTAATCTCTTGGCCGACCTCAGCTTCGTTCTCAATGTCGCCCAAGTCCCCGGACCGGACAAGACCGTCACGTCCGGGCAACAACTCGACGAACACGCCGAAGCTGGTTAGCCTGACGATCTTCCCGGTGAAGATATCCCCAACCTGCAATTCCCGGGTAAGGCTGTCCACCTTGGCGCGGGCCTGCTGCAGCATGGCGCCGTCGGACCCGCCGATGGTGACTGAGCCGTCGTCCTGCACGTCGATAGACGTTCCGGTCTCCTCGGAGATGCCCCGGATGATTCTGNCACCGGGACCGATGAGGGCTCCGATCTTTTCGACTGGAATCTTCAGCCGGACCATCTTGGGCGCGAATTCACTGACGTCGTCCCTGGACTCGGTCATGACTTCGTTCATCTTGTCTAGGATGTGAAGCCGGCCCACCCGGGCCTGTTCCAATGCTTGGCCCAGCATGTCCACGGTCAAACCTTTGATCTTCACGTCCATCTGTAGCGCGTTGACNCCGTCGGCCGAGCCCGCCACTTTGAAGTCCATGTCGCCGAGGAAGTCTTCTACGCCCTGAATATCGCTCAGGATGGCTTGCTGGCCATTCTCGCCGACGACAAGTCCCATAGCGATGCCGGCCACGCTCTTCTTTATGGGCACACCGGCATCCATCAGGGCCAGAATCGTCCCGCAGACGCTGGCCATGGAGGTNCTGCCATTGGAACTGAGCACCTCGGATACCACCCTGATGGTGTAGGGGAAGTCTTCCTCGGAGGGCAGAACCGGTAGAACGGCCCGCTCCGCCAGGGCTCCGTGTCCGATCTCCCGGCGTCCCGGCGAGCTGACTCGCCTGGCCTCACCGGTGGAAAACGAGGGGAAGTTGTAATGGTGCATGAACCGTTTCTTATCATCGGGGCCAACCGTGTCCAAGACCTGCTTCATGCTCAGGGACCCAAGGGTAACGATGGACAGGACCTGGGTTATCCCCCGGGTGAAAAGGCCCGTGCCGTGGGTGCGAGGGAGCAGGCCTACCTCACAGGAGATTGGCCTGATCTCAGCGGTGGTGCGGCCGTCGGGCCGAATACCCTGCTCCAAGATGCGCCGGCGCACTTCATACTTCAGCACGGACTTGAAGCCTTCTTTTATCTTCTGCGAAGTGAAGTCTTCACCCAGTTGTTCCAGCACTTCGCCTTCGATGCGGTTCTCCGCTTCTTCCAGGACGATCTTGTCCGGGTTGCCCTCCAGCAAAGATGCCAACCGGCCATCCACGATAGATTTAATCCTGGTATCCAATTGCTGGGCGTCATCGGTATCAACCTTGACCTCAACCTTGGTGTTCCCAGCGCGGCTAACCAACTCATTTATCATGCCGATGGTTTCTTGGTTGGCGTCGTTAGCCCTGCGGATNCATTCCAGAATCGTCTCCTCCGACACTTCCTCGGAGCCCGCCTCAATCATCATGATAGCGTCCGGGGTANTGGACAGGACCAAGCTTAGTTGGCTGTCTTTAGTCTCCTGATAGGTCGGGTTGACGATGTACTCTCCGTCTTTAAAGGCGACCCTGGAGGAGCCCACGGGTCCCGCGAACGAGATCTTGGACATGGACAATGCCGCAGAGGCCCCGACCATGGCCAATATGTCCTGAGGGTGCTCGGGGTCTGCCGACAGAACGGTTACGGTTATCTGAATGTCGTTGTAGAGGCCTTTGGGGAACAACGGGCGTATCGACCGGTCGATCAGGCGAGAAGTAAGGATGCCTTCCTGTCCGGGGCGTCCCTCCCGGCGGAAAAAGCTGCCCGGAATCTTGCCTGCGGAGTAAAGTCTTTCCTCAAAATCGACTGTCAACGGCAGAAAGTCCATTTCAGCGGACCGGGGATTTTCGGACATCACCGCAGTGACAAGTACTATGGAATCGCCGTATCGAACCGTGACCGATCCGTGAGCTTGACCGGCAAGTTTACCGGTTTCGATGATTAATTTTTCACGCCCTATGGCGCGTTCNAGTGTTATGGGCATAATAATAGTTAAAAAACCTCGCTTAATTGAGTAAGGACGGTGGGCAAATAGGAAACAACACCCTGAGGAGGGTGTTGTTTAGAGCAAAAATTCTAGCGGCGCAACCCCAGACGGGCTATCAGCGATTGGTAGCGTCCGACGTCTTCTTGGGTNAGATAGTTCAGGAGACGGCGGCGTTTCGACACCAAGGTAACCAGTCCGCGCCGGGAATGAACGTCCTTTTTGTGGACACGCAGATGGCCGGTAAGCTGATGGATTCTCGCGGTGAGTATCGCTATCTGTAGTTCCGTGGAGCCGGTGTCGTTGTGGTGGATTTGGTATTCCTGAGTGACCTGCGCTCTAGTATCAGCGTCTAGCATTCGCTTTGTATGACCTTCGTCCTTCTCTTCTTGTCGAAAATTATAGCACGATGGCAACGACCGCCGCAACGCAGGCACGCTGGGGCNCTCACCCCCGGTCCCTCTCCCGGTGGGAGAGGCGGTCAGGGCTACGGCAACCGGTGCCCATGGGTTTGGGCCACCGTCTCAAAGCCGATCATGGTGTCGATGCTGGAGATGATGCCGCCTGAGATTTGCCAGAATCGCAGCGTAGTTGACGCCCTCAAGACACCATTTTATAGTTCGGGTCATCACAACGTGGCAAGTATTCGTGCCAACCAGTCCGATCTGGAAATTCCCGAGTTAATACACTATGGATAGACTGAAAAAAGAAGGCCTTGGACGTGCAGAACCGCACCGATAAGAGCCGAGAAAACCAGACCAAAGCGGCTGAAAATCAGCTTTCTCAGAAAAATGAAGGCAAGAAGGCGGCATTTTCCTTTGTCGATAACCGCCTGGAAGCCCAACAGCTTGCCGAAATGCAGTTGATGGTGAACAACAGTGCCCAGGCCCAGCACTTGCGAGCCATGCAGGAAATGGCAGACTATAGCCCACAGGCCAGGAATCTTTCCGGGATGCAAGCCCTGGCCGACGGCAACCACCGCGTGCCGTCGCAACGGCCGCAAACAGGCAACGTGTCCGGCCCAGCACATGAGTCGCCAGAGACGCTCGAAGAAGGCGAGTTTGATCTGAAAGCCGATTCCGCGCCGGTACAACGGCAAGCTGCATTTGAAGAGGAACAGTTGAACCAGGGCGAGTTTGCCCCAGTGCGAACGCAAGCGAACTTCGAAGAGAATGAGCCGCTCCAGGGGGGATTTGCCACCGGCGCAACGCCGGCTCAGTTGCAGGGTGAAACTGGCTCCCAGAAAAACGACGCTCCCTCCGCTCCTAATCACGATAAACTCACGCCCTTAGGTGGATATGGCCTTGAGGGAATTGGCTATTCCACCATGACGAGCGAAGCCTACGCGGATTGGCAAGACACGATTCAGTGCAAGATGGGCTTGCATGGCGCGGCTTCTTACGGTGGCATCACTGTAGTAACCCAGTTCCTTGATCCGGCTGAGACGACCCAGTTGGCTGGATTTATACCAACGTGGCTGAAAGGAAGTCTCATAATAGCAGAGGCACTCTTGGCAATTGGTGCGGGAGTCGCTCTCACCACTATCACTGGAGGGACCGCAGTTCTTCCTGGAGCGTTAGCGATCGGCATAGGGGTCGTCAAGTTGGTGCGCGGCATATTGACGATAATTGGAGGGGACAATCCATCACCGCTACAGCTGGTATTAATCGACAGTATCCGGATACTGGAAGCTGCCATGGCAATCGTTGCGGGCGCGGCTGCGGCCACTGTCAATCCCGCAGTATTGGCATTCGGCCTCACGAAAGCCATCCGAGCGGTACTAACGGCTATCACTGACTATATGGGCGCCAATACAAATTTCCCGCTACGCAGGAAAGTCCTTATGGGTGTGTCTACAGTCCTCCATGCATTGGAAGTCGTCGCATTAGCCGCCGCAGGAGGCCTTCTCATAAAGTCAGGAGCAGCTAGTAATATTGCAGCGGAGGCAGGAAGAGATAACAAAATTGTGGCGGGTGCCCTAGTCATAGGCACGGCNGTATCCAAGATTNCAAGAGCCGCGGATCAGGGCGTGGCAACTTACAATGCNCCGGGAGGAGGTCCCCCGCCGGCAGTCGGCCCGCTGGTAGCTGCACCCCAGNCNGTTGGACCCCAGGCAGTTGGACCCCAGGCAGTTGGCCCGCAGGCAGTTGCCCCGCAGGCAGTTGCCCCGCAGGCAGTTGCCCCGCAGGGAGGTCCTCTACCAGGGAGTACTGGGGTGGGTCATCTCCCACCGTCAACCGACGAGCCGGAATCGTCAAGTTCTGAGGTCGTCCTGGCCCCACCGGCAACCGATGAGCCGGTATTGGTCTCACCGTCGACTTCCGAGGAGGAAACGGAAACTCCTCCGGCAGTAACTGTCCCACTGGAACCTACCGCAGTGGGATTTGCCCCAAAGTAAACTGTCTCCCTCTGAACATTATCAGCGAACCGCAGATTATTGGACCCCTCAGTCCAATCCGGAACCCATTGACAGAGGCGGTCACAAACTCAGATTAATTTGGGGTCTAACAGTTGGAGTTTGTGATGCCCTGCGGCAATGGAATGTGCTTCGATTAACTCTCTCGGCCCCACACCCGCCAGCGTTATTGCGGCGGAGGTGCCCGCTCTGTGGAGACGATGGGTCGATGGGCAAGTCCCCGTCGCCTTCTGGATGTCCCTCCAAACAGCTCCGGCATTCTTGAATCTGCGCTTCGAGCGCATCCTGGCGCGGTTCGCGCTACCCTCTCCAGAGGCAAACTGAGCAAAACTCCCGCTGGCCAGCGGGGCGCCCGAACATAAACTGGTCATGAGAGATCCCAACGAAGGGCCACTTGATACAATATCCGCCACTTGAAGGAAGGATGTTGAAGATGCGAGATAAGGATACCATCCGCCAAGCGGTCTGGTCCGCCATGGTGCAGGAAGGAGCCTACAAGGGGGGCAGGAGTATATATGACCGGATCCCCGACTTCCACGGCACGCAGGAGGCGGCGGAGCGAGTGTTCGAGTTGCAGGCGTGGAAAGCCGCCCGAGTAGTGAAGAGCAACCCGGACCTCCCACAAAGGCCACTCCGCCGGCGGGCTTTGGAAGAGGGGAAGATAGTCTACATGGCGGTGCCCCGGCTTCGCGAGGAGGAGTGCTTCGTCGAGCTGGACCCGGCGGTGCTACAGGTATCACCGGCGGGCGCCGCTACGATTGCCGGGGCATTTCGCCACGGCAGGCTGGTGACCATCGAAGAGATGCGCCCGGTGGACCTTGTCGTATCCGGTTCGGTGGCCACCAACCGGAGCGGCACCCGAGTGGGCAAGGGCGGTGGATATGCTGACCTGGAGTACGGCTTGGCGGCGGCAGCCGGGATAGTTGGACCTGACACGCCGGTGGTCACCACCGTCCACGCCGTGCAATTACTGGATGAAGAACTGCCCTGGACCCACCACGACGTGCCCCTAAGCTACGTAGCGACGCCCCAGGAAACCATTCTGTGCGACGGCGAGTTGCCCCGTCCCATCGGCATATATTGGGAAGACCTGGACCAGTCCAAGATCGACGAGATTCCCGTTCTGGTGAAACTACAGGCGCAGCGGTAGAGCACCAAGTGTCCGTTCGTCGTAAGCTTGTCGAACCACGAGCCCATATCTAGGCGACTATTCCTTACCCCGAAGCCCTGCCGCCAAATCTCTCGATAAATCCATGAACCCTGGCGGCGCACCGCTGCTTGAAACGGTCTGACCTGCTGGAAGTCAGGAACTCCAGGTGACTGGTTAGGTCCACAAGCTGGGCCCGTTCTGTCCAGTCTTTGGGCAGTCTCATCCCGCCTGCTTCTAAGCCCGTCTTGATCTGCCCGTGGTATTCAGCAGGTGTATGCCGGAGAAGGTTGCCGATGTCCATGTAGAGCGTGCCTGAATGCCAGTACTCCCAGTCCAAAACACCGCTGACTGCTCCATCGTCAATCAGAATGTTCGTGGGATTGAAGTCCCCGTGGACCAGCCCGCACTCGGACTCCAGTTCTTCCAACCGCCCGGATTCCCCTTTCATTATCTGCTCGATCCGGACCACGGATTCCTCGCCGATCCATGCTCGCACGTCGGCCTTGTCTAGAGATTCGGCAATGAACCCTCGCACCCCACCGAACGGGAAAGGAGACACAGACCCGTCCGAATTGATCCAACTCGGCTCTTGGAACACGATTGAGGATAGCCTGACTAGCGCCTCAGCCGCCGCACCGGAATGTTGGGGCAACCTTTCCAACACCCCCCGTCCATGAAGGAAAACACGGACCAGTTTTCTCCCCGGTGAATCTCTTGGGGGACCGGAGCTAGATCACGGGCCAAGCCCATCACGTAGACTTCACGCTGGGCGTCGCCGTAACTGTAGAGGCGCAGGACGAATCGCTGGCCGTCGCCAAGTATCAGCTTATAATTGGTGTTGGACTTACCGGCCGCCAAGAGTTCTACCGATGAGAGCTCTCTGCCTTGCAGGAAGCTCTCTTAAGGGACCGGTCGAAGGGCTGATAAGGATTGCGCCTGTCCGCCGCCATGGCGTTGGCTCAGCGCCAACCCAAACCGGTTACCATGCCTCGGAGGTAACTAACCTGTCCGATGTGCTGTCCCGAGTCGCTCAAGACGCTGACCAACGCGTTCCATGCAGGGCGCTCGTCCTGGATGTAGCCAACCGGCCGGTCGAACTGATCTTGGGTGAGACCGGAAACCCGCTTCACGGTGGTCTCATGCACCGCTTCGGCGTATCCCAGAAGCAGATCACGGTCTACCCGGAAGGCTTCAACCTGCTCAGGCGTGTCACCCAGCCCGGTACGATCGGCTTCGATGCCAAACTTCTCTGCCCAACCCCCGGACACCCAAATCTCATTCTCAACACAGATCCTTGAACCGATGCGGTCCCGCCAACGGCTCAGATGCCATATCAGCCAAGCGATCGAATTGGTATCGGCGGTAGGACGGTAATGCAGTTGGTCGTCGGTTAATCCGTCGGTCGCTGTCTTGATCCAGCGGCTCTGGCCCTCAAATTGGGCCACGATAAATCCGTTAAGGTCGATGTGGCCGGTGGTCATGTTTCCTCCATTGTGAAGACTTATTTCCCGCTATTACGGCTGACCCACCGCATCTATTACCCCTAACTCTTCCATCATCGTAGTGATCTGCTGCCAGGTGTCCTCTTCCACGTCGATACCGTCCCTACGCCGGGTCTGCTCCGTACGGTACTCCGGCTCGCCGGGATACATGACCTCGGAGAACCCGGCAGACGGGGGCGAAGTTTTGACGAACTCGGCGAATTCCTTGACTTCTTTCTTGAACTCGGCCAACGGCCTGAAGTGCTCCACGTTATAGACCGTAATGAAGCAGCCGTCGTTATGCCGGGCCAGGGGGTCTAGGCCGAACCCAAGGCCGGTAAGCAGTCCCGAGAAGACCTCCACCATAAAGGACATGCCGTACCCTTTGTGGCCTTGATCCGCCCCCACGGGCAGGATGGCTCCGCCGGCCCGGTAGTCTTCGGGGTCGGTGGTGGGGTTGCCGTCCTTGTCGATGATCCAACCCAGGGGCACCGGTTCCCGCCGGTTACGGGCCAGGGCAATCTTACCGGCCGCCACGGCACTGGTAGCCATGTCCAGCAGCACCGGGCCTTCCAAATCGCTGGGAACGCCGATGCATATGGGATTGGTCCCCAGCCTACGGGCCCGTCCGCCGAAGGGCGCCACCGCCTTGGGGCCGGCCCCGGAATCTGCGGTGACTATCGCGATCATTCCTTCCTGTATCGCCATAGTGGGGTAGTCGCCCAGACGCCCTATGTGGCTCTGGTAATGGACGGTGATGGAGGCCACTCCATTCACCTTGGCTTTCTCGATGGCCATGCGCATGGCCCTTTCGGTGACCACGAACCCGAACCCCCAGTTACCGTTGATCACGGCGGTGCATGGAGCCTCCTTTTCCACGACGAAAGGAGCGCCGGGAACGATATGCCCTTTGTTGATACGCTCCACGTACTCGGAGATATGGATGACGCCATGAGAGTCGTGGCCCACCAGGTTGGCCTTAACTTGGTGGGTGGCCACCACCTCGGCCTCCTCGTGGGAAACTCCCTTGGCCCTATAGATGTGATAGGCCACCTTGTGTAGATATTCTGGCGTGAACACAGGCATGGGGGATACCTCCTTGCTGGATGTGGGAGGGGATACTACTACTCACCGCAGAGGACTCAGAGAGCGCGGAGTTATTTTTAATGCTTCCGTCACCGATGCGATTATTTGGATGGTTTATGGTTAGGTGGTAGTCTATCGCTGGGCTGTAGCCTTGTCTACTTTAGCGTCGTGACAGCCGCCTCCGGCCTCAGGTGGCAGCGCGGCGTCAACTTGTTGGCCCGGTCCGCCCATGATATTCTTACTTGTGCAAGCCCCTGTAGCTCAGTGGATAGAGTGCTGGCCTCCGGAGCCAGAGACGAGAGTTCGACCCTCTCCGGGGGTACCATCGGACACCAACTTCAAATCACCCTTGCATCCTTGCTAAAGGGCCGGTAGGGTGATTTCCTCCCCAGGAGAGGACCGTTTCCATCCTGGCGATACAAGTCGGGGCGTGGCCCAGCGGCAGGGCGCCTGGTTTGGGACCAGGAGGTCGGCAGTTCGAATCTGCCCGCCCCGACCAGATACAAATTGGCTACGGACTCTTAGCGCTTTATTGAAGCCTATAATCCCTGATTGCAGCAATAAGTGCAGCAACCAGGGTCCTGAGACGTCCTGCAGCAACCTCCTAGCGGATCTTCTCCAGTTATCCCTCGTGATGAGAGCGGTTGAAGAGTTCGGCTCGCTTGCGATGCCGCCAACAACGGTCGGTTCAAAATCGAGCTCAGCTCATAGACCCCATCCCACCTTTTGTGGGGATGG
>PAJQ01000017.1 GCA_002710215.1 Chloroflexota bacterium | reverse complement strand
CCGCCGAAGACCAGTCGGGTACCGCCCCCGCCAATCCGCCCGAGTAGCCTGTGGCTATGTGCGGTGCCTTAACGGAACGCGGGTCTTGAGCCGTGGCGCCCAAATGATACTGACGGTTGGCTGACGTGTTATCCCTCACGGCATTGACGATGGTTCTAAGCCGTTGAGGCAGTTTATTTGCAACCAAGGTAGCGTGGCGGGCTCAAGATAGGCGCTAATTCACTACTACGTCGACTTCGCCATCACCGGCAATATCTGAGCCTCCGTAAACTCCAGACACCGCCCAATGGAGCGAGCAGGAACAGGAAGTTGGCCATGCCCGCGGCCAGCGGCATATCGGACGAAGAGGAGCATCCCTCTCCTACAGGCCCCGGTGTTGGGAAGGGAATGGGAGTGCCGGAAGGCTCAGACGTCGGATAGGGCGTGGCGGCATCGGGCGGCGGAGACGCCGCAGTGGCTGGAGGAGCGTCGATAGAGGCGGGCAAGGTGAAGGAGACGTTATCCACCGCATCGTGAGATTCGATGAAATACGTCACCTCGGAACCAAGCGGAATTGGATCGATTGTTGCTGTGTAGGTTTGTAGTTTGCCCGCTTGCGGGAACGGTGTCACGCGGTCCATAATGACCGATTCCCATGTATCTCCACCATTACTGCTCAGCCAGAGTAAAGCTTCATCTGGGGTAGTAGTAACGTCTGAGACCACGATCTCCACTTCCAGTTGCTGCTGTGGGTTTATACTTGCAGAGGAGTCGACGACCACCGGCGGCTCTGTGTCCTCGATGTAATCGACTACGTTGGCGAACAGATTTTCGTCCAGTTCTATGTCATGCATGAACAATCTAACCCGTATGCTATCCCCCTCTTCCAAAGGCGAGGTAGGAATGACGGTGAGAGTTCCTTGCCTAAGTTCCAGTGGACTAATGGAGAAGGGAACACCTAGGCCCGGCTCGGTTACGACCTGGAAATCTTCTGGGTCTCCCCCTATGATCTCCACGACAAGGTCGGCAAATGTGTCCTGCTCCCGGCCTTTAGCCATGGTATGCACGTCAAACAGATTGGTGGTCACGGTCACGGGAGGTGGCTCACCCGTAAGTATTGGGCATATTGGGTACGGGGTAAATTGGAGAGGGAACTCAGGGTACATACACGGCCAATCGGCGAACGTCACGTATATCTTGCTACCGTCGGCAAGGGTCACGTAAGGGTGATTAACCGGTTGGTCGATGATCGCCCACTCTGTCACAAAACGATCAGTTTCGCCACCGAGAATCTTCAGATAATGCTCATCTCCCGGTACATCCTTGCAGGATTCCTCATCGTACTTAATGAATTCTTTGTCACCCTTCTTTAAAAGGGTTACGTCCGCATAGGCAAGCTCAAAATCCCGCTCGGAGAATTTGATGCCTTCGCCCGCGTCAAAGGCCGTGGGGGTCTTAAAAGACTCCTTTGCGGTCTTCCCGGCTTCGATAGTTACAACCCGGCAACCCAGATGGGAAGTGTGATGATCGGTGTCCCGCGTATGTGTGGTGCCAGGGAAGTTTTCCTCATTATCTTCCTTGCACTTAAGTGTATCTCCTTCCTTAACCAAGACCCATTCTTTCGTGGCCCTAGTGGCCTCACCCTTTGTCGTTTCAATCATGAAGCAAAAAAGAATGACAACGTCTTCCTTCCCGTTGTTTGTAAAAGTAACGTCTACTGAGATAGTGCCGCCTTTGTTTTTCTTTAATTCTGCTGAATAGTCTATGTCGACTCCTTCACCAGGTTGTTCAGCGAATGGTCTCTTTGTGATGCGTGATGCCTCAACCGAAGTGCTTATCGACACGAAAGCCAAAGCCAGCGCCAGAGTGAGAAACATTACTATTCTGCTTGTACTCATCTTGTCATTTCCTGCCAATTCCGCACGATGGAAGAAAAAATTCCGTCACCAAGGATTCAATTGGTAATCCCGAATATTTAGCCCCTGGAACCAAGCAACGCATCAGCCTCGACAAGAGCTAAGATTGGGGGATTCAGATAAAATAAATCCCCCAATCATGTAACTCTCTGGTATCCCAAAACTTATATAACGACATCCGGGTCACCAATCGGTCACCGGTTCGGCAAGTAAGGAGGCCGGGGAGTCCATACACCAAGCGCGTCAACTGCTATCCTATTCTCGGAAGTGGCCCAATCTCATGTGGTAACCACTGGCCCCCTAATTTAGCGGCCGGCGGTCGGGGACGGGCTTGGATTGCTAGTCCAACGGATCGCCTGTTATGCTGGCGCGTAAAGTGAGAATCTTGGGGATAGTTTCTAGCGTAAAGGTGTGGATATGTGCCGAAGCATCAAGGTCTTGCGGTCCGCAGACAGCCAACCCGACGAAAGCGAAGTGCGGGCGGCCGCTCTCCAGTTCGTCCGTAAAATCAGCGGCTACCGGCATCCTTCTCAGGTGAATACAGCCGTCTTTGAAGCAGCCGTGGACGATATAACCGCGGTTTCGCGGACGCTGCTGGCTTCCCTGACACAGCGGCCATCGGCGGTTTCTTAAGGAAAAACGGGGCTAGGGTCTAGCGCCGTCTGAGCCAGGCCGGGTTCTACGGTTTAGCGAATCGATAGATGCCATCGTCCCGGGAGAGGATGTAGACGTTGCCAGCCCGGTCTTCGCCGAAGGAAGTGATCTGGACGTCTAATTTCGCCAGGAGCGTGTGCTCGGTCACTGTTCGGCCGTCGTGGCGCAGACCCCAGACGGTGCCCCGGCAAAAATCGGCGTAAAGATAGGCCCCGGATAGGGACGGCAGCCGGGTTCCCCGGTACACGTACCCGCCGATTACCGAACACCCCTGGCTGCTGCTGTATTCGACGATGGGCAACTCCAATTCGGTCTCGTTGCAACCGTTTCTGGGCCGGAAGCAATGGGCTCCTTCCATCAAGTTCCAACCATAATTGCGCCCCTTTTTGACCAGATTTATCTCCTCCCACAGGTTTTGCCCCACGTCGCCCAGCCAGAGGTCGCTTGACTCCCGGTCGAAGGAAAATCGCCAGGGATTTCGAAAGCCGTAGGCCCAGATTTCAGCTTTGGCCCCGGCGACGGATGAGAATGGGTTGTCTCCGGGGATACGATACCTAAACCGTCCGTTCACGTCAGACACGTCGATGCGGAGCAGCGACCCCAGTAACGTCGCGGTATTTTGGCCGTTTAGCATAGGGTCGCCGCCGCGTCCTCCATCGCCCAAGCCGATGTATAAATAGCCGTCGGGCCCGAAAGCGATCTGGCCTCCGTTGTGGTTGCTGAAAGGTTGGGCAACTTCCAGGACGATCGACTCACTACGCGGATCCGCTTTGCCCGGATCATCAGGGTTTACCGAAAACCGTGACACCACCGAGCGCCGGGGATTTTTCGCAGAATAGTAGACGTAGAATAGACCGTTGTTCTCGTAGCCGGGATCGAAGGCCAAACCCAAAAGCCCCTCTTCGTTCCCACCTTCGTTAACCCGGACGGTGATGTCCAAGAAGATCGAGGACTTGTCCACGTCCTGGCGGTTCGGAAAGGCTCTAATAAATCCCTTTTGCTCAGTGACGTACAGAACGTCACGGCCATCGTCGGGTTGGGCCAAGCCGGTAAGACGGCGGAAGTTCAGCTTGGGGAAGGACCTGGCGGCCGGCATGGGTTTAAGCGGGGCGAGGGTGAGAGGCGGGCTGGTAGTTACGGGAGGGATGGCAGCGGTTTGGGGGATAGCAGTCGGTTGCGAAAGCGATGGAGGGGTGGTGGGAGAAACTATGACCGAAGGCTGGGCCGGTTCAGGTGAAGGTGGGCTTTGGTTTGCTACTACCGGAGGTTGGCTCGGTTTCGGTGACGGAAGACTCTTCCTGTTTGCCGCCGTCGTTGATGGAAATGGAGTTGGCACAGGAGATGCTGCGGGCGAGGCGGCCTGTCTGGCTGGTGAATCCGGAGTTGGTCCTGAAATCCCAGGAGTGGCTGGACCACCGCAGGCGGCCAAGGCCAGCGCCAAGCCCAAAATCACCGCAACCGCCAGCGGCATCCGGTTCACCAAAGCCTCACGTTATGTCGAGTCAAACCGTCATCCCGCAGCCAAGGCGGGGAAGATGGTCTCCTTGAAGGCGGCTAATTCTCGATGGGGATAATCGTAGGTCGCCGAGGTCATCAAGTACAGGTGGTCGATGCCGTTGGCTTCGGCTTCGCGCAGACGCTGCGCACAATATTCCGGAGTGCCTACGAGACCTATCACGTCGCACATCTGGGCCAAAAGGTCGTCGGGGAGGAATGAGCAAAGCTCTTTGGCCCTTTCCCAGTCCTCGGCATGAATCACGTCGGGGTAGAGTTCGTTGAGTTCAGCGGGGATCTCCAATTCCCCCGGGTCGATGCCGGCGGCCTGGAGGTACCGGGTGTGAGAACCTTCGATGAGCCGCTGGACGCACATGGGGCGGACCAGTTCGCGAGCCTCGTGCTGGTCTTCGTGAATAACGGTGGTGGCGCAGAGGATGATTTTCAGGTCCTTGGGGTCTCGCCCGGCCCGTCTGGCTCCCTCGTGCAAATGCTGACGAGCCACTTCCACGGCTTTGGGATGGATCCCTACTTGAAGTAATACGCCGTCGGCCACCTCCCCGGCAACTTCGGTGATTCGCGGACCGGTGGCGGCGATGTAAATGGGCGGCATATCGGCGTCGCCGTGGCGCATGCGGCTGACCGCGCCGTTATAGGACACCTCTTCACCGGCCAGAATGCTCTTCAAGTCCAATACCGACCGGCGCATCTCCCGAACAGTGGCCGGGGGCACGCCGATGGTCTGCACCGAACTGAATCCCCGTCCGATCCAGAACTCGATTCGGCCCGGCGCCAGTTCGGCCACCGTTTTGGCCGCCGAAGCGGTTACCGAGATGTGGCGGGTCACCGGGTTCAGCACTGCCGCTGAAATCCGGATTCGCTCGGTGGCCTGAGCCGCCAATGCCATGCTGACGAATATGTCCCGTTCCAATAATTGAGAATCCAACATCCCGACGCCGTCGAATCCGGCATCCTCGCACTGGCGAACGAAATCAGCCACTTCGGTTGCCGGGCCGCAGGGCGGGACCCGGAGGTCAATCTTGATTGCCACTTATGTCACTCCCGTGTGCCGTTGTCGGTGGGTATTATAGCCGAACCCTTGGATGCCGGGGCGAACGGCTTCGAAGCTAGGATTCAGAACCGGTGGTAGAGATGGTAGTTGAGGTACGTTAGGATACCCAGGCAACGACCCGGTTACTTCGGTTGCTCCGAATTAGGAGATACAACTAGCTGGACCAACCGATGACCACGGAGCAATAACTCGGGAGTTCCACCATTCAAAGAGGTTTTGAAGATAGCGCTTCGATCTAGACCAGGAATATCAAATTGAAAGTACAAGTAGGCACTATCGGGCGACCACTCTACACAGCATGCGCTCTGTTCCTCCGTTGTCACCAGGAATGTTTGCTCCGCCTCCAAATCGAATAGGTAAATCTCGGACACAGGGCTGCTATCGTTGCTATTGGGCGGGCCTTCGAAACCTTGGTAAGCAAGCCATCTACCGTCTGGAGAAAAGGCCGGATGCCGTTTATTCGGGTCCCCCGAAGTCATGGCTCTCTCGACCCCAGTCCGCAATTCAAACAGGTAGATTTGCCGACCGTCATCCCGTTCAGAGCTATATGCGAGGTAACGCCCATTGGGTGACCAGTCTGGCCGAATATCGTCGAATGTGTTGTTGGTCATGCGACGCCGGTTTGTGCCATCAGCGTTAGCAAGATAAACTTCCCGGTTGCCATCCCTATCGGAGACGTAAACGATCTGTTCACCATCCGGCGACCAGCGTGGCCATTGGTCTCTGGATTCAGGATCATCTATGAGGGCTTGTTGGCCGGAACCGTCCGCTGAGATTGTAAAGATCGCTGCATCCCAGACCCCATCAGTCTGTGACCACTTAGTGTAGGCAATTTGCTCACCATCGGGAGACCAGTCATGTGGCCAATCCCAGGAGTTACCAAAGGTCAATTGCCGCACGTTTTGCCCGTTGGCGTCTGAGATATGGATATGATAATTACCATCTTCCAGAGACGCGAATGCAATCATGTAAGTCCGAGTTGGCGTGGGAGTGGGTAGTAGTGACGGCGGAGCCTGTGTCTCGGAAAGGCTAGGAGTGGAAGTCGGGATCGAAGCTGGCGGCGGAACTACTGCATGGCCCTGTAGGTTCATGATGGTCCTTAATTCAGTCGGAGTGGTTCGGTTAAAAATCACCGGAGCACTACCCGGAGAATTAATTGGGATGGTGAACTCTGTATTCTTGCCAAGTAGTGGCCTCAATTGCGTAAGGGTCACCTTCAAGGCCACCTCTTCTCCTGGATCGACATCAACGCCAGAGCCAATTATCCACTTGGTGGACCAGGTGCAACCGGCTTCACTCAAACCTCGAAGGGGCGATAGTGACCAATTGATGGCGATACAGTCGATGGCTTGATTGTCGTCTAGATAAGTCACGGTCGTGCTACTTTCAGACAGATTCACAGGTCCCGCCGACCCTCCGGGGTTGGTCAGAGTGAACAGTATCTGGTCGATGGCAGTCTTTGAGGGGTTTGCGTCGGCGATGACGGCTCCACGAATGGTCATACGAGGCGGACTGTTATCGATCCGTTCGATGATGAGCTTGGCTATGGAGATGGTATCCACTGATGTGACCTGAGGCCCTGCGACCATTCCCAAAACATTCAGGGGTCCACGGGAGAAAACCACCCAGTAAAAGTCAAGGTTTCTTTCAGCGGACTCGATTCGGAACACTAGCCCCGTAGCATCACCCAGCTCGGATACGTCAACGGATCCGGAGCTCACGAGGATTGCGCTTTGGCTGAGATTTTCCTCTGCCATTCTCTTAACCAATGCCTCGCCAATTACCTGAGGGTCCAATCCATTTAATAGGCTGACGAAAAACTTGGCTTCGGCCTCACTTTCCTGGAGCTCTACACTGGTGGTTAAGCTGGTGACCAACGACATCCCCAGTTGGGCGACAGGGTCCCCCGCCTTAAACTCCCTTCCATACTCGGCTAAAGCATCAGTATCCTCTACGAAACCTTCGCTACCAATGGATAATCCCGCGGGTAGGTCGTTCAGGTTGGGCAACATGGTGGACAGGTTGTAATCGTCCGTAGGGGACGGCTCAACGTGCGTCGCGGGAGTCAACAAGGCGTCGGGTGCCGCTTGAGATACAGTCAGTAGGTATCCACCTGTGCCAAATCTGGCGGCGCCAACGACCACGAAGAATTTATCGTCCCGGACTGCCCGGTACACTACCTTGGCATTGTTACCGAACAGGCCGCCACCGCTATCGTCATCCAGCACTATCTCCTTTGCTCGCGGGTAGTGGACCCGGACCAGAGTATCGATGTTTAAGGAATCGGCGTTGATTTCGATGGTCTCGCCTGCCTTTAGGTCGATCAAGAAATAGTCAACGTCACCGGGGAAGTCCATAGCGGCCACCACCGTCTCGTCCATGCCAATCGTCTTGCCATCGTCGGGGTCCAGGTAAGGGATGAGATGTCGGTTGCTGGAAATCCTAAAATTTCCACTTGCCTCGGAGGTTTGTCCCACCGATAAGAAATAAGGAACTGACAAGTCTGTCCGCACCGACCCGGATTCTACTCCGGCGATATTTTCGTCGATGGCAAGCCATCGGATGCTGTTCACGTCGAACAGTGACATCGCCGCATTGTTCGCGCTTTCCACCGCGACTTCAATGTGAGTGCGCGCTGGGACGTTGATCACGTATGTGCCCAATTCCCAAGCATTCGCCAGCGATAAGTTGTGCGCCAGCCCGCCCCCTTGCGTTGGCACCGGCCTGGCCCCCAGGCCAGACACGTCATCGCCAGCGATCAATCCCTCGACCCGAGGCATGACATCCGCAGCCGAGGCTACAAGCCCGAAACGGGCCTCCTCCGTGGAAAAGACAAGTCCAGAGATACCGATCACTTCACCAACACTAGATACGAGTACTCCTCCGCTCTGGCCGCCGGCGATCGCTGTGGCAGTTTGGAAGTAGGTAATTTCTAACGCCTCCCACTCCCGAAACCGGGACAATACCCCACCGCTGATTGCAGGCTGGGGGAACGGCAATGACTCAGCGGGATAGCCTATCAGGAACAAGTCACTACCGACAGCCAGGTCCTCTCCGTTCGTGAATACCACCGGCGAGGGAGTTACTCGTAGCGATGGAGAGATGGACACGGGGCGAGGGAGGTCCGGGGTCTGCAGCTTACCGGGATCGGAGAAGTCGATGGGCCCGATCACCGCCAGGTCGCCCAAAACGTCTATACTCTTCACCGGAGCAGCGGTGAAATCCGCTCCGTTGGGAAAGACTACCCGAACCTCGTCGAAAGGCCACACCACGTGTGCGTTGGTCACAACGTAGCCACCTTCGATTAGCACGCCGCTTCCCGAACCGGAAGGAGTTTCGATGAAGGCCACGGATGGGGATATCCGGGCGAATATCTGTGCCGCGGTAGGAGGCGTTGGCGTAGCGGTTGGTACTAGTGTGGATGTAGGCTCCGGGGTAAGTGTTGGGGCGGCTGTAGGGGTAGGTATCGGAGTGGGCCTAGCAGTCGGAACCGGTGTCGCCGCCGGGGTGGGTTTGGGTGTGGCGGTTGGGACTGATGTCGGTGGTGGAGTGGGGTCTGGCGGCGATGTGGCAGTTGGAAGAGGCTGGGTGCATGACAGGCTGATTCCAAAAACGAGCAGCAGGACTCCTACGAATCGCATGTGCATACTCACGGCCGTTTCCTCAAGTTATTGCTGATTCGCCCCCGTAATCTTGAGCACCAGTCATCAGTCTACGGAAAATATTTGTTAATCGTTAACCCTCGTAACGCGCCCAAGCATACCAAAGTCCGCTGGTCATTATTCAAGCTAGGTCTACGTGAATGGATAGGCTCATCGACATCAAAGCGTCATTGTTCCATCACGCTTCCATTTCCTCAATATCTCCCCCTACCCCCGGTGATTCGGGCGCTCCACATGAAAACGACCGCCACTCCCATCATGACCACGGCTAAGGAGAAAGCTAGGACGTAGTCGCCGTTTAGGTCGTACAGCAGGCCGCCCAGTATAGGGCCGGCCATCACCCCCACTCCCCGCCCGCTTTGCACCAATCCCATCACCGATCCCAGGGTTGAAGAGGGAAACAGGTCAGCCGCTTTGGCCCCCACTGCTATCCCGGCGATCCCGTCGCTGAGGCCGGTCAACCCGACGAAGAGGACGATGGGCCAAAAGCTTTCACCGTCTCCCAGCACCAGTACCACCAGAATGCCCGCCACCTGCATCCCCAGCCCAACGGTGTATATCAATTCCCGTCCTACGTAGTCGGACAGGGCGCCGGTAAGTGGGCGGCCCCCCAGGCTTATGAGCCCTACCACTCCGATGGTAGAGGCGGCTTCCAGATGGGAATAACCGGAGGCTACGAAAAAGGCCACCAGGTGCAAGATGGTCATTTGATGGCCTACAGCGGCTGTAGTTCGGGCTAAGACCAGGCACCAAAGCGGCGCGCCTCTGAGAATCGCCCGGAATTGCTCTCGTGCCGCAGGGTGCTCTGGAACGCCGGGACGCCCGCCGGTTGTGTCATCGGCTTGGACCGCGACTCCCGGTATCCCATCGGCTCCGTTTTCTTGTTCTTCTATCGGTGTGGATATGGACGGTGGACGCCTCTGAAATAGCAGATTGGCCGGGGCGACCAACAGGAAGAATATGGGGCCTAGAACCCGGAGAGCTATACGCCAACCAAAGGCCAAGATCAGTACTTGCGACAGAGGAGCGAAGATGCCCTGTCCTAGTGGGTTGCCGGCATCAGCCAATCCAAGGACTCTTCCCCGAGACCTGGGGAACCATGGAGCTAGAACGGCCGTGGCGGTAAAAGATGACACGATGGTCTCGCCCACCGTCGCCAGTACTCCGTAGAAGAAAAAGAGCTGCCAAAAATCCGATACAAAGCTGCTGGATAGGTAGGCCAGGAAGATTACCGCCCCTCCCACCGGGAAGAGGTATCTGGGACCTAACCGGTCCAGTAGGTTGCCTAGCAAAGGCGCGACGATAGCGCCCGTCAGGCCACCCACGGAGAATATCGCGGCGGTTGCCGCGGCTCCCCGTCCGAAACTGTCGCGAAGGGCCAGGAAAAGCACTGGGGCGCTGTTCTTCATACCTCCTTCAACGGTCAGGTTAGCGAAGGCCAGCGAGAAAATGGCCCAGCCGTAATGGGCATGTCCTCTTAATTTTCGGACAGGTGTTTTCAGCAAATTTTAGTGTCTTACCAAGGATTTCCTCAAGGATAGGCAGAGGGTATAGCATTGCCAGGCGATGACGCTATCTGCCGGGAGCCCAAGGATTGTATATTTGGGAAATTGGGAAATCCCACTGAATACCCCTTTACGAAAGGGGGACCGAGGAGAACTACTGTCGGCATGGGTCCATGAATTCCGGACTACACGGCCAGCCGGGAAATTCGGCTCAGCGGGATGGGGGTCTCCTTACCATCTCTCCGGGTGGTGGATGAGTTCGATCAGGTTGCCGTCGGGGTCGCGGAGGTAGGCGTAGTAGTGTCCGTCGGTGTCCTCCCGGATCCCCGGTGGCCGGTCTCCGTCGAAGGGGACCCGCACCGCCGTCAGGTGAGCCATCATCCCCTCCCAATCGGGGATCTCCAAGGCGAAGTGGTTGGTCTCCAGATAGGCGGGTTCCGGCGTGACGTGGCAGTGGATCTCCGATGATCCCAGGCGCAACTCCAGCTGTCTGGGGTGCTCGATGGGCTCGGCTTCGAAGACTTTCTGATACCATTCGCTGGTCCGCTCCCGGTCCCTTATGCCGACGTTTATGTGGTGGATGTCGCTGACTCTAGACATATTGCTTTTCTCCTGAATCTCCGAGAGGCTTTTCCAAGATTTCGCACGCCCGGTGTTGGGTCCTTCGACGGGCTCAGGACGAACGGAAAAGAGGAATTCCACCGTTCATGATGATCTTGTCGAGCCGCATTTTGAAATGGGTCCTAAGATCTGGCTAGACTGCGTCCAGGTGGAAAAACTCCACGACGTTGTCCACCAGCATCTTGCGCTTCTCGTCTTCGGGCACTCCGGTGAAGATCCGGTCGATAACTGCTTGGGAGTGGGGGTAATCTGACTCCTGATGGGGGAAGTCGGTGGCCCAGATCAACCGGTCAACGCCCACGTGATGGCGCATCTCCACGCCGATGGGGTCGTCGAGAAATCCCCAATAGATGTGCTCCTTGATGTACTCGCTGGGGAGGGCCTTCAAGGGCTTGAAGCCCAGTAGCTCCTCGGCCCACGTGTGGTGCCTCTCGAAGCGCAGGTCGGCCATGTGCAGGAAGAAGGGCAGCCACCCGGCGTGGGTTTCGGCGTAGTACACCTTTAGATCAGGGAAACGGTCGAAAAGACCGTCCAAGACCATCTGCACCACGTTAAGACCACCCACCCGGTGGAACCGGGACACCTGCTCGGCCAATCCTGAAGTGCCCAGCTTTTTCCGGATCTCGGGGTTCTCGTTGGGGTACTTCAGCAATGGGCCTGAGCGTTCGCCCAGCCGGTTCATCTGGATATGGATGGTTACCGGCATGGCCAAGTCCTGAGCCGCCGCCCAGAAAAGGTCGTCTTCGGGCGTGGGATAACCCTTGTTGTTGGGGAAGGCGCTGAGCAGAACTCCTTTGTAGCCCAGCCGGGCGCAATGCTCCATCTCAGCCAAGGCACCAGCGGCGTCGGACATGGGAATGATTCCCAGTCCGATCAAACGGTCCGGCGACGCCGAGCAGTACTCCTCCATCAGCCAGTCGTTGTAGCCACGGACGATGGCCAGATAGGCGTCGTCGTCAGGAATGTTACGCCAGAACCAGGGGCCGCCCACCTGGCAGGGATACAGCACTTCGGCGTCGATACCGTCCCGGTCTTGCTCCTCCATACGTTGTTGGGGTGACCCGGTACCCGCCGTGCCTTCATAGGTCTGGCCGAAGGGCGCCCAGTTTTCCCGGCCCTTGCCGCCGTATAGGTCCGAAGGCACTTCCTTGGCTGTCTCTCCCTCGATGAGCCAGGCATCGCCGCCGGTGGCGGTCCTGATTAGCCGGGGCGCCCGGTCCCGGAACTTTGCTGGAACCCGGTGTATCCAACGTTTGGAGTCCACTTCCAGATGGGAGTCTCCGGAGATGCACTGATAAGCTCTGGCTGCCATAAGCCCCTCCGCATTCTTCTGGCCTGACCCGCCGTTGAAACAGAGGGTAAGGGCAACAGGTAGGATTTGCAAGCGAGTGTCCAGAATGGCGACGTTTCGTGCCGAATATCGTTGGGATTGTTTGACTTTCTTTTGCCTCAATGTTAGAAACGAGGTGCATCCGCTGAACCACTCTTCGGGATGGATACCGGCTCTAGATTGAGAATACGGACTTATCGGGAGATTAGAAAATGGCGCTCCGGATTACGATGGCCTTCTCGGATAACCCCCGTGTACAGCCGCTAAGGGACGGCACGGTCAAGCCGGAAAACATCGACCTGGAGATGCTGACTGTCCCGCCCAGCGATCTTTTCTATCGGAATCTGGCTTTCGATGAGTTCGACGCGTCGGAGATGTCCATATCCGAGACGCTGTTGGCCAAGGAACGCAGCGACGGCACCAAGTGGGACTGGTCGGCGCTGCCCTGCTTCTTGAGCCGGGGTCATGTTTGGCCCAACCTCTACGTCAATACGTCTTCGGGTATCGAAAGCTTGGCAGACATCAAGGGAAAGCGCATCGGCGTTCCAGATTACGATATGACTGCTGCCCTATGGTTCCGGGCGACGTTGAAAGACCTCTATGGCATCGAAGCCAGCGACAACACCTGGTATAACGGGCGAACGATCGAGTTCAGCCACGGCGGCGCTTTGGGATTGGATGACTCCGGCCCGAGAGGAGTGGAGCACCACTGGCTGACTGCGGACCAGACGTTGGATGTGATGCTGGACAGAGGGGAGATCGACGTTTATACGGCTTTCCGCGCCGGCGGCCCGGTGACGACTGGGGACACGACCGTCATCGACCGGTACGGCGGCACCCCCACCGCCGGTAACCCGAACATTCGCAAACTACTCCCCGACGACGGCAAGGGCCTGGTCTACGAGTACCACCAGAAGACGGGGTTCTTCCACTGCAACCATCACGTGATTGTGCAGAACCGCATCCTTCGGGAACACCCTTGGGCGGCGCTGGAGCTTTTCACGGCCTTGCAACGCTCCAAGGAAATGGCCTACGAGCGGGCGCGGCGAGCGCAATCAACCTACATGTATTTTCCCGGCCAAGATTTTCACGACCAAGACCAGGCGCTGGGAGGGGAACCGTATCCCATCGGAATACGGGCCATGGGGAAGAACGTGGAGAGGGCGATTCAAGGCTCCCTGGAGCAGGGACTCATCACCAAGCCCATCGCCCTGGAAGACCTTTACTTCCGCACTACACTGAATACCTAGCGGCCGGGCGATTTACCACAGAGAGCACAGAGAACACGGAGGACACGGAGAAAATTAACAAATAATTACTCTGCGTTCTCTGCGCCCTCTGTTGTGAAAACAAACCGAGCGACTCAATCCTGAGTGGGTACTTGGTGGGACATTTGAATCTCCCGGCGTTCTTTGCCGGATTGGAAAAGGGCCAGCAGGACTTCCAGAGTTGCTTTGCCCCAGTGTCCGTCGTTGGAGGGGCGGCGTCCATTGATCACGGCCTGGTAGACTTCATCGATGATGCCGTCACGCCCGTCGGGCAGGCTTGGCAGAGGGATCTCCCGCTTCTCCTCCTCACCGTAGACCATCAGGCCGTTTGGGGTGAGACGCACGTCGCCTTTATCGAAACTGGCCACCAGCGGTCCACCCAAGATCCACGGGGTTGGCCGCCGTTGTCCAGGCGATGCGCCGGCAGGGTCCCGGCCGGTCCCGCCAAACCTGCGGTCCCTCTTCATAGCCGTTTCCGCCTCTTTGCTGCCCGCTTCCCGCAAAGCCGTGCGGGCCTTGGCGTGGACCGGGGGGTCCGGCCAAGCGTCGCCCTCGTCCACCCGGTAGGTAAGTTCCCGGGAGCTGAAGTGGTCGTAGCCGCTGTAGACCGCCGTGGCGACGACCCCGTTTTCGAACTCCAAAAAGCTGGAATAGCAGCCCGGTACCGGGCGGGTTTCGTCCCACACGCCGGTGGTTGCCCGGACAGTGCGCACCAAGCCCCCGGCAATCGTCCTCAAGATGTCGAACTGGTGGGGACCCTGGCGCCACGGCACTCCGCCTCCCAACTCCGGCGTTAACTCTTCCGCCGTCCGGGGGCTGTACAGCCAGTCGTTGAAATACCAGTAGTTGAGCATCCGCAGCTTGCCCAGCTCTTCGTTGACCACCATCTCACGAATCTTACGGACCCGAGGCTCAAAGCTGTGCTTCACGTTCACGGCCAACTGCATCCCGTTCCGTTCCGCCGCTTGTATCATGACGTCGGCTTCTTCCAGGGTGAGGGTCATGGGTTTTTCCATGTAGACGTGCTTTTTGTTCTCCAAAGCGATTAACGCGTGCTCGGAGTGGAACTGGTTAGGAGTGGCGATGTAGACCACGTCGACGCTGGGACTCCGGCAGATGGTCTCCGCGCTGAGAAAAGTTTCCCCTTCATATTGCGTGCGAAATTTGTCCAACTGGTCCTGGTCGATGTCGGCGGCGGCGGTTACACTGACGCGGGAATGACGCGCGAATGCGGGGAGCATTTGGCTGGCGCCGCCCCCCAGGCCGATGATTCCCAGATTCAATACCGGGCCGTTGGCGCTTCCTCCGGAACTGGTCATGTCATCTCCTCAACATCTCGTCGATCGGTAAACGCCGGTCTCGGGCTAAATAGGAAACAAAGAGGCCCCGCACCAGTCAAGGTGGCGGGGCCTTCGACTAGTCCAGTGTCTCGCATCTGACTTGAGACCCGGTCCGTCATCCCGGCGGAGGCCGGGATCCAGTTAACGTGCTTCTGGATTCCCGCCTGCGCGGGAAAGACGATCTTGGAGAGGGATTGTCGCACAATACCGTCAATGTAAAGGTAATCACGAGACCGTACACTAAGAAGTTGTTATAAAAACCCCATGGTTCAAATGATTAATCCCCGGAAAGGACCTCTTCAGCGGTGACGGTGACTGCTCCGTCGCCCCGGCCCAGCACTGGGCTGAACTTAGATGCTCCACCGGCTAACCCAGCGCTGGAAGCCATGCGGCCGAACTGGCCCAAAGCGCTCATGCGGCTGGTTCCCCCAGATTCCTCGGTTGGTAGCCGGAGATATTCGTTCTGACCGGGGTCGCGAAAAACGTTCATTGGGTCCTCGCCACGTTCGACCTTGGCTACGTTGTCGAGTAGTTGTTGGCGATACAGAATGAGACCCTTGTCCGACCGCCCCAGGGTCTCTTCCGTACGGTCGGCGATGGCGCCTTGCGTGTACCACATGACGATGTCTTGACCGGCGGTGAAATCCAGGTAGTTCCAGTCCGGCATTCCGCCTGGGGACAATTCGGGCACCGGGACCTGATAGAAAGGTATGGGCTCATAGGCCGCCACTGTCGTGCCCGCCGGTGGCGCGTACGTGTAGTACCAGATGTGCAGAGTCTGGTAGTCGTCGATGGGCACCCGGTATTGGAATCCGCCGACCTTGAGCAGATTGGGGAATACCAGAGGATGGCCCAACTTCCAGTTTACGTCCTCTTCTGTCTGACCCTCCAATATGCGCCGTTTGATAATGCCATGCTCGAATTCATCGAACCCTATGAGCTGGTGCTCGGGGATACGACGGGCCTTCTCCGGCTGCCCGGTCTTTTCCCAAACGTAGTTGGCGAAATGGCCGTGGAGCCACTCGGCGTGGACCGGGTCCACCGAGTTCTCCATTATCTGCAGATAGTTGCATGGCAGGACCGCCATGCCGATATCCCGGTAGACGTTGTCCCAAACCAGCAGGTCCCAACGGGGCAACAAGGGAACTGGCAACGGCCCCAAATAGGCGAATATCAGGCCGCCCAATTCCTGCACCGGGTAAGCGGTGGTGGTTACTTTGTCTTTGAAGGCCTCGAAAGGGTCCTCTTTTCGTTCATAGGGCTGATCCAGGCAACGGCCTTCGTGGTTGAAGAGCCAGCCATGATACGGGCAGCGCAGTCCGTCATCGTCGGGCATGCCGTAGACCAGGTTTACTTTTCGGTGTGGGCATTGGTCGCCGATGAGTCCATACCGGCCCTTCCGGTCTTTGTACAGGACCAGATTCTCTCCCAGAAGCCGAACGGACCGCGTGGCGTTGTCGTCCATCTGAGAAGCAGCTGCGATTGGTTGCCAATACCGCCTCATCAGATTCCCCATGGGAGTGCCTGGACCTACTCGTGTCAGGCGTTCGTTTTCCTCTGCCGTTAACATCGTTAGACCCCCCTGGTGGAATCTTGGGTCGAAATCACGATAGCAGTGGGTCTGGAGGTTGTCAATTTGGGGAATCGCGGCCCGGTAACACCGGAAAACCGGGACTCGGGTTACTTTTCCTTCACGAACATAGAGAGGATGGTTCGGGCAATCTCATCGGCGTTGCGCTCCATGGCCGCCATGGCGGGCAGAATTGGCCAAAGCGATCTCAGGGTTCTCCGCTACCGCGTTCAAGAAGACAGGCCGGGGTAAATAGTAGCAGGTCAGCGGCTCCACGGCGGTGACGTTTGCGGAGCGGGGCAGACCGTCAATGAGTCCGATCTCCCCGAAAGACTCCCCTTGGAGCAGGGTTGCCAAGTCTACTTCCAGATCGCCGCCGGCCGCCGGTTTGGTTACCTGGGCCATTCCAGACTTAATGACATAAAGTCCATCGGTGGGTTCGTTTTCCCGGATGACGTGTCCGGCGGGCAGGGAGACCAGATGGACTGTGGAAGCCAACTTCCGCAGGGTCTGCGTGCTCAGGTGCTTGAATAGCTCCACGTTGGCCAGGAAGTTCGCTTTTTCCTCGATGGTGGAGTCGAAGTTGGTTTGCGCCTGACCCTGGGCCCTGACACTGGTGGCCCGGACTTGGGCTTGGGGTTCCGGCTGGCAATTCAAGCAATCCACCACGCCGGATCCTTTACATTCGGAGCAAATATCGTGGCCCCGCGCGCCAACTTTTCCTAGCCCCTGGCATCCGGAGCAGACCAGGGCGCCACTACCGTTACATACTGTGCAATCTGCCGTCACAATCTGTCCAATTAATTTCCAATCTTGGACCGGATTATCTCAACCACCTTAAGCATGGGGCAAAGGACGGGAAATCAGGTCTTTTATCCGGCCGGTCATGTCCTGCTGGTCGTAAGCGTTTAAGAGGTTGATGCGGTTCCGGTTAGGGTCTCCGCCATGCCAGTATTCGTAGACCTCTTGCCGCATGCCGAAGGAGGAGACGGCCAGGTCGTGGGCCAGCCGGTACAACCTGGACTTATGCTCGACTTCCACGCCCTTGCCGCGCATATATCTTTCCAGGTCAGGGCGAAGCTCGGGGTTAGCCAGGTCATTTTCGCTGGGCTGCATAATCAACCCGGAGCCGGATATCTCCCGAAGAAGCTGCACCATGCGGGCCGATGTCTGGGCGAAATATATGTTCATTCCCGACATTGGACCCAGGGACATCAGTCCTCCTTCGGTCATGAACGAGGTGTGTTCCAAACCGTCCATGGCGTGGCGCCACATCTCCGTGTAGGTAACCATTTCACCCAATTTTGCCGCTACCTCACGATACTCGACGACCCCGATGGACTCCGCGATCATGGTGGCCACCCCGGTCATGAGGCGCATCCGCTCGTGGATACGGCAGAGATTGGACCAGCCCATAAAATTGATGCCCCCGCCGAACCGCTGGAGTAACGGAGCGGCTTCGTACAGCATGAAGATGCGGTCCCAGGGGACCAGGACGTTCTCGAAAAAGAGCATCGAATCCTGTTCGTCGTACAGCATGCCTAGCGGGTGGCCGTAGGACCCCGGCCATTGAGACACCGGTTCCCGGCAAAGGATCTTCATACCGCGGCTGTTGGTGGGAATGGAGAAAGCCAGCACAAAGCGAGGGTCGGCCCGCCTTACAAAGGTTGCCGACAGAGAGACATAGGTCTCGTTGCTGATGGGGGCCGCGGTGGCCAGTTGCTTGGCTCCGGTGACGATAATTCCATCCTTAATCTCCTCCACCACGTGCAGGGCAACCTCCTCTTCAAGGGCCGCTCTTTGCTCGTTCTGGGGTTGGGCACTGCGGTCCACCTGAGGGTCACCCAAGGCGTGGGTGAGGAAGAGGTCGTTTTCAGTGCAATAGCGATGGTAGTTGACGATGTTCTCGCCGAAGTCGCAATTGGGGTTTTTTACGGCGCTGAGGGCTTCCCGCGTGTTGTACAAGGTGATGATGTGGGGCGCCAGAATGTCGGGACTGCGTCCCAGTTGTCCCCAGGACTGCTCGTTCCAAACTTCGCTGTTTCGCCGCTTCTTCTTTAAGTCCTGCATGGACCGGGGCAAGAGCCAGGAAAGGCTGCAACGGTTACCGGTCTCCGGCGAGACAAAGGTCATTTGGTCACGATACTCGTCGGTCGCCTGAAGGTCGTAGATCCGGGCCAGTTCGCGGGCGATTCCGGAAAGCGCTGGATGGGTAGTTACATCTTGGACCTTCTCTCCGTCCAACCAAACTGCACGTCCGTCCTTCAGGCTTTCAATGAATCGAGCGCCGGTCATTGCTCCCAAGGCGGAAGTCGCGTCCAGAACCATGGGTTCCCTCCTTAATATGGGCTGGACCGGAAGCCGCAGCCGTTAACCGATGGCCGGCAGATGGTGTTACGGCCTTCGGTGTTGAATTCGCACGAGGCTTTAATATAATATGCGCCGGATTATGCTATCGCAAGAAATGCGGCAACCAGTACCGATTCGTAGAATCGCCGCTAATTTGATGTTAAACATCTACGGTCGTATCCGTGACCTTGTGTTAACATAGCGAGACCGCCAGGCTGAATGCGAGAAGGCCGGCCCATTTTTAAGCCATTTGTCTGCTTAGTGAATACCATACACCAGGGTCGTCACTGATCAATTCATTTTCCATAGACGGAGATCAATGACCGAAGATACAATCTCTTCCCCATCGGGAAGCCGCCTAGGTACGCCGGATATTTCTGCCGAAAATCTACGCCAAGGCATACAAGAACTCCTTTCGGACGGCCAGATGAACGGCGCTAACGGGTCGGCGCAAGCCGTAGGCTCTTGGACGGAAGATTACCAAGAGCTCACCGGGTTGATAAAGCAACAAGGTTTGTTGACGAAACAACCCGGGTACTACGCCGTCAACATCATGATAAGTCTGGGCATGTTGGCGTTGGGGTTATTTTTCCTAACGTTGACCGGCTCCCTCTGGTTGCATTTGCTGGATGCCGTGATTCTTGCCACCGTGTTCGCGCGGATCGCGTTTCTGGGCCACGACTCTGGACATCGGCAGATGTTCCGGTCGACCCGCTGGAACGACATGACCGGCTTGGCCATCGGATTCCTGTTGGGCATGGAACGCACCTGGTGGGTGGACAAACACAACCGGCATCACAGCAATCCGAACCAGACCGGCCTGGATCCGGACATCGACATTCCGGTCCTGGCCTTTTCCGAAGAGGACGCTCTGAGCAAAAGAGGCCTCTACCGGTTAATCGTTAAGTATCAGAGTTGGCTTTTTTATCCGATGTTGTCCATGGAGGGAATGTTCGGCCTGAGATTGGCCGGCATCCTGTACTTGCTACGCCATAAGGGCAAGTACCCGGTTGTGGAGCAACTACTGTTCGCCGGACACTTTGTGGCCTATTTCGGAATTCTGTTCTACTTGCTGCCCACCTGGCATGCTGTTGCTTTCATCGGGGTCCACCAATTGTTGTTCGGCTTGCACATGGGCTTCGTTTTCGCCCCCAATCATAAAGGCATGCCCATCTTGGAGAGCGGCAACGATATGGACTATTTGACCCAGCAGGTGTTAACAGCGAGGAACATCAAACCTAACCCTTTGGTTGACTTCATGTACGGCGGCCTCAACTACCAGGTTGAGCACCACCTATTCCCCAACATGGCGCGAAACAGGCTGTGTGAAGCTCAGAAAATTGTGCGGCCCTTCTGCTTGGCCCGGTCCCTGCCGTACCATGAGACGGGGGTGCTAGGCGGACAGCGGGAAATCCTGAGCTTCTTTCACCAAATGAGCGCGCCCTTGCGGGGGGCCCCATCCCGTTCGTCCTGAGCGTGTCGAAGGTCCGAGTAAGCAAGGCGGCGGTAGGCTAGCCTCCCCGCTTCTTCCCGGTCTTTTCCTCGAATAGCTGCCAGGTCAGTTCGTTGAAGGGATAGTATTTCCCCGGCGAGCACTTCTCGATCTCCAATTGAGCTTTTATTACCCCCTCAACCTCTTCCCGTTCGTGGGCGATCTGAATCACTTCGTCCACGATCGCATGAGGCACCACCACAGCTCCATCATCGTCACCCACCACGGCGTCGCCAGGGCGGACCAGAACGCCGCCGCATTGGATAGCATCGTTGACTTGCCAGGGCCAGAACTCGGCCGGTCCTTGCTTGGCGGTGGTGCTGGCGCTGTAAACGGGGAAGCCGTACTCCTTCAACGACTGGCTGTCCCTTGCTCCGCCATCGGTTACCAACCCGCCCACCCCGCGCTGATGTAGACGGAAGAATTTGATGTCACCGCCGACGGAGCTGTAAGTCCACCTCATGGCGTCGATGACCAGCACCTCACCGGGGCCGCACAATTCAAAAGCGACATATTCGGCCGATTGGTCCCCCTTGGGTTTGTCGTCCACCAGGTCCGGCCGGTGGGGCACGAACCGAAGTGTGACCGCCCGGCCGGCCATCTTCTGGCCCAGTTGCAAGGGACGAGAGCCTTCTACGTATCCCATGGGCCAGTTTTTGACCCACAGGGCATCGATCAGAGTTTGGGTTGGGATCTCTTTCAATATTTCCAGGGTCTTATCGGGAATGGGGGATAGGTCTGGCATTTTGGCACCTCTGTTCAGCAATTTCAGGGTTATTGCTAGGGAAATCCCCCCAACCCCCCTTTACGAAGGGGGGCGAAACGTGAAGTCTTTCCCTTACTCGGGAACCAGATCGGCCAGCCGGGGCATGACGTCTTTGGCTAGCAGGCGCATGGAGTTTTCCCAGCCGGTCTGGTCTTCCATGTGGTCGTAAATTAGGACCAATAGGGTGCCAAAACCTCCGGCCATCTGGTACAACCGGCGCAGCTTCTCCTCCACGGTATCCGGCGAGCCTATGAGCCACATGTGCTCCGCCATATACTCGGGAGTAACCGCCGAGTCCGCAATGCTCGGGTCGTGCTTGAAGGTCTTGACCATGTCAAATTCAGCAAATAAAGGGATGAGGTAGTCCCGCCAAACCCGCCCCAGCATCCCGTTGACGCTCTTCTCGTAAGCCTCGTCGTCACTATCGGCCACATAGACGTCTCGCACGATGCGCCACTCCCGGCGGGAAGGGGTCTTGCCGGCGCGGGCCGCCCCCTCTGCCACGGATTCCCAATGGCTGGCGATATATTCGTTGTTGAGCCCCAGGCTCATGGGTATGAAGCCTCGCTCTCCGGCAATCTTCAAGGTCTCCGAGGCGATGCTGGCCGCGGCGACGGCGATAGGTGGATGGGGCCGCTGGTAGGGGTTCAGGAAATATTTTAAGAACCCGTACATGGGCTCAGGCAGGTTGACGTTCCAGAATTTCCCTTTGTACTCGAAAGGGCCATCGTTCTCCCAAAGTTTCAGGATTATGTCAATCGACTCCCGGGTCATCTCACGGTGCTCGCCGGCGTTGCCGTCGACGTTGAAAAGGGCGTAGTCGCTGGGCAGCCCTCCGGAGCCGATGCCGAACATGAATCGTCCCTGGGCCAGGTGGTCCAGATAGGCCACCCGGTGCGCCAACTCGGCAGGATGGTGGTAAGGGAGCAGGTGGACCCCGGTGGCTAGCTTGATGTTCTTGGTCCGCATCAAGGCCTGAGCAATCATTAAGTCGGGCGCCGGGATCGGCTCCCAAGGGCTGGTGAAGTGCTCTCCGATCCAGGCTTCGTCGTAGCCAAGGTCATCGGCAAGAGACAAGCAATCCAGGTCCCATTGGTGAGCTTGGAACAGTTCCCGTTCCGGCGGATGCGAGGGCATCATGAACATCCCGTATCTCATAAAATCCTCCTAGGTTGCCACTTCGTTCTTGGCGCCGGGGAATCCCCCAACCCCCCCTTTACGAAAGAGGGGCTCACGGATACTACTCCCGGTGCGGCGCGGCGTCTAGCCTGAACTTCCTCAAACGTGAAGCCGGAGTTACACTCTTGAGGGCACCGCTAAAGCGATTTGTCCGGAATTTGTAATTGAGCGAAAAATATTACCGATGAAATCAGTAACCGGGAATAGGTATATTTGAGCCAGGAAAGAATCCCAGCCTCCGGTTTGAGGCCAAGCCAAGGGATATTTTACGGTTGGTGGCTGACCGGCGTCTCCGCCTTCGTCATGATTATCGGCACCGTGCCCATATTCCAGGGCATGACCGCTTGGTTTGTGGTTCTGGAAAGGGAATTCGGGTGGAACCGGGCCCAACTGTCGCTCGCCTTCTCGTTGAGCCGGGCNGAGGGCACGGTTATGGGACCNGTGGCCGGATATTTGGTGGACAAAATTGGTCCCCGGCGAATGGTCTTCTTTGGATTGCCGGTCATGGGCGTAGGCTTCATTTTGTTCAGCCGGGTGGACAATCTGTGGCAGTTTTACGGGGCATTCGTGTTGGCGAGCATGGGCGCGGGATTCGGCACTTGGCTGCCCATGATGACGGTGTTGAATCACTGGTTCCAGAAGAGGCGGNCCATGGCCATGTCCCTGGCCATGGAAGGGTTCGCCTTGGGCGGTGTTTTGCTGATCCCGGCGCTGGCTTGGGCCATCGACCCCGANGAGCCGGGCCGGTTGGGTTGGCGGCTCACCGCCGCCGGGATAGGGGTGGTGTTGATCGTCCTGGCCTGGCCGGTATCCAGGTTGATCCGGAACCGGCCCGAGGAGTACGGCCTGCTTCCGGATGGACGACGGGAAGACCAGTCAGAGTCCGGGGAGAGGGGAGGAAGCGGTCAAGGGCAGACGGAGGGCGCCGATTTCACTTGGCAGGAGGCGTTGCGCACCCGCCCTTTCTGGTTGATTACCGTAGGCCATTCGGCGACNTCCATCGTGATAGTCACCCTGACGGTGCACCTTGGCCCCATGCTCACCGATCTTGGCTATTCACTGCAAATGGTGGCTTGGGTGGTGTCTACATATACCGGCGTCGGCGCCGTGTTTACCTTGGTGGGCGGCTACATCGGCGACCGGGTACCGATGCATTTGGCCCTATTCGGTTTTTCAGTGATTCAATCGACCGCAGTGGTTATTCTACTATCCGCCGGCACCCTTCCCATGGTGCTTTTGTTCGCCGTGGTGCTGGGCATCGGGTTCGGCGGACGGACGCCGATGACCACAGCGATCCGGGGAGTCTACTTTGGGCGGCGCGCCTTCGCCAGCATTACGGGTATCTCGATGATCCCGATGAACATCATGTTGCTGGTGTTTCCTCTGTTCGCCGGCATCATGTTCGACGCNGTGGGAAGCTATCAGATTCCCTTCTCGGTTTTGGCCATAGTAAGCTTCTTCGGCTCGGCGATGTTCCTGCTGCTGGGTAAGCCTTCACTAAAGGTGGGATGATCCTCGCGGAAAAACACCCCCCACCTTAATCCTCCCCCGCAAGGGGGGAGGTTAGGATGGGGGTGGTTGCGGCCTAAAGCTCTTGAGGGAAGGTAATCTACTTGATGCTGGCCGCCAGNAGTTCCCGCAGTTCTGTTACCGAGTCCTGTTGCCAATCCGCCGACCGGGCGGCGGTGCGCGTCCGGCGCTCCCGTCCGAATTCCTGTTCGTCTATTTCCGGGTTCTCCGCTCGGATCGNCTCCCCAATCTCCCCAATCTCCCGTTCAGCCGAGGCGGGCCGTTCGATCCAGTGACATATGTACTCGTGGTCCTTGGTGTAGAAAACGGCGACGGGGATGGACATCCACTCGCCGTTCTTGAGGAACTCGTTCATGATGTCATGGTGCTCGTCCCGGGGGAAGATGCTCATTTCCAGACCGGCCGCTTCCGCGACGCGGGCCAGCATCGGCATTCCCCGGATAACGTCTCCGCACCAATCTTCGCCCAGCACCAGCATCTTGGCCGGGCCATTGGGGCGGGCAACCAATTCTTTCAAAGCCGCTGCGTCTTCGGGTTTGACCTGGAATTTGTAGAATTCCTCGAACCGGGCCTTGTTCACCTTGATCTGGTCGATGTAAGCGCTATAGTTAAAGCCCTGTTGGAACCGTTCGGGTGTTACGACGCTGGTTTCCCTAGCCATGATTGCCCTCCATATTCTTTTGGTTGATCCGATGATTCAGGGAGCAGCTAAACACTGCCACTTGGGATGGGCCTCCGGCCCATCAGCCGATCTCTCAACCGTGGTGACCCTCGAAGCCAATCTCTACCCGCCCGTCTGGGTACAGAATAATGGGCACGGTGTCACCATACATCAGGGCTTCGTCCAAGTCGTCCTGGCTCTGGTCAACCCGCTTCTCCTCGTACTTGATGCCTTGCTTTCCCCAGGTGCTCCGCAGGTGGTCGCAAGCGGGACATACGGTCAGCGTGTATACCACTGGAATATCGGCCATGGACACCCTCCAATCGGCTATTTAGGCCATTTTACAACCTGGCGTGACGCGTGTCATCTGCCGGTCCCCAAGTGGTCAGCAAGAGTCAATCGGCTTGTGTCCCCAAGCCTGCCCGGCTATAATGTCGCTGGCTCGCCGGAGGCACGTAATCACCCCGGTTTCGCGGCCATAAACCGCCAGCAAAACCCCGAGGAGGAGAATATGATTGGTCTAATAGTCACCATCAACATCAAGCCGGAGCATAAAGATGCGTTCATGGCGTCATTGGAGGGCGACGGCCGCGGTTCCAACAATGACGAACCCGGTTGCCTGCAATTCGATGTGCTTCAAGACACCGAGGACGCCAACAGGATTTTTCTGTACGAGATTTACCGGGACGACGCGGCCCTGGAAGCCCACCGTGCCGCGCCTCATTTCCTCAAGTGGCGGGAAGAGGTGAAGGACTGGTTCGCCTCGGAGATAACTAGGCATATCGCCACGCCGGTCTATCCCAAGGACTCGGACTGGGTCAAGCGGCCAAGGGTTTCGTAACACAGGATTCCCCAAACCAACCGGTCTGATACATCGTAAGGGCGGGTTTAAAACCCGCCCTTACCGTTGCCTTTCAACCATTGCCAAGTTCTAGGCCAGAGACCTTGACCTACCGTTGACGTTCCAACACGCTCTGCAACGCCCCCACAAAGGTATTTACCTCTTCCTCACCCAAGGCGGTCGAGAGGCCGCCAACCAGGTTGGATGCCATGAGGATGCCCTCGTTCATCAGCCCTAAGAAAACCTGAGTTCGCAGCGCGGCGTCTTCCGCGGCGATGTCCCGGTAGTTGACTATGGGCTGGCCGGTGAAGTGGATGCCGAACAAGGATCCCAGACCGGTGACCTGGACCGGTACTTCCAGGTCGGAGCATACCCGGCGGATCCCCTGGCGTAGAAGCTCGGTCAGCTCTGCCAGGTCCCGGTAAACGTCGGGCGTAAGGTGCTCCAGGGTTACCGCCCCGGCCACCATGGTAACGGGGTTTGCGTTGAAAGTTCCGGCATGGGACACTTTGGGACCCTTGGTGGGGTCGTACAGTTCCATGATTTCCTGCCGGCCGCCGAAGGCGCCCACGGCGAAACCGCCACCGATGATTTTGCCCAAAGACGTCATGTCGGGAGTGATGCCGTAGTATTGCTGGCTTCCGCCCGGCGCTACCCGAAAGCTGATAACCTCGTCGAAGATCAGGACGATACCGTTCTCCTCGGTGAACTCGCGCAGCATCGTCAGAAACTCGGCCGTACCGGGAATCATGCCCACCGAACCCATGACGGGTTCGACAATCACGGCGGCCAACTGGTGTTTGTTGTCTTCAAGGATTCTTCGGGCGTTGGCGGTGTCGTTAAAGGGAATCACCACCACTTGGTCTAAAATCCCGTCGGCCAACCCCTCGCTGGCGGCCACGGCCTTGGGCTGCTGGGCCTCGCCCGCCTTCTTAACGTCCACTCTCACGCTGACAGTTACGGCGTCGTGGGTGCCGTGGTAGCCCCCCTCCACCTTGGCAAACTTGTTCTTGCCGGTGAACGCCCGGGCCGCCCGGATGGTGTTGAGGGTCGCTTCAGTGCCCGAGTTGGTGAACCGGACCAGATCGAAGCTGGGCACACGGTCGCAAAGAAGCTTGGCCAGTCTTATTTGATGCTCGTTGGGGGCGTTGTAAGCGACTCCACGGTCCAGCTGTTCCTTAACCGCGCCCATTACCGGAGGCGGTGCGTGACCCAGGATCATGGTGGTCATGGTGTTGATGAAATCCAGGCGGTCAACGCCGTCGGCGTCCACCACGTGGCAGCCCGAAGCGGAGGTGACGAATATGGGATAAGGGTCCCAGAAGATAGAGTTGCGGCTGTCCCCGCCGGGGAGATATTCGGCGGCTTCTTGCCACCGGGCCTTGGACTTGGGGGTTAGTTCAAGGTAACGTGCTAGTTCGCTATTGGTCGCTGCCATGGCGATTACTCCCTATTGGGCAAGTAAGATGCAGGATGTGATTCGGTCGACAGGGTTAGGTGACGATGGGGGTGGCGGCTAGCTTGGGAAAGTATATTCGGCGCAAAGCTAAGCTGCCAAGACTAAGTGTAATCACAATAAGAAACAGAATCCCACCTACCGCCATTACGNCTGAGGCCCCACCTAGCTCCATTACGGCTGAGACGTTGATCTTGTCCGCAAGGTACTCCATTACGGCTGAGGCGTTGATCTTGTCCGCAAGGTAAGCGTTGATCAAGTTAGTCACGGCCATACTGCCGCCCACGTGTACGGAATAAACGCCGGTGACACGCCCGCGGACTTCATCGTCCGTCAGCGACTGGATGATAGCGTGACTTATTGTCATGAATCCGGCCTGGTTGGCACCCATGGCCACAGCCGCCAATATGGACAATTCCCACTGGGTTGTCAGAGCAAGTAATATCGGCCCCAGGCCGCTGGTAAATCCGAAAACCAGGAACAGGATCCCCCGGGTGGTGGTGTTTCGCACCCCGGCCAAGAAGATAGCAGTGATTAAGGCACCGGCTCCGACCGCACCGATCAGGTAGGACACCCCCACCGAACCCGCAGCTAGCTTCTCTGTGGAGATGGATGGTAGAAGCGACTCGTAGGACATGGTCAGGGCGCAGTGGGCCAGCACTATCAGGACCATCGCGAGTATCTGAGGGTGTCCATAGACGTACACGAAGCCGGCTACCAGGTTGCTTAAGAAGCCCTTTTCCCGGTCGATGACACCCGTGGAGCGGATGTTAATACGCATTGCTGTGATCAGCGCAAAGGCATAGAAACTACTGCATAGCCAGAAGGCCGCCATTATCCCGTTGTCATCCAGGATGGCCAACAAAGGTAATATACCGAGAGCACCTACCATGCGAGAACCTTGCTGAGTGGCTTGGTTCAGTGCGATACCATTGAGCAGGCGATCTTTGGGGACTAGATTCGGGATTAAAGCCGAGGTGGTGTTCATCCTAAACGAGGCCAGGGTGCCATTCAACAATGCCAGGAACAGTAAGATTAAGAGGCGTCCCTCAACCGCGTCTAGCATAACCATCAGGGCCAATGCTACGTTGTGCAGCATATTTAACGTTAAGCCGACGCGTAGAATGGTTACGCGATCAAAACGATCGGCCATAAATCCTACTATTGGACTTGTAAACAAGCGGGGAATCATGGCAGCGAAGGTTACGAGCCCAACCCAAAGCGCGGCCCCGGTGATTTCGTAGGCCAGCCAACCCCGGGCGATGATCAGGGCCCATTGCGCGGCCCCGGCGAAGGCATTGACCGTCCACAGCCTCCGGAAATCCTCGTATTGAAGGGCAAGAAGATACCGGTCACGGATTGTAGCTAACATATATATCCTGCGTTTAGATGCCCCTAAGTTCCGACTATTGTAACAGTGGCATTCGGGATGGAAAAGACTGTCTTAGTCCAATTTCTTGACGGTTCTCGGGATGCGCCATAGAATTCCCTCGTCGGCTTAGACTTCCGTTCGCAGTAGGACTGTCTAACCTAGGACCGGCATTAAATTCCCCTGGCCCATACGGAGGACCATGCCGTCCCCAATACCCTATGGCGATAACCTGATAGCTCCTTATCGGGTCTTAGACCTAACTGATTATAAAGGGGTTTTCTGTACCAAGATTATGGCGGACTATGGAGCGGACGTTGTCAGAATAGAGCCGCCGTTGGGTGATCCCGGCCGGTCCAAAGGGCCGTTTCCCAACGACGAACCGGGAGTCGAAAGCAGTGCCTACTTCCTGTTTTATAACACTAACAAGCGGTCGATTACCCTCAATCTGGAAACCGATCTCGGACAGACTATTTTCAAGCGTCTAGCGACTAAAGCCGACGTGGTGGTGGAAAGTCTGGCCATTGGGTATTTGAAATCCCTCGGCCTGGACTACGAGTCCTTGAGCGAATCCAATCCGGGACTGATCATGGCATCTATCAGCCCCTTTGGCCAGACCGGCTCATGGAAGGACTTCAAGTCTTCCGATCTGATCGCCATGGCCGCCAGTGGGTATATGCAGATCACCGGCGAGCCTGACCAGCCGCCGGTTCGCCAGGGGAACGAGCAGTCCCACTATCCTGGCGCTCAATACGCAGCGGTTGCCATTATGGCGGCCCTGTATTATCGGGAAATGTTGTCGGGAGAGGGCCAGTACATCGACGTCTCCCAACAGGAGGCGCTAATTACCTTTTACACCGACGCCCATCCAGCCCTGGCCTGGATGCAGATGGAACAGAATGTCACACGGGTGGGCACTAACTCCACTTTGGTGATTCCATTGGGCGCGTTCCCATGCCGGGACGGATGGATTTCTGCCGGGGTTATCACGCCACGGGAATGGGATAACCTGGCCGAGTGGATTTACGAGGTAACGGGCAACGATGAGATATTGAACGACAAATATAAAGGCGGGAACCAAGAGCGTGCGCCCCACATCGACGTTATCACTGCCATGTTCCTGGAGTTCACCACCAGGTTTACCGCCGACGAACTGTTTCACGAAGGGCAAAGGCGAAACTTGGTATTCTTACCGGTGAACGATGTCTCCGACTTGATGCGGGATACCCAACTGGATGCCAGCAATCTGTGGACCGAGATGGACCACGAACAGGTGGGCCGGCTTAAGTATCCACTGGGAATCTTCGACAGCGAAGACTTCTCCCCTTCCCAATCGGCGGCCCCTTCGTTGGGACAAGACAATCAGTCGA
>PAJQ01000016.1 GCA_002710215.1 Chloroflexota bacterium | reverse complement strand
GTGGGGGTGCGGGTCCCGATCTGGAGAACCCCGGTTCCCAGTTTTATACGGGAGGTCTTGGCCGCCAGGTAAGCCAGCGGAGTCGCGCCGTCGAATCCCCAACCTTCGGGAGACCAGATACTATCGACGCCGATCCGCTCCGCTTCCACGGCGAAAGTGGTGAGGTCCTGCCAATCGGCCACCGAATAGCCGTGAATGAATCCTGTGGAAACTTGCATCCAGATCCTCCGTTCAGCCCGCCGCAACACCTTCGGTCAATATAACGCCTCGCTCCAGCAGCCTGTCGAACTCCTGACCCATGCCAACTTCCTCTAAGATCTCGCGGCCTTGGGCGCCGGGTTTTGGTGCGGGCCGGCCCGGCGCAACCGGTGTCCTCGACAGCCGGGGCGAGGGGCCGACGCCGGTTACCAACCCGATCTCGTCGTGTTCCCTGGTAAGGCTGAGACCGTGGCCGACAACCCAAGGATCGTCCAGCAGCTCACTCAATGCGCTAACAACCCGGTGAGCGCCGACACCGGCATCATTCAGTCGTTGGACCCAAGATTGGACGGTGCCAGCCTTGAAGCGTTCTTCCAGCAACTTGGTCAGCGCCTCTCCATGGAGAGAATCGATACCAGAAAGCCCGTCGACCCCGGTCAGGCGCGGCAGATCGGTCTCTTGAGCGCCGACGAAGAGCCAGCCGTCCTTGGCTTGATAGGCCTGGTGCAGCGGGCGGCCGCCCATCGAATCGATGCCCCGGGGCTCGTCCCAAGTCTTACCGTCGTAAAGCTGCATATAGGGCGATTGGTGAATCATGGCCGTGTAGGCCAGAGCCGAATCTACGTGCTGCCCTTGGCCGGTGCGCTCACGGTGCAACAGGGCCAAGGCCACGCCATATGCTCCCATGAACCCAGTACCGTAGTCGTTGATCGCATTGGGCTGGGTGGTGGGAGGCCCATCGCCCCCCAACCGGCGGTCCATGCCGGTGGCGGCTTGGGCGAACTGTTCGTGACCCGGCCGGCCGGCCCAGGGGCCCAGATGACCGTAGGCGTTGAGCGACGCGTAGATGATATCCGGTTTCCGTTTGCGCAGTTCTTCATAGCCCAGGCCCAGAGACTCCATCCTGCCCGCGCGGTAGTTCTGTGCCACAACGTCGGCGCCTTCCAGCAAGCGCCAGAACACGTCCAGACCTTCTTGGGTTTTCAGATCCAACAATATGCTGCGTTTCCCCCGGTTGACCTCGTTGTGGGAATTGACTGTGCTGCCGCGGGTTGGATTATCGATCTTGATAACGTCGGCGCCGTACTCGGCCAGCGTTCGGCCACACGTAGGTCCGGCGAGAATGATGCACAAGTCGAGTACTTTGACGCCTTCCAGCACGGAACGCATAGTCTTTTCGATGGGCTGCGCCGGAGGAACCTGATGTTGAGACGCCACCTCTAATAGGATCTCTTCCCGGTCTTGGTCCGGCGCCGGCGCCGGGCGGCGCACTTCCCCCGGAGTGAGCGACAATCGGGCGTTTATGCCCGGCTGCAGCATCCTCCCATAGGTGGGGTCCTGGACCTCGATTACCATTTTGGATTCCAGGGCGTGGGGGTGGGAGAACCACTCTTCACTGGTGCGGCACATGGCGCACTCACTGCCTGCTCCGGCAACCAAGTCTTCCCACTCTTGGGCCGTACGAGTCTTGAACAGCTCCTTCATACGGCGCTCTAGCTCGTCGGCCAACTGAACGTCACGGCCGAGCCGATCCACATCGGCCAAACCTTCGGCGTGCCAGGAGTTGATTCCGGCAGCCTCCACGAACTGGTGAAGATTCTGGTTGCCCGAGCCGCCGAATCGCACCCAACGGCCATCTTTGCACTGGAAATGGCCGCCCCAGATACGGCGCAGATCCGCGCCGGTATCTTGTTCGCTGTGAACTCTCATGCCGGCCCGGCCGATGGAGGCAAAGGTAGCATCGAACAAAGGTTCCTCTATGCGCTGTCCAACACCGTCCCGTTCCCGGGAGATCAGCGCCATTACGGTGGCCACCGCCCCTTGGAAGGCCCCGTAGTTGGAGGAGATGGGGATGGCGGTGTATACCGGGTCTTCCGTTCCGCTCTCCGAAGGACGGGGCCGGTATGTCGCGGTGGCGGCGCCCAAGATTCCTTCCCAAGCAGGGGTGGCGGCGCGTGGGTCGTCGGAGGCGAATCCAGGCAGCGACAGGTAGACCAGGCGGGGATTGGCAAGGGTCATGGCCGCCGCTCCCAATCCAAGCCGGTCCATGACGCCGGGCCGGAAGTTCTCCACCACCACGTCGGCCCCCTGGATCAGTCCTTTCGCCGTGGCCAAGTCTCCGGCCTGCTTCAGGTCCAGCACTATGCTCCGCTTGCCCCGGTTCCAGGTGGCATTTGCTGGGGTTTTCCAGCGCGGACCGCCGGGAGGGTCGACCTTAATCACATCGGCTCCCTGGTCCGCCATCAGCATTCCCACCAAGGGCCCAGCGATGTACTGCCCAAAGTCAATCACCCTAAACCCGTCAAGCGCACCCGCCATGTCAGCCCCCTATTTGCGTATCTGTGATTAGATTTCTAGAACAATAATTTAAAAGAAGCCGGTTTCGGCTGGATGATTGTAACATTTGGCTGCGGACGGGGAGTTGGAGCGGAGGCCTGTGCGGAAATGGCAGAGGGGTGGCACACAACCCCCTATCCCCGCTTCGCGATTACTTCCCGGCTGAAGTCTTGGATGAGGTCGCGGGCGCCTTGGGCGTTGGGGACCGAGACCACGATGTTGTCGATCCCGGCAGATTCCATCACCTCAAGCTGCCCGATAATCTCCGGTCCGCTGCCGGTCAATGTCCTGGCCAGGGCGTTCTCGGTGGCGAATCTCGCCTCTCCCGGTTTCAGGAAAACCATGTGCCCCCGGTGCACGTCTAGATAAAGACGGTCTGACGGTGTTCCGCTGGTCTCCGCATACTCCTGGATATAGGTGTTGTACTCGGCGGCCAAGTCAGCGTCAGGCTGCACGCCAAGGGCCGCTCCCGGCCCGTAAGCCGCCTCCCATTGGGCGTGCATCCCCACCAATATGCTGGGACCCAGTTGCGCCACCACTCGGTCAGACGTCAACGGCTCTCCTTCGCGTAGGACGCAACCGGAAGTCAACGCCACGGTGTATGGTTTCACCGGGCCGCGGCCCGCTTGCTCCGCCGCGTTGGCGATTGTGGCAAAGTTGGGCTCCAGGTTTCTCCTGGCCCGCAGGGTCGTCACCCAACCATCGGCGAGTTCACCCACCGCCTGCAGAGCCCTCGGTCCGTTGGCCGCGAGATAGACAGGGATCGGGTCTTTGATATTTATGAAACTGTCATGATCCGGGTGAACTAGACGTATCCAGCGCTCCTGCTCTCCCTCTCGGAACAGCACGTCTTCGCCGCTTAGTAGACCCTGCACTTGCCGGGTGTACTCCTTCAACCGGCTCACCGATATCGCGGGCAAACCCATGGTATTTCGCCCGGTATAGCCGGTTCCAATCGCCAAGATTACCCGGCCCGGCGCCAGTTTATTGATGGTCGCGATGGCTGACGCGGTCACCGGAGCGATGCGGTTGCTGGGAATCGCCACCAGGGTTCCTAGCCGGATCCGGCTGGTGTTCTGGGCGGCCAGGGCCATCGTCGCGTACACGTCGCTATATATCAACTGAGAGTCGTAGAACCAGGCGTGGGTAAAGCCTGCTTCCTCGGCCGCTTTGACCTCCCGCCACGCATCGATATATGAGGGGATACCTATCCCATAGTCCATCGCTCTTCTCCGACGATTTTTTTGATTGCCTATGCGGCAGACGAGGGTTTCGGGAGGTTGATGAGCGGGGCCGATCAGCCTAGGGTTGTGAAGAATCGAGGTGACCCCACCCAGGGTAGTTCCGATGCCAAGCTTCTGACTTGCGCCGGAGTGTAGACGGGCGCCATGCACATGCCGGACATGCAGACGTACAGAGCTGGCGGCCCATCTACGGGGAATCCCAGGTCCTCTACGCGGTCTTTGTCATTCTGGGGGTCGAGCACTTGAACGACCTTATGGGGAGCGTAAACCCTCAGGGCCGACTTCAGCAGGGGTCGCGTCCTACGGTCAGACGACGACCCCACCAAGACGAAATGCACCGGCCCGCGCTGCAACATATCCCATGCCTTGGCCCAAACCGGCGCCGCCGGCAGGTACAGAACTTCCTCGTCCTCTTCCATGCGCCGCAATCCCGGCGGCCCCAGGTAGCTGCTGCCCGGAGCAACACCCCTAAACAGTCCCAGCGTATCCCTAGCCCGATGTTCCAACTCCTGTCGGCCGGTCAGGCAGGATAACCGAATAAGCCCCACCGCCATCAATGAGTTCTCCAACACGGGCTTCACCGGCCGCATCATCGGCTCTGGGTTGGAAGAAATATCGCAAACGTCGTGGTATCCAGCATCAGAAGCGCCGAATAACCTTTGGATGCTCTCGACGACTTGGATCGAGCTTCGTAGCGCTTCAGGGTCTCCCGTAGCCTGGTAAAGATCGAGAAATCCTCCCAGGCCGTGGACTTGATCCGAAAGGTAGCGCGACCCCTGGTTAGGGCCTTCTATATCTCCATCGGTAGGCCCGCCCAAAGAATGGAGGAATCCACCTTCTTTGCTCCACCCTCTCTGCCACAGCCTATCCAGTACGTCTCGGGCGAGCTGGAGATAAGATTCCTCTCCCACTGCACCGTATGCTTTTAGCAATGCCGAGGCGGCCAGGGCGTTCCAGCCGGAGTAAAAGGTTCGGTCTATTCGAGGCTTCTCCGCATGCTCTCGCTGACTCCACGAAAGGCCGTAGTAGGCTTCTCCGGCGTCTTGACTGGCGTAAAAAAGCCCGCTTGGATGGTCGTAGAGGGATTCCAGCATGTACCCGAGGGCGCCCAGACCGGACTGACGGTAGGCCTTGCGTCCGGTTACCTGATACGCCTTGAAATACGTTTCGGCAAGGCTGGCGTTGGTGCACAGCATCTTTTCGTAGTGGGGTACCTTCCAGTCCTTGGAAACCGAGTAGCGGAAGAAACCTTGGTCATTCTGATCGTACAGCCCGGCGCGGACCCCGTCGAGGGTGTTGGTGGCCATCGCCAAAAGACCTTTCTCCCGCGTGTGGCCGTAACGTTCCAGAAGCAGCCCCACGCCATCCCAAGGAGGCTGCTTAGGTTCCATTCCGAACCCGCCAAAGTCGGAATCGTATAGCTCCTCCAAGCGTTCCAGCACTAAGGAAACTTCGGAGCCGGGCTCGCCTTCCAAAGCCGGTTTACTAGCATCGGGAGCCTGGCCGGACCGGCCTTCCGGTGGCTGCCCGGAGCTCGCCTGCTCTAGGAATTTGACCATCTCTTCCGGTGGGGTGTAGATCCGGCCGGCGATCAAATCGCCTCGATGATCCAGAACAGCGACCGACGGGAAGCCGCCTTGGTTGTAGCGGTAAGAGATTTCCGGCCTTTGGTCCACGTCTACCCGCACCGGGATGAATCGGGAATCGATCAGATCGATCACCTGGGGGTCGCTATAAGATGTCTGGTCCATGACGTGACACCAGTGACACCAGGTAGCGGTCAGCGCTAGAAGAACGGGCTTGTCTTCCGATTCGGACCGCCGGAAAGCCTCGTCTCCCCACTCTGTCCAATGTATGGCATTTATTGAATCTTCTGCTGACAAGTCGAATCAGGCCTGGGGCCTCTCCATGAATACCGTGATCCCCATGTCGATGTACTTGTTCCTCTGGTCCGGGGTGCCGTTACGGAAGCTTATCCGGACGCTGGTACCCTCCAACTGTTCGAGCACATGGCGGAGGCAGTCGTCCACGGACTGAAATGGATGCTGTGGATGGGCTTCCATGTCGAAACTTAGATCGGCCGGCCCCCAGGTCAGGCAATCAACCCCGGGTTTAGCGAGCTGCCGGGCGTTGGTCACTGCGGCTAGGGTTTCTATCTGAAGGCACAGGACCCCATGCTCGTTCCACCACTTGGCGTACTCCAGCCTGTCGTCCCGCCCAGCGACACCGTAGCGCGCGGCGCCACCCCAGCTCCGGTGTCCCACCTGGGGGTAATAAAAGACGTCCAGAGCTTCATCCACAATCGCTTCGTCTTCCACCAATGGGACCTCAATGGCAGCGGGCCCCAGGTCCAAGACGTTGCCGATGAGGTAAGCGTTGTGGGTGTTCTTGATGCGGAACTGAACCGGCATGCCCAGGTTCTGGGCCGTGGCGCAGAAGGCCACAAGCTTCTCTTCGTTGTAGGGACTGTGCTGGCTATCGATGGTCAAGAAACTATAGGTGTCTTTGCTTAGGATTGCTTCCAGTTGGGACTTGCCGGAATCCAGGGGCGCCGACACTCCCACCACCACTTCTCCGGCGTGGATACGTTGCTTTAAGGAATCGTTATCAGGCAAACCGGGCCTCCTTGTTGTGGGCTGAATCCCGTATTTCCCAGATCAAACCGATTCCCCTGGGTATGGCGTAATCTGGGATACGCCAAACTATAGAACGACATCGGGACCGGGTCAACGGGGACTCGAATCGGTCAAGTGGCTTGACCTCACGCGCTCTTTGAGGCTTGCAGGAACGCTGCCGCCCCGTCCAGAAACAGACGCGCGGCCCCGGCGGCGACAATCACATCAGAGGTCATCTCCCTTCCGGCGGCGTGGACCCTGGCCGCGACCTGGGCCTCGAATTCCTTAACCCGTGGGTGTCCGGGTTGACCCTGCAGCCCCATGGATTGGGCGATGTCCTGGGCCCCCGAACTGAATAGGTCGATGCCGTCCACCGCCAGAATATCGTCCAAGTGATCCAACACCTCGATGTCTTCTAGCTGCGCCATGACAAGGATATTCGAGTTGGTGTGCTCCATGTACTCCGGTCCGGAAGGAAAGTCGCCGTGGTAAGCGCCGCGTCCGGAACCGAAACTGCGCTTACCCTGGGGCACGTAGCGGCAAGCGTCGGCCAACTGCTGGGCGCGCTCGCCGGTGGTGATATGGGGCCCGGTGATGCCCATGATGCCACGGTCCAAGAACCTCAAAATCGTCGATGAATCTATGTTGGGCACCCGTGCCATCGGTGTGAGACCCGCCATATCGGCGACCCGGCACAGATCGTCCAAGCTTTCTGGAGTGAAAGGTCCGTGTTCAGAATCGAAGGAGACATGGTCCAGACCAGCCATTCCCATCAACTCCACAACGGCGGCTGATGGGAACGTAAGGCTGCACCCGTAGGCTTTCTCGCCAGCTTTCATTTTGGCTATAACGTTGTTTACTCGCATAGGTCCTCCTTAGGGCTTGGCATCAAAATTTGCGGTAACCTTCACCTTTTGCCTATACCATGATTTCCCCCAGACCCGGGTGCTAACGATGTTTTATAGCGACTGCTTCAACGCCGCCTGTGCGGCGGCTAGGCGGGCCACCGGCACCCGGTAGGGGGAGCAGCTGACGTAGTTCAGGCCGACTTGGTGACAGAATTCAATGCTGGCCGGGTCTCCGCCGTGCTCCCCACAGATGCCCATTTCCATTTCCGGTCTGGTTTTGCGGCCGTTTTTCACCGCCATGGCTAGCAACGCGCCGACCCCATCTGGGTCGATGGTTATAAATGGGTCAGCCGGCAAGATGCCTTCTTCCACGTAGCAACGGAGGAACTTTCCCTCGGCGTCATCCCGGCTGAAGCCAAAAGCCATCTGGGTCAGGTCGTTGGTGCCGAAGCTGAAAAAGTCCGACTCCCCGGCAATCTCCCCGGCGATTAGAGCTCCTCTCGGAGTCTCGATCATGGTCCCAAACTTATAGGGAACGGAACCATTCATCTCCTGCTGTAGCCGTTCGGCCACCCCAGTTAAGGCCTGCCGGAGCCGCCGCATCTCCTCCTCGGTGCTGGTCAGAGGAACCATGATCTCTGGGTGAACTTGCACGCCGTTTCTGATGAGCTCTCCGCTGGCGGTGATTATCGCTTCAACCTGCATCTCGTAGATGGCCGGATAGGTCAGACCCAACCGGCAACCCCGGTGCCCCAACATCGGGTTGGCTTCCCGCAACGACTCAACCAATTGCAAGAATTCTTCTTTTTCTCTTATCTCGGCAATCGGGGCGCTATTTGCGCGAAGTTCGGCCAACTCGGCCAGCAGCGCTTCATGTTGTGGCAAGAACTCGTGTAATGGGGCGTCCAACAACCGGATGATCACGGGGCGGCCGGCCATAACTCGAAGTATCTGGGTAAAGTCGTCGGTTTGAAGTTGGCGCACTTCGGCCAGGGCCTGGAAAAATTCCTCTACGTCGCTGGGCATCCCGGTTGCATTCAACTGGCCAGGCTCAACGTCCGGGTGAGTCCGGCGCCACTGCTCGGCGGATTCAGCGTTCAGCAGCATCCGGCGCACGGCGGGCAGGCGGATCGGGTCCAAGAACATGTGCTCGGTGCGGCAAAGCCCGATGCCCTCGGCCCCCAAGGCGATGGCTTGCCCAGCATCCGTGGGGGTATCGGCATTGGCCCAGACCCCTAGCCGCCGTGTTTGATCGGCCCACGCTAGAAGGTCGTTAGCTTCGGCTAGTTTATCCAAGGTGGGCCGCACCGCCTCCAGATAACCGAGGTAAACGTTGCCGCTGGCGCCATCCATGCTGATCTCCACGCCTTCTTTGATGGTCTGATCACCGGCCACCATAAGCTGGCGCTCCGGGTCCACCTGCAACGCCTCGCAGCCAACGATGCAGGGCTTGCCCATGCCGCGGGTCACCACGGCCGCGTGGCTGGTAGCGCCGCCCCGGCTGGTCACGATGCCAACCGCGGCGGCGATGCCATGGATATCGTCTGGCTTGGTTTCCGGACGCACCAGTATGACCGCCTGGCCTGCCTCGGCAGCCTCGACAGCCCTCGTTGTGTCGAAGTACAACTTCCCGGTGGCCGCGCCCGGCGAGGCGCCCGAACCCCGGGCGATCAGCGCGGACCGAATCTGGTCCGATTCGACGTCCGCTTTGAACTGGGGCACCATCAGTTGTCCAACGTCTTCCGGGTTCACCTGCAGTAGCGCCTCCTCGCGGGTGATGGAACCCTCAGCCACCAGGTCCACCGCGATCTTCACCGCCGCTGGAGGAGTGCGCTTGGCGTTGCGAGTTTGGAGGATGAACAACCGGCCATTCTCGATGGTGAATTCAATGTCCTGAGCGTCCCGGTAATGGGTCTCCAACCGCGCGGCTAGTTCCATCAACTGGCCGGAAGCTTCTGGCATAACCTCCGCCAAGGCGGAGATGGGTTGGGGGGTGCGCACACCGGCTACAACGTCCTCGCCCTGGGCATTAGGCAGGAACTCACCGTAGATTTTGCGCTCTCCCGTTGCCGGGTTTCGTGTGAAGAGCACGCCGGTTCCGCTGGTGGGGCCGAGGTTGCCGAAAACCATGGCCATGATGGTCACCGCTGTGCCCATGTTGTGGTCGATGCCGTTGTGGTTGCGGTAAAAGATGGCCCTTGGGTTGGTCCAACTGCGAAAGACCGCCTCGGTGGCATGCAACAATTGGTCCCAGGGGTCGGTTGGAACATCGTTTCCGGTGGCCTGGCGAATCGCGCTTTTGAAGTCCGTAATCACATCGTTGAGCGATTCGGGAGTAAGTTCGTGGTCCTGGGCTACTCCAGCGCTTTCCTTATGGTGGGAGAGGATCTTCTCGAAAACACCCGGCTCCACTTCCATTACCACGTCGGCGTATATCTGGAGAAACCGGCGATGCGCGTCCAGCGCCGTTCGTAAGTCTCCCATCTCCAAGGCTAGGCCCTGGGCGATGGAGTCGTTGATGCCCAGATTGAGAATCGTATCCATCATTCCCGGCATGGAAACCCGGGCGCCGGAACGGACGGAAACCAAGAGGGGGCGTTCCACGGAGCCGAACTTTCGGCCCATCGCCTCTTCCACCTGACCTACGCTGCCGCGGATAATACCTTCGAGTCCATCGGGCAACCGGTTGCCCAGGTCAAAATATTCCAGGCACGATTCGGTTGATATCACAAAGCCAGGGGGGACCGGAAGCCCAAGCCGGAACATTTCGCACAGGTTGCTTCCCTTGCCGCCCAAAAGGGCGGTCATGGAAGCGTCCCCTTCGCTAAATTGGTAAACTGGTTTCTTCAGCACCGGTCTGCCAGTCACCATCTCCTACCTCCTCCCTGGGCGTACCCTGCGGCTCTGAGTGGAACGCCGTTGCGGCCAATATTTAGTTCAGGGGGACCGAGAGCGATTATAGCCCATTCCCATTGCTCGTAAATCACCGGCTATACTAGGATGTGCAAAGCCAAGAATAATGATTTAACAATCGCGCCAACTGAACGAGCGGAGTACGACAAATGAGAGTCGGCGTCATATCGGACACACATAACCCCAGTGTTGGGGCGGAACCGCCGCCGGAAGTGGCGGCCGCGTTTCAGGGCGTGGACGTGATTATCCATGCGGGGGATATTTACGTTCCCTCATGCCTCGACTGGTTAGAGGAAATCGCACCGGTCTACGCCGTTGAACTGGGCGCCAACGCTCAATTCAAAGAAGATGCTCGTGTGATGGACAGAAAGAGAGTCCTACATCTGGAAGGACACACCATCGGCTTGACACATGATCTGTTGGTGCCGGGTATGGCTCAAGAAATAACCGAGCATAGCCCCTTAGCCAAGCATTTCCCGGCGGACGCCGACCTGTCCACGGCCCTTGAAACGGTATTCCATGCAGCGGTCGACGTCGTTATATTCGGCCACACCCACTATGCGGTAGTCGAGGAGTACCAAGGAATCTTGATGGTGAACCCCGGAAGCCCCAGCCTTCCGAAGCAACTGCGGCGACTGGGCCAAGTCGCTATCTTGGAGCTGGAACCGCACTTCAAGAGCGCTGAGATACTGGACCTTTCCACATTCAGTTAGTCACCGGTTCGTCATCCCGGCCCTTCGGCAGAAGGGGGATCCAGTTAACGCTCCCTTGGATTCTAGATTGCGCCGGAAAGACGACGGTGGGGCATTGATGTCATTCCGACCGTAGGGAGGAATCTGAAGATGGGCGGGGCGACGCCGCCCCGTTCCTCGGAATCCTTCATACTGGTTGGCACCAGCACCACAGCCCACGAAAATGGGCGGTTCGTGTCACTCCGATCCTTCGGCGGAAGGAGAGGGGTCTCATGCCTGGTTGTAGCGGTCCCCTGAGATTCCTCGCCGCCTTCGGCCGGTGCCGGAATGACGAAGTGGGTGGCCGAAGGTTGGCAATTCTATTTTCGGAGCAATGACAGGATGGAACCTGGACATATTACGGGGTGTTCAACCGCCGCGGTTCATAGCAAATCTCAGTAAATGATCTGCTCCTCGACTAAGCGATTTGTCTCATGCTCAGACAGGCCTAATAGCTCCTGATAGACATATTCGTTGTGCTGGCCCAGGATAGGCGCTTCGGTAAAAATGGGCTCCTCCCCGCCCTCGAATCGCCAAGGGAGGCCCGGCAGTTCCCTCAGTTCTCCATCCCTTGTTTGAATCTGGTTGATGTACCCCACTTCTCGCAATTGCGATTCATTGAATACCCGGCAGATGTCCAGAGACGGCCCGGAAGGCACCCCGGTCTCTTGTAATCGCCGCGTCGCCTCATGGTCCTCGAGTAGCGATGTCCACTGGGTGATGGCGGCGTCCAGTTTCTCCTGATGCTTCCGCCGCCCATCAGCGTTGTCGAACCTGGGGTCTACCGCCAGGTCCGGCCTTTGGATAACAGCGCAAAGCGACTGCCACTCCTCGTCGTTGGTGACTGCGATGGCAACCCAGCGGTCGGCGCCCACGCAGTGATAAACGCCGTGGGGTGCATACCGGGCATCCCGGTTCCCCATGGGTTCCGGCACGCGATGGTTCATCTGGTAGTCCAGGATCGCTCCCGGGATACCGGCGGTGAGCGCCTCGGCCATGGAGAAATCGATATACTGCCCCTGCCCGGTCAGCGCCCGGTTATTCAGCGCGGCGGCGGTAACCATCGCCAACTCCATGCCCACCCAGGGATCGGCCCACAAGCCGCCGGGCACGGGTTCACCCCCGGGATTTCCCGATATGGAGTTCCATCCGGTGTAGTGCTGCAACAGGCTGCCGTAAGCAACGTAGTCTTTATGCGGCCCGAAATGCCCCGTACCGGATGAGGACACCATGATTATGTCGGGCCTGGCGGCGCTTGCGGCCTCATAGCTCAACCCGAGCCGATCTATTACGCCTACGGCGAAGTTCTCGATGACGACGTCGGAAACGGCGATTAACTGCTTGACCAGTTCCAATCCCTCTGGACTGGAGATATTCAGGGCACAGTACAGCTTGGACTGGTTGTATGCCTGAAAGGCCGGCCCTCGGGTAGAGGGGTCAGGCCGGCGGCCGCTGCCCACCTTGATCACCTCGGCGCCCATCGCGGCCATGAAGCGAGTCGCAGTGGGGCCGGCGATGATCCAACTAAGGTCTACGACTCTCACGCCGTCCAGAGGAAGGTCACTCATTGGTCATTCCAGTTTCTCTAGGATAGATTCGTTGTGCTCGCCCAGAAGCGGGGCCGGCCGCGCCGCCAGCGGCAGTCCAGTGTTCGAGAATTTGTAGGCCGCTCCCGGGTATTTCAGGGCCCCAGCAGCCGGATGCTCTATCTCGACAAAGAATTCTCGATGGGCCAGTTGATCATCATTGAACAGGTCCAAGACAGTGTTGACCGGGAAGCAGGGGATCCGTTGCTCCTGCCCCCATCGGGCGATCTCATGTTTAGAATAATTGCTGCTCCACTCGCTTAGCAGTTTCCACAGCGCGGGAGAGTTCTTCTGCCGCGCGTCCCGGGTGGAATACCGCTCTTCGGTAGCCCAGGCCGGGTTATCCATTACCCCTAGCCATCGCTCCCACTGCACATCCTCTCTGGGAGAGATGGCCACGTAGCCGTCATTACAAGGCAATATTCCGCCGATAGCGCTAACCATACCCGCCGCGGCCGCCTCTTCCACCTTTCTCGCGTCTCTGGGAGGGGCAGGCCTGCCGTAGGCGCAGTTGGCCAGGCCGCTGATGAGTTGATTCACCATCGCCTCAAAGGACGAGATGTCGATGCGGCAACCCTTGCCGGTTATCCGTTTCCGGTACAAGGCCATCAGCGTCGCGGTTGCGGCGGCCATTCCGCCCACCAACTCAGCTTGATGCCCGCCCGCCCGAATCGGCGGGTTACTATCGGGATTTTCAACCGCTCCCAGTAGCCCATGGGCGTGGCCGCTCATATGATAAAGGACCAAGTCCGTCGCCTTGAAGTATTTGTATGGGCCTCGGTTGCCAAAGGGAGTGACCGATGTAAAGATGAGGCCGGGATTGATGGTTTTCAAGGTTTCGTAGCCTAGGCCATGGGCTTCCAAAGAGCCGGGTGGAGGGTTTTCGACAACGATGTCGGCGCCGGCCGCCAGGCCTTTGAAAGCTTCAGCCCCGTCCGGCGAAGCCAGGTCCAAAGAGACTCCATACTTATTGGCGTTCATGGCCAGGAACAGGCCGCTCTTCTCCGGATGTGGGCTATCGCTAGGGAACGGCCCCATGCGCCGAGCCTCATCTCCCTCCAGAGGTTCCACCTTGATGACTTCCGCGCCCATTTGGGCCAAGATCTTAGCGCAATATGGCGCGGAGATACCTTGGCCAACATCGAGAATCCGCACTCCTGGCAATAAACCGGCTACCATTAACAACCCTTGTTTCCGGAATTACAATAAACGGCTAACGGCTGGGCCGTCAGACAGCAGGAATTGTACTTCTATCCGAATAAATGTTAAATGACGGTATAGTTGCGTGTTATGGAAAGTAGGTACCAAATCCTAGGAGATATCACCGTCCTGGACTTGAGCCAGGGAGTGGCCGGGCCTTTTTGCGCCAAACTCCTGGCCGGATTAGGCGCTGAGGTCGTCAAGGTCGAGCCGCCTGGAACGGGAGACCCCTCCAGACGGTCGGAGCCGTTCCTGGACGGCCGCCCCGCCCTGGAGAATAGCGCTCTCTTCGCCTACCTCAACACCAGCAAAAAGAGCGTAACCCTAGATTTGGGCCTGGCGAAGCATGCCCAAGTCCTGAAGCGGATGGCTCAAGATTGCGACATCTTGGTGGAGAGCTTTGCCCCCGGCTATCTGGATTCGATGGGACTGGGGTACGACAATCTGTCCGAAGCCAATCATGGTCTGATTTATGTTTCCGTTACTCCCTTCGGCCAGTCGGGCCCTTACCGTGATTACAAAGGGTCGGACATCGTCGCCCAGGCAATCGGCGCGTTGATGTACACCATCGGCCTCCCGGATAGAGAACCGTTGAAAGTGGGCGGAGAGGCGGCGCTCTACACCACCGGCATAAGCGCCTTCTCCGCCGCCATGCTAGCCCTTCACGTCAGAGACACCCAGGGCTTCGGGCAACACGTGGACATTTCCGCGATGGACTGCATGACAGTGGCTCAGATCCATTCTTCCATCCACTACCAGTTCGGACGCACCCCGGTGCGGCGGGAAACCAATCTGGTTCAGGCCAAGGACGGTTGGGTCAGCCCCGGACTGGACATCGGGGTGCAAGCGGGTACTTGGCCCAAGGTCTGCCAGTTAATGGGGGTCCCCGAATTGACGGACGACCCCCGGTTCTCCACTCCGGAGGGTCGCCGGGCGAATCAGCAGGAATTGCTGGGCGTTGTGGGTGAATGGGCCGCCACCAAACCCAAAGAGGAGATCTACCACACGCTCCAAGGGCTGCGGACCATCACCGGCTACGTGGCCACGGTGGAAGACCTGCTGGCGTCCCGGCAATTTGCCCACCGGGAGTTCTTCCGGATGGTAGAAGACTCCGAGTTAGGAGATGTCGTTCATCCCGGTGCGCCATTCCGGATCGACGACACTATTTGGCAACTGTCCCGCGCCCCCCGTTTGGGCGAGCATAACGAGGAAGTGTTGGGCGGACGTCTGGGCTTGTCGCCAGAGGAATTGACCCAGCTATTCAGTGGGGGCAGGGCATAAAATGGGCGCGGAGCGGAACGAGATCGGGCCCGCATTGGACGGACTGCGCGTTCTGGACCTGACCCAGGTAGCGGCAGGCCCATACTCAACCATGTTGCTCGCTTTCATGGGCGCTGAAGTAATCAAGGTGGAATCCTGCTCGCGTATGGACATCAACCGGGGCAGAGCCAGACCGGCGCCTGGCGACACCCGGGTCTATCCCGGCGGCGAGCCCGGCGAACGTCCGTGGAACCGGGCCGCCCACCACGTCCACCGAAACATCAACAAGCTGTCGGTCACCCTGGATCTGAGCGCTCCCCGAGGGAAGGAGCTATTCCTTGACCTGGCACGGATCTGCGATGTGCTGGTGGAGAACTATCGAGCATCTGTCATGGACCGGCTGGGACTGGGATACGACGCGGTTTCCCAAGCTAATCCTCAGCTTATCTACGTGAAGATCAGCAGCCAGGGGGACAGCGGACCAGAAAGAGATTACGGGTCGCTGGGTTCCACTCTGGAACAGACAGCAGGCCTGGCATCGGTTACCGGATACGAAGGCGGGCCGCCGCTGATGACCAACGAGACCTACCCGGACCCGGTGGTAGGAATCCTGGCGTTCGGAGCTTTGATGGCCGCTCTACGGCAGCGCCGCGCCACGGGACGGGGATGTTTGGTGGACCTGTCTCAAAGAGAGGTCACCTCAATGCTGTTGGGAGAGGCTTTCTTGGACTACTCAGCCAACGGCCGAGTTGCGGGAACCATGGGCAACCGGCATTGGGACATGTCTCCCCATGGAGTCTATCCTTGTTTGGGCGACGACATGTGGGCGGCGATCTCGGTTAGTGCCGAAGATGAGTGGTTGGGGCTGTGCCGGTGCATCGGTCAGCCTCAATTGGCAAGCGACTCCCGGTTCCAAGACCTGGAGTCGCGCCGCCGCAACCAGGCGGAATTGGACCAGATAATCTCTACCTGGACCCTGGAAAAAGAGCATTATCAGGTCATGCACATGCTCCAAGCGCACGGTGTGCCCGCCGGAGCGGTACTCAAGGCCAATGAGACCCTAGCTGACCCGCACCTGGAGGACAGGGGATTCTGGGACGTTGTGGATCACCCCGAGGCGGGGACCTACAAGCAAACGACAACACCTTGGATCCTATCCAAGAACCCCAGACTACCGGCCATCGCCGCTGCCGGGCTTGGGGAGCACAATTTCCAGGTGTTCAACGGATTGTTGGGCCTCTCGCCGGGCGAGATAGACGACCTGGTAGAAAGCGGCATAGCCGGTTACACGCCGTCGGACGGCGCGTAACCGGGCATCACAAAAGTGGTTGCCGATCTTGGTTATGTCAACAAATACTCGGCCTCAACCATGCCCGGTTCCTAACTTAACAGATGGGATGTAATTTAATGACCGAACCAACGGCAGATCTCCATTCATACCTGGAATCCTTGGCGAGAACCAGTTCGGAACGCTGGACGGTGTCGGCCTGCGGGGTCACCGCCAGCAGGCAGAACATACCCGCGCTGCTGCATAAGGACGCTTACGCGCCGGAATCCAGCGCCATGCCCGTGCTGCTGATCTCGGGGCTATCAGGTCAAGGGGAAGACGTGCCATTGGCCCGGCGCGTTCTTGAACTATTTCAAGCGTCAGGCAGCCCTTTGGCCGATCGAATCGGACTTTCTGCCATCCCGAATTGTAACCCTGATGGTATTCGAGACATGTCCACCGGCTATCCACCCACCTGCAATTTTTTCTACGATGCCGAAGAGCCGGAAAAACGTTACCTGTGGCGGTGGATATGTTTTCAAGGGCCTAGCTTGATTTTGGAGTTGAACTCCGGGGAATCTGTGCGTTGGCAAACCAACGACGCCGGAGCCGGCCTGGCATCGGACTTGGCGGGTTCCGTCGACACCGTGGAAAACGGATCGCTTTTGGCAGCCTTGGGCACGGGTTCGCCGGACGGTCTGGGGCAGATACCGGGCTTGAGGTTGACGACTCCGCCGGATAGTCTGGGTGATGAGCTGGGACGGTTGTGGAACGTGCTCCAACACCAACCGGACCTGGGGGGAGCTTCACCAGCCGGCCAGGCGCTAGAAGCACGAGCCGCGCGCTCCCATATGGAGGTGGCCCGGACTCTGGCCATGGTCTATGGATATCAGTTGGACCCGGTCAATTACACCCAAGGCGTCGGCATCAGCGGCCGGCTCCGGTTGCACGAGTTGAGCAATAGCGGGGAATCACCGGCGCCCGGAATCGTCCGGTTGGTTGAGCCTTATGTCTCCGGTTCCGTGGCGATGTTCGGTGAGCGGGCCAGCGGAGCGAACCTAGCGGGGTTGATCTGGGGCCGGGAATTATCGGAAGCCACCGGCGACCGGCGCTACTCCGATCTGATCGTCGACGTGGCCAACCGCTATCGTCCGGGCGTTGACGGCGGCGCGCCGCCGCCTTGCGACCCCGACTTCCGCACCGAGGATATGTTTATGGCCGGAGCGATGCTGGGCCGGGCCTTCGAGATTACCGGCGAGGATCGGTATCTGGACCTGCTGGTCAAATTTATTGTCGACGGCGGCATCCAGCAAGAAAACGGACTATTCTGGCATTGCCGCCCGGCGCATTTCTATTGGGGCCGGGGTAACGGCTTCGCGGCCATGGGCTTGACCGAGACCTTGACCTTTCTGCCCGAGAATTTTCCGGGCCGTGACACTATCGCGGCGATGTACCGGAAATTGCTGGACGGTCTGGTCAAGATCCAAAACCCGTCGGGAATGCTCACGGAGGTGTTGGACGTCCCCGGCTCGTACCAAGAGCTGACCGCTACCTGCATGTTGGGTTACTCCTTGGCCAGAGGACTGCGCCGAGGCTGGTTAGGGCCTTCCTATCAGGCGCCGCTGGATCTGGCGTGGCGAGGGGTTTCCCAGCGTATCGACGGCGAGGGAAACGTAGTGGACGGTTGCGCCAGCACCGGAGTCCAGGCATCGACGGACGAGTACCTGGACCGGCCGGCTGTTTTCGGCTTTGACGATCGCACCGGCGGCATGGCCTTGTGGTTCGCCATCGAGATGCAATTGCATCAAGGCTGAAGCCGATTTCGGGTCAGCTCATCCAGTCGGCCACCCGCTCGGCGATCATTATGGTGGTTGCGTTGGTGTTGGCCCGTATGCAGTCTGGCAATACCGAAACGTCCACCACCCGTAACCCCTCCAATCCCCGGACGTGGCAATACTGGTCCAAAACCGCCATCGGGTCAGAATCGGGCCCCATCTTGCAGGTGCCGGAGATGTGCTGGGTGGTGGTAACGTTGCGCAGCAGCCACTGGTCCAGAGTATCGTCGGAAACCAAATCATCGGCTGTAGGGGTGATGCACTCTTCGATTATGTCCTTGTAGACGTCGTGCTCCAAGAACCCCAAACACATCCGAACCCCTTCACGCAGCCGTTCCCGGTCCCAGGGGTCTTGCAGGTACCGGTAATCGAGAAACGGTTGCACGTGAGGGTCGGTGGACGCTAGCTTCACTTCACCGGCTCCCACAGCAAGTTCGAGAACGCAGGTGAACCGGATCCCTTCGCCCTCGGCGGGGTCACCCCCCATCGGCGAAGAGAAAGAGGAGGCCAAAATCTGCATGTCATTGCGGTCGCTGGAGCCCTTGGCGGTATAGCGCAAGGCTAGCTGGGTGCGCGGCGCTTCGGGGTCCAGTGGAAAATCTTTATTGACCCGCACCGGCACCCTTACATTGGGGTGGTCTCTCAAGTTCTGACCAACACCAGGCGAATCTAGCAGAACCGGAATGCCCATTTCCCGCAGGTGCTCCGCCGGCCCGACCCCGGACAGCATCAGCACCTGTGGTGAGCCGATACCCCCGGCGCTGAGGATAATTTCCTCACCCTCTACGATAAAGGTTTCGTCTCCGCTCTCCACCTCCACGCCGGTGGCGCGGTTGCTTTGGAATATGATCCTCCGCACCGTAACACCGGACCGAACGGTCAAATTCAGACGGTTGCGCACCGGGTTCAGATAGGTTAGGGACGTGCTCATGCGAACGCCGTCGGGATTGTTCATGGGGATAGGTCCGACGCCCCCAGAGTCTGGGTGATTCATGTCCGGGTCGTCGGGGTAACCGTTGTCCAGGCAGGCCTGGTAAAAAGCGACTTGAGCGGGAAGCCAAGTCTCCCGCTTGTGGCGGCGCACCGGGATTGGGCCATCGAAGCCGTGAAAGTCGTCTTTTATGTCCGTGTCCGTTTCCTGTTTTCTGAAGTAGGGCAGCGTCTTAACGAAAGACCATTCGTCGTTGCCCCATGATGCCCAGTTGTCGTAGTCTTCGGGAACGCCTCTCAGGAAAACCTGGCCGTTGATGGCGCTGGAACCGCCCACAACCCGGCCCCTTGGCACGGGCATCGTTACGCCTTGCTCCTCGGTCGCCTTGCCTGAGAAAGCCCAGTTATGCGGCGCGTCCACCGCCGAAGCCGCTTGGTTATAGCCGTACTTCAGGTCGTCGGGATAAACTTCAAAGTTCGGATAATCCGGACCCGACTCTAGCAACAGGACCGAGCGGTTGGGGTCATCCGTCAAGCGGGTAGCTAGAACACATCCCGCCGAACCCGCCCCGATGATAACTACGTCATACTTCATAACTCTTCCTACCTTGATGTCACGTTTACAGCTGAATCAACCCAACATGGAGATTCTCGTCGCGGCGATATTACCCGGAAAGTCCAAGGATTGTCTACTTCTGACCGGGAGGGGTCTCAAAACCGGTAAGATGGTCAAATACTGCGCAGATAAAACAAACCGCGTTGTCTCAATCACAGCTGATTGGTGGTGGGCACTCTCGGGAGGTAAATAAATGAAAAAGGGGGAACTCATCGGCGGGTACAGCGATTCACGTCTTGCGGTCTCACTTTTTCTGGGATCCCTGGCTTTCCTCGTGTTGGTTGCATGTAGCGAGTCAACCGCGCCAACTGCAATATCCGTACCGCTTGATGCGGCGGCGAACCTGGTTCCGGCGCGTGAGCCCTTGGCCACATTAGCGCCCATTTCGGAACCGGACGCAAGTTCCAAGACCCAACCCGTACCCACGGCGGATAACAATCCAACCCTGTCCGTTCCGACGCTTACGTCCAAGGTTGCGGAACGCTCCGCATCGACATGCCCGGAGGGTTCCGATGCTCAACCTGAACCGGCTGCGGAAATTGCCACCACGGTCCCTGATCCGGCCAGGGCAACGGCTTCCCAACCAGTATTAAAAGCATTTCCCCTCCCAGCGGGGTCCCGTCCTCACGACGTAGCGCCCGCCCTAGACGGCGGAGTCTGGTACACCGCGCAAGGTTCCGGTGAACTTGGGTGGCTCAACCCGGAAACCGGAGAGACCAGGCACACGCCGCTGGGCGCCAGATCCCGGCCCCATGGCGTGATCGTGGGGCCTGACGGAGCGCCTTGGGTCACCGACAGTGGACTAAACGCCATCGTGCACGTCGACCCAAAAAGTCTAAGAGTGGACGTTTTTCCGCTGCCGCCAGACCGCCCCAACTCAAACTTGAACACGGCCACCTTTGACAAGAATGGAGTACTTTGGTTCACCGGGCAGGGTGGCGTTTACGGCCGGCTGGAGCCTGTTACAGGTGACATGGAGGTGTTCGACGCGCCGCGTGGCCGCGGACCCTACGGAATCGCGGCCAGTCCTAACGGAGTTGTCTATTACGCCTCTTTGGCCGGGAGTTATGTTGGCCGCATCGATCCCAAAACGGGCGAAGCGACCGTCCTGAACCTGCCAACACCGAATCAGGGCGCTAGACGGGTATGGCCAGACTCCCAAGGCAGGATCTGGGTAAGCGAGTGGAACGCCGGGAAAGTGGCGGTCTATGACCCAATCCGAGGCACATGGCGCGAGTGGAGGCTCCCCGGCTCGGCGCCGAGGGCCTATGCAGTTTACGTCGATGAGCAGGACATGGTGTGGCTCAGTGACTTTGGCGCTAACTCAGTGGTCCGCTTCGACCCAGTGAGCGAGGAGTTTGACGTGTTCGATCTACCCGGTAACCCAGGCAACGTCAGGCAGATTCTCGGCCGGGAGGGCGAAGTATGGCTGCCGGAGTCGGCGGCTGACCAACTCGTAGTGATCCGTTACTAGGAAATGTAGCCGGCAAGAGCGCTTTCCTGAGATATAATACCGGCGACTTGAATGCCGCCCAAGAGGCCCGGCTTTGGAGGTCAAATGCTTACTCGGATATACAACGGTGAAGACGGTCAAGCCCACTTTGAGGACCTCAACGTTCCGGCCGGAGAGCTAGAGACAATCTCGCTGCAGCCCGAAGCCAACATGACGTTCCGCAACTCTCCGGATGGGAGCTTCAGCAATTGGCACAACGGTCCCCGGCTCCAGTACGTTATCGTCCTTTCCGGTCAGATGGAGATAGGCATCGGAGACGGCACCAAACGGATGTTTAACCCCGGCGACATTCTGCAGGTGGAAGACCTGACGGGCCAGGGCCACACCACTCGTTCGGTGGGCAACCGGATCACCGCCAGCGTGCCCCTAGCCGGTTGACCCGGCGAGTCCGACAAGGACGCATCGCCGCCTTGGGCGCTATTCGTTTTCGGACGCGCCGTTCCCTAGAAATCCTCTGATCTCTCTTAGAACTAGGTCTGGATATTCCATCGGAATAAAGTGGCTACCGCAGCCCATCGCTTTCACCCGTGACCCGGCGACCGTTTTTAGAAAATCCTTCACACCAACGTCTTCGGGTTTCTGGCCTGTAGCGTAATCTCCCAACAGCAGCAGGTACTGTCCCCGGAGCCTTTCTATGTACACCGCATCGTTCACACCATCACGCTGCCCGTAGAACGCCGCCTCCACTTCAGGATTGCATTTCAACTCAGCCCGTCCGTCTGGCAATAAACGGGTGCCGCCTTCGATGAAATCGGCAAACACTTCTTCGGTCCAATTCTTGAACACCGGGCGGTTCCGGTAGGCCTCGTACATGGCCTCCCGGCTTTCCCAGATGGACCGTTTCAGTCTGGCCCGCCTCGCCCGTTCTTGCAGTTCCTGGGACGGCGCCGACGCTGGGCGCGGACCCACGCGGGACTCTATCAGCACCGACCGTGCGATGATTCCGGGCTGCAGAGAATCGGCAATCATAGTGGCCATCCCCCCTAAAGAGTGTCCCACCGTGTCAACACCCTCCAAGCCCATCAGCCGGATAACTTCGGCCAAGTCTTCCCCCGTCTGGTGAAAAGTTAGATTCTGATCCGTAGCTTCCGTGTCTCCGTGACCGCGCTGATCGAAACACATGACGTGGAAGTCTGCGCTCAGGGACCTGGCCGCCCGGTTCCAGGTTGAAGCGCAGAGGCCGACGGCATGCAACAACAACAGCGGCGGCGCGGTGGGGTTGNCCCAGTCTAAATAGTGGTGATTTATACCCTGGGCTTTGACGAATTTGCTTGTCGGCTCCAACAATTCCTCCCCCAGTTATTCAGGTCGTACGGCGAATAAGTCTATCGGCACTTAGCCGCCTTTACCACCATCCGTTTGACCGAATATGGATTATATCTGCCAGGTGAACTCCGCAGGGCGAGGCGCCATCGCTTGTGTGGGGGCAGTCATTGCTGATAACCCATATATTAAAGCAACGAACCGTGGAGCATTTATTCCTGTCAAGTGCATAATGTAATGGCCGCGCCAGTGNCGTTCCTCAAGATTCTACGCACTGGCCGCGATAACCGGTTAGCCTATAGACAGTAACCGAGTTCGGCCGAATTTCTATATTACCGGAATAAACTTGCCGCATCACGAGGGTTCTTGATCATCATCCTGATGGGCGTTTCGGGAGCTGGGAAGACCACCGTAGGCAAACTTCTTGCCCTTGACCTGGGTTGGACTTTCTACGAAGGGGACGATCTCCACCCCCGGTCCAACNTGGTCAAGATGGCCCAAGGTATTCCCCTAACCGACGAAGACCGCTGGCCTTGGCTTGACCGGATACGCCTGCTCATAGACAATCTTGTCTCCCGTGGCGAGAGCAGTGTGATCGCTTCCTCCGCCTTGAAACAAGCATACCGGGACCAACTGGTTGGGGACGAAGATGATGTGAAGCTGGTTTACCTAAAAGGGGNGTTTCCACTCATCTTAGCAAGGCTGGAGGACCGGCAGGCCCACTTCATGAAGAGCGGCCTGCTTGAAAGCCAGTTTAGCGCGATGGAAGAGCCGGACGGAGCGGTTACCATGGACATAACCACCGCACCGGAAGACATCGTAGTAGCGGTGAAGCAGGCTTTAGGACTGTAAGCCCCAACCGGCCNGGACNTATCNGGATACCGCGTCCGGCCGGGGCTGCCTAGCGACTTTTCACTCTATATATGCGTCCTTCCGGCNTCATCTTAAAAAGGGCAAGCGTGATAGAATCGTGTGGCGGAAAGCGAATCGTTTTCCCTTTGGCTCACGTTCGTTTCAGGACAAACCGACAAGCAAGATAGAGGTGGCTCCTTAAAAACATGGATTACGTAGCTCTTAGAAAAGAAGTTGTCGAGGCAGGCCTCCTGAACAGGCAATACGGTTACTACGCCCTAAAGTTCATCATTACCTTCGGAACACTAGCCTTAAGTTACCTGCTGCTTGCCACGGTCGATAGTTTTNTTTTTCAGCTCTTCAATGCCGCGTTCTTGGCCTTCGCCATAGTACAAGTCGGATACATCATGCATGACGCCATCCACATGCAGATCTTTAGCGAAAAGAGGAAGAACGATTTCGCCGGCATCCTGACTGGCGCCTTGACCGTTAATGTCAGCAGCTCTTGGGCGGATGCGCACCTTCTGCATCACAAGGCGCCCAATCATGCTGATCTCGATCCAGACGTCAAAATGCCGATCCTAGCGTTTTCGGAAGAGCAAGCCTTGCAGAAAAAAGGACTCGCGAAGTTTTTGGTCAAGCACCAAGCGTTTATCTGGTTTCCGTTGTTAACGTCCGTCGCCTTTATCATGCGTTTCGGAAACGCCGTTACGTTGGCGAAAAACCTTGGCGGTAAAAGATGGAAGTTTCATCTCACGGAAGCTGTTTTCCTCTTAGCAGGTTGCGCGCTGTATTTTGGGGTGATTTTCAACTCCTTAAGTTTCACACAAGCGATTGTGTTCCTGTTAGTAAGCAATGTTCTTACCGGCTTGTACATGGGNACAAGTTTTGCGACGAATCATAAGGCCATGCCGTTGATGAAAGAAAGGTTGGATTTCCTGCGCATGCAGGTGCTTACCGCCAGAAACGTCAAAAGCAGCCCACTGACGGATATATGGTATGGCGGCCTGAATTACCAGATAGAGCATCACCTGTTTCCTTCCATGCCGAGAAACAACTACGGCAAAGCCAGCAAGATTATCAAGACCTTCTGCCGTCAACAATCGATCGAACACTACGAAGCCGGTGTCTTTCAGACCTACAAAGAAATCTTGGGCCACTTTCATCAGATCGGCGCGGTTCTGCGGAACCCTGACGTAACTCGGGCAACTACCGCGGGTTAAATGAAATGCCGCAATCGCCTGCGGATAATGCTCTTAGCAATGTGCGCGCTTTTCGCGGTGGTAGCCTGCGAAGAGCAGGCACCCAGCNCTCATTCTGAGGACGCTCCCACACCCACACCAACGCCCATTCCAACGGCGGCGGTTGCGGAGCAATTCAGNGCCGATGCCATGCCTCTCCCCNGCAAGGAATGGCTCTCAAAGTTCTCCCATATGTTGTCGGTGGTACCCGCCAACCATGGACCAGTCCTCTTTTTGGACATGAAAGAGTTGCGGTACAAGCCCGATGTGCAGGAAGCTTTAAGATCCCAAATCGCGCCGGCCCTGGCCGCGATTCCCTCCGCCGTAACGAATGTGATAGAAGGCGCGGTATTGGCAACAAGCGGCAAAGACGGTGGCGCACTCGTGGTGCTGACCACGCCGCTGGATATCGGGACCATGCTTAACGCGGCCAGTAGTTTACAGGTTACTTCGAAGACACCTGAACCGGAATCCTACCGGAACCACCAGATCTGGAACTTCAATGAATTCGAATCGAGCCTGACAATCGGATCGGTGGACGCAACCACGTCCGTCGCTGCCGCGGGTTCATCCCCCTCAGATGTCTCCCCGCCCAAGCGGGTAAAGAGCGCCTTGGACACGTTCGACGGATTGACGCCCCGTCTGTTGGACTCCTCGGCAGTTTCCCAGGTAGTGAACCGCCTGCCTCAGGGCGTGGTGGTAGCGGTATTCGATGGTTGTCGGGCCTTGGGCAGCCAGTCAGGTATTGCCGGCTTCCCGGATTGCAGCGTCATGGGTGTAAGCGCCGAGCTACTAGATCAGAATGTCGTAGCCATCAACATCGTAGCCGCCTTTCAGGAAGATGGACTTGCCAAGGCGGCGTTGCAGACGTTGAATGATTCTGGGATCAGGTTGGGCGAATCGGTTCCCCAGGACTCGGCAGCCAGGCAGGAAGGCTCTCTGGTCCAGGTAAGGCANATCATAGAGTTCGACCAGATCGGTGATGTGTTTGATGCCTTTGGCCGCCCATAAAGCGTGGGAAGTCTATTCTTCAACGGCTTCCCAAAGCCTCGCCGGCGGGGCCACGGGATTTCCGGCGGGGCCCGGTGGGCTACACCTTCAATCTTCTGAGATTTACCTGACGAACTCGGATGCCAGGAGACCTGTGTCGACACTTTCGACGTCGGGCCGGGACGACCTGATCTCCTTCATCACACCCGCATCGTAAGACGCGGTCAACTCCTTAAGCCTGGGGTATACCTCTTTAGTGAACAGCTTCATCGACTTCAACGTTTCTTCGTAGGTCATGAAGCCCGCCTGGCCCATCATCAGCAGATGTCCAAAGCCGCCCGAGTATTCCCAGAAATTCTTGATCTGTTGAAAGACTTGATCGGGAGTTCCGGAGAAAACGTTGCCCCGCGCCTTTTGAGTTTCCAACCGGGGATCACGCCGGTCAGGCTCGCCGGGCCGCGGACCTCGGATAATGTTGGCGGCCACTGCCGGGGGATGATAGCCGGGAGGATTGTTGAATTGGGGGGCGACTTTGTTGGACCTGATGTACCAAAGGAGTTTTTCCGTCCCGTTCTCCGCCTCTTTCTCGCTATCTCCAACACAAACTATGGCGGCATAGGCGAGCCGGTCCAGGGGAGCTTCTTCTCCGTGAGCTTGGAGGAATCCCTCCCGGTAACCGTCAAATAATCTGCGGATGCCAGGGTAACCGGCCAGGAAAACCGCGCCGATGTGCTTCCGCTGGGCTACTTGGGCGGCGGAATCGGCGCTGCCCATGGTGACCCATACCGGGGGATGGGGCTGCTGGTAAGGCCGGGGCCAGATGTTAACCTGACGGGCATGAAACCAACGGCCCTCGAAATTGAACGGGCCGTCGTGGTGGGTCCAGGCCTTCATGATCAGATCGTGGGCCTCCCACAGCTTTTCGGACCCCCGATACGGATACGCGTTGGCCGGCGCGATCTCATAGGGGACGCCTCGGACGAAGCCGCAGTCCAAGCGGCCCCGGGACAGCACGTCGATGTAGGCCATCTCTTCGGCGACTCGAATGGGCTGCTTCCGGTTGACGATGGGATTGCCCAGTATCAAAAGCCGCGCCTTCTGGGTCTCGCGAGCCAGGACTCCCAGGGCAATGGGGGCCGCCGGCAGCACGCAAGTGGCGGTTTGGTGATGTTCGTTGAGCATTATCTCCAAACCCATTTCGTCGGCCGCGCCCCAAATGTCCAGGTACATGTTGTAGAGTTCAGCGCCCAATACCGGATCGAAATGCTTATTGGGCAGGTTGACCCGGACCGATTCGTAGGTTTCGTCGTCCGGCAAGTTGGGATATGCATCTTCGGTAAAAAACCATGTTTTCATCTTTCGATCCTATTTCGAGGCGAATTCTAGGAAGGCTTTAGCGAAAGCTTCGGGCTGCTCGACATGGGGAGAATGGGCGGCATCGGGGATAACCACCATATTCGCGCCGGGAATCATGTTCCGGAACGCTTCTCCGTAGCTTGGCGTTACGACCCCGTCGCCCGCGCCCCAGATCAACAGCGTGGGAATATCGATGCGGTGCAAACGATAGGGAAGTTTGGGGTTGTGCATGTACGGTTCCCAAGTGTAAAGACCGTGGGCGATCCGGTCTGAGGCAAATGTCTGGAGTTCCTCATCGGTCATTGAATTCGGGTCAGGCGCCTTCGAAGGGTCGTGCCAGCTTAATCCGGTAAGTTCGGCGGCCGCTGTCGCAAACACGTCGGCGATGTCGCGGTCGAAGGGGCCGCCCACCTTGATTCCAACGGAGTCCACCAGAACCAGTTTGGAGAATCGCTGCGTATTGATTGCCGCAATCTCCGCAGCCGCCCACCCGCCCATGGAGAAGCCCATCAAGATGGTATCANTCAGGTTCAGATGGTCGATGAGGTCGAGGTAAAGGAAGATTAGGTCCTGGAGATTATCAAAGTGTTCCGGGATGGGTGTACCGGCAAATCCGGGATGTACCGGCTGTATGATTTCGAACTTTTCCGCCAATCGATCCGCGAAGTGAAACCGATCGACAGGCCCGTCGCCACCATGAAGGACGAGGATCTGCGGCCCAGACCCTTTCCGTATCACCGAAAGGTCCACGCCTTTTAATCGTATTGTAGTTGTAGCTTCCGTACTTAACTCCTTATGCGTTCCTGAGTGATTGAATTTCGCACATTGTACCATCGGATTGGCGGAGCCATCTCGACCGGTTTTGAAGGCTAGGACCATCATCCAACGCCCCTCACGTGGAGTCAAGAAATTCCCGTATTTGAGAAGCAATAGAAAATGCCCCGAGCTATATCCTCGGGGCCTTACGCTTCCCTCAGTCACCGGCTGAGTGAAGAAAGGAAGTCTGCTTAAAGCTCCACCTCCGGAAAGATGTTGGCCTGCTCATTCTGGTTGTGGTTCAATCTNACCTTGCCGGTCCAGGCCTCTTCGAAGTCCGTTATACCGCCGCCCAGATCGCCGTGTAGGCGTTCAGCGATAATGGGACACTTTTAAGGGGAGAGAAACATGAGGGTGNTGGTGGGTTTGGACTCCTGGTGTTGGGTATAAATCATCCACATCAAGAAAGGAGCCAGAAGTGTCTCAGAACAACATTGATCAAGGCCAAGCCGCAGATACCCCGACTCAAGAGACCAAGACTTTCATCCGGCAAGTCAGGTCCGCGACCCGTAGGAAGTACGCCCCGGAAGATAAGATCCGCATCGTCCTGGAAGGGTTCCGCCGGGAGGTGACCGTTAGTGACCTCTGCCGGCGAGAGGGGACCAGGCCGGGCGTCTTCTATGCCTGGACCAAGGAGTTCATGGAAGCGGGGAAAGAGCGTCTCACCCGGGACACGGTGAGAGACGCCACCCGTCAGGAGGTCGAACGTCATAGCCCGGGTGGAAGAGACCCGGTGGGGAAAACGGAAGTTACTCACCCAACTGCAGGTGCCCAAGAGTACCTACTACCGGTGGCGGGCCCGTGCACTGCAAGGGAAGCAAGACAGCTCTACCGCCAGTACCCGGATTCCCTGGAATAAGCTTACCCGACCGGAAGAGGCCACGGTCTTGGCGGCGGCCAGGGAGTC
>PAJQ01000015.1 GCA_002710215.1 Chloroflexota bacterium | reverse complement strand
CCTGGTAATCACCGACGTGGACATGCCAGATGGAGACGGCCTAGAGGTAGTGAGGATTCTGCGGGAACAGGTGCCCGAAGTCCAAGTCATCATCGTCAGCGCCCATACCAGAAAGGGCTACTAGCGGTTGGCCAGAGAAGAAGGCGCCGCCGCGTTTATTCCGAAAGCGAAACTGTCTCTGGAAATTCTTTCTCAAGTATTACAAGGGGAAGGGTAGCGGTAACCTGCGTCCCTTTGCCAGTAGCCCCCAAAATGATACACTCCCCGCCGATCGCCTAGGCGTAGTCGCGCATTCCTACGATTCCCATGCCCTCCGATGACTCTTCCAGGGCGAACCCTTGCCCATCGTCTTGAACCGTCAGCCTGAACCACCTTGCGAAAGGCGTCTCTAACCGCACCGAGACCTTGCTTGCGTTGGCGTGTTTCACCACATTGGTCAAAGCTTCTTCAGCGATTCGATAGGCCGCCAGCTTGGCTTGTTCTGGAATCAAACTCCGATCGGCCCTTTCTTTGAGCACCAGTTCCTGGTCCAGGTCCAGTTCTATGGATATGACGGATTCAATCTCGTCCCCCAGGGATTGTAGGGCCGGCACGAATCCCCGGCGCAGGATATAGGGATACAGTTGGTGCACGATGGACCGNATCTCCTGCTCCAGCAGTTCTTCAAACTTCTCACGTAAATCGGCCAGTTCCGAGGCTACGCCTTTAGGTTCGGCGGTTGCCTCCAATTGCTTCAACCGCAACACAAGGAAAATGAGACGGTTCTGTACCGAACCATGTAGTTGCTGGGCAATCTCTTTCCGCAATGACTCCTGGGCGCTGACGATACGCTGCCGTGAGCGTTGCATCTCGTCGGCTCTGGCCAGAGCCGCGGCCTGCTCAGCCAATTCCTTTTCAGCCTGTTGACGGAGATTAATCTCCGTCNACAGGTCGGTGACTCTTAAGTCCAGCTCCGTATTCACCGCCAGCAGCTGGCTGCGCTGCCTGGAGATTGTCCGCCACGCCGCCCACACGGATATGATTACCCCCAGGATAACCATCGCCACCAGGCTGCCTATCCAGATCTGAACCAGCAGGTTATCGATAATGGCCATATTTATCCGCCGGTTGGATTANCGCCGGCGTCCCGGNNATTATGGATAACATGACGCCTTTAAATATAATAGCAACTTCCCCCGAAAGTGTTAAATATAGGTCTATCGCGGCGGGAGATGGAAATTACCCTGCGTTAAGCATTGTCGCTCTCTCGTAATCCTTCTTTCTCCCTCAAACTTGTCTTGCCAAGACTGGGAGAATATACTCAACGATGTTATGAGCCAGCCCGAAGATCTACTTCAACTGNCCCTGTTTCCTCTTAATGTGGTCCTGTTTCCCGGAATGCCCATGCCGCTGCATATCTTTGAAGAGCGCTATAAAGCCATGATTGGAGAGTGCGTGGACCGGGAGGAGCCTTTCGGCATCATCCTGATCAAGGAAGGACAGGAAGTTGGGGAGCCNGCCGAGCCGGTCAAGGTCGGCACCACCGCCCGTATCGTCCAGGTAGAGCGGCTGGAAGAGGGCCGATTGAACATTATGACCAGGGGCGAAAAGCGNTTCGAAGTGGTGGAGATCACTCAGCAGGTGCCCTACCTGGCGGGTCAAGTCAGGTATTTCACCGAAGAGCCCGGAGATCCGGCGGCTTCGGTTGTCGGAGAAGTCAAAGAGGCCTACGGCGGCTATCTGCGAAATCTGACCGCCCTCACCGGCGGATGGACGGCCCANGCCGAAGTGCCCGGTGATCCGGTCACATTGGCCTTTGCCATCGCCTCCAGCCTGGCTTCCGGAATTGAGCTGCCGAGAGACGTAAAGCAAGAACTGCTGGAACTGCCTGATGCCGGCCAGCGGTTAGAAAAGTTGTTGCCCTTGCTGAACCGGGGGAACGAGATGTTGACCGCCGAAGTCGCCAAACGAAACCCTTTTCGAGGGTCGCGGCTCAACTGAAGGTTCCATAAGTTGGGTTGCCGGTTGCCTAAACCGAGGCCAAGCTCCCGTATAAACGCGCCGCCCCCGCTTCTGGTATCGACCCCGAAAACAACTCCGGATGCATCATCTCNGCCATGATTTCCAAGCCGGTTATCAACCGGGGCCCCGACCGGCTGGTGTAAGCGCTGGCGTCGACGACGTAAACCCGGTNGTTCTCCACCGCCGGCAATGAGTCCCATCCTTCCAACGCCGCCACTATCGGCACGTCTTCCAATCCCCGTTTAACCTCGAACCCGCAGGGCATGAACACGATGACATCGGGTTGGCTGGCTACCACGTCAGACCATTCCATGCGGAAGGAACCGGTGTCCTTATCGCCGAAACAGTTGACTCCACCGGCCAACTCCACCATCTCGGGCACCCAGTGGCCGCCGCACATAAGCGGATCAACCCACTCTAAGTGCAACACCCTCGGCTTGCTGCTGGCTTGAGAGGCCCGTTCCGCCACCGCGTCGATGCGTTCCTGCAGCCGGGATGTGATAGTCTCCGCCGTTTCTTCGGCGCCGGTGGCCCGGCCGACACGCCGGATGTCTTCTAATATGTCCCCCAAGTATTGAGGATCCAGGGAGATAACTTCCGGCTGCTTGGCCAATCCCGCGGTTACCTCGGCCACCTGCCGAGACGAGACGGCTCAAACTTCGCAGATGGCTTGAGTCAACAATAGGTCCGGTTGAGCGGCAGACAACACTTCCAGGTCTATCTCGTAGATACCAAGGCCTTGTTCTAAACGCTCCGAGATTACCCGGCTGATTTCCCCGCTGGTGGGTTCCATGCCATCGAACACGCTGTGGACCACGTTGGGCTTTTCCTTGGCTTCCGCCGGGAAGTCGCATTCGTGGGTCACGCCGTAAAGCTGGTCTTGCAGGCCCAGTTGGTACAAGATTTCCGTAGCGCTTGGCAAAAAGGAGCATATTCGCATCGGGGGCATCTCCGAGTTGTTCATTAATTCTTCGACAAACTTCGTGGGGCCAGTTTACACCCATTCTAACATTCGCCGGTTGCCTATTATTTAATCGGCGGTGTCCATGTCCAGGCCTGCCAAGCGGCTTCAGTCCCCGGACCTTTCTTGGGCTGCCAAAGGGTCAGCTTCAGAGTCCTGGAATTCATCGGGTTCAGTCCCGTCGTCGGTATAAACGTAAACATCATCGTCCAGATACCGGTGCTCCATATCTTCCAAGGAGAAGGGGTCGTCCATCCCCAGAAATGTCCGGCTGAACATGCGGACCAACACGTGATGAATCTGGAATGTTGCCCCGGCCAAACCGGCCCCCAATCCCACCAAGAGCACGATGGGCAGCGGTGTTGAAAGACTGCCGAGGGACAGCAAATGGGAAATGAAGGGGACGCTCCAGATCGCCGGCAGGATCAGTACTAGGATCAATATGGTGTCCCGCAAGACCACTCTAAGGTTTCCTCCACCCCAGGTGTCGGGAGTTCTCATGTGNCTGGGCAACACGTAATCGGCTATGCCCTCGGTTAACGTGCGCAACGACCGCCAGATTCCCACCGCGGGTGGGACGCAGAGGGCCAAGACAGATCCCCCGATTACCAGTCCCAGTAGACTTTCCCGGAGATGGATCAATCCGGACAACTGGGGGGTGAATCTCAATATACCGGTCCCAATGGCGATGATTACGATGACGATGCCCAGGTCCAGAAGAATGAGCCTCCCGCTGCGCTGGATCCGCCTGGCCCTGCGGCTGTGGAAATGGAATGCGGTGCGAAGGGCGGCAAGGGACAGAACTAGGCTTTCACCGTATTGCTTCATCAACCTGGGAGAGTGGCGGTCGATGAAATCGGCGATGACGTCTGTCGACCGAAACAGGAAAGGATAGACCAAAGCNGTGATAGCGGTGGCCCCAGTCATAACCGGGTACATGAAAGAGCCGATGGTTCCGGCGACCACGCCCGTTCTAATCATGGCTAGGGAGAATTCGCCTGCCTGAGGCATACCCAACCCTACACTCAGGGAGAGCCGGCCCCCGTGACCGGCCAGCAACGTGCCGANGGTGTCGGAGACCAATTTGCCCGCGATAAAAACGGCGGCGACGATGATGGTCGGCCCAATGACGTGGGCCGCCTCCGAAAGGTCGATCAACATCCCGATGGTCACGAAGAACAGGGCGNCGAACATATCCCGCACCGGACTCATTATCCGGTCGAGTTCCTCAGCATGATGGGAATCTCCCAGCACGGCCCCGATCAGGAAAGCGCCCGCCGCTGCCGAGAGACCTAATTGTTCGGCCGCTAGGGCCAAGCCGAAACACAAGGCCAAACCGGTGATCAGCAAGGTCTCGTCGGACCGGAACCGGTTGACGAAGTGGATCAACCGCGGGGCGAACAGAGCGCCGAACACCAAAGCGGCCGCTCCGAATATAGCTAGCTTTAAAGCTAAGAGGCCGATGTCCCCCGCATTGGCGGTACCAGTAGTCGCCACACCCGTTAGGACCGTAAGCAGTATGACCGCGGCGAAGTCCTCCACCACCAAGATTCCGACGATCAGCCTTCCCCGCGCGTGCAGCAACTGGCCCGACTCTCGAAGCATGGTCATCAAGATGGCCGAGCTGCTTATAGTTAGGGCCGCCCCCAAGAAAACGCTCTCNGTGCCGCTCCAGCCCATCAAGGTCGCCACTTCGAATCCCAGGGCGAACATGATGGACATTTCTATCAACGCGATGAGGACAACCCTACTGCCCACGCCCCGAATGCGCTGCCAGCCAAACTCGAGGCCGATCCCGAATAGCAGAAGAACCAATCCAAGGTCGGCCAGCAGTCCGATAGTGTCCGGATTTTCCACCGTCTTCAGGACAGAGGGGCCGATCACTACCCCGGCGACCAGATAGCCCAATATCGGTGACAGCCGAGTCTGCCGGCACAATACCAGGGCGCCTCCCGCGACGGCCATAATGATGGCGAAGTCGCGCAACAGCCCTGAATCGCCGTCCCCTAGGGCGGTAAATATAGCCAACGCTGGAATTTCGATAGCCGGTGGACCTCTGTTACCGGTTGACGATCGGCGCCGGGCGAAAATCTAGACCGGGAATAACGGCGCAAGCCGAGCCGGACTGAAGTATCCGCGCTCAGGATGCAAAACAACTACCTGAATCTGTATGGACTGTGGCGCGCCTCNGCCCGGCCGCTGGAGCCCATTGAGATTCAAGCCAAAATCGCGGGTTAACAGCCGGCTCTTGCTATTATTGTAGCAAGGCATACTTGGGAGCATGCCAAAGGCCAAAAGCGAGGGGAACCTAGTGCGCGAGTTTCAGCCAAATCTTCCCCAACCCAGGGACGGCTAGGGAAACCTGGGAGCCTGGGGCAGGCCAGTTGGGGCCGCCAGATATGAGGCTAGTCTGCCGGAAACGGGACCGGAACGCGAATTGCGAGCCGGCCCCGGTTCTTGCTACCGGTGAGACTCCGAGTGAGCTACCAGGTCCACGGTGGTATCTGGGGTCGCCACGGCGACCGAGCCGTAGAGGGGTCAACGCCGTTTCCAGATTTCCACCAGCTCGTGGGCTTGGTCGTCGTCCACTCCCCACATCTCAAAGTTAACTCTGATGGCATCGTAAAGGGAGAGGTCTCCCGGAACTTTGGCTGGGTCGCGATAGGACTCCACGCTGACGTCCATCCATTCCAGGGCTATCTGATCGTCCCGGGCGATGCCTTCGACCATATTCACCGCGCACGCCGCGATGCCGGAAAGAAAAAGCTCACCGGCGCCGACCATTTCGCCGCCGCTGCCGTCGGCCACCCAGTGATGGGTGCGAGCGTTGCAGATAGCCCTTCCCGGAGTTCCGGTGCTATAACTGTGAACTTTATAGGCCAAGGATAATTCGCTCATCTCGTCCCTCCGATGTCTTTAGTCGATGGTCCAAACAACGGCGTTCAACCGCATGCTAGCCGCTGAAGGCTGACAGCTATTCCGCCACCCGGTAAGCGATGCATTCCACAATCTCGATCGCCAACGGTTTTTGGGCCAAGCCGGTTGTTCCGATCACCGCCCGGCAAGGNGGTACAGGAATAAATTCCCGGTATACCTCGTTCAACAGAGACCAGTTATCCATGTTGGTCAGGAAAACGATCAACGTGACCACCCGGCTGAAGCTGGTATTACCGGCGTCCAAGTGGGTCTTGACGTGCCGGAAAGCGGCCCGGTATTGCTCCTGGTCGTTCTCGCCCACCGGCACGCCATCGAACCCCGAAGAAGTAGTCCCCCGGCAAAGGACCTTAATGGCCTTAACCTTCAGCATCCGCGTCAGATCCTCTTCGAAGTAGTCGGAATAGAGACCGGTTCGGTAGGAAACCACATCGGTAGACTGGCCCCTGCCGGCAGCGATAATCAAATCCAACAGCCGGTCCCGGTCCTCAAAAGGCAGCNCTTGAGCCGCTTCCAGNGTCATGGCGTCCAGATCTGTTAGAGAATAGGGCATCGCTTGCTCGGACTTTTTTTGNATCTTGAATAAAACTCGACCCAAACTCGGGNCTCATATCCAGACGTATGTTAGCCTGCCGGACTCCGGTACGCAAGGGAAAGCTGAGGGCGGATGGCATCACACCGGAAATGGCCCCTACCCTCCAATTTTGACACCATCGTAGCCAGACCCCTATCATGTTCTCAATAGATTTCCTGGTANCAAAAGGGGGCCCTGTGGCTACGATTCCTGAACTGAAAGATGCCCAGCTTCAACAGCAATACGAAAGCCTGGACCGCCCCGTTTTAGTCCGCGAGGAAGCGGTCATCGACGCCGAGTGTCTACTGGCCTTCCGCTACGAATACCCCGGCCAGGAGACCCAGGTAGAAATAGATACAGACGAATTCACGGCGGTCTGCCCGTGGACTCGTTTGCCCGACTACGGCACCCTCACCATATCGTATATCCCCGGCGAAAGTTGCATCGAACTCAAGTCATTGAAGTACTACCTCCTCTCCTACCGGGACGTTGGCATAGTCCAAGAGCACGCGGCCAACCGCATATTGTTGGACCTGGTCGCCCTCTGCCACCCCAGAAGCATGACAGTGACTCTGGACTACAAAGTTAGGGGCGGGATACACACTGCGGTAACCGTAGAGCATCCCGGAAACTGAAGGGCGCATGTACNTGGTAAGGATCGAAACGACCTTCGATAGCGGCCACCGGCTGCTTGACTATGACGGCAAGTGCGCCTTCCCCCACGGCCATACCTACCGGGCCGAGGTATTCTTGCAATCCGACACGTTGGATTCNCAGGGTTTGGTGTTCGACTTCACCGAATTGAAGCACCGGGTTAAAGCGTGGATCGACGACAANTGGGACCACTCATTTTTAGTAAACAGCAGGGACATTGAGTTGATCGAAGGGCTGACGCCTGCCTCTAAAGGCCGAATCTATCAATTCCCCGAAGAGAACCCATCTTGCGAAGTCCTTTCCAGAGAGCTCTATAACAAAGTGGTCGAGCTATGCGGAGTATCCCCGGTCAAGGTTCGGCTGTGGGAATCCCTTGACCAATACGCCGAGTTTTCCGGCGGGCAATAAGGCATGCCCAGCTACGCCGTGACCCTTCTCTCCGGAGGCCTGGATTCCACGACCGTCGCGGTTCAAGCACTCCAAGAAACCGGCAACCTGTCCGCTATAACCTTCCACTACGGACAAAGTCACAGCAAAGAGGTGGACTGCGCCCAAGAGATCGCCGGGGTCCTGGGGATTCAACATCAATTGCTAGACATCTCCTTTCTAGGGCAAGTCGCCTGGTATTCCGCGCTGACCAACCCTGACCGGTTTCCGGTCCCCGTGGACGGTTCCCTGGGCACGATGGGCGCCAGCATCCCCATAACCTACGTTCCCCTCCGCAACACCATCTTCCTGTCCCTAGCCGCCGCCTACCTAGAGAGTCAGGTGCTGTACGCTCTTGAGATAGACGGCGTTTCNCCTCAAGAAGTGAAAGCCCTGGTCTACATGGCCCCCAACGCCATCGACTACAGCGGCTATCCCGATTGCCGCCCCGAATATTTTTACAAGATGACCGAAGCGCTGGCCTACGGCAGCAAGCTTTGGACTGAATACAAGATCCCCATCCAGGTGAAAACTCCAATCATAGAGTTGTCTAAGATGGAGATCGTGAAGCTGGGCCTGCGGCTGAAAGCGCCGCTGGAACTTACCTGGAGTTGTTACCAGGGAGGCGCGNTCCCCTGTGGAAGCTGTGACAGTTGTTTGCTCCGGGCCAAAGGGTTCGAAGAAGCCGGAGTCTCGGACCCGGCCCTCACGCGGTCTCGTGGTGGATAGCTGGTGCTGAAGTTAAGCCGGCAACCCGGCGGTCAGCCAGAAATCTTCCACTCCCTGCAAGGGGAAGGGGCCACCATCGGCGTTGCAACGGTATTTCTGCGTCTATCCTTGTGCAACCTTTCCTGTAGCTGGTGCGATACCAAGTACACCTGGGATTGGGAAAACTTCCACTATAAGAAAGAGGTCGTGGCCCTGGAATTGGAAGAGGTCCGGGAGGTAATTCTTTCCTATAATTGCCCCCACCTGGTGGTCACCGGCGGCGAGCCTTTATTACAGCAAACGGAACTAATCCCGTTGATATCCAGCTTGAAACAACAGGGGTTTTATTGCGAAGTAGAAACCAACGGCACCATCGCTCCCATTCCAGAGATGGAGCGGGACATCGACCAATGGAACGTCTCTCCCAAGCTGAGCACCTCGGGCAACCGGTTGGAGCGGCGGCTGGTGCCAGGTACCCTGGAGACTTTCTCCCGGATTTCCAATGCCTACTTCAAGTTCGTGGTCGTGGAGCCTCAAGACATCGAAGAGGTCTGCGGCCTGGCCGAGAAGTACCGGATACCTCCCCAGCGAATCATCCTCCTTCCGGAAGGGCGCGACTTGGAGGTTCTCCGAAACCGCCACCAGTGGGTATCTGAGGCCTGCATCCAACACGGGTTCCGATTCTCCACCCGGCTGCACATCCTGCTGTGGGGAGACCAGCGGGGGCGGTAGGTCAAGGTCGAATTTAGGTGAATGGATGCAAATGATTCGTGAGGCTAACTTGGCTGATGCTATGGCTATCGCCATGGTTCAGGTAGATAGCTGGAGGACGACCTACGCCGGTATCGTACCGCAAGAATATCTGGACGCTCTTTCGTATGAGCAACGCGCCACCGTATGGCGCACCATTCTTTCCGCCACCGCACAGATACAATTCGTCTATGTTGCCGAATGCGATGGGGGAAGTGTTGTTGGCTTCGCGTCGGGCGGCCAAGTGAGAAATAGCGACCCTGTCTTTGAGTCCGAGTTATACACCATATATCTCCTGGAATCCCATCAGCACATGGGGCTCGGGAGACTGCTGACCTCGAAGATACCCCAACGCCTGTTGGAAGAGGGAATTCATTCCATGTTGGTGTGGGTGCTAGCTGCGAACCCCTCTCGTCTTTTCTATGAGGCTCTGGGGGCGACGCAGGTATCCGAACGGGATATTACTATTGGAAACGCGTCGCTGCCGGAGGTCGCTTATGGTTGGACCAATCTTAGCTCTCTGCTCCTTCTCAGCGGCTAACGATGTCGGCCAACCATAACTTCGGCGGCGTGAATAGCCGGGATAACTACCTCCACGAAANGGGGCTACTTTTCTCCCAGCAACCCAGTCAATTCCCCAACGTCGCCCAGAGAATCCAACCTGGCTATGGTATCTATAACCTGTTTGGTCCTCACCTCTCCCAGGACGTCTCCNGCGATGAACCTGAACTTGCCTAATAGTTCTTCGTGGTCCACCGGGTTTTGGGCGTCGCCGCGCTGGACGGTGACGCTTTCTTCCAGNGTGCGGCCGTCGTTCAATGACACCGCCACCCGGGACGCGGGGTAGTCGAAACGGCGCAGGCTCATCTCCGAGTCGGCCACAACATCCACCAGCTTGGCGAGCTGCCTTGTTTGGGAGTCTGAGACTTGTTGGGGATAGAACGAGGTGACGTCGGCGCTGCCCCGCACCACCATGGCGGCCACGGCATAGGGGATGGAGAACTTGGCGGCCAGCATGTTTTCCGGCTCGGGGTCGGCCATGATCAGCGCCAAGGGAGGCGCTTCCACCTGGATACGGCTAACGTCCCCTGGACCGAACTCTTCCCGCCGGAGCAACAATTGAATCGCGTCCAGGGCCGGATGGTTGTACAAACAGCAAGCATGGAATTTGAAATAGTTGCGCTGGATCCGGTAAGAACCCGGCTCGCCCAGGCCGTCGACCACGGCGTTTTGGTCAAACCCGTCACCCAGGACTGACTGGTACAGATCGGCTGGACCGTNCTTGAGTCCCGTGAATCCGCACTCGCTCAGATGGGCGGCCAGTATGCCTTGAAAGCCGGACCGGCCGGGATACAGGTTGCGTATGGTGGCGCCTTCCAGGCACGGCGTCCAGGTGTTGGCCGGACTCATGGAAACGGCCAGGTTCATCGCCGTCCTGGTCTGCGCGGCGTCGAAACCCAGGAGTCGTGCGGTTGCGGCGGCGGNGCCCATGGTCCCCCAGGTGCCATGGGAATGGATCTCATCCTTANCGACCGTTGCGGTGCCGATGCGGGATGTGACTTCGTATCCGGCGATGATGCTTTCCAGCAACTCCTTGCCACTGCTCCCCCGGTCCTCGGCCACGGCGATCGCCCCAGGGCTAACGTGGATGGACGGATGGCCTCCGCCCAAACGGGACCCCTCGTCCATCTCCAGAGCAACCCCGGCNGTGGCGTTGACCAAGGCTGCAAACATGGGCTGGACCTTGCCATTGTGGCCGAAAAGGGAAGATTTCCCGGTTCCAGTGGTTCGCGCGAATCGAGCGAAGTTGGCGTTTTCAGCCATGCNGCTACCGGCCAAGATGGCGCCTATAGTGTCCAGCACCACGTTCTTAGCGGCGCCTACCGTCGAATCGTCCAATTTTTCCAGTCTTACGCCAGAGACAAAACTTGCTAGGCGGTCCAGATAATCTTCAGCCATGGGAACCTCCTGGGTCTATTTCAAAAACCCGCAACCCGACCAACCAGGTCCTTCGACAGGCTCAGGACGAACGGGAAAGAGGCCTCCCACCGTTAGTGGTGAGCCTGTCGAACCGCCGTTAACATCGGGTATTCATAAGTATCGCCGGTGTACAACCTGAAACCAAAGGGGCATAATTGGCGGCCTATGGGAGAATACCACCACCATTCAGTTGCCTTGATCGACAACCTGCGTCAGGAAATGCCCTTCTGGCGGAAGGTCCGGCTGGTCTTGGTCAACAACTTCATCAAGATAAAGTCCCGGCGCAACTGCTGCGGTAACCTGGGACAGCCCGGCTGTTGAAGGGGCAGCGCCGCTCAGTCCGGTTTGGACTGCTAACATCCCGGCGGTCTAAGGCAGGTCTACTCCCGTGGACCGGTCACGCCAGCCAATCCGATGCCTTGCCACCAGTGGCGCCCCCGTCCCCGTCTGCGCCTGGTAAACCCCAGCTTGGTCAACTGCATGCCGAAACTNCGCTGACCCAGTGTCTCTTGCCCTGTTTCTTGGCACCAATTCAGGTATTCGTCGTACAGCCCTCCAGCGATGGTCTGGGCCTCAGGNCCGATCATGCACCGGGCGCCAATGAACTGGGATACTGGGTCGGAGGCTGAAGCCGCCTCCATAAAATCCTGGCGGATCGAGCGTGTCTCTTGAGCTTCCTGGCCCCTGGAGCGAGGCGCGGTTTTTGGAGGAGGTTNCTTCGCTTGCTCGGCCAGATACGCCAGCAGCTCCAGGTATTTCTCCAGCCCGCCGAAGTCGTCCCAATAAACCGTCTTACCGTCAAGCTCCGACGCGTCTAAGGCAAACGAGATAGAGGCAACTTTGAAATTCCGGCGAAACCCCAGAGGGCAGGACCAAGTGGGGGTCAACATTCCCCGGCGCATGGAGTTGTTGAGCAGGTAGATGGCGCACCGGNCCGCTTTCCGGTCTTGGTCTGGGTCTTGCAACGGTGGACCGTCGTACACCGATTCCAGGGTGCGATGGGTCTGGAGCACGGAAAAAGCGAAAGCCGCTCGCACCTGGTTGGTCGCGCCCCGNATCAAGTCACCCTCTCCGTGCAGTTCCAGTGGATTGAAGATCTCCACTACTCGGCCCGCATCGGAGGTAACGGCGGCGCGGCCTGTCGGCAGGTGGGCAGTGGTGATCAAGCCCTTTTTCACTGCCGTCCAGACAGCGATGGCTAGGGCCAGATTCTCCCTNACCATACTAATTTCCAGAACTGGCTCCATCCTGCTGCCGCCTGCCTTGTTCTTTGACTCCAGGATTCTAGGTACGAGGCGATTACTCGTCGATGGTCATAACCACTTTGATGACTTCATCCAACTGCTGTTCGTACATGTCATAAGCATTCTGGACATCGGAGAGTCCGGTGCGATGGGTTACCANAGCGCCGGGGTCGCACCAGCCGCGCTCCCTCAGACCCACAATCTCCCGGATGTGGGCGATGGGGTCGCCGCTGCGAGCGCCGGTGGTGGGTATGATTCGAGGCTGCAGATCCAACAGCAAATTGTGCTCGATCGGCACCATATGGTCAGTTTGTACTCCGAAAATGATGACGGTGCCGAACTGGCGGATCAACCGGAAAGCCATGTTGAATGTGTCCGGGTATCCGGCCGCTTCCACTATCACGTCGGGTCCCACCCCATCGGTAATTTCCAATACCGCCTCTCCAATCTCATCCCGGCTCGGATTAATGGTGTGGGTGGCGCCCATCTTTTTCGACTTTTCCAAGCGGTAATCGAGCAGGTCGGCGCCNATCACAGTACGTGCGCCCATCCGCGAAGTTATCATCGTGAAGCTGAGCCCGATGCTGCCTTGGCCGAGAACCAGGACCGTTTTGCCCAACAGATTAGGCATCTGTTGGCAAGAATAGAGGACGGTGCCCGAAGGTTGGCACATCAACCACTCGTCCAGATGCCCTTCGTCAGGCAAAAGCGCGATGCGTTCCGGCCCGGAAACGATNTACTCCGCCAGGCCTCCGGCGTCGCCGCTGGGGATGACGATGGCCCGCCGCCCCACGGGGAAGCCGTCGGTGCGGCTCTCCACGATGGTTCCGGCAACTTCATGACAAGGCTTTCCGGGGNCGAAAGGGTAACGATCTTCCGAAAGGATAGGTCCGTAGCTGTGGCGGATGTCACTGCCGCAAACCGAAACCCGTTCGATCTTTATCAAGCATTGGCCGTCATTTGGCGCCGGCGTTTCGGTCTCAACAAACTCAAAATGCTTAGGTGCGGTGAGTCTAACTGCTTTCATAAAACCTNCATACTCCACATCTCTNTGGAAATCGGCTGCGTTGATTCAGGCTGTATCTTAATATGCCGAAGGCCCTTCGGCAACCTGACGAACAGGCCTGCCCGGCCGGCCATCAAGACCGCGATCCGGGACTTTGTTGAGACTTGACCTACCAGCCGCTATGATTAGGCTAGTCAATTCACTCAAACCCCAATATATTAAANCCCAAGTTCGACTAATGCACTGGAGGTGCGTCTTGGCAGATGGTTACGACGTTATTGTAGTCGGCGCCGGCAACGCCGCCCTTTCCGCGGCCATGGCCGCCAAAGAGATCTGTGAATCCGTGCTGGTGGTGGAGAAAGCCCCGGAGTTCTTTAGGGGCGGCAATACCTACTTCACCGGCGGCATCATTCGCTTCGCCTTCGACGACATCGAAGACATCAAGCAAGTGATTCCCGACATGTCGCCCACGGAGCAGGCGGGCGTCGACGTAGGAAGTTACACCGAGAACCAGTTCTACGACGACATGATGCGCGTGACCCAGGGAATGTCCGACCCGGACTTGGCCCAAATCTTGGTCAGCCAGTCCTTCCCCACCATGAAGTGGCTTACCGAGAAGGGCGTCCGATTTGTCCTATCCTACGGGAGACAGGCCTTCAAGGACGGCGACAAATACCGGTTCTGGGGCGGCCTGCTCGTNGAAGCCGTGGGCGCAGGGAAGGGCCTGTCCGACCAGCAGTTCGATGCATGCCAAAAAGCAGGGATAGATGTCCGGTATTCCACTCAGGGTGTGAAATTGCTGCAGGACGACAAGGGTCATGTCAGCGGACTTAGGGTGCAGGGTCCAGATGGATTCGAGGACATTCCCAGCCGCGGGGTGGTGTTAGCCGCCGGCGGATTTGAAGCTAACGCCGAGATGCGCTGCCGCTACCTGGGTCCCGGCTGGGAAATGGTCAAGGTGCGGGGAATCCCCTACAACACCGGCGACGGCATTCGCATGGCTCTGGAAGTCGGCGCTCAAGCCCACGGCCACTGGAGCAGTTGCCACGCCGTTGCCTGGGACATGAACGCCCCTGCCTTCGGCGACCGCACCATCACCGAGCTATTTCAGAAACACTCCTATCCCTTCGGCGTCATGGTCAATCTGGACGGGAACCGGTATCTGGATGAGGGCGCGGACTTTCGCAACTACACCTACGTGACCTACGGACGGGCCTTGCTTGAACAGCCCAGCGGCTTGGGATTCCAGATCTTCGACGAAAAAGTCAAGCACCTGCTCCGGGACGAATACCACATTCCCCAAGTAACAATGGCCCAGGCGGATACCATCGAAGAACTGGCCGTCCGGTTGGACATCAATCCGGCAGGTTTGGTGAAGACCATCGACGAGTACAACGCGGCGGTCCAGCAGGACGTGCCCTACAATCCCACGGTCAAAGACGGCCGCGGCACCGTGGGCATCACCCCGCCCAAGACCAACTGGGCCCAGACCATCGATACGCCCCCCTACGTGGGATACGCAGTCACCTGCGGAATCTCCTTCACCTTTGGCGGAGTAAAGATCAACACCCGGGGCCAGGTGGTCACCAATGGACAGGACCCGATCCCCGGCCTGTACGCCGCCGGCGAGATGGTGGGAGGCCTCTTCTATTACAACTACCCCGGTGGCTCGGGGCTATCCGCCGGAATGGTCTTCGGCCGCCTGGCCGGAACCAGCGCCGGTCAGGACGCCCTGGCCAAGAAACGCTAAGAATTNAGCAAGTTCATGGCAACCCCCGTCAAAAACAAGCCCCGCATCTTCTACGGGTGGTACATGGTGGCCACCTTCATGTTCATCGCNCTGATCACCACCGGAGCCCGTAATGCCTTCGGGGTTTTCGTCATTCCGATGGAAGANGAATTCGGCTGGAACCGGACAACCGTCACTGCGGCTGGGTTCGTGGGGGCAGTTGTCGCGGGAGTGATTCAACCGTTTTTAGGACGCATCTTCGACGCCACCGGAGGCCGAAAGGTAGTCCTGATGGGCCTGATCGGCGTTGGCGTGACCATGGTCTTGCTCAGCCTAACTTTCCATATCATATTCTTGATCGTAATGTTCGGCGTGCTTGCGTCGGTTGCCGCCGGCGGCGTCTCTATAAACAACACCGGCGCCATGATGGCCCGATGGTTCCGGCGCAGGCGGGCCACGGTCTTGGGATTTATCGCGGCGGGAGCGTCCTTGGGCGGTATGGTTATGGTCCCCTTCGCTATGTTCCTGCTTCAGGCCACCAATTGGCGCCTGACATGGGTGGCGTTGGGCGTGCTGGTCCTGGTCCTAGCGGTCCCTCTCGCATATTTCTTTATTCGGGAATCTCCCNCCANTATGGGGCTGCAGCCCGACGGCGACGAGGAACCCACTGATGCCTCTTCTGCTGGCGCCTCCCAACGCGGTTCCGGACCGCTGGAGGCCGACAGGTGGACGCAACCGTTCCGCAGTTGGCCCTTCTGGCAAGTGTCGCTCTCCTACATGGTCTGTGGCTCAACCACCTACATGTTATCGTTCCACTTCGTTCCTTACGCTGTCGNCCGTGGCGTGTCTCCCGGTTTGGCGGCCACAATCATGGGAGTCATGCTGGGGTTGAACGTCTTTGGGTCCCTGGGCGCGGGCCTACTGGCCGACCGGTTTGGCCGCAAGAACCTGTTGGCCTTGGTCTACTTCCTCCGGGGCTCCGGATACATGATATTGTTGCTGCCGGGAGTATTTGGTCTAACGCTATTGTCGGGCAATCTGGGCCTGTGGCTCTTCGNCCTGATCCTGGGATTTTCCTGGTGGGCTACTCTTCCTCTGACAACTTCTTTGACTGCGGACGTTTACGGTACTAGAACCTTAGGCACCATCAGCGGCATATCCTTCGCCTTCCACCAGATNGGCGCCGCCTCCAGCGTTTTGTTCGCCGCGGTTCTTTACGACTTGACCGGATCCTATACCCTCCCCTTCCTTATCGTCGGCTTTTTGCTGTTCCCGGCGGCGATATCCGCCTTCACCGTCAAAGAGCGCAANTACTCCTCTCGCTACCTCACCACACCTGCGGTCGCGGCCGCCTCGGGAGACTGAGCCGATATGCCCTGGCCAACGATGCTCTCGGTGCCAGGGCACCATGGCGAAGCCGCAGACCCGGAGTTGCTGGCCTGGATCAAGCAACTATTGGACCACGTTCTAGGCTCGTCTGCATGGGTAATCGTCGCGGCGGTGGGCCTGGCGCTTGTGGCATTTCCCGTGGGACTGATATTGTTCTACCTAACCCAGCAACGGCGTGACCGGTCCGACACCTACCAGACGACGAGAGATGGAAAGTGACCCGGTTGGCTGGCTGCCGGTCTCAGAATTCGGCCAAAAAAATCAATCGAACATACCTCTTGCCCNCAGTCTCATAATTGAGTAGACTAATGCGGNTNACCGGTTGTACGTGTTTGTTAATCCAGCCTTCAACCGGGGATTGCGCACCACGATAGTCCGGACCCGGCTCTTTGGCCGCGCCGACAAAATTAGAGAAAGGATTTGAGATACGAAGTCATGTTTGATAAATCAGCTTTAGACGCCCTGCTTGAGGAACTTAGAGACGAGTACGAACTGGAAGCCGACTGGGAAGAGATTCAGCGGTCGGCCCATTTGGGCGTAGCCCGGTCCGATGCCGGTGTGGCTTTGGGAGACATCGACTCGCGAGTCGCGCCTCTAATCGTGAAGCACAACCCCGATTAAGCTGCCGGGATACCTGGCCTTCCGTGGATTGGCCTCACTTCGTTCCCGTCATGATTAGACAACCCTGCTAAGCGGGTTTCAACTCCCGCCTGGCGGCTTCGTTCAAGCCACCAACCTTCAGGTGACTACGTNANTCTATTGGGGCACGGTAAACCGTGCCCCTTTTGCATGCCGAACGGATTTCTGTTCTGGATTGTATTTCCGTTCTTCTTGGGGTCTCCCGGCAAACAGAGAATAGTTCTTTCGTCCCANTACCGGCGGTCCAAACCTCCCGTCGCGATCTCCCAGCCTCTTTACCGGCTAATCTCCGGCGGGTAACCGGGCGGGTCTGGATTGTGCCAACCGCCGATGACTCGCCGGAGGTTAACAGTCTCGATTCCCAAAGCCTAGCGTGAAATAGCGGGGACGGACCCGGCTCAGGCCGATCCGCCCCTTTATTTATTACGGAGGTGATCCAGCTTGCGCTGCCGACGTTGTAACTCCATCCGGTTGATCCAATTGGACAAGAAGATTCCAGACGATCATGAGGTATTCCGTTGCCAGGATTGCGGCTTTCTGTTTAGTCCAGGGGGTCCGTCAGGTTCAACGGCGGGCAACTCGGGCCCGGCCGCCCCTACTTCACGTACCGTGGCTATCCAATCGGGTTACCGGCCTTCGGAGTAACGTTGAATGACCCAAGGCGAGGATGGAAAACTGCTGAATCCTTTGGAGTTCGCCAAGGATATCTTGCGCGTAGAGCTATGGAGCAAACAAGAGGAGGTGCTTTCGGCNCTGCTCGAAAACCGGAGGGTGGCGGTGAAGTCGGGCAACGGACTGGGGAAAGGATACTGCGCCGCCGTAGCAGTCTTGTGGTTCCTTTATTGCCACGATCCCGCCATCGTGCTCAGCACCGCCCCAACCTTTCGCCAGGTCCGGCACGTATTGTGGCGGCAGATCCGCCGTTTGTACCGCCGGGCGCCGGACGTTCTGGGCGGCAAGATCTTAGACACCCGGTGGGAGCTTGCGGAAGACCGCTACGCCATCGGCCTATCCGCCGACACTGCAGACCAATTCCAAGGCTTCCACAGCCCCAACATGCTCATAGTGGTAGATGAAGCCGAGGGTNTGAGCGACGAGATTTACGAGGCCGTGGAAGCGGTGATGACCTCGGCATCGCCTCGCCTATTGCTGATCGGTAATCCCACCACCGTCACCGGGGCCTTCCGCCGGGCCTTTTACCAAGAACGGCGTCTCTACTACACGGTCACTATCTCCGCGCTGGACAGCCCCAACGTAACGTCTAACAAGGTGGTGGTCCCGGGACTGACCACCGCCGAATGGGTTGAAGAGCGCCGGGAGACCTGGGGTGAAAACAATCCTATCTTCTTGGCCCGGGTTCTGGGGGAATTCCCTGACCAGGCGGAGGATACCCTCATCAAGCTTTCCGACATTGAGGCCGCCGTCGAAGACCAAGCTCGTTCCACCGATGAAGATCGCCTAGATGAATCCGAGGAGACCGTTCTAGCGGTAGACGTGGCCCGCTTCGGCTCCGACCGCAGCGTCATCCTTAGGCGGCGGGGCAACCGGGTGGAGGATATCCAGACTTTCCAAAAACTGGACACTATGCAATNGGCGGGCTGGGTGGTGGCGGCGATCAAGGAGTGCCGCCCCGGCCGCATGTATATCGACGAGATCGGCGTGGGGGCCGGCGTCGTGGACCGGCTCCGCGAGCAAGGATACAGCTTGCGCGGCATCAACGTGGCCCGGCGGGCCCGGCACGAAGGCCTTTTCACCAACACCCGGGCCGAGGGCTACTGGAGGTTACGCGAGTTGTTCGCCTCCGGACAAATCAAGATTCCCCGGGACGGGCAGCTGATGGGAGAACTGGCCGCGTTGCGCTACAGCTACGATAGCCATGGCAGAATATATCTGGAAAGCAAGGAAGCCATGCGCGGCCGCGGCCTCCCTTCGCCTGACAAAGCCGACGCGCTGATGCTGGCCTTCGTCGAACAGGATCACCACACCAGGCTGTGGACTTGAAATCCCGTTGCTTCGCATTTTTATTTCGATTAACACGCTACCAAACCGGTTCGNGATGAGCCTGTCGGACCACCGGCGCTTGCGGCCGTCAACATACCCAGAGTGAACGGTTGACCCCCAAGGCTAATCGCAAAACTANGTGCTAGNAGGATATGAATATGACCGCCCGATCTATACTTTCAGCGTCCTTGCCCGCCTTGGGGCGGGTGTACCGGCGTTTCAAAGACAACTTCCCCGCCNTCCCTTTGGGGCGATCNTTCCGGTTCGGCGGTCAGACCATCTCCACGATGTTACAAAGCCACTCCGTCCAGCAGCGGGCCAACCGGGCAGCAGCCGCTGATCTGGACTGGATGGACGGAGTGGTTGGACGGAACGGCGGCTGGGCCAGGACCGAATACGGCGATTACTATGCCAAGGCGGTTTCCGTTTACGCCGCGGTAAAACTGCGGGCTGAGGCGTTGACTCGCCCGCCTCTCGTCGTCCATCGGAAGACGCCGGAAGGTGTGAGCTTGCCGGTGGGATCGTCCCACCCTTTACAGCAGGTTCTGGACCAGGTGAATCCTTGGTTCACTAGGGGCGACCTATGGCGGGCTACGGAGATCTACCTTAACCTGTGGGGCTCGGCTTTCTGGGCGCTGGAACNGGACGAACATGGCCGGTGGCAGATATGGCCACTACGGCCCGACCGGGTAAACATAGTTCCGGATAAAGAGCAATACATAAAAGGGTTTGTGTACACGGGCCGGAACGGACCGGTGGCCTACACCACCAACGAGATGCTGTGGCTCCGTTACTTTAACCCTTTGGAAGAGTACGNCGGACTGTCTCCCCTAGCCCCAGCCCGGATGTCTGTCGACATGGGACTAGAAGGTCTCAGATTCAACCGCAACTTCCTCCGGAATTCGGCCCGGCCGGACTTTGTGCTGCTCACCAACGACAGCATGACCGATACGGAGATCGAAGAGTTCTACAACCGCTGGGAAGCCCGGCACCGGGGCCCCGGCAACCCCAACAGGCCGGCCATCGCCAGCTTCGTTCGTGACATAAAAACCCTGGGGTTCAGCCATCGCGACATGGACTTCANACAAGGACTTCGATGGAGCCTTGAGGAGGTCAGCCGGGTCTACGGTGTGCCCAAGCCTTTACTGTCCGACCTTGAGCGGGCAACTTTTCGCCAACATCAACGCCTCCGAGCGCATCTTCTGGCGAANCACAATGCTGCCCGAGCTCGGATTCTTGGAAGAGCAGCTCAATCGGATGTTGTTGCCCCGATTCGGCTATCCCGATCTGGAAGTCAAGTTCGACGTCAGTAGCATTGAGGCCCTGCGGGAAGACGAGAACAGCNACGTGTCCCGGGAGGCCCAACTATTGGACCGTGGAGTTTTGACCATCAACGAGGTGCGCCGGTCTCGAAGTCTCCCCGGCGTTCCCTGGGGCGATACCTGGGCCAAAGCCCCTCCAGCCGCCCGCCAAGCCGTTCTACCGGAGGAACCCAAGGTGCGTTCCCAACCTCTACCGACGCCGAACGACGTTAATGGCGCGTCACTTTATCACTAAGCGCCAGTCACCCAAGCCACTTATCGAACCATCCTAGCGTCCGCNCCAGGTACTCTTCCCGCATCTTGGGGTGGCCCACCCGGAGAAATAGGTGGGAACAATCGGGAAACCGCACAAACTCCACCTCTTTTCCCAGCCGCTTGAGCACCGTGAAATATTCCTCACTCTGGCTGATGGGGCAGCGGCTGTCGGCTTCACCATGCAGCAGTAGCAAGGGCGCGGACACGTTACCCGCATAGGTNATGGGCGAATGTTTTATAAGCTCATCCGCAGCGTCGGCCATTGATCCTCCCCACTGAACTTCGCCGAAGCTGATACCAATGTCGGAAGTACCGGACATGCTGAACAGGTCGGTGCAAGGCGCTCCGGCCACCGCCGCTTGGAACCGCTGATTGTGGCCCACTGTCCAACTGGTCATGAAGCCACCGTAGCTGTAGCCATGGATACCCAGCCGCTTGCTGTCGACATACGGCCTGTCGACCNCCAGGTCCACCGCGGCCATCAGGTCCAGATAGTCTTCCCCGCCCCAATCTTGCAACACCGCTTTCATGAAGTCGTCGCCGTAGGTGGAGGAGCCTCTGGGGTTCACCGCCAGCACCANGTAACCCGCCGTGGCCAGAACCTGTTGCACTGNGTTGAAGGAGTCGTAGAACGCCCCGTTGGGTCCACCATGAACGTCCAGCAACAGAGGGTATTGCCGGGTAGACTGGAAATCCGGCGGGAACCAAAGGCGGCACTCGATGCCAAACCCGGCTCTTTCNAATCTAAATTTCTCCATGTACGCCGTGGGATGCTCATCCAGATATTCACGGTTGATTCCGGTCAGNTTTACGTCCACTCCAGACGCAACCTCAATCTGGAACAGGTCGCCAGGGGAGCCGGGGGTTGACGAAAGTACAACGGCCTGGCTCGCCTTCTGGTCCATGGTCAAAGCGGTACTCTGGCAACCGCCTCCGGCCACCGTGCGGACCGGCCCACCACCAACGGGTATTTCAAACAGAAATGATTCCCCCTGCTTGTCGCCCAAGAGAAGGATGCGGCCATCCCCGGTCCAGGCCATCTCCGGAGGTTGATTGATGGAGGGAAACCCCAAGTAGGGCTTGATGGAATCGTCGGTCAGGCGCTGAGGATCTTTGCCNGGCTCCAGAACGTACAGCCAGGCCTGCCAGGCCACCAAACCGTCGGGGTCTTCGGTTCCTAACACGGCCATCCGGTCCCCGCCGGGCGACCAGGTAACGGCNCCAACGCCGGACAATCCCTCAGACCGTAGCTCGGCCTGCCCACCACCGGCCGGGACGACGTACAACTCGGTCAACGCCCGAAAGTCCCGGTCATCCCGCCGCCCGGACAAAAAGGCGATGCTGGCTCCATCGGGAGACCATTTGGGGGACAGATCGTCCCANTCGCCATCGGTGATCTGCCGTAGATTCTCGCCGTCGGCATCGACGATGAACAGGTGATGATGGGCGTCGCCCCTCCAGCCCACAGTATCGTAGCGATAACGGATGCGGCGAACCACCCTGGTTTTAGGAATCGACCCGTCATTCTCGTCTTCGGCGGATGCTTCCGGGTCAACATCGGCGCAGATAACCAATCGCAGCCCGTTGGGAGACCAGGAAAACTCCGTGACACCGCCCGGCGCGTTGGTCAGAAGCCGGGCCTCTCCCCCGCCGGCATCCATCCGCCAAACCTGCCGCTTGCCCGCATCGTCTGGCCTAAGAAAAGCCAGTGTCCGCCCGTCTGGCGAAAACTTAGGCACTGTATCCTTATTCCCCTGGGTAAACTCGCGGCTGTCCACGCCTGGCAGATCCAACATCATGATCCGCGACCGGCTCTCCATCCCGTCCCCTTGGTCTATCCAAGACTGGGAATAGGCCAGGCGGCTTCCATCCGGAGACAAAGCCGGATCTCCCACACCCCACAACTTGTAAACAATATCCGGTGAAATTGGGCTACTCATGGAATCTCCTTAGTCAGCGGCAATCCAAAGAGTTGATTGGGATCTCCGCTCTGAAATCCCAGCCACAGTACTCGGATAGCATTTCGTTCGAGTTTCCATCGAGCCCCCTTTGGTAGAGGGAGGTTGGAGGTATTTCCCCCTACCCAGCAGCGGCGATCTGCTCCCGAAGCAATGGTATGACCTGGTCGGCGACGCGGTGGCACTCCTCCACGTGGGGAAAGCCCGACAGGATGAACTCGTCCATGCCCAANTTCCAATAGGGNAGAAGCTCCCCCGCGACTTGCTCCGGNGTGCCCACGATGGCCGTGCCGCAGTTGACCCGGACCTCGGACAACCCGTTCCACAGGTGCTTACCCAGCCGGTGGTCAGGCGCTTCTTGCGCTTGGGCTCGGGCACCCACCATCTGGGTCCCCGCGACGGCCGAATGGCGCTGGGCCTTAACCTCCGGGTCGGCGTGGTCGATGAGTTCGTTGGCGGCNGCCCAGGCCTCTTCCTCAGTGTCCCGAACCACCAGATGGGTACGCAGACCGAACGACGGCGAACGCTTCGTTTTTTCGAATTGGCTGCGCAATCCATCCAAACGCCCCTTGGTTGCCTCCAACGGCTCGATCCAGCTCAGGTGCACGTCCGCCTGACGTCCTGACAGCTCCATGGCTCGAGGCGACACACCGCCCAGATAAAACAGAGGAGCGTTCTTCCCCGGTTCCGGAGCGCAATAGGCCCCCTCCAACCGGTAAAAGTCTCCCCNGTAAGTCACCGGGCCAGGTTCTTGCCAAAGTTTGCGGCAGGCGTCGATGAACTCCTCCGCCCGTTCGTAGCGGGTATCGTGGCTGCTCACTTCACCCACCCTCTCGAAGTCGTTCTGGATGCCTCCAGGCACGATGTTGATATCTAGGCGCCCGTTGGATATCTGATGGAGCGCGGCGGCCATCTGGGCGAACAAGCCCAGAGCTACGAATCCTGGCCGAACCGCCACCAGAAGCCTGATNCGCTGGGTTACCGCCGCCAGCGCCGTGGCGGTTGTCCACGTCTCCGCCAGAGGGGCGTCCTCGGCGAACAAGCCATTGGCGAACCGGGTGGGAATGAGCAGCGAATAAAATCCTCGATCTTCCGCTGTCTGCACCACCTGCCGCAGGTAATCGAAAGTCGGNGGACGCTCGGCCCGCCTGGTCCCGGCCCTTGCCCCATCGCCGTCNATGGGCACGAACCAGGANAACTTGGGTTCTGGACGCGGATTATGGTTTTCCACAGGTCGCCTCGCTGAAAAAATTTAGCAATTTTGGTGAAGAATCAGTGAATCGGGCGTGGCAACATCCTACGATTGGCCAATCCCGCGGTCAAGTACTTGGAAATCAAGTCATCCGCCGGGCTAACGCCCTGATTTATCGACGTTGGCTTCGCGACGGGCTGCCTCGAGCGCTGACTGCTCCTCTTCCTTTTGGTACCACAGAACCATGACGACCCCGGCGGCCAGTATACTCATCATATCTCCCGGGACCCAGAGCAATAGGCCGCCAAGTTGCTGGTCGGTCATGATTGACATGCCGAAGAGTTGGCCTGCTTCCACGTATGCCGAGTATATAGGCGCTCGGGCGAATACCAACGCCACGCCCAACATGGTATTGGGGATCACTATCAACCCCAGATACAGCACCCGCAGGCCGTAGTGCAGACGCGATCGATGGGGTTTCGGATCAATCACCAGCCAGTAGAATAGGAAACCCGAGAACATCATGGTCAGGTGCATAAACTCGTGGACAANGTCGTTGCGTAACGCCAGATTCATACTGACCGGCACCTGCCAGAGATACAGGACGCCCAGAAAAATAATCGTGGCCACCACCGGGTTGGTGAGGCGGTAATAAGCGCTACGGGCCAGAGAGTTGCTTACGATGGGTCTGACCACTCCTTGCAATGCCCAGGGTGGCAAGCCCCGCAGCATGGGTGTCAGTGGCGCTCCTCCCAATATCAGCAGCGGCGCGACCATTCGNATCAGGATGTGCTGTAGCTGATGAAAAGAGAACATGTGCTCGGCAATGGGGTCNATGGGNGACTGAAGCGCGATAAACACGACCACCAGCCCGGCGAAGAAGGAAACCCGTTGCCAGCGGCTGATGGGGNGAGTGGGCCGATGCCAACGGGACAACCCTGTCAGGTATAGGTAGGCGGCCAAAATAAGCCCGAAGCTGGGAATGGGGTTGNTGCTCCATGCCGCCAGCGCGTTTTGGCCGGCAGCCAAGCCTTCATGAGCATGTACCGTTGATGCCCCGGCTAGGTAGTGGAATCCGGCAACCACCGCCAGCCCGGTCACCAGAAATAGGCTGATTCTTATATTCATGCCCGGCGGTATTCCGCTCGGAGACGATGTGTGTTCACTCGCCGGCCTCGTCCGAACCGGCGCCGGGATCCCGCCCAGAGTCCTCCGGCAACCCTTGGGCGGCTCCACGTTCCCTAAGCGCCTTCCGTGAACTCCACCATACATAAGTAGCGCCCAGAACCAGAACCATGAAGACCCCAATGAAGATAAAACTTCCGCTGGAATAGCTGCGAAGGGCTGGGACCTCTAGCGGCAGTATCTCCACTTCCACTCTACCCAGCCGTCCATCCACCTCAACCCAGAGCCTCCAGGTACCCGGAGNAGTCAAACTCACTTGCGCCTTATAGAGATCCGGATCGTTGGGGAAGCTCAGCGCCGTTACCCATCCCTCCTCGCCGCTCAGGTCGTGTTTCGCTCTCACGACNACTCGCGCATCGTCTATCCCCTCACCGGTTCCGGCCTCGCGGAGTGTTACCAAGATCTGAGACGATCCCACGGAGAGGTTGGATGCGAATTCTTCCACGCGGATTTCGTATCCACTAGCGGTCGTTTGAAACTGTAACGCACCGGATTCTTGCGCGTAGGCTGGCGATGGCCCCCCTACCAGTGTTGCCATGAGCAGAACGTTCATGGACACTATAATTNCCAACTTCCTCAAATTCATTGATTTCTCACGGTCATGAAAGCTCAATTCCGGCTTTGACGTCATGTCCTGCCGCCGGCTCCCAGGCTATCCCGGATGCGCGATGTGGTGGGCTTCAACGCAACCATCTTCGGAGTCCTCTAGCTGTATGGTCACGTGGGATATGCCGAACTCCTGGGATGCGATGTTTCGTAGCCGTTCCAGGACTTGTCCGGGGTTGTTCAGGGCAGCCGCGTCGGCGGTTACATGGGCGCTCAGGGCATCGTAGCCGGTGGTTATCGACCAGGCGTGGATGTCGTGGACCCCGGTGATTCCGTCCAATCGCTCCAAACGTTGACACAATCCATGCAAGTCCAGATGGGCGGAAGTGCCTTCCATCAGCACATGAAGCACCTTCCACAATAATCGGGCGGAACTTATCACTATCAGCAGGCCGATGACCGCTCCGAAGATTGGGTCTGCCAGCACCCAACCGGTGGTTAAGATCAGCAGGCCGGCGCCGATCACCGCGATCGATCCTAGAACGTCGGAAACGACGTGCAAGAACGCCCCTTCCACGTTCAGGCTTTCCTTAGCGGAGGGCCTTAGGACCGCTGCCGCGGCCAAGTTCACCAGCAAGCCCACTCCACCGACTACTAACATAAGGCGGCCGTCGACGGCGGGAACGTCTAGGAAGCGCCGGTAGGACTCGAAAAATATCAACCCGGCGATCAGCCACAATGCTAAAGCGTTGGCCAACGCGGCAAGTACCTCGGTGCGGTGCAGACCGAAAGTCCGCTCGATGGAGGCAGGTCTGCCGGCGATCCACATCGCCAGGAGCGCCAACCCAATGGCGCCGGCATCGGTGATCATGTGACCGGCGTCTGCCAGCAAAGACAGGCTGTTGGCCAGAAATCCACCAACCAACTCCACCACCATGTAGCCAACAGTCAGTCCCAGGGCGATGGTCAGGTTCCGGCGGCTGGCGGCCCGTCCGTGGCTGTGCATCAGGCCCTGGTTGTCATGTGCGGCGGCGGTCACTAAACGACCTCCGAGAGGCGCCAGTGGGTTACCGTTTGCCTAATTTTGCCGACGACCTCAGCATCATTTAGCCAATGCCAGAGGCGAAGGGCCGGAGATACACAGTAGTTCATACTTCCAGGGTACCATCAAACAGGCCCAACCGGACTCGCCCGGCATCCTAAAGTTCGAAGGTTTTCCGCCAGATCCCGGGGGAACCGGGAGCATGGGTCATCATCGGACGGATCCGGGCGGTGCTGGGGTCTGCGTCTCGCTGTGCCTCCCATTCCGGAGTAGAAGAGACNTTCTCATTCTCAAATTCGTAGACCACAGCGTACGCTGGAGATCCTCGAGTAGCCTTCCAGCGGCGGCCCCGAATTACCCCCGGTACCTTCTCGTAGTTGGGCACGTAGATCCCGCTATACCAGCGGTTCCACTCCTCTTCGTTCTCCGGCCCAATGTCCATCCGTCCGATCTGCAAGGCGTTGGCCATGCCGCTGCCCGCTATTCCCGGCGTGAGGGCGGTGGGATGGACCATCTCGTAAGTGTTGCTGATGAAGTTCGTGCCGATGATGCTGGGGGAAACCCGGGACCCCCATTCGGTGCGGGTCAGGCCCTTGAAAGCCTCGTTTTCCACCACAGCCGCGCTTTCCAACTCATAGCAAGCCAGATGCTTTGGACCGCTGCTAACCGCCTCGTACCGGGCTGCGTTTAATACTCCAGGTATCGACAGCAACTCCGCCAGATGCTCGGTGTTATACCAATTGTTGAAATCTTCTTCTTTGTCCGCTGGGATGTCCGCCCAGACCATTAATAGTCCGGTTCCCTTTTTGTCGGCCATGACTTTCTCCTACATTTACATTCGCGCGTATTGTAATGGGGCGTTGTTTAGCCTTTCTAGCGGTGCGGCGGGCTNAGATTCAGCCTTCTATACCTCACCTGATAGATACCAAATAACGACTCCTNCAAGTTCCGGCGCCATTATAGCACTCGGCTNCTCCATTCCTTCCTTCCCCGAGCTTGCTCACCGCCCTAGTATTTTTGTTTAGCCCCCAGCTTCAAGGTCACAAAGCCTGGCATGGCATANCATCTTCTTCACTCCCTATTTTCATGCCTGGATATGGTACAATTCTTGGAACCCAAATACGGGACCTAATCGACCTTCGATACCCTTAGTGAGGTGGTTGCCATGGCCACGAATATCGTGCTCTCGAACACCGAATACAAAGTGGTAGGGACTCGGCCCATCAGGCATGACGGCACCGATAAAGTGACCGGGCGTGCCAAATACGGAGCGGACTTTTCGGCGTCCGACTTGCTTCACGGCAAAGTACTGCGCAGTCCCCATGCCCACGCCAAGATCAAATCTATCGACGTTAGCAAAGCCCTGGCCTACCCCGGCGTAAAGGCAGTCATAACCGGACAAGACATGCCGATATCCAAGATGGAATCGCCGGGCCGGACCGCCAAATTCGCGAGCGACAACGTCATGGCCCGGGAAAAAGCCCTCTATAAAGGGCATCCCGTGGCGGCCGTGGCAGCAGTCAATGCCCACGTCGCCGATTCCGCCGCTCTACTCATTAATGTCGAATATGAAGTGTTGCCTCCGTTGATGACCGTCCAACAGGCTATGAAGGATGGAGCGAAGCCGGTCCACGACGACGTCACGACCACCGAACTGGGAGAGCGTACGGACAAGGTCAGCAACGTCGCAACCCACTTGCGATTCGAGCAGGGTGACACGGATAAGGGATTCGCGGAAGCGGATATCATCGTCGAGCGCGAGTTCACCACCGCCACCGTCCATCAGGGCTACATCGAACCCCAAAACGCCGCGGCCCTTTGGAACGCCGATGGCAATGTGACGATATGGACCAGCACGCAAGGCTCGTTCAGCGCGCGGGAGGCCCTCGCCGGGGTCCTTGACTTACCGGTCTCAAAAATCAAAGTGGTGCCCATGGAGATCGGAGGCGGCTTCGGCGGTAAGATTCCCATATATCTGGAGCCTCTGGCGGCCCTACTCTCCCAGAAAACCGGGCAGCCGGTAAAGCTAATCATGTCGCGGGACGAGGTATTTGAGTCCACCGGCCCCACTTCCGGGACGCANATCAAGGTCAAGATGGGAGCTACGAAAGAGGGAAAGCTCGTAGCCGCCGATGCCTACCTGGCGTACGAGGCGGGGGCCTACCCCGGGTCGATGGTGGGNGCGGGAGCCCAATGCGTATTCGCTCCCTATGACATAGAAAACATGAAGGTCGACGGCTACGACGTGGTGGTCAACAAGCCCAAGACCGCAGCCTACCGGGCACCGGCCGCGCCCAACGCCGCCTTCGCCGGAGAGGCCGTAATAGACGAGATCGCTCGGAAACTGGGGATGGACCCCATCGAGTTTCGGCTGCTTAACGCCTCCAAGGAGGGCACCAGACGGGTGGACGGCCCCGTGTTTCCCAGGGTTGGCAACGTCGAATGCCTGGAGGCTTCCCGGGATACCGCTCAATACAAATCGAAATTGGAAGGACCGAACCGTGGCCGAGGCGTAGCCTCTGGATTCTGGTTCAATATCGGTCTCCAATCCAGTTGTTCCATCGGGGTTAACGACGACGGCACCATCACCCTGGTGGAAGGTTCCACCGACATCGGCGGCACCCGAGCCTCCATCGCCATGCAGGCCGCTGAAGTCTTGGGCATCGCCGCCGAGGACGTACACCCATCCGTCGGCGATACCGATTCCGTTGGTTACACTTTCCTGACCGGCGGCAGCCGGGTGACCTTTGCCACGGGCTGGGCCGCCCACGACTGCGCTCAGGATATCAAGCAAAAGATGATTGAGNGGGCCGCCACAATTTGGGACGTTTCGGCAGACGATGTGGAATTGGAAGACGGGGAGTTCCGCCACAAGTCGGACCCGGACCTTAAGATGACATTCAAAGAATTGGCCGGTCAGTTGAACGGCAGCGGCGGTCCCATCTCCAGCCAAGTCAGCGTGGACCCCAAGGGAGCCGGCGGCGCTTTCAGCACTCACATTGTGGACGTTGAGGTGGACCCGGAGACTGGAAAGGTAACCATTCTTGACTATACCGCCATCCAAGACGCCGGCAAGGCCATCCATCCCAGTTACGTGGAAGGACAGATGCAGGGTGGCGTGGTCCAGGGCATCGGTTGGGCCTTGAACGAAGAGTACTTCTTCAACGAGGACGGCCAGATGGCCAACTCCAGCTTCCTGGACTACCGGATGCCCACCAGCCTGGACCTACCCATGATTAACACGGTGATTGTTGAGGTCGCCAATCCCGGCCACCCCTACGGGGTGCGTGGCGTGGGTGAGATACCAATAGTGCCTCCCATGGCCGCCATCGCCAATGCGATCCACGACGCCATCGGCGTGCGGATGAATGTGCTACCCATGTCTCCCGGCGCCGTTCTGGAAGCGATCTGGGAAAAAGAAGGGGCCTAAGCGGTGGACTAAACTTTCGCGGATCAAAGGCCGGGCCCCAACAACACGGGACCCGGCCTCTTTTTATTCTGAAGCAATCTTTATGGAGGATAACCGAAATGGCCAGAGTCCCTTTCGCCACAAGAGAGAACATGACCCCGGCAGGCCAAAAGATCTGGGACGATATAGAATCCAGCCGCGGTGGCGTCGCCAGGAACTACGCCGCTTTGTTAACCAACCCTGAAGCCGCCGACGCTTTAGCCGGCTTGGGCGGCTANGCCAGATACGTAACGCCTCTTGACCTAAGAGTGAAAACCCTGGCCATCCTCACCGCCGCCCGGGAAGCCCACGGTCACTACGTTTGGACCGTCAATCAGCGGGGCGCGAAGGAGGCGGGCATCAGCGACGNCATCGTCAGCGCCATCCACGAGTTCCGCGCCCCCGTCGGCTTGGACGCTAAGGACGCCGTGGTAGTTCAGTTCGTCTTGGAGCTACTACGTCAGCACCGGGTTTCCGACGCCACCTTCGAAGCCCTGCGGTCCCAGGTCGGCGACGCCGGAGTGGTAGACGTTCTAGTAGTTTCCGGCTACTACCACACCCTAGCCCACGCCCTACAGGCTCTTGAGGTCGAACTCCCCGAAGGAACGTCATCGGCGCTAACCTACCAAACGGGAAACGCGCCCGGAAATTAACCATCGAAAAACCGACGGGAAAGTCCCTTCCCCCTCGACGGGGGAAGGTTAGGATGGGGGCGCCTACCCCACAAAGTGCTAGATCCCAAGAGCGTTGGAGGGAATGAGCACCGGACGAAGTCCAAAAAAGGAGCGGCCGGCCTCGATAAATCGAGGGGGGTCGCTGAAGGAGCGGCCCACAACCGGTCGCTGAAGTCTGAATACTAATGCCTTAAGCCCGACAGGTCAACAATGGAACAACCCACTACAAGCTCGGACCGCCTGATTCTAAGGCCATTCACCTTGGCCGACGCTCCTGATANCCACCGTATGGTGGCAGATCGGGACATCGCCTCCACAACGCTCCTGATTCCCCATCCCTACGAAGATGGGATGGCCGAGGAGTGGATAGGCACCCATCAGAGTCAATTCTAGTGGGGTGAACAAATCATTTTCGCCATCGTCCTGAGGGCTGACGGGTCCCTCCTGGGCAACATTACCCTCAGAATTAACCAGTCCGACGAACATGGAGAGCTAGGTTATTGGATCGGCAAGCCCTATTGGAACATGGGCTATGCCACCGAGGCCACTCAGGCGGTCATAAGGTATGGCTTTGAGGTTCTGGGCCTGCAACGCATATTCGCGGGCCACTTTACCCGCAACCCTGCCTCCGGGCGTGTGATGCAAAAGGCGGGGATGACCTATGAGGGTTGTTTTAGGAAGCACCACAAGAAGTGGGACGTGTTTGAGGACCTGGCGTATTACGGGATAATCCGTGGCGACTACGACTCCCANACCCGCGTCACCTTATAGCGGCGCGCCGGCTTCCGAGGCTTGGCGGCGGCGGCCCATTAGAAACACCCCAGCCCCCGCTATGGCGATCGCAGCCCCCAGCCAAAATACATCCCGGTAGGCCAGCACGAAGGCCCTGGCCTCGTTGTCCGCAAACTCCAGTCCGTTGGCTCCTAAAACGCCCAGATGGTAGTCGATACTCAAGGCGAATANTCCGCCGGTCACCGCCACCGAGAGTACGGTGCCCAGGGCTTGGGCCAGGGATAACGCGGCCCCGGCGGTGCCAAACCGGCCGGCCGGAACGCTGCTCATCATCAACGTGAACGCCGCCGCCTGAAATAGACCCGTCCCCGCGCCAACCAGTGCGATGCGCAATCCAACTTGCGTCAAACTAGATTGGGCGTCCAAGAACCCCATCAGCAACAACCCTCCGGAAACGGCGGTCAGCCCTATCGTCCCAATAGCAGTTGTCCCGACCCGGTCGCACAGCCAGCCGCCGGTGGTGGAAAACCCAACATTGGCCGCAGCCATTACCGCCAGCATCACTCCTAAGATAAAGGCCCCATAACCCAAGCTCTCTACAACATAAAAGGGGAAAATAAACCAGANGACGAACGCGCCAAAATGAGACATGAACATGGCCGTGCTCGAGATAACAACCCCCCTCGCCCGAAGCAGCNCGCCGGGAATTATCGGCCAGGCGGCCCGTTTTTCGATCCACAAGAAAGCCACAAAGAACAGGGGAGCAAACGCCAATAACGCCATCACCACCGGCGATGTCCAGCCGATCGAGCGCCCCAGCCTCAATCCGATCATGAGACACAGCATGACACCGAACAGGGTGAGGGCCCCCGTGGCGTCAAAGGACTTGCGCGAGGTTGAACTCTGGCTCCGTTTCAGCCAAATAACGCCTAGGAGCAAGGCCAGCAACGCAAAAGGCACACGCCCCAGGAATACCGCCTGCCAGCCGAACCACCCCACCAGCAGGCCCGCGCCCAAAGTACCCGCCAGCATACCCAGAGCCTGGCTCCCGGTCGTCAAACCCATGCTCAATCCTCGTCGTGACGGCGGGAATAACCGGGCGGCGATGGCCGGAGACACGGCAAATAGACAGCCGGTGCCCAAAGCCTGAAGCACTCGAAAGCCCACCGCAATGCCAAAGGTGGGAGACAGAGCGATACATATCATGGCGGCCACGTACGCGGCCGCGCCGATCAGGTAGACTTGGCGAAGGCCGAACCGGTCGGCAAAGCTGCCTGCGCCCAATACCAAACCGGCCCTAGTCGCGATGAATACGATGATGATCCACTGTACGGTCTGGTAGTCGGTGTCAAACTCCCTGGTGATTAACGGGAGGGCCACATTTACCGCTATGTCCAGGGAGGTCAAAAACATTCCCAGTCCGGCAGCCAGGCCCGTCATCCGGCCGGCCCATGTGTTCCAGTCAGCGGATGCCTCGCCATCAAGCGGTTCGCCGGTTTCAGTCGACATGTTTACCGATTGTACGCCCTATAACAGATTTTAAGAGCACCGCTTTTCGCCCGGCCTACTGATGCGTGTGCATAAGGGCACACAACACAAGNGTCTGACGGAATTCGGGGCAGCCAGACGAGGCTTGGATGGATTGGAATAACGGGATGGCGGCAGCAGGGATTTGGTGGGGCGATCGGGGTGTAGCCGGCGGCTTGGAGATTAAACCATGAACACAGGGTTGGCATCCCGGTTTATGCGGNTTTCTTCTTTGAGACCCTTCCGAAGGTACTTGGGCAAAGCAAACATGTTCCGGTGAGTTTCCCCATCATAGAATCTCAGCTCTTTTGTAACCCGCTCCGCGATCCGCGTATCCACCTGATCGCTGTCGAGTTGGTCCAGAGGTGAGTCCGATGCCAATATCATTCCCCACATGGTTTGGAAAGCCGGCACGTGGACATGGGAAGGNATCACCCGGTCAAAGACGCCGCTCAACGTATTATGTATCGTCGTGAAACACTCCTGGTAGCTAAGCANTCCGGCTGGACCAGACTGAGTGACCATGATCCCACCAGGATTCAACCGGGACTTGACGATCTGGTAATATTCTTCTGTGTAAAGTTGGTAGGCTGTCCCGCCTTCCAGTGGGTCGACCAGATCCATAATCATTACGTCGAAGCTTTCCTGNGTATTCTCCAAGAATGCCCTGGCNTCCTCGTGCCGGAGATCCAGCCTGGGGTCGTCAAAACTGCCCTGGTGGTGCTGCGGCAGAAACCGCCGGCAGAGCTCCACNACCTCGGGATCCAANTCCAACATCACTACCCGCTCAACNGAACGGTGGGCCAGGGTTTCCCGCAACGTTCCCCCTTCGCCGCCNCCCCCTATGAATACTGTGCGCGGCCCCGGGTGCCAAGACATGGCGGGGTGGACCAGAGCTTCGTGGTAGACGAACTCGTCTCGTTCCGTAGACTGGGTCTTTCCGTCCAACACCAAGCTGCGGCCGAAGATCTCAGATTCAAGCACTTCGACCTGTTGATAGGCCGTATGTCCCGAATGAAGAACTTCCCGTACCTGAAGCATCACTGCCAGNTCCGGGAAAACTGTCTCCAGATACCATTTTCCGGATAAACCCATAACCCTCGGTTGACCTGCTAACCTACCGCCGTGGTGGGCACCATACCCCGCTGNATCTCCGTTATATCCGGGTTCTTGGATTCCAGTTGCTCAGCCAGCAACTGCGCTGCTTCCTTGGGTTCGAAAGATGAGCCGCATGCGAAGATATCTGCCGCGGCGTATCCGTACTCGGGCCAAGTGTGTATNGAGATGTGTGACTCCGCGATAGCCAGGATCCCAGTGACGCCTTGCGGGCTGAAGTGGTGGAATGATTCGCCGACGACGTGAGCGCCGACCTTGCGAGCTGTCAGGTGCAACGACTCGCGGATGTAATCGAGGTCGTTCAGTAGAGCTGGGTTACAATCTTTGAGTTCCAGCAAGAGATGAAGTCCTAGTACATTCAATCACCTGCCCTCCTATCTTGATATAGCCTAATTTCGGCAACAGCTAATTCTATATGTAACGTCTGTTGTAATCAAGACCCGCTACAGGTAACAAGTGGCGGGCATAGGAGTTCAGCTCACTTCTATGGGCTAGCCAATTTTTCACCCTCAACATCACCCACTGGCGGTGGNGGTAGTCCTGATTTTGGTCACCATCGTGGTTAGAGACCAATATCGGGGTCTGCGGTCTAGAACGGCTATCGGCNGGGGGGTGATCGCCGGTCTATTNGTGTATCTAGGCATCGACGATGGCACCAAACTGCACGAGAGGGCCGGTTCGGTGTTCAAGGCGCTGGTANTGATTCCTCGGGCGACCCCCAATCTGGCCTGTTGGGTGGGCTTTACGGGCTTTACCCAAGCTATACCTGGCAACTGCTCCTTGGTCCCGTTTTTGCCGCGTTGGGGGTGTTCATTATCTGGTTCCTGCTCAGGGAGCTCCCGTCGCTGCGCCTGAAAGTACTTACTATGGCGGCGATTGGTCTATTCGGTCTGGCCTTTGCCTTGGATTTCATTGAAGGCATGAACAGCGACCCGTTGGACCGGGTCGCATCAATCCTGACGATGGAGCCTCGCCGCCTAGTNCATTTTTCCAAGAGCACCGAAGAGTTCATGGAAATGTTGGCGACAACCTCATTTCTGTTCGTTTTCCTCAAAAAACTAACCAGCCTTACACCTTCCATAACTTTCGAGATAGACCCCGGACAACTGTCCAATGAATGAAGGTAGCGTGAAGCCGGGCGCCTGGGCTTAAATTAAAAAATCGCCGGCGGCCCTATTCAGAGGCCGCCGGCGTTATTTGATCTCGTTTATTGATGTACTGAACAGGCGCGCAAACCGCCTTGGTCTTCAGTCCCTATTCGTTCTCGCTCCACTCAGTTTCCATTTCATCTTCTACAATGACGTCCTCTTCGTCCTCGTCATCCTCCAGGTCGTCATCCCTGGTGTAGCGGACCAGACTTTCACTCAAGTAGATCCGGTTCTCTGCTTTGGACTTGATCGGGAAGGAGCAAACGTTCTGCAAACTTTGGTGGCGATAGGTTTCCCGGACTGTTATCGAGATTCCATGGTCGCTGACGCCAATTATCGCCGCTTGGTATTGGTTGCCCCCGTCCATCAACTTAATTAGCCGTCTTCCCAGCTTGGGTTCTATCTGACCCAGGTATTCACCGTATTGGGAGCAAACGTTGATGACATCATTTTCCACTACGAGTGTGGCCGGTTCGCTGGGGGCTAACCGGGCCGTAGCCTGGCCGGTTACCGCTTTNATCAAGACTGTAGTACCTGACTTTCCGCTTTCTTCAATGAACAACTGGAGCCCACCGCCGGCTTTACGAACCTGATTGTTCCCGCCTGGCGTGGTTTCCAGTTGAACCAAACGCGCCAGATTTTTCTTGGCAATGTTATTGTAGGGCGCCAGGATTGTGACCCGGTCCAAGACCTCCCGGGCCTCNGGGTAGCGGGCCAACTCCATCAGCGCCTTACCCAGCCGGTTCATGGCGTCTACATCGTCTTGCGACAACTCCAAGATACAACGGTTGACCTCGGAAGCCTGCTCCCATTCCCCCTTCAGGGCCAGAGTGATGGCGTCCCGGCTCAAATCCCTTGCGGATCTGGAGGTGTTAGCTAGACCTGTCACCCCACTATCCATCCCGTCTCCAGTCGCGTGTGCGCTCTAAATGATGAATCCTATGCCTTCCTAGGCGCGGTCACTGCTGATTTAATAAATACATTATGTANTTACACCAAAACCACACCATGGGTCAAGCGTTTTCGAAACGATTATCCAGCGAATTCTACACACTACCCTCGATGTCACCAGAATGAACCAATAGGAAGTAATACTCAAGCCGCCGCCCGGATGGCCTAAAAACCGTCAGGCCGCGCCGGCTACGATTCTTCATTGGCCGCTCTCATCAGAAGTTTGATCCAACACGCCGGCACGATATCGGCCCTTTCTGTAACGCCAGCGCATCTTCATAAGATCCCAGGTCATCGCGATCGAATCCCTCACAGGCCGCACTTTGCTGCGTTCCCGGTAGTACCAGTCCACTCCTATCTCTTGAATCGCCAACCCGGCTCGCCGTGCCCGGTACAGGACCTCCACATCGAACCCGAACCCATCGATGGTCTGCCCTTGAAACAGTAAAGGAACGGATTCATCCCGAAAACACTTGAAGCCGCATTGAGTATCGGCTACCCCAGGCACTCCGAGAAACCGCACCAGGATGTTATACACCCTGCCCATCAGATGGCGCCTAAGCGGCTCTCCGATCCTGCGGGCGCCGGGGGCTTCTCTGGAGCCCAACGCCACGTCAACTCCATCAACCTGGGGAGGCAATAGGCGCTCCACCAGTTCGATGGGCACCGAGAGGTCGGCGTCACAAAGCAGCCGGTACTGTCCTTTGGCGGCCAGCATGCCTTTCATCACCGCCCATCCCTTGCCCCGGTGCGGGAGGCTAAGCAGGCGCACTCCTGACGAACCCGAAATAAAGTCTTCGATCAGCAGGGCCGAATCATCGGTGCTGCCGTCATCCGCGATAACCACCTCCCATGTACGGTCCCACCCATTAAGGAAGCCTATCACCTGCTCCAGAGTCCCACCGATGCGGGCCTGTTCGTTATATACCGGGATGACGATGGAAAGAAATACCGAAGGCAAGGGGCGTACCATCCTCAAAGCAATTGGCTATAGTGGCTTTCGCGGCCGTGCCGGGGGTCAAAACCGCCGTAACGGGCCGGCGGCGAACTAAGGCTCTTCGTCTAAGTGGAACCCACGGTGCAACAATCGGACTGCTTCGCCCACCTGTTCCTCTTTGACAACACAGGAAATGCGGATCTCCGAAGTTGTAATCATGTCGATATTGATATCGCCATCGGCCAGGATGCGAAACATTCGCGAGGCATATCCTGGAGTGTTCTGCATGCCGGAACCCACCACGCTCACCGAAGCCAGGGTGTCGTCGCTCACCAAGTCCCCGGCACCGATCTCATGGACGACGGCCTCCATCTGAGCTAATGCCATTGGCAGGTCGGTGCGGCTCACCGTAAAGCTGATGTCGGTGGTACGGTCCAGGCTTGTGTTCTGGACGATGGTATCCACGCTAGTACCGGTCTGGGATAGAGGCTCAAACAAAGCGGCGGCGATACCGGGCCGGTCAGGCACCGAACGGACGGTGATCTTGGCTATGTTGGTGTCGTAGGCTATCCCAGTGACCTTTATTCTATCTTCCATGGGCCTTTCGTCCGCTTTTTGATGGATGAGGGTGCCTTGGGTTTCCTTGAAGCTTGACGCCACATAGATCGGNATCNGGAACGCCGCCCCGAGTTCGATCGACCGGGGATGCATCTTGGCCCCGTAGCTGGCCAGTTCCAGCATTTCCTGATAGCCGATTTCGACCAGCTTCCGAGCCTCAGGCACCAGGCGGGGGTCCGCAGTATAGATGCCCTCAACATCGGTATATATTTCGCACCGCTCGGCGCCCAGAGCGGCGGCCAGGGCCACGGCTGTGGTGTCAGAGCCGCCCCGGCCCAGAGTGGTCACGTCCAGGTCCTCCGTGGCGCCTTGGAACCCGGCGACCACGATAAGCCGTCCAAGCTCTAGCTCCTGCCGTACTCGCTCCGTCTCAACACGATGGATCCTGGCTTTGCCGTAGGTGGTGTCGGTGCGTATACCGGCTTGGACCCCACTGAGACTGATAGCCTGATAACCAAGAGTCCGTAAGGCCATGGTCAACAAAGTACAGGATACCAGTTCCCCGGTGGAGAGAAGCAAGTCCAGCTCCCTGGGGTCCGGCTGGGGGGTTATCGTCTGGGCGAGTCCAATCAGTTCGTCGGTAGTGTCACCCATGGCCGACACCACGGCGACCACTTGCTTGCCAGAGTCCTTAGTAGCGCCTATTCGACCGGCGACGTTCAAAATCTTGCTGGCGTCGGCGACAGAACTTCCTCCATATTTTTGCACGATCAACGACAAGCTTTAAGATTCTCCGTTACTCAGGCCGGCTTTCAAGATGCGTCGGGAGTTACATGCCACCAGTCTAGGCTTGGCCCACCAAATGGGCGCCCTTGATGGTGGGCTGAGTTATTTCCAACCGGCCCGGTACGCCGGNTTGTTTAGCGGCTTCGGCCATTTCATAGGCCACCGTCATCTCTCTACCTTGGGTGAAAGCGAGGACGGTTGAGCCGCTGCCTGAGAGAAACACTCCCAAAGCGCCGGCATCCGCCGCTGCTTTAAACAGCAGCTTCATAGCTGGGAATAAAGGTTGCCGGTAGGGTTGGTGTAACCGGTCCTGTGTAGCCACTCCCAGATACTCCGGGTGGTTGGTGGTCATCCCAGCCACCAGGAGGGCCGCCCGCCCCATGTTGAATACGGCGTCTTCCAGGGTCACTTCCGTCTTTAACACGGACCTGGCATCGGACGTAGCGATCCTATTTTCCGGTATGAACAAAACGGCATGGAGATCAGGCGGAAAGTTTATGGACGCGGTGAACAGCTGTTGCCCGTCCTTGACCACAAGTTGCAATCCGCCCAGCACCGATGCCGCTACGTTGTCCGGGTGTCCTTCGATAGTCGCTGCCATCTCCAACAATTCGTTGGGATTAAAGGGTTGGGAGCACATCTCGTTCGCGGCAACTAATCCACCCGATATGGCGGCGGCGCTGCTGCCCNACCCTCGGGCCAAGGGTATCTCGTTGTGGCAGCGTATCCGCACCGGCGGCATTTCCCGGTCCGCCTCATTGAAAAGGAAGGCCATCGCCCGGTGGACCANGTTGTCATCACCGGTTCCCAGCTCGCCAGCGCCCTCCCCACTGATCTCCACCACAGGTCCGTTCTCATCGTTGGACGTGCCGGAGGTAACATCGATCCGGTTCCACAGGTCAAGGGCCATGCCNAGGCAGTCGAACCCCGGCCCCAGATTGGCGGTGGTCGCGGGCGCTAGAACACCGATGGGTTCCATTATCGCACTGGACTCGATGCGAGCACCCGCTCGAAGACGAAACGGCCCAGGTCCTTGTTTTCCTTGAATTCGAATCCGTCGAAGTCGCCGCCGTAGCCGATGATGGGTACACGCTCTTCGTGCAGCGAACCGTGGGAGCGTAGCGTTGGCGGCATGGTAACCTCCTGGGGGTCCCCGAAAACCACGTCCGGCGCGCCCAATACCATCAGGTCCCCGATACGGCCGGACATTAGATGAAACTTCTCCGCCGCTTCCGCACGGGGAAGCGCTTCATCGATGCCGTCGATACCGCGTAGGACCTCCAACGCTTTTTCCCGATCGCTTTCCTGAAGATACAAGTAGATGCAACCGCCCAGGTTGGAGTGGTGGACAGTGTACAGGTCTTTAATGATAGGGACCGCTTGCGCCTGGATCCCCTGGCTGGCCAGCTCCCCAGGGAGGTGGATCATACGGCCCTTGGAGGACATGCCATGGTCGGCGGTTAGCAAGAACTGGACGTCCGGCAAACTATCCATCAGACGCCCNATAGCGCCGTCCAACAGTTCGATGTGCCTGGCGGACTCCGGCTCTTCCGGAGCGTATGTGTGCATGGCGTAATCTGTCGTNGTCAGATATACCAGATCGTAATGTTCTTGGCTTAGGATGTAGCGGCCGGCGTCGATGACCCATTCATTAACTTCGATGGAGTATATCGGCGGGGGCTCACCCACACCATCCACCACCCACTGGGGTGGCTGCTCCGAGGATACACTCAGGGTCGTCCCCTCTCCCAAAAGCTTTCGTAGCTTGTCCTTAGCGGTGACCAAGAGAGACCGGGCGCCTTGCTTAGTGGCCCTCTGGAACATGCTCTCGGCTAGAATGAACTCGCCAGACTCCATGTAGTACTCTTTGCCATCCTCCCGATTTCGCCAATAGTTGGAGGTGATTCCGTGGGATTCCGGATAGCTGGAGGTCACCAGCGACACATTGTTCACGTTGGTGACTGTGGGCATCATAGCCTTGGCTTCGGTAATAAAACCCTGCTTAGCCAGTTGCCGAAGATTCGACATTGGGCTGCTTTCCACGTATTCCGGGTCGAACCCGTCAATCATCACCAGAACTGTCGTTAAAGTCACGGTTAACACCTCGACCGAATCTTGGGATAATCTCAGTTCCCGAGAGGAGCAGATGGGCACTAGGCCCGGCGCGGCCCTCCGGAACAGAGGGATGATTAGACTCTAACTCAACTTCCCTTCGGCGGCAACATGCCAGACTACGCACGATGTTGCAAAGTCATGGGTGGGGCGTCGGAAGCGGGTTGAAGAGGATCCGGAGAGCGGCCGGGGCGTTAAACCCAGCCGCTTTGATCACTCAGCTAGAACTAGCGGGGGACGCTCACAGCCAGCCTCCTGGTTTTAGCAGTCGGCGGCTATTGAATCCATTGGAGAAGAGATCAATCGGCCCTGGAAGGCCTCGGCGTCCTGAACTTTTCCATTGCTGGAGACAGCCAGACCCGCCTGGGCCACGTTCAGGTAGTCCAACGCCAAGCGGGGTAGTAAGAAGCGCTGCCGAACGCTCTCCCGGGCAGCCTGGCCCATCTTCAGCATCTTGTCGGGGTGACCGATAAGCTTGACGATTCTCCAAGCACATTCTTCCGGGCTATCGACTAGGTAGCCGGACACGCCATCCTCGATCTGTATGCGGATTCCCCCGACATTCCCGCCAATCATGGGCTTGCCTTTCCACATCGCCTCGGTAACCGTCAGGCCGAAACCTTCCCGTGTGGACTTCTGGAGCAACACTCGAGAAGCCACCTGAAATGCGTTAACTACCCGGTCGATCGACGTGGGCAGCCCATCGCAGGAATAATAGAGGTGTATGTCCGGGTCCTGCCCGGCATGACCGGCCACGCTGTCGAACACTTCTTGAGACTCGGGGTCATCGATGGCCTCGCTCAATCCCAGCAGAGCCAACTGCAAACCCGGAACATCCTTGCGAGCCATCCTAAACGCGTCTATCACTCCACACGGGTCCTTCCATAGATCGAAGCGGGAAACCTGAGCGATAAGGGGCCTGGCGGTGTCGATGCCCATGGCGGACACGATCTTGAATGCTTCCGGCTCCTCCATCGCTGTATTCTTGTCGCTCACCGGATCGATCGCCGGCGGGGCGATTCTAACTCGTTTGGTACCCGCCAGTTCCCTGGGCACATAAGAATCCAAGGAGAACACCAACCGGTCATAGTCTTGAGTTAGGGGCAGCAACGTTTCCAGAACACTGGCGTTGGGAGCAGTGAGGTCGATGTGGCATACCCAATTCCATNCCCCGCCACGGTTTCCGCGCAACATGCCGGCCAATGGCAATAGTTGGGGGTCGTGCATGAACCAAATATCAGCCTCGATGTTGCTAGCCCGAAATTCGGCGGCCACGTCCTCGATGCTGCCGAAATAAATCTTCAACTCCTCGGCGGACAAGGTACCGGGAGCACCCTGCAACAAGTTGTGGATGCGTTTGGTGACCTGGAAAAATTCGGCGGGAGGATNGATGACGATCCACTCAGTGGCAATACCCAAGGAATTCATTAGAGGGGTCATCGACTGGAGTATCTCGGCTACGCCTCCCCCCTTCGCGGTGCTGTTCACATGGACGATGCGGCGGCCCCGCAACTGTCCGGCCACTCCGGTTAGTTGGTCTGANAGCTGAGACGAAATCAGTGGGCTGTATTGTCCGAAGTCAACCTCACCGTTATCGGTCCTGGTCAACATTTGGTTATAATCCTTCACTCAAACGACGCATTGAATGCGCCGGTGTAGTTCAATTTATTGATACCTTTTACATNATTTCACTTCTTAACATTGACTTCAACCCATTAGCGATGAATTGTCGACAGGTTTACTGTTTCCATCAGATTCTCCAGCAAGACAGAAGGGACCCAGGAAGCTTCCTGGGTCCCTTCTGCATATATAGGTGGGTCCAAGCCCTAGATGATAGAGCGCCTGGNCTTGAGGTCCGATGGGCCGCCGGATTTCCAGGGTACCGAGACCCTTAATTTGTCTTNATCAGCACACCCTGGCTGCCCGGCACATCGCTGAAGAAGTTGGTAGTGCCAACCACCGGCGAGATGGTAGTGTGCTCCTCCGCAGACCAGCGGTATACCGCATTGGTATCGGGCTCGGCAATGATCGTTTCCGGGCTGATCTTGGAAGTTGCCGTCACTACAAATCCTGAGGTTGTGTCCAAGGACCGATCCGTGTCCTGTAGACCCGAAGCTTCCGAAGCGAACGTACCACTTATTAGGGGGAGCTGACCCGTCGTCAAGACCGTGTCAGCCTCGGAAAAGAGGGTGAGCAGCCAGGTCTCGGTTGCCTCGTTCGCGTCTTGGTCGTCAGTACCATCAGCTTTGGTCCGGGACATTTCTATGGTCAGACTGCCCGAGCTGTCGCTGGTGGGAGGAACCACACTGATGGTGTGGTAACGAGTCGCGTCGGCCGTCGGCCTCAGAGCCGCGCCCGAACAGCCATATGACGGACCGGTCGTACTAGAGCCGGTGATGTAGTCGTTGTAGTCCACCACTAACACCCACTCGTTGGACTCGGCGGTGGTCAACACCACGCCCCCGAAGACTACTTTCTGGCCGGGGTCAACCGAGTTGTCCGTGTCCAGAGTGACTTGCAGCACCCCAACTAGTGTGTTAGTCGCGGCCCGGCCTCCCCCTATGGTATAACCGTTGGGGACCTCGATTTCCAGGATCTTCGGGGCCGCTTCATCCTTGCCCATGGTCAACTCAAACTCGTAGTTCGAGTCGGCTATCTCGCTAGCTTTAGCTATGTCCAACCGGTTGTTGGACGGTTTGATCAGAGGCGACCCGTCCTGGGCGAAGAACACGTTGCCCGAGTTTTCGTCGAGCCGCCAGCTCACCAGGGCCGACGAGTCCGGCAGCTCGGTGAGGAAGTCCGGGACGAATGTCTTGTTGGGATCTTGGGGCAACCCATTCTTGAAGTCGATCTCTTTTATCCCGTCGACGGCGAGTGATGATTGATCTGACGTCACATCCTCCACGGGATAGGCCTCGGGGAAGGAGTCCAGGAAAAAGGCGTTGGCCCCCAGGCCGGAAATGGATCCGGCGACCACCCCGGCAAGAATGCCGATGATGGCCATTACAGCCAACAGCTCAACCAGAGTGAAACCTCTTTGGCGTCGCATCATATAATCTCTCGTGCTCCAATATCGGGACATGTAGCTACAATAGTCTCAATCGCGCCACTAGGAATCACCCTCAAGGGTGGTTCATGTGATGAAAAATTGGCTAACCCAAAAAAGTACAGCGGGTCCGAGGAAAGGCTACGCCGGGGGTAATCCTTCGATTGGTACCGTGGAACTCTAGGAAAAAATTTAAACGCCGTGGGAAATTTCGCCCGCGGTTCGGCGTGGGGCGTTGGACAGAGAGTACTGGGGTTTACTGAAACCAGCCGGGGAATCGGAAATCTAAAGGGATTGCGGTTAAGCCAGCGCGGAGCGGGGCCGACGCCCGGACCCAATCGCAGGGGCCCGAATCTAGGGCTATTCTACCGTCACGGACTTGGCTAAGTTCCGGGGCTGATCCACGTCGCAGCCTCGCAGCACCGCGATGTGGTAAGCCAGCAATTGCAGGGGTACCGTGGCCAGAATCGGAGTCAATAGCTCGCCGATCTCAGGTATGAACAACAGTTCGTCCACCTGATCCACGAGTTCTTGGTTGCCTTCGGTTACCACCGCCACAACCACGCCATCCCTGGCTTTGACTTCCAGGATATTGTTCACCATCTTATCGTAGAGGCTGCCGTTTGGGGCCAACGCCAGGGTCGCCATCCCGTGATCTATCAATGCTATGGGGCCGTGCTTCATCTCACCCGCGGGATAGCCCTCGGCATGGATGTAGCTGATCTCTTTCAGTTTCAGCGCTCCCTCCAAGGCGATGGGGGCGTTGATTCCACGGCCCAGGAAGAGGAAGTAACCGTACGAAGAGAACCGGCGGGCCAACCGTTGATAGACCGAAGTGTCGGCCAGCATATCCCCCATTAACCGGGGGCACTTCGCCAGTTGGTCCACCAACCGCCTCGTGTCCTCCCTGGACAGAAAACCCCTGGACTGGCCCAGGTAACCCGCGAACAGGCTGAGCACCGTCAGAGCGGCGATATAGGTCTTCGTTGAGGCTACGCCAATCTCAGTACCTGAACCCATGTACAGGGTCGCCTCAGCCAGGCGGGTAGTTTGGCTCCCCTCAACGTTGCAAATGGTAACCAGCCTGCCGCCTTTCTCTTGCACCATCTGCATCGCCGCCACCGTATCCGCGGTTTCACCGGACTGGGCGATGGCTACAACCAGCGTATTGCTGTCGATGATCGGATCCCTGTATCGAAACTCCGAGGCGGCTTCGGCCTCGGCGGGTAGACCCGCCAACTGTTCAAATAAATATCGTCCCACTTGGGCGGCGTGGAGGCTTGTTCCGCAACCAATCAGTATGACCCTTTTAATATCCTTTAGCTCTTGCAGCGAATAGCCGAGTTCGGGCAACTCAATCAGGCCTTCCTGGAAATCCACCCGGTTCCGCAGAACGCTGGCCACGGCCTGTGGCTGCTCCATAATCTCTTTAAGCATGAAGTGCCGGTAGCCGCCTTTGTCGATCTGAACGTCTACAGGTGAAACCGAACGCAATTGCTTGTCGATTCCCTTGCCATCAATGTCCCGGTAAACGACACCTTCCGTGGTTACAGAGGCCATTTCTCCCGAATCTAGGAAGCCTACTTGACCGGCCTGGGGTCCTTGGCGCAGCAGAGGAAGCATCGCGGGCAAGTCGCTACCTATGATGCCTTGGCCGTCCCGATGGGCAACCACGATGCCGCCGGCATGGCCCAAGCGCAAGGCGCAAATCTTACCGGCTTCTCCGAGGAATGTGGCGGTGATGGTCTGGGAGCCTTCGACCATCCTACCCATGCGAAGGAAGGCATCTTCGAAGCTGTTTCCCCGGTCCATCCCCTCTTCAATAAGATGGGTGATCACTTCGGTGTCGGTCTCGGACGCAAATTCGTGTCCGTCAGCCAACAAACCCTGCTTCAAAGAAAGGAAGTTTTCGACGATGCCATTATGGACCACGGCGATGCGCTGGTGGCAGTCGGTGTGTGGATGGGCGTTAGAGTAAGTGGGCCTGCCATGGGTCGCCCAACGGGTGTGCCCCAGGCCCAGCCAGCCTTGAGGCACGTCTTCCTGGCCGGAAGACGTGAGGCCGTTAACTTTCCCCACGGTCTTTCGGAACTGGAGCTGGCCCGAATGATCGACTATGGCGATGCCGGCGCTNTCATAGCCGCGGTATTCCAGCCGCTGCAATCCCTCAAGAATGATCGGCCAGGCTTCGCGGTCCCCCACGTAACCAACTATGCCGCACACTTTCCCTCCCAAAGCACTCGCCACCGGCTTGGGCGCCGGGATCAATGGCCCAACCCCGAATGCCCTTGGTCAACTAGCCAACTTCCGGGTCAACGGCAAGTCTGCTCCGGTATATTTTACCAGAAGTGCGCTCGGTCACTGCATGCTGGCTTCCAACTCTTCGAAAAATGCTCTCAGGTCGTCGGCTATTTCTTGGGCGGAGACATCGTCCATGCTCTCCGCCAGATCCCTTAGCGCCTCGTCGACCTCCACTTCTTCCTCGAAAATATCTCTAAGCGAGAGGCCCGCGCCTTCATTGCTCCCGGTAGGCTCACTCTTGGTCTCATTTTGATTCTGAGCCGGCTGACCCGCATTCGCCGCGCCTTGGGCCGGGGCANACTCTCCACCGGAAGCGCCGTTGCCGCCGACGGCCGAGGGCGCGTTGCCGGGTTGAGGACCAGAAGGCGCGGCAACCCCACTCGAGTCACCCACCACGCGCACGTCGGGGACCCCTTCTAGCCGAACAACCTGGACATCGGGCCGATTTTCTTCTTCAGCGGGTTCGGCGTCGGCATCTCCCCCGGCTCCTTGCCCNGAACCGGCGTCCGAGACCTCGTCTTCTTCTACCACCAGGTNTTNGGGGTCCCAATCATCGTCATCATCGACGTCATTATTGGATCGCCTAAGATTACGCAGGCCGCGTAGGCGCCCCATCAATCCAGCTTTCAAGCCACCGGTATCCGGCTCCGAATCTACAGATTCGAGTTCATCATCGGGCGCCAGGTCGTCGTCATCCTCATCGTCAACATTCGTAACGCCTCTTTTGGTTAGTTTCCCGATAAGTCCCAAGTGTATACCTCCGTTAACTCGAACCAGTCAACAAGATATTGCTGGCTATTGGTGGAATTATCAGCATGTTGAATCCAGTCATAAGACAGGTAATGGCGCCATACAAGGCGGCATTAAGGGGATGGCCCCCCAGGGCAACTTTGGGGCCAAAGCGTTGGAAATAGTCATGGAAAGCAATGTAGCCAAAGTCAGGTGGCCCATCATGGTTAGGTCTTGACCTCTGAAGACCGGGAGAGATTGAGCGATGCCCAGCCCAGCGCCGGGGCAAGCCGGGAGTGAAGTCTGGGCGTATCAGGAAATCGGAGCCGATCAAAGGGGAAGAGACGTCACTATCCGCCACCAAAAGACGGTCTGAGGACAGATGATAGCGAAGAGTAATAGGGACTAATCAAACGGGAGCTTAGGGGCCTGACAAAGTAAAAGTGCGCATTGTCATTCCGGTCCTTCGGGGAATCGCGGCGAAGTCGGAGCTTCGCCGCCGAGGCTGGTTCAGCATGACATGCTCGAAGGAATTGCACGCCGGCTCGACCGGTCAATCCCATTGCAATCAAGTTGGCGCAGTACTAGAACGAATGTAAACCAGGGAGGACCGGAGGGAGGAAAGCTAGAACTGGACCTGTTTGGCCAGATTCCGAGCGAAATCTTCCAAGGTTGAATTGGCTTTGCGGCGAATGATTGGCTGGCCCAACTCGCCAATCTTGCCCATAAACACCGTGTAGGAGACGATGACCATCTCAGTCTCCTCCGGGGAAATGGAGTTGACCTGCATGGTCAGATCGGCCCTGATGGAGCCTCCCACCCTACGGTCGGCCGCTTCGATGTGGAAACGAGCTTCGCCTTTCTCCTTGTCTTGCTCCACGACACTGATGGTCCCAGAGAAGTTCAAGCGGACGGGCCCGATCCGGACTTGCATGACGGCCTTGAACTGGTTCTCTCCGTCGGCAATGACGTCCTCTACACCTGGGATACAGGGCGCGGCTTGGGGGATGTCCAGTAACAACGCCCACGTTTTATCCACCGATGCAGGCACTAGACAGCGGTTTTCCAGCTTCATTCGGGTATCCTTAGCGGCCCGCGGCTAGGGCTTGGGTGACGGCGCGGCGGGTGAAGACCTCCGCCATCTGCCGTTTGTAATCGGCCGAGCCGCGGAAATCGTCCAGTGGGTCAACTTCCTCTATAACCGCCGCCGCGCTGGACCGGATGTTCTCCTCGGTAAGGGGGCGTTGCCGCAGCAGTTCTTCGGCTGCCTTCGCCCGTATCGGGGTAACGCCCGACGCGCCCAAAACGATACGGACGTCCCGGCAATTGTTACTCTCGTCGGCGTCCACGATGGCCGCCACGGAGACGGTGGCGTAATCATCGGCGGTGCGTGGCAAAAACTTCAGGTAGACAGCTCCGGAACCAGCGGGCGCCTGGGGAATCAACACGCTGGTCAGAATCTCGCCGGGCTGGAGGTCGGTTTCGAAATAGTCGATGAACAGGTCTTCCACCGGAACGACTCTTTCNCCGCCCTTGGAAGAGAGGACCACCGAAGCCCCCAGGCAGATCAATGATGGAGGCGGGTCCTGGTTGGGGTCGCCGTGGACCAGACCACCTCCGACAGTGCTCATGTTGCGGATCCTAGGAGTCGCCACCTTCTGGTACGTATCGGCGACTAGGGGCAAACTTTGGCGGACCAGTGGGTCGGTTTCCATCTTGCGTTGGGTGCACAGGGCGCCCACCCGCACCGAGCCGTTACCGTCCGAGGCCACGGAAGCCAGTCCTGGAATCCGGCGCAGTCCGATAACGTGGCCAGGCTGGGCCAGGCGCTGCTTCATCATAAGCACCAAGGCCGTACCACCGGACATCACCCGGGCGTCGTCGCCGTACTGGTCCAGCAGTCCGAAGGCTTCATCCAGGCTGGTGGGGCTATGAAACTCAAAGTCAATCATCGCCCAGCCTCCTGGGACACGCGGGCCGCGTTTTTCACTGATTCCAAGATACCGTAGTATCCGGTGCATCGGCACAAGTTCCCCATCATCCAGTCCTTTATTTCTTCCTCTGTAGGGTCAGGATTAACGTCCAGCAGGGCCTTGGCGGCAATCACTTGACCCGGCGTGCAGATTCCGCACTGGAAACCGCCGTGGTCGATGAACGCCTGCTGCACAGGGTGCAGCCGACCTTCTTGGGCCAGTCCTTCAACGGTCGTTATGTCGGCGCCGTCGGCGGTTACCGCCAGCATGATGCACGAGGCCACCATCTGCCCATCCACCAACACGGTACAGGCCCCACATACTCCCACGCTGCAACCTTCTTTAGTTCCGGTCAGGCCCAGATCATAGCGCAGGCAGTCCACCAGCATGCGGCGCGCCGGCACCTCCAAATCATGATCTGTGCCGTTTACTTTAATCTTAATGCGATGATCCATTTTCCATCCTTCCGCTATCTGAGAAATGCCCGATTTGGCGAAACCTACCAATGTTATACTACGCGTCATTGCGTGACAAGAGACTGCGGCCCAGTCGTGAAGGGGCACGGCCTTCCCATACTGATTCCCTATCGGTCTGATATTAAAGCGAGGTGCCACCATGCCCAACGAGAACAATGACCATTCTATCCAGCACATCGGCAATACCATCCTGGTGGTGATGATGGAGGTGGAACCGGAAGGGGAAGAAGCCTTCGAGCGTTGGTATAACGACGAACACCTGCCGGAGCGCCTGGAGATACCGGGCTACGTCAGCGCCCGCCGCTTCAAGCTGGAGGAAGGAGAAGGGGTCTTAAAGTACCTGTGCATCTGGGAGTTGGAGGACGCCAGCCCTCTGGAGAGCAATATGTATAAAGCCCAACGAGCGCGCCCCAGCGAGATCAGAGACCGGGCCAACCAATACATCACCCAACGCGCCCGAGGCTTATACAAGCAGATATACCCGTTAACCGGGGCATACGAGGACCACTCCGGGTACTATCCGGAGCAGGTGCGGGGGTAGAGTCGGCGGCGGCTTAGAACTTGGTCAACCGGATCAGTTCTCCCACATCGGCCAACTCCTCCAGATTCCAGAGCCGGTCCAACAACGCGTCGGCTTGGGCTTTGGGCAGGGGACCGCATGCCAACGAGCGGAACTTGTCTTCCAGCTCGGCGTCGGACAGTGGGTTCTTGAAGTGCCCATTGTGATAGGCGACTTGGGATGAAAACCGCTGGCCGGCCCCAGTCAGCACTTCCAGATCGCACAGCATGGCTTCCGGCGCCCGCTGGTTGGCTTCCTCTGAGACACTCACGTTGACCCGGCCCGTCAGGTCCAGCAAGCTCTGGTTCTGCAGATACTCGTCGCCGAAGTGGCTCTGATCCACCGCCCCGTACATCAGCGCCACGGCCACCGTGTAGGGCATGCTATGGTCGGCGGTTTCCCGGTTGGTAGGCCGCCACTTTTCCGCGTCCCCCGCCATGATGTTGATGGCGGTCTGCAAGGTCCGCACCTCTACCCGGGCGATGTCGTCGACTGATGGCAGCTCCTCGCGAACCTCCAAAGCGGCCTGCACCACGGTTTGCGAGTACTGGCCCAACGGGAATCGCTTGATGCTGCACTCCCCAATCTTGAAGGGCTGGTTCCCGCCGCCGAATGGCTCCAACTCGAAGGACTGGCGGGACACCGCTTTGAAGTAGCCGCCTTCGCCCTCGAAGATCGGCGAAGGTCCGGTAAGCCCCCTCTGGGCCAGCATGGCGGCGAAAACGGCGTTACGGCTGGCGTTGGCGTAAGCGCATCCCTTCCACATGGATACATCGCCGATGCGTGTTTGGTAGAGGGCCAGGTTAGGGGCGATTCCCAGGTTCAACGCCTGCAGAGTTTGATCCTCCGTCAGCCCCAGGCACCGGGCCGCCCCCAGGACGCTGGCGATGCCGCCCACGGTGACGTGGTCGAACCCGCCGGGCTTGATGTCCACGGCATCGCAGATCCGGCAAAATGCTTCATAGGCCAGAACAGTGGCGACAATCATCCCTTTGCCCCCGGCCCGGCCTACTTCGCTGCAGGTCAGGGTCGCGGCGATGCTATCGCTAGGATGACCCGACTCTTTACTGGTATAGCCGTCGTTGTAGTCCAGATAACGAATCATCACCCCGTTGGCGAAGGTGGCCATATCCGGGCTGGTGGCCAGGCCGCTGCCTAGAATCGTGGCGGGCGAACTGCTGGTGACCGTCGCTGCTGTCTCCCTGGCGATTCGGCTGGGCTCGCCGTCATATCCCCCCAGGGCGCATCCCAGCGTATCGATAATCATCCGCTTGGCCAGATGGACGACATCGGCAGGTAAGTCCTCGTATTGAAGGGACGTAGCGTAAGAACTTAACCGCTGGGCGATGTTGGTCACAATGTTCCCTCCGGGTTAAATAATAGACAACCAACTCGGACTCAGGCGAAGTGGGGCATGACCTCTTTGGCGAACAACTCCATCGAGCGCATAAGCTTGCCATGTTCCATGCCGCCCATGGAGAAGGTGCATCCCAGGTACTCTATTCCTTCCTTCTGAAGCTCCTTGATCTTGGCGATACACTGCTCTGGATCCCCGATGATCGCGCGGTTCTCGTAGATATAATCGTAAGTGGGCGGCAGCTCGGTGCGTGATCTGCGCCAGTCCTCCAAGTGGTGGTGGACCTCGCTGCCCTCAGGGAATTGACGGCGCCACTGAGTCATGTCCTGAACCCAGTTCACGGCCTCCCGGCTATCCCGCCGCGCTTCCTCTTCGGTTTCACCCACGTGGAAATAGCGGAAAAAAGGTATTTCGGACATTGGGACGTTATGGCCCGCGTCTCCGGATAACTCCACGAACCGGCGGCATAGGTCTAGAGCTTCTGGAGTGTCCTGCACTACGCCCACGATGAGAGGAAAGCCGGTACCGGCGACGAACTCCAAGGTGGCCTGGGTCCGGGTGGCAGCCAAGTAAACCGGCGGATGGGGCTGCTGTACGGGCGGCGGCACCAGAGTGGCCCGGTTGACCTGGTAGTGTTCCCCTTGATGCGAGAACTCCGGCGTCGTCCAGAGACCTTTGATCACCTTGATGCTCTCTTGGAATCTTCCCTGGCTCTCTTCACGATCGACGTTATAGCCCCGGTATTCGTAGTTAGCCGTCCCCCGTCCCAAGCCAACGTCCAAGCGGCCATCGCTGAGGGAATCCACGGTGGCGGTGTCCTCGGCCAGGCGTATCGGGTTATGCAGCGGTGGCACCAGCACGGCGGTGCCGATACGGATTCTTGTTGTTCGAGCAGCGAGATTACCCGCGAATACTAAACACGAAGAGCCGATCCCATAGCGGGAGAAGTGGTGCTCGGCCAGCCAAGCGCTGTGGAAGCCCACTTCCTCGGCGTATTGAACCTCTTGAATTGTGTTGCGAAATACCTGCCGTGTATCGATCCCTTCGGGCCAGGGAACGTGGGTGAAAATCCCGAACTTCATTCTTAGTCCTCCCGTTGAGTGCGCCGTAGGACCTCATCAGGTCCGAAGCCCGCCCTATTATTCCACATAAATCTGACAGCACCAATCTTTGACGGTTGAACATGTCATGTCGAGCCAGCCGCAGCGGCGAGGCATCTGGAGTGGGGCCGCTCCACACTTCCCGAGATCCCTCTCCTTCCGCCGAAGGATCGGAATGCCAATTGTAAAAATTACCTGTGCTCGGTAGGAGTCAACCATTTCAGGCCGCAGTGATTTCGCACAGTAGAACGAAACGAATCCAATGGTATAATCCGTGGGCGCGGGCCTTGTGCCCTGATTTGCGGCCTGCCCTACCCGCTTCGTTCCCCTTTGACTCAGATCCTTAGGTTGTGGACCATTGCCTGCTCACTTCCTGCACGGCGACAGCTACTTGGTGCAACGGCGAATGTCCCGGCTGGAAGCGGAAGCCGGGGCCGAAGACGTTCTGGACGCCAACCGCCACCGCCTCATGGGACCCCAGACCAACCTCAACGAACTGGTTACCATCTGCAACGCCCTGCCGTTCATGGACTCCCATCGACTGGTGGTGGTGGAAGGACTGCTTGCCACGTTTGAACGCCGCCCAGGAAGAGGCCGGCGACGGAGTAGCGATAACCAGGCAAGCGGTGGGGCGCTGGGCGGCTGGGAGGGACTGGACCAGGCTATCACCGGCATGCCCGATACCACTCTGCTGATCTTCCTCGACGCGACTCTGCCGGACACCAATCCAATGCTTCAGCATTTGCGCAAAACCGCCGAGATCCATGGATCTCCCACACCTTCCGGTGAGGCCCTGGCCCGATGGATCAAGGCTACCGTGGAGGAGAAGGGCGCCAGAATCAGCCCGTCGGCCATAGGCATCTTGACCGAAATGGGAGGCGGAGATCTTTGGTCCCTAGACAATGAGTTGGAGAAGCTTTCCCTCTTCGCCGCCGGCGCCCGCATAGAGGAATCCCACGTCAACGAATTGGTGCACCTGGCCCGGGAGTCCAACGTGTTCGCCGCGGTTGATGCCATGATCGAGGGCCGCCAATCGGTGGCCTTGAAATTGCTACACGAACTACGCCAGGACGGCAGTGAAGCTCCTTACATCATCGCCATGGTGGAAAGGCAACTTCGCCTTTTAGCCCTGGCCAGGGACTCCATAGACCAAGGAGTTCCCCAAAGGGAATTGGGGAACCGCCTGGGAACCAAATCTCAATTCGTGGTCAGAAAAACCATGGAGCAGGCCCGCCGCCATTCTTGGAGCGACATCATGTGGCGCTACCAGCGCTTGCTGGAAGCGGACCTGGCCATAAAGCAAGGAAAGTTGGAGCCGGACCTGGCGCTGGAACTCCTGGCGGCAGACCAGGCAGACCGAAGCCGGCGTTAGTTGTCCGCATCCCGAATATTCTTCGAATGATTGGCAGATTCCGGTTCCATCTGGTTCCGGTCCTAACCGATGCTGCTGAAAGCTATACGATTGGCTATGCTTAAAGGGACGTCTATCTTGCCGATGCTCCGCGCGTGCGGGGCCGAGGTTGTTGGAACTTATCTGCTGGTCGTCTTCGGCACCGGAGCCGTGGCGACCGCCGTGCTTACCGGAGCCCAGTCGGGTATATGGCAGGTGGCGGTGGTGTGGGGTTTCGGCATCACCATCGCCATTTACGTGACGGCGGCGGTGTCCGGGGCGCACCTGAATCCGGCGGTAAGCCTGACCTTCGCCATCTTCCGCCGACGCGAGTTTCCTTATACCCGTTTGCTGCCCTATTGGACTTCTCAGCTTATGGGCGCCGTCCTGGCCGGTTCGACCGTCTTGTGGCTGTACGGTCCCTTCATCGCTCGGTTCGAGGCCGAAAGGGGCCTGGTACGCGGTGCGCCCGGCAGTCAGCAATCCGCCATGGTGTTCGGCGAGTACTTCCCGAATCCCGCCCTTTTCGGCACCGGCCCCGATGCTCAGAGTCTGATAAGCCCTCTGGGCGCCGCAGTGGTCGAGGGCTTCGGCACGGCTATCCTGCTACTGGTTATCTTCGCGCTGGTGGACCGCCGGAACGCCAGCCTGCCAACCAAGTACCTCAGTCCCTTCTTCATCGGGTTCACCGTGGCGATCCTGATCAGCCTGTTCGCTCCGTTAACCCAGGCAGGGTGGAACCCGGCCCGGGATTTCGGCCCTCGGCTGGTTGCCTACTTTGCCGGTTGGGGAAGCGTGGCTATACCGGGACCGTCCGGCGGGTTCTGGGCTTACATCATCGGCCCTCTAGTGGGTGGGCCCTTGGGCGCGGCAGTCTATGAGTTCCTGGTCCGGCCCGGATTGGCAGGCCGGATCCCCGTGGGGTCCCAGAGCGACAGCAGCGATGACGATCCACCTGCGGGCCTTCTGGAATAACGGAGGCTGGGGGGATTTTTCTGGACGTCTATCTTAATACTAAGAAGTAAGGAAGTTCCGGACCGTCAATAGGTTCACGGCAAACCGGCTTTCCCTGATCGCGGTGCCCCCGATGGAACCGTGTCGAACCACGTTTCAGAACCCGGCTAAGTCCCCGGAAGCATGGGGTTGTAGCAAGCCACCGCATGCTCAGTTGCGATATCTTCCAGGGGCGGGCGGTGTTCCACCCGGCACCGGGAAAGCGCTTTGTGGCACCGGGGAAGGAAGGGACATTCCTCCGGCAAGTCGACCATGTCCGGCGGCGTTCCCCTTAGGGGTTCCAGCCTCCGGTCAACGTCATCCAACCGGGGCAGCGTCTTCAGAAGGGACCAGGTGTAAGGATGCTGGGGTTCTTTGAAGAGGGGAATAACTTTCGACGTCTCGACGACGGAACCCGCGTAGATGACACCCACTTTTTGAGCCATGCTTGCCACGATTCCCATGTCATGGGTAATCAGCAGAACCGAGGACCCTTGCTCACGGCAAAGGGCTTTCAATCGTTCCAGAATCTCCGCTTGAAGCGTTACATCTAGCCCCGACGTCGGTTCGTCGGCGATCAGCACCCGGGGCCGCAGCACCAGAGCTATGGCCAGCATAACCCTTTGGCACATACCTCCGCTGAGACTGAAGGGATATTGCCCCATGATTCGCTTGGGATCGGGCAACCCCATCTCCCGCAGCATATCCTGAGCCATCCCATTGGCAACTCGGGACCCAACATTGGTGTGGGCCAGAATGACTTCTTCCAACTGGGGTCCAACCAACTGTACCGGGTTCAGGGCGGATTGGGCATCCTGGAAAATCATCGATACCTGGTTGCCCCGAATGGTTCTCAGTTGCTCCTGGCCGATCCTTAACAGGTCCACTCCGTCAAAGATAACCCGGCCCGACGGCACGGTCGCCGACACGGGGAGTAAACCCATGATCGCCAACGCCAAAGTACTCTTGCCCGCGCCGCTCTCCCCGACGAGGCAGTANATCTCCCCCTCTTCCAGCGAGAAGTTGACGCCGTTCAGGGCCTTAACTTGCCCTGCCGGCGTGCCAAACCGGACATGAAGATCTTCTACTCGCATGACTTCAGGCATGGACGACTCTCAGGCGCTCCAAAAGCATCCCAGATCGGGCGATGGAGCCGTGGTATTTTGCTGGCGGTATCAACGAATCTCCGATACTAAGGCGCATTCAGGTAGTGCGGCGTGCCTCTTGCGGGTGGATGAGCTTCTCAGCCTTGAACCTGCCCGCCTTGAGTTCCCGAATCAAGTCATCCAGACCGGTAATTTTCCGCTCGAACAATGTTGCCGCAGTCCCTATCTGTTCCACCCGGTGGGCGTCGCTGCCCCCGGTCATTTTTATCTCCAGCCGGTCCCCTAGGTCTTGCGAAAACAGATTTTGCACCTCGTTGCCCCGGCCATTGATTCCTTCTATTGCATCGCAAGACCCAAAAAAACCATCGCTGCTGGCCCGGTCCAGCATTTCCCGCCGGGCCTCCGGCAGATGGCCGGGGTCCTCCAAGAACCGGCGTCGATAGGGATGAGCCGCGATTATAGCGCCGTCCCGTTGCCGCACGGCGTCCACCAAAAAGTCCGGCTTGTGCAGTCCAAAAACGTAGCGATCCAAGCCGAAGATTAAGACGTGTCCATTATCGGTGTTGATCTCGCAACCAGGCAGCACCAAAAAGCTGTGTCTCTTGGCAAGATCATGGACCTCCTCCTTAGACCAGAAGAAATCGTGGTCGGTGAGGCAGATACCGTCAAGCTTTGCTTGTTTAGCTTTATCAATGAGGTCGTCGACAGCAGCGAAACTGTCATCTGACTTGGGATAGCTATGGGTGTGGAGGTCAATTAACACTGATGTCGTCGTACCCGGAGCTGGAATTTAGTCCCATTGCTGGCCTAGCAATCATCGCAAAACTATCATAGCAAAGTAGCTGCCCCTAGGGAAAGGGGAACGCCCGGCCGGTAAACCCAGCCGGGCGTTGGCGTCCCATGTATCAGGAGACCCGACACAACGGAATGGACGTGTGATTGAGCAGACGGCCTGAGATGAAACCCCAAGCTATCGGGGAATAATCAGGCCTTCCTCCTCTAAGTGTTCCATTATCTGTTCGGCCCGCTGCTGTCCAACCTTAAAACGCCGCTCGATGAAAGACGTAGACATCCGTGGACTGCGGAGGGCCAACTCTCTCGCCTGGGACAACATTCTTTCGTTAGCTTCCTCATTTTCTTCGTCTTCGTCTTCATCGTCATCTATCAGTATGTCTGGCAACGGGGCGCCCTTTTGATTGGACCAAAACTGCTGCAATTGTTCGATCTCATGGTCGTAAACCAAAGTGCCCTGGACGCGCCGGGGCTTGGGCGAATCTGAATTGAGGATCAGCATATCGCCCTTGCCCAAGAGCCGTTCGGCTCCGGCCATGTCTAAGATGACCCGCGAGTCTACCTGGGATGCCACGGCAAAGGCGATCCGGCCTGGGATGTTGGCTTTGAGCAGCCCGGTGACGACGTTCACCGACGGCCGTTGGGTTGCCAACACCAGATGTATCCCGGTGGCCCGTCCCAGTTGGGCCAAGCGGACCAAGTTCTGTTCCACCTCGAACCCACCGGTAATCATCAGGTCGGCCAATTCGTCGACGATCAACACCAAGAATGGCATCCGCTCTTTCGACTTGGAGTTGAAACCATCAATGTTACGGACCCCTACTTTTTCCATCTGCTTGTAGCGGCGGAACATCTCCCGCATCAGGCCCCGGAGGGCTGAGTTTACCTCGTCGACATCCACGATGACCGGGGCAACCAGATGAGGGATCCCATTAAATGGGGTTAGCTCTACCCGCTTGGGGTCCACCATCAGCATGCGCAATTGGTCCGGCGGTTTGGTCAGGAGCAGGGACGCAACCACGGAGTTGAGGCACACGCTCTTGCCGCTTCCGGTGGCCCCTGCTATCAGCAAATGTGGCAATCCCGCCAGATCCGTAACCACCGAAGATCCGCCGGTGTCTTGACCCAAGGCAACGGGAAGACCCCCCTTGCCCGCTATTTTGCGAAACTCGGCCGACTCCATCACTTCTCGCAGGTGGACTTTATTGGGGGTCGGCGCCGGCACCTCCAAACCCACCAAGGCTTCACCGGGTACCGGGGCTTCGATGCGAAGGTAGGGCGTCTTCAGCGCCAGCGCCAGGTCTTTTTCCCGGGTCAAAATGCTCTGTACCTTCACCCTGCTTTCTACCCGGCCATCGTCTTTACCGCCGTCGCCTCTCTTGTTAGTCCAGCCAGGAACCAGACCGAAGCGAACGATCCTAGGTCCCGCTTTAATGTCTTTTACCTCCACCATCACACCATGCTCGGCCAGAGAGGTCTCTACGTGGCGGGCCATCTCCTGCAATGGCTCCTCAGATTGCTCCCGGGGTGTGGGAGGGGCCAGGCATTCGATGGATGGTAAGGACCATTTAGACCCCGCCGTTTTTACCTTCGCCACTTCCACGCCGGGCTGGTCAGTCCGTGGTGAGTGGGCCACTGTCCATTCCGGGACATCCCCTGGACTGCTAAGAGGCCAGGAATCGGAGTCATCCGGCGACTCATCTATGTCATTCTCCGAATCGTCAAAGCTGACCAGCTCAACGGGCGGTTGTGGCGCCATAGACTTTGAACTCTGAAAGAGCCCGCGGAACCAGGCCATGAATCGACTCGAACGCGCCGCGAATATGGCCGTCACCAGCCATCGGCTCAAGAATCCGGTGGCCCAAGACGAACCCATATATAGGTAGGAAATCCCGTACTGCAGCCCAGTACCGGACTTCTTGACTCCCGTCAGATAGATCCCCCCTATCCGATGGGGGTAGATCAATAGAGGCACGAAGATAGAGATCGAAGCCAATTTGACCAATGCAAACGCTATGGGAACTCCGCCCACCGAGTCACCCCAACGCCCGCTGAGACCGAAACCCGACAGCACTCCATCGCCGGGATCAAACAGCGAAAGCACGCCGATGGCAATGACAACTAGTGCGGCGGCCGAAACCCATCGCCGCCAAAATCTGGCCAGCGACCGGTGACGATATCTTAAAGTGAGGAGGGCGGCCCCAAACCAAAGACCGGCCGGGACCAAACCGTAACCTAGGGCCTGTATAACTCCGTAGCGGAAGTCCGCGTTAAATCCAAAAACCAGGCCGGCGCTCAAGCCGCCTATCAACATTACCAGGCCGTCGATGGCGGCGGCGGGCCTGGCTTTGATAAGATCTCTAATAGATGGCGGAGGGGTTCGTCTGCCTTTGGCAGCGGATCGTGCCATTGAGTCCTCCCATTTCCTGACCACTAACGAAAATAAGTGGTCAGGAAACCAATCACACTTCCAAAACCACTGGAATAATGATAGGGCGTCTGTTGGTTTCGCTAGCTAGGAACTCGCGGGCAGTTTCACGCATTTTTGATTTCAAACGGTCTGGTTGGTCCGCCAAGCCAGGATCGCCGGCCAGGGTCCGGGACAGTGTTAGAGCCAAGTCTTGGAACAGTTCTTCCGTTTCCGAATCTTCCATGAACCCGCTGGCCACGGCCTTGGGTTCTCCGACCACCCGGCCCGACTCTTTATCAGTGGAAAGAACAACCACGACAACCCCATCCTTCGACAGCGTTCGCCGCTGACGGAACACTTGGCTGCGATGATCCCGCCGGTTCGCCCCGTCGACGTAGATCCGCCTGGCGGGTACCTTCTCCTCCACGCGGGCCCCATCCTCGGATAGCTCCAGCACATCTCCGTCTTCCAGCACGAATATCCCCGACTCCGCCACACCCACGTCCCAAGCCAACTGGGCATGGGCCATCAGGTGCCGGTACTCTCCATGCACTGGAACGAAATACCTGGGCCGGACCAGGTTGAGCATCATCTTCAACTCTTCCTGACTGGCATGGCCGTGAACGTGAACCGTGGAGATGCGGTCGTAAAGCACGGTTGCTCCCTGACGCATCAGGTTATCTATGGTCCGGCCTACGCCCAATTCGTTGCCTGGAATCGGGGTAGCGGAGATTATCACGGTGTCGCCCTCTAGTACGCTGATGTCGCGGTGGTCTTTGTTGGCTATCCGGACCAAGGCCGACGTTGGCTCACCCTGGCTGCCGGTGGTTAACAGCACCACCTCATTGGGAGGTAGTTGACGGAGTTCACTTAGATTCTGGAGGATTCCGGGGGGTATTTTCAGATAACCCATTTCCGTCGCCACGGCCACGTTGTCTTCCATGCTGCGGCCCACGATACCAACCTTGCGGTGGGCATGCTCCGCCGCGTCTACCACTTGCTGCACCCTGGAAATAAGGGAAGCGAATGTGGCAACCATCACCCGGCCGGGAGCGTCGGCGATGGCGCGGTCTAAGGCTTCGCCCACTACCCGTTCCGATTGCGTATAACCAGGCACCTCGGCATAGGTGGAATCTGAGAGCAGCAGCAGCACCCCTCCTGCTCCATGCCGGGCCAGAGTCGCCAGATCTATGGTGCGGCCGTCTACGGGAGTGTGATCGATCTTGAAGTCGCCGGTGTGAACCACCAAACCTCGAGGGGTTTCAATGGCGATACCCATGGCATCGGGAATGCTGTGGCATACCCGGAACCAAGTCGCCCGCAAGGTGTCGCCAAATTGGTAACCGATTCCCGGTTCGATGGCTTCCACGACCGCGCCCCGGGTGGGACGTCGATCGTTCAGCTTCACAGAGATCAATCCATGGGCCAATCTCGGGGCGTATACCGGCACATTTATCTGGGGCAGTATGAAAGGAAGGGCTCCAATGTGGTCTTCATGTCCGTGGGTTATCAAGATTGCCTTGACCCGGTCGGCCCGCTCAACAAGGTAGGAAACGTCGGGGATAATCAGATCGACCCCCGGCATGTCCTCGTCCGGAAACTGTACCCCGCAGTCAATGACGACGATGTCGTCACCATATTCCACGGCCATCATGTTCTTACCGATCTCCCCCAGTCCGCCCAGGGGAATGATTCGCAACGGTGGCATCACGTTATTCAATATGTTTACTCAAATAGACTAAGTTGCTGTGCGGCCGGCGATTCGGGCGCTGGCGCCGGGACCGGCGTGGCAGAGGAGTTCCGGATATCGTCCAAAACCCCCGGTATGGCTTTGAAGTCTTCGATGATTCCCGGCCTAACTTCCTGGCGGTACAAGGCGGCGGCTGGATGCATCACCGGATAGATAAACCGGCCGTCCTTCTCTCGAACTTTCCCCCGGGCCCGGGTCATACTTACCCCAGGGAAAAACCGGGTCAGCGACACCCGGCCCAAGGTAACTATCAGCAAAGGATCTAGCAACTCTATCTGCCGTTCCAGATACTTATTGCATGCCGATACCTCGGCGGGCAATGGGTCCCGGTTTTCCGGGGGACGGCATTTCACCATGTTGGCGATAAACACATCTTCCCGCTTTAAGCCGATGTACGCTAACAACTCATCCAAAAATTGCCCGGCCCGGCCCACAAAAGGACGGCCAAGAAGATCTTCTTGAGCACCCGGTCCTTCGCCGATAATCATCAGGTCGGCATTCGGGGAACCTTCACCGGGAACAGCGTTTTTGCGCCCCAGGCCAAGTTCACAATCGGAACATTGTCTAACCAGTCGAGCGATTTCATCCAGGCTGTTCATTAGGATTCAACCCCCGGTCTAGATACGAATCAGTCAATTATGACAGTATAAATGTATTAGTGTACTTACCATAATGTAATGATTTCAGGCGTCTGCCCGAACCGCAACGGATGACGAAGAGCGCTCAAAGTTGAGGGGATCACAGAACTCCGTGGCCGGGAAGGGTCAGTGTTGTCAACTGGATCTATCGTGATTATTACGGCCGGGAAAGAAGGCCTCCCGGCGTGGGGCAAGTTCCACTTCGACGGCCTGTGATCAAGCAACATCCAAAAGAGACGGCATCTGGATCGGCTCGCCACAACAGGTGCGATAACCTGCTTCAGCGCGATACTAGTCGTCTGTGATTCCGTGGCCTTTCAAGTAATCGACGGCATCTTTGATGGTGCCGATGTTCCCAGCCTCATCGTCGGAGATTTCCACCTGCTTTTCGTCGGTGGAGAACTCCTCTTCGAAGGCCATAATTAATTCGACTAGGTCCAGGGAGTCCGCATTGAGGTTATCAACGAAGGATGAGTCTTCTCCTACCTCTGATTCGTCCACCCCTAACTTATCAATCACTATGTTTTTTACGCGATCATAAACGGTCGCCAAAAGGTCATCTCCCTAGATTTGGGATCCAACCGTAGCCAGGTGGGCAACCTCACGGTCAGCTATTACCGATCCTAGAACACCATTTACGAACTTGCTAGAGCTGTCGCTGCCAAATACCTTTGCTAACTCTACGGCTTCGTTGATTGCGGTTTTGTCCGGCGTATCAGGACTATGTAACAATTCCAGCAGAGCGATCCGCAGGATGTTCCGGTCCACCGGCGCTAACTGGGCTACGGGCCACGCTGGTGCATATTGCTGAATTATGTTATCAAGAGCCGGGCCCCGGGCCGCCACACCCTGAATCAATTTTTGAGCGAGAGATATCGCTCTTTCAGGCAATTGATCTTCATCGGCCAGCCACTCTAAAGAAGATTCGGCCAAGCCGCCGCGAACGTCGGCTGCGTAGAGGCTCTGGAGAGCCGCCGCCCTTCCCTTCCGTCTCAAGTCAGTAAAATTATCCCTTGGCATGGAACACCGATAAGCTGGCGAGTACCGGTTTAAGCGGTCGCGCCGGCCAATTTTCGAATAGATTCAGGGTTGGATAATGCCACAGCCTCAACGCCCCGGTCAATCCGCTTGATCAGTCCCGCCAGCACGCTGGCCGGTCCCAACTCAACGAACTGGGTGATTCCAGAGTCCACCATACACCGGACTGTATTCCGCCATTGGACGCACTGGCAAAGCCCGCGGACCAACTCCTCTCGCACCTGTTCTCCGGTTCGCAACTCGGCACAATCGGAGTTAGCTATGATTGGAGCCACTGGGTCTTGGAAATCCATCGACACCAACGCCTCAGACAGACCGTCCTTTGCCTCCTGCATCAGCGAGGAGTGAAAGGCGCCGCTGACCGTGAGTGGAATCGTCTTCCTGGCGCCGCGAGCCGAAGCCAAGTCCATGGCTTGGGCCACGGCGATTTTATCTCCGCTGATCACGATTTGATCGTCGGAATTGATATTAGCCAATTCAACGCCGGTTTCGGAGCATATCTGCGACGCCGCCAACTCATCCAGTCCCAAAATCGCCGCCATACCCCCGGGCCGGCCTTTGGACGCCTGCTGCATCAATCGGCCTCGTTGCCGAACCAGACTCACACCATCGGCGAAACTCACCACCCCGGCCACCACCATTGACGTGTATTCTCCCAAGCTGTGCCCTGCCAGAGCTGCGGGAGTCTCCAGATCGGAGCCGGTAAACTCTTCCCACGCCTTCCAGGCTGCGATGCTAACCGTCATGATAGCCGGCTGGGAATTAACCGTGTCTTGTAGCTTACGGGAAGGGCCTTGAAAAATCAGTTTTGAGAGTCGAACTCCCAGGGTCTCGTCGGCCTCTTGGAAGACCTCACGAGCCGCTTGGGATGAGTCATAGAGCTCTTGCCCCATGCCAACACTTTGCGATCCCTGGCCTGGGAAAACAAAGGCTCTTTTTGTTTCAGTTTTATTGTCGGCAGTTATCTGCATGCGTTTAGCCCTAATTTCAACGTCTTAATTAAGTTTAATGACGCCGGGCCTGAGAAACGCGCGACCAATAAAGGTAGTGGGTTGGCCAGAACCTTCCAGAAACCGGATTCCGTAAAGCCATCGTTGCGGTGTAACGTGCACACACATCTTAGGCCTACTCCGGTTATCCTTCGGCTCCAACCACTTGCCGCCCTCGATAGAAGCCGCATTGCGGGCAAACCGTGTGCGGCATTTTAGCACTTCGGCATCTGGGACAGTAAGAGTGATTTATGGCCTTCAGCCTATATGAGCTGAAACGCCTCCCCCGCTGCGCCCTGGTCACTTTCTTGTTAGGTACTGCCCCCATTGCTTATCACCACTGAAACCGGCCACTTGGTCGCCGATGACCGGTCTATCCTTATTCTACTTGTCGCTTGAGTCCCATCCACCGAACCGGCCCGGCATTTTAGTCCGGCTTTGAGGAATCAAAAGGTTGTTTTTCACGTCGACTTCGGGAAGACCTCAGCCGGTCCAAACTCGACCGTGAAGAAGGAGAATCTCTCTTCTTCCACCACCCATCATTACCCCTTATGTGATTTCAGCAAATCAGCCAAGGCTCCCCACCGTGGGTCCACCTCAGTGTCGCTGCAATTACATTCCCTCTGGTTCAAGTTGCTCCCACATACCCGGCAAAGACCAACGCAATTTGCCGTGCATAATGGCTTCATTGGCATGTCGGCAATCGCATATTGCCGTAATATCTCGGTCAAGTCTAACACATGATCGAAATCAATTCTCTGGTCTCCTTCATCCTCGGTTATCGGCGGCAATTGCCGTCCGGTGTGAAGGTCCACCATCGGAAAAAATTCTTCTTCAATATCAAGGGTTGAAGGCCAGACGAATTCCCCGAGGCAACGGCCGCAAGTAAGCGTGGTTCGAATATCTAATTCGCCGTAGACCAGGACACCTTGATGGGTACGGACCATGTGTACCGATCCGTTAACCTGGTCCGTTATTCGCGGCGCCTCAGTAAAGGTATAATCAATATTGTAGTTGCTAGACCCCCCAATCGGACCCTTTAGCAACTGTGCAACATTGTATTGCATAAGTGTAAGAGAACCTGTTTTTGAGAACCGGCGTAATTATACTCGCCATAACAGAACAGATGTCAAGGGGGAGAGGATTTAATGTACCGCTCGACTTTGAAGCGCCGAATCCTCTCCCTAAAATGTAGGGGTAAATCTACCTGACGCCGCGTTCTTCAATCTTGGCCTCGATAAATTCCGCTATGGCGCCCGTGGAGGTCCCAGGGCCGAATACGCCGCTGATGCCCAGATTCAACAAGGGCTGGCGGTCCGACTCCGGAATTATGCCGCCTACAATCACCACGATATCGCTCAGTCCTTCTTCCCGTAGAAGATCCATTATTCCTGGCAGGATTTCCAGATGCGCTCCTGACAGTATGCTCATTCCAAGAACGTCAACATCCTCTTGAATCGCCGCCTGGACAATCATTTGCGGCGTCTGCCGAATGCCGGTGTAAATCACTTCCATACCGGAGTCCCGGAGAGCCCGGGCAATCACCTTAGCCCCCCGGTCGTGCCCATCCAGACCAGGCTTGGCGACAAGTACGCGAATCGGATTTCTAGACTGCGTCATAACTGTTTAACCCGTATGCCTCTCGGATCGGCGTCCCTCAAAATCAGTTCTCCACCAACTCGGTGAGAACGCCGAACGTGGATCGTGGATGGAGGAAAGCTATCATACCGGACAAGCCTTCTCTGGGCTCCCGGTCCACCAATCCAACTCCGTGTTCTTCCAGCTTTTTCAGATTTCCCGCTAAGCCGGAGACGTTGAGGGCCAGGTGGTGCAAACCTTCTCCGCGCCGTTCGATAAATCGGCCGACTGGACTGTCATCCGACAGAGGCTCTAATAATTCCAGCCGGGTCTGGCCCACTTCGATCAGAGTGGCCCGGACCCCCTGGTCCGGCAAGGATTGTATCTCCGCCGCCGGAGCGCCGAACACCTCTTGAAAGAACTTCAGGGCTTCGTCTATATCCCTAACCGCCACACCCACGTGGTCTATATGGTTCACACTGCAAACGGATTTAGTGGTCACCGGTAAAGCACCTCCCCAGATCTATGACTCGCTGTTCGGCGAACATGCCGCCCTAAGGGATGCCCGCCGAGAAGATCTGTCATCACAACTGGTATTGGGCGAGAATCTGGCGGGCAATGATCAGTCTTTGTACTTCAGACGTTCCTTCGTAAATAGTGGTAACCCGGGCATCCCGGAAGATGCGCTCCACTCCGGCGTCTTGAAAGTAACCTATACCGCCATGAACCTGCATCGCCTTGGATGATACGTCCACGCACATCTCCGAAGCGATCAGCTTGGCCATGGAGGCTTCATTGACAAAGGGTAGCCCTTCATCCTTCAATGTGGCCGCGTTCATGGTAGCCACCCTCGCTCCATGTACCGCGGTAGCCATGTCCGCCAACATGAACTGAATGGCCTGGTGCTGAGCGATTGGCTTGCCAAACGTCTCCCTTTGCTGAGCGTAACGCACGGCGGCTTCCAGGGCCGATTGGCCGATACCCACGCACTGGGCAGCGATGATTATCCGGCTGGAATCTAGTATATCCATCGCATAGTTGAATCCCCGGCCTTCTTCGCCCAACCGGTTCTCCGCCGGCACCGGTGTGTCCCGAAAAACTACCTCGTCGGTGGTGGAGCTTCGCATCCCCATCTTGCCGTGGAGAGGGTTGATCGTTAGGCCGGGAGAGTCCCGGTTGACGACAAACGCGCTTATTCCTTTGTAACCAAGAGACCGGTCTTGCGTGGCAAATACCACGATGGATTCAGCCACCGAGGCATTCGTGATAAACATCTTGCTGCCGTTCAAGAAGTAGGTCCCATCCCGCTCCGTTGCCGTGGTCTGCAGCGCCGCCGCGTCGGATCCGCCGCCGGGCTCGGTCAGCGCCCAAGCCGCGATGCCTTTGCCTGAAGCCAACGAGGGCACGAGCCGGCCTTTCTGCTCTTCATTACCGAACCGGTATATGGTATTGGTGCCCAGCGACAGATGGGCCAGCACGCTGACACTGGCCCCGGCGTCGCCCCGGGCAACCTCTTCGGCGACGATGGCTACTTTTCGATAACCCGCCGGGCCGCTACCGCCATACTCCGTATCGATGCCCACGCCGGTCAGGCCAAGATCGGCCATTCCTTTCCAGTTCTCCCATGAGAACTCTTGCCTCTCATCGGCCTCGCGAGCTCTGGGGATCAACTCCCGGTCGGCAAAATCGCGGACCATCGTTTGGAGCATCTGCTCTTCTTCAGAAAGTATCAGGTCTGGCATCCCGCCCTCCTAGGGTCTCTTAGGTCCTTCCAATTCGTCGACGTGTTGTTAGTGGGTTCAGGCAGCGGCCGAATACTAATCGCACCAAAGTTGGCCGTCAAAAACTTGCCATCTGTTCTTGTTCACCGAAAACATCCCGGAACACCTGGCTGATCTCGCCCAGAGTGCAATAACTTTCTACACACTCCAAGATGGCCGGAACAGTATTATCAGAGCCCTGGGCGACAACGGTAAGACGTTTGAGGGCGGCTTGAACCTGGGAATCGTCGCGCTCTTTACGGAGCCGCTGCACCCCCTGTATCTGTTTTTGAGCCGCTTCCGGGTCCAACTGCAACAATCCTTCGAACGGCGGCTCGCCGGTAACGTACTGATTGACCCCCACTATGGTCCGGTCCCCGGCCTCCACTTCCCGGCGGTGCTGATAGGCCGACTCCCCGATCTCCCGCATCTGGAATCCCTGCTCAATGGCGTCCACCGTGCCACCCATCTCTTCGATACGCTCCAGATATTTGAAGGCGGCGTCTTCCAATTGGTTGGTCAAACTTTCCACGTAATATGAGCCGCCCAGCGGGTCAACCACGTCGGCAGCGCCGCTCTCGAAAGCCAATATCTGCTGGGTACGCAGGGAGAGTTGGGCCGACTCCTCGGTGGGCAGCGCCAGGGCTTCGTCTCGAGAGTTGACGTGCAGGGACTGGGAGCCTCCCAGCACTGCCGCCAGGGCCTGGACGGTGCACCGAATCAGGTTGTTGTCCGGTTGCTGGGCAGTGAGGGAAACACCGGCGGTCTGAGTATGGAATCGCAGCATCATCGACCTAGAGTCCTGAGCCCCAAAACGTTCCTTCATGATCTTTGCCCACATGCGCCGGGCGGCGCGGAACTTGGCTACTTCCTCGAAGAGGTTGTTCTGGGCGACGAAAAAGAAGGAGACCCGGGGAGCGAACTCGTCCACCGGAAGCCCGGCCCCGATCGCCGCCTCCACGTAAGCGATTGCGTTGGCGAAGGTGAAAGCCAACTCCTGCACGGCCGTGGCTCCGGCCTCTCGCATGTGGTATCCGCTGACGCTGATGGTATTCCAGCGAGGGACGCTCTCGGCGCAATACTTGAACACGTCCACCACCAAACGCATCGAAGGGCGCGGTGGATAGGCGTAGGTCCCCCGGGCGATGTATTCCTTTAATATGTCGTTCTGGATAGTGCCGCTGATCTTGTCTTGGCCGACTCCCTGCTTCTTGGCTGCCGCAATGTACAGACACAGCAAGATGGAGGCGGTGGCATTGATGGTCATCGAAGTGCTGACCCGGTCCAGGGGAATTCCCTGGAACAGAACTTCCATATCTTCGAGACTGCAGATGGGAACGCCCACTTTGCCGGTCTCGCCTAGAGCCCTAGGGTGGTCCGAGTCGTAGCCGATCTGGGTGGGCAGGTCAAACGCCACCGAAAGTCCGGTCTGGCCCTGTTCCAACAGGTAACGGAACCTCCGGTTGGTCTCCTCTGCGGTGGAGTAGCCCGAGTACTGCCGCATAGTCCACATCCGGCCGCGATAGGAGTTGGGCTGCACTCCCCGAGTGTACGGATATTCCCCAGGGTAGCCCACATCCCGATGGTATTCCCGTCCGTTTCCCGCCAGGTCTTCCGGGGCGTACAAGGGCTGGATGTCCAGCCCGCTATCGGTAACGAACTTTTCTTGACGTTCGGGGTACCGTCCGATGGCGGGACCCAGCGTTTCCCTGGTCCACTCCTCTTTACTGCCGCTGGGCATCATCGCCTCCTGGCCTGCTTGGGTGGGTTCTGCCGACCTGTCGATGCAGGGACATACACCTCAATTGTACTGCCACGTTCGAAGACGCTCAACAGGCAGTCAATCGGTGATATGGGGAAAGATGGGGACGTAACAAAGAGGAGCTTGAACCAAGCAGTGCAGCCACCGCAGCCGCAACAGAGCCGACAGACTTGAGCAACCTGGCGCAGGGCTTATCGGTTGCCGGTCCGGGGTCGATCAGGCCTCCGGACCGGCAACCGGTTTACTTTATTAGATTAATGTAAGGCTTGGTGGATAAGCTCCACTTATCGCTGGCCGCATCGTAGCGGGAGTTTACGAAGACTCTCCAGTTCTGATCATCCAGATCTGGGTAATCGGACCGGTAGTAATAGCCCGGCCACCTGGTCTCCTTACGGTAAAGCAAATGACGCAAATGAGCTTCGCCGGTCCACGTCCGATGAACCACTTCCCACGAACGCAACAGTTCATGCCGGCTGCGGGCCCCTTGATGAGCCAGGTCTTCCCGTAACATCTCGATGAGTACGATACCCCTCTCCAATGTAGCCTGGTTGACCGTGTACCAAGTAGAAGTGCCGCCACCATATTCATCCATGATCTTCTGTAATCGAACCAAGGCCTGTTTGGGAGTGATGTAATTCGGGTTAATGTCCTCAGCTGTAGATGCCCCCTTGTGCTTTTCAAAAGTTTCCAGAGGGGCCCAGATGGTTTCGGACAGTTGCCTAACCTGGGCGTCGCTGACCGTAATCGCTCCAGGGTTATCTCTAACAAACCTAACCGCTGATTTCGCGGCCAATCTGCCTTCGGTAAAAGAGCCCGACGAGAATTTATGCGGGGCCGCCCCAACTCCATCTCCGGCGGCAAACAAGCCCTGTATCGTCGTCATCTTGTTATAGCCCCAGTTGTATTCCGGGGGAGCCAGGTCTTCCGGTCCGCTTACCCAAGCCCCGGCTTCTCCGGAGTGAGACCCCATTATGTAAGGCTCAGCTAAAACAACTTCCGACGGGGTATCTTCAGGGGCGATATTCTGGGATGCCCATGTCAACGCCTGGGCAATCGTCATGTCCAAGAAATCTTCCCACGCTTCCTCTCGGACCTTGTCCATCTTCGCCGGGTCTCCGCCGGAGAGTTCCTGCATGGCCAGATCGGTCCGCATGTACATCGGACCCTTCCCTTCCTTGATGTCTAAGAACATCTGATGGTTACGGAGGGGGGTGGGAGTGGGTATGGCTGAACCATACGGTTCGTACTTTCTCAGCTCGCTGTCGCGGGTCACCGTATAATCTTCACCCAAAGCGTTCTCTACGTGAGCGTGGAAATACTGGAACCACATGCCAACCGGGCCATAGCCGTCCTTGAACCGGGTGGGCACGAACCGGTGCTCCATCTGAGTCATTTCAGTGCCGATGGGAATCATCAGACCGTAGGCGGAACCGGTAGCGAACACCGAGTACCAAGTACGTCCGATACCCTCGTTCACCGACCTGGGCCGGAACACGTTGGAAGCGCCGCCGCTGGTGATGATTACCGCCTTGGCTTTAAACACCCAAATCTTGTTCTCTCGAACACCGAACCCGATGGCGCCGGCTATGCGGCCCGAATCGTTAGCATCGGTCAAAAGATGCGTGATCGATATCCTTTCGTAAATATTCTCCGGACCTACTGCCTTCCGAGCTGGTTCGGCGGTTACCGGCTTGATAGATTCACCGTGGATGGGAATCTGCCAACGCCCGATCCGCTCATATTCCCCGTTGTCCTTTTTCCAAACGGGCAGGCCCCACTCTTCCAGAAGGTGAACCGAAGAGTCGACGTGCCGGCCAACATCGTAAACCAGGTCCTCCCGCGCCAGGCCCATCATGTCGTTGACTACATACTTGACGAAGTCTTCCGGCGTGTTCCACCCATACCGTTGCCCCATGTAGCAGTTGATTGCGGAGAGTCCTTCTCCGGTTGCCCCACTACGCTCTATGACCGCTTTTTCAACAATCACAACTTTGAGGTCTTCGCCCCAATACTTTGACTCGAATGCCGCGCCGCATCCGGACATTCCGCCGCCTACGACTAGTATGTCGCATTCAACCGTCTCAACCGCAGGTAAAGCCATCGAAAATCTCCTTCTAATTACCGGCTTGTAAGGGGGGCAATTTATCCACGCCAAGCCATTTGGATTCTCCCGCAAGGCCCTGGCCTCCCAGGTCATTAACACGGTCCTCCGTGAAATCCTTATACGGATCGGATGATCCCACCGGGGTACTTCGGGACGGGTAGGTAAACTGAAGCTCTCTTCCGTCCCTGAACGTCACCGTCCAGGTGAAGCCGCCTTCAACTCGTTTCGGTTGGACCGAAGCCCCCAACGGAATGAAGTCGGCGTAGCCCCGAATATGGATCGCTTCTGTGGGACAAAGCTTGACGCAGGCGTAACATTCGGAGCACATCTCCGGTTCTTGGTTGGCGCCCTTGTTCATGCCGGGGTCCAGCACCATCAGGTCGTTGGGACAGATGTACACGCAAAGCGGTCCCAGGTGCTCGCCCGCACAGGCGTTGCAGGCATTGGGTTCAACAAACGTTGGCATTTTTCCTCCGATACTTGGTGTTATTTTATGGCTCGTTTTTTTCGTTCGGCGGCCTTCGGCCCTATCTAATTAAAAAGCCCCGTTTTGTTTTCACGGGGCCATTAAACGTCACATCTCAAGTTTCACAGCAACAAGTACAGTCCATGGCGGCAAGGGACATGACCGGGGTGCGGTTCTCTAGGTAGGCATCCGTGACGAAGGGGGAGCCGAACCCGTACTTTTCCGCGCACTGGCCGGTTATCTCCAATACTTCCGCTCTTAGGGTCAGCGGTTCGGGTTCCGTCCCTCCTTGAATGATGCTGCGGATGAAGGTCCCGGAAAGGTCCTGTTTTTGGTCCCGATGTCCGCAAAGCCCCTCGTAGGCGACTCCGGCGCACACCGGGCAGTACCACCATTCCAGCGTTAACACGGACTTGATCCCCAGATCGGGAAGCTCGTCGAATATGTTGTGGGCGGCGTACGTTTCGTAGTAATCACCGACGCCGGCATGGTCCCGCCCAAACATGTGATGGGTGCAGCCCAGGTTCTTCCGCACCAAGGCGTGGAACACCGCTTCCCGTGGACCGGCATAGCGCATGTCCCACAACAGCGTGGAAGTCTGGTGGACGTCCTCGCGGAAAAACCCGCCCTCCCGCAACCGGTTGTGGCCTAGCACTATCGCCTCGTCGATGTAGTCGCCCAGCTTCTTTTCTCCCACGACGGCGCTGACCAGTATCCCATCAGCCTCAGCCGCCAGGTAAGCGCCCTTCATCAGCCACTCGTGTCCGGAATGGGGGACGTTGCGGCTCTGGTGAGCTACCACCCTAGTCCATCCCCGCTGGGCGAAGATTTTCCGGAGTTGGCGGGGAGTTTTCCAGAACTCATCGAAGGGAGGATTTATCAACGGCGGATTGACCAATGTAACCGGCCCGGCGACGAAACTGTCCTCCAGCGAATGGGTCCGCAGAACGCCCGGGTGAGCCAGGTCGGTGGTACCGTAGACCTGACCGGCCATGAACTCTTTATCGTAGGAGAAAATCTCTTCCACCTGCAGCACCGCCAAGGGTTGTTCCTGGTGAGTAAGCAACACCGTATCCCCAACGCTAACCCCAACAGAAGCCAGCCGTTCCCCGGAAACATCCAGGACGATGGGGATGCTCCACACGTAACCGCTGGACAGGGTCATGTCCCGGACCACCGAGTCCACGTCAGCCTGCCCCATGAACCCTACTAGGGGAGAGAAGAATCCGTAAGCGATATTCACGCACTCTCGGGCGATCTGCTCCCTGACGGGCAACCGTGGCAGACCATGAATCATCCGCGCTGCTTCTTCTGGAGAAGCAACCCGCTCGACCAGGACCCCGCCGTGGGGGGAGAGGGCGTTATCAACCAATGCTATGCCACCGCTCGCTAGATGGAATCTTATGGTGGGTTCGGCGCTACGCCGCCGGGTAAAAACGGGGTTGGCTAGCCTCGAAGTCCCAAGAGATAATTCTGCGTTGCTTACATAGCAATGTCAACATCTTCTCATCCACAGGTTCGTCATACTTCATATCTAAAATACACACCAGCCAGCGATGCATCGGCCACCGTCCGGTCATTCCGGTCATTCCGGTCATTCCGGCCTTTCGGCGGAAGGGGAATCCAGGAGACTTTGCCCATCCGTTAGGCCCCGCCACCGGCTTTCGCCCATATGAGCAATGCGGTCGGGATCAAATCTGGCGGGGAGTTTCATACACTGCCCGCCGAGCCCATGAACCGGACCGCACCGGTACCGGGTATAATACCCTTGGTCCAAATCATCCCACCGGCACTATCCCGATCAAACCAGCGTCGTTAATAGCCTCGCCAGGTCCGCGTCATATGCCCGAGTTTTTTAACGTCCTACCCCCAGCCCAGGCGCTAAAAGTCCTATTGGACCGATTAGAGCCACGGCCGGTCTCTCCAGCGGTAGATGTCCCGATCGCCGAAGCTTTAGGCCGCGTTACCGCCCAGGCAGCCCATGCTACCGAAGACCTTCCATCCTTCCCCAGATCAGCCATGGACGGCTACTCCCTACGCGCCGCCGACACCTTCGGCGCGTCTGAAGGCGCGCCGGCCTATTTCACTATCGTCGGCGAGGTCCCCATGGGCAAACCTGCCGGAGTTTCTGTGGGGACGGGCGACGCGGCCCTGGCCTATACCGGCGGCATGCTGGCCGGTGGGGCCGATGCCGTGATCATGGTGGAAAACACTCAGAAGGTTGACACCAATACAATCGAAGTAGTTCGTCCCGTGGCCTACGGCGAGAACGTGGTGCAGCCGGGCGAAGACGTCAAGCGAGGCGAAGTCATCCTACCGGCGGGCCACTACTTGCGGCCCCAAGACCTGGGCGGGCTGACCGCCATGGGCATCACCGCCGTCTCCGTAGCCGCCAAGCCCCGTGTCGCCATATTGTCTTTAGGCGACGAGGTCGTTGCCCCCGAAGCCACCCCGGCCGAGGGGCAGATCCGGGACATCAACACCTACACCATCTCCGCCCTGGTGGAACAAGCCGGCGGCGTCCCTTTGCCTTTGGGCATCATCAAGGACAACTACGAAGAACAAACCGGCTCCGCCATTCGCGGACTAGATATGGCCGACGTACTGGTGATCTCCGCCGGAAGCTCGGTCAGCTCCCGGGACATGACCGCCCAAGTAATCGATAACCTGGGTCAACCCGGGATGCTGGTCCACGGGTTGGCCATCAGACCGGGCAAGCCCACCGTCATCGGGTTGGTTAACGGCAAACCCGCCTTCGGTTTGCCGGGCAACCCGGTATCCGCCATGGTGGTCTTCGACCTGGTGGTGCGCCCCACCCTTTACAGCCTGTCCGGCTGCGCCAACCCTCCCGAACCAACCACCGTTACCGCCAGTTTGGCTCAGGACATCGCTTCCACCTCGGGAAGGGAAGACTTTGTGCCCGTCCGGCTGAAAGAAGATCAAGGGCGTCGCGTCGCCCAACCGGTATTCGGAAAGTCCAATCTCATCTACACGTTGATACGTTCCGACGGCCTGGTCCATGTCCCTCTGGACCGGGGCGGGCTTTACGCCGGTGAAGACGTTTCGGTTAGGTTGTATTGAACACGCCCCGGTCCCACGACGGTGAACCTGCGGCAGGCGCCGAGAACCGCCGCCGGTACTTCCTGAGCGATATACCCTTGGATGAAGCGCGCCGGAGGTTTTACGACGCGCTGGAGCAGGCCGACTCCCTGTCGCCCATGCCGGGGGAGACGGTCTCCTTGGACCAGGCCCTGGGGAGAATCACCGCCAGCCCTATCTGGGCCGCCAGGTCCTCGCCCCATTACGACGCCGCCGCCATGGACGGAATCGCTGTTCGGGCGGCGGACACCAACGGAGCCACCGAGACTTCGCCGGTTAACCTGGCGGTGGGCTCGCAAATTGTCTGGGTGGACACCGGCGACCCCATGCCACCGGGATACGACGCCGTGGTCATGATCGAGCACGTTCACCGTATCGACGAACAAACCGTGCAGGTCATGGCTCCGGTGGCTCCCTGGCAGCACGTTCGAACACTGGGCGAGGACCTGGTGGCCACCGAACTGGTGTTGCCGGAGAATCACCAGCTCACCCCCGTGGACCTGGGGGCCTGTGCTGCGGCGGGAGTCACCCAGATTCCGGTCAGAAGACGGCCCAAAGTTGCCATCATTCCCACCGGCAACGAGCTGGTCCCACCAGGAGTCTCCCCTTTGAAACCCGGCGACATCGTGGAGTTCAACTCCCTCATGCTGGCCGGATTGATCCAGGATTGGGGCGGCGACGGCAAACGGTTTCCACCGGTTCCCGACGATTTCCCGGCCATCCGCGACGCAGTCCTGGGCGCTTTGGAGAGCCATGACCTAGTGATAGTCAACGCCGGCTCGTCTGCTGGGTCGGAAGACTACACGGCGGCCGTGGTGGAAGATTTGGGCCAGCTACTGGTGCACGGCGTCGCGGTTCGGCCGGGACATCCCGTCGTTCTGGGAGTGGTCCAGGGCAAACCCGTCATCGGTCTGCCCGGCTATCCCGTATCGGCCGTCTTGACCGCCGAGCTGTTCGTCAGACCTTTGTTGGATCGATGGCTGGGTCAGGCGCCACAAGTAAGGCCAACGGTCGGAGCCAGCATCACTAGAAAAGTACTGTCCCCTTTGGGTGAGGACGAATATCTCCGGGTCAAGCTTGGCCGGGTGGGCGAAAAAATGGTAGCGACTCCCCTGCAGCGGGGCGCGGGAATAATCATGTCCCTGGTTCGGGCCGATGGCATGGTGGTCATTCCCCGGTTCTCCGAGGGATTGGACGCCGGAGCCGATGTGCAAGTGCAACTGCTGCAACCACTGGAAAAGATTGAGAACACCATCGTGGCCATCGGTAGCCACGACCTCACGCTCGACCTGTTGGCCAGCCACTTGGGCAAGACGGATCCGGGACTGCGCCTGGCCTCCTCCCACATCGGCAGCCTGGGAGGACTCATCGCTTTGCGGCGAGGCGAGGCCCACCTGGCCGGTTCCCACCTATTGGATGAAGTCACCGGGGAATACAACCTCTCATATATACGCCGCTACCTGCCCGGAGTTCCGGTGGTGCTGGTCAACCTGGTAGGCCGGGTCCAGGGATTGATGGTCCCTCCGGGAAACCCTAAATCCATCCACACGCTGGAAGACCTAACTCGTCCCGAGATCAGTTTCGTCAACCGGCAAAGAGGCTCAGGCACCAGGGTGCTGTTGGACTACAAGCTCAACGAGCTCAACATCGGGCCGGAGCAAGTTTCGGGTTATCGGCGAGAAGAATACAGCCATTTGGCGGTGGCGGCGGCGGTTAAGGCAGGCTCGGCCGATACCGGATTAGGCATCCTAAGCGCAGCCCGGGCCTTGGAACTAGACTTCGCTCCACTGATGGATGAACGCTATGACCTGGTCATCCCCCGGATCCACTACCAAAGTGACCTGCTGCAACCCCTGTGGGCACTGCTCAACGACACAACCTTCAAGCAAGAAGTTCAGGCCATGGGCGGCTACCACACCGAGGACATGGGCAAGATTGTGGCGGAGTTGGATTAAGCATGAATAAAGACCAGAACACCAGCGAGAATCTGGATTCGGCATACCGAGAGATGGCACAAGACGATGAGCGGGAATCGGAGGCCCTTGAATGGGCTGAGGCCATGATCGGTGATGTGGGGGAGCCAGCGGAACATTCCAACAGCCAGTCTGCGGAATGATTAATCATTCACCGTGAGAAAGTCAAGAGCCGGTGCTAACAGCTGATAGCCGGGCGCTGACAGCCGCCCGCTNCCCCTCCTGCCGGTATCGGTTCACTATGGGCAGCCTCCGATCTTTTCCGAAAGCTCTGTGCGTGATTTTCACCCCCGGCGGGGCCTGGCGGCGTTTGTATTCGTTGCGGTCGACGTAGGACATGACCTGCCGCACCACCGCGGAATCAAACCCCATGTCCACCATGTCCTGGTGGCCGTAGTCGTCTTCCACGTAGGCCTTAATCACCGGGTCAAGAACTTCGTAGGCCGGCAACGTGTCCTGGTCCAACTGGTCCTCTTTCAGCTCGGCGCTGGGCGGTTTGTCGAGAATGGCCTGGGGTATCACCGAAGGGGGGTCCCCATGCCGGTTGCGCCATTCGCATAGCTGATATACCAGAGTCTTGGGCACGTCTTTGATGACCGCGAAGCCCCCGGCCATGTCGCCGTACAGCGTGGCGTATCCCATGGCCATCTCGCTCTTATTGCCGGTGGTCAGCACCATCCAGCCGAACTTGTTGGAGATCGTCATCAGGACGTTGCCCCGTATTCTGGCCTGCACGTTCTCTTCCGCCACGTTGGGCTGGGTGTCCCGGAAACTGGACTTTAGCATTTCGGCGAAAGCTGTGTGCGCGGCTTCGATCGGCACCGTCCATAGATCGATTCCCAGATTGTCAGCCAACTCCTTGGAATCGCTGATACTGCCCTCCGAGGAGTACCGCGACGGCATGGCGATGCCCACCACGTTTTCCGAGCCCAGGGCGTCCACGGCTACGGTGGCGGNGAGGGCTGAGTCAACCCCTCCCGATAGCCCGATCAGCGCTTTGGAAAAACCGGTCTTGCCCAGNTAATCCTTGGTGCCCAGCACTAAGGCGCGGTACACTTCCTCCACCGGGTCCAAGCACCTAGCCAAGCCTGTATCCTCCAGCGGCTTTCGGTCTTGGGGAAGATGACCGGATACATGCACGGTCTTCGACTCTCCGATCTCGTGAAGAATGGTTGGAGTTTCCTTTCTAGGACTGGACTCACGCAAGCGAGACCGAAAGACTTCCTCAATATCCAGGTCCACCATTAACAGCGTCTCTTCGAAGGCCGGACCCCGGGCCACCACCTCTCCGTTTGCCCCAATCACCATGCTGTCGCCATCGAAGACCAGCTCGTCCTGTCCACCAACACAGTTCAAGTAAGCGACGAACAACTCGTTGTCTGAGGCCCGTGTGGAGATCATCTTTTCTCGTTGAAAATTTTTGCCGGCATGAAATGGAGAGGCGTTGATGTTGACAATTAACTCGGCTCCCGCTTGCCTCTGGACCGTGATAGGCCCCACCGGGGACCAGATGTCCTCACAGATGCCCAGACCCACCGAAACTCCGTTCACCACGTACACCGGGCAGACAGTTCCGGGTCGGAAATACCGGTCTTCATCAAATACCCCATAGTTGGGCAGGTACATCTTCTCGTAAATGTCAATCAGCTTTCCGTCGTAGCACAGGGCGGCGGCGTTGGAGATGTCCGCCCCCATCTTCACGTAACCCACCACCACGGCGATGCCTTGGGACGCGGCAACCACCTGCTCCATAGCCGCTGCGTTATCNCTCAAAAAAGATGTCTTGAAGAGAAGGTCTTCCGGAGGNTAGCCGGTGATCGCCAACTCAGGAAAGGCAACCAAGTCCGCCTGGGATTCCCGCGCTTGTTCAAGGTACTGGATAATCTTGGCCGTATTGCCCTTGATGTCCCCTACCGTGGGGTTCATCTGGGCCAGGGCCAAGCGAAACATGCATGTCATGATTACCTCGACGGTCCTACAACTGAAANCCCTATATAAGTAGGACAGGTCATTCTGGACCGCCGGACTTGTTGCTTACGACCGAGAAGATGGGGTCGGCAGGGGGGCTCTCGTCCGAGTTAACGAACCCGCTACGAATCTCTTCGAAGCCGCCCGCCGACTCCATGTAGGATATGACGATGTCTATCCGGCCTTGGTCACTAGCCATACGCCAGATGCGGACGGCCTTGGTGGGAAACATTCGATTGGAGAAAGTTACGATGAATACGCCGCCCGGTTTGAGGATGCGGTTGACCTCCTGGAAGGTCTCCACCGGGCTGGTAAGGTATTGGGCCGACACCGTGATAACCACCGCGTCGAAACTCTCATCTCCAAAGGGGAGGGACGGCTCGAGATTCACGTTGTGGACCACGTACTCGTCCAAGTCCGGGTTGTCCGCCATCTCCTGAGCGTTGAGACCTAGCCCGACCAACTTTTCCTTGGGATGCCCCTGAGGCCAATGAGACCGCCAACTGCTCATCAGGTCCAGCACCGTCGAGCCCGCTGGCACATACGACTGAAAGATCCTGCTCACCGTGGCGATCGCCTCATCGTCGATGTGCACCACCAGCCGGGGATTGGCGTAAAACAACCGGTCGTCGCTGTCGTCCTCTCGCTGGAAAGACTCATCAGGATACGAAATCGCCGTGTCGCACCTCTCGCAAATTCAGGGTCCGGGTAGGTCTTCCGAGACCCAACCCCATTTCGCTAGATTGTATCATGGAGGCATTTNCCCCTCGGTCGGTCGAATACCGGCCACCAAGCCTATAGAAGAGCTTGCCGCCTAGGTCTACAATCTAACGACCGTCTTCTCCACCACGACGGAATTTCAACCTCAATGCTGACGGTCGATAGCTGATAGCTGAATGCTCTAATTGGGAGAACCAATCATGTCCACAGACGATAGCCGTTCTTTTCTTGAAAACGCCGAGCAGACCCGGGGTTACACTCTGGAGATGCACCGGATCATGGCGGAGGTTGACCGGGAATGGGCCACTAAGTACAACGAATTTATCCAGGCCACCTACACTGGGCAGCGGCTGCTGGANCGCAAGACCAAGGAGTTGCTCCAGATAGTAGTGGAGGCGGCTTTGAAGGCCGACGTTGCGCAGATCCAGGCCCACGTACGCGTGGCGCTGGACGTGGGGGCCACGCCCAGGGAGATACTGGAGGCNCTTCAGGCGGTCATCGCGCCCATGGGAGCCCTGGCCTTCCGCCGTGGACTCCAGGCTTGGGCCGCGGAAACCGGATTCCAAGACCCGGGGGAAGCTTAGGCTCGAAGGGCCAATCTGCCCGGTCCTCAATCCGGCCGGGTCTCGTCGATAAATCATTAAGGGGCGGCTCGAAGCCGCCCCTTAATATCGATACCGCTGATTCGTCGGATTGAGCCCAGCNGCCGCCGAGCCAGGCTATTTCTCCCAGACCACTTTATTTCTAAGCACGCCGATGTCGCTGATCTCAACCTCAACCAGATCGCCGTCTACCATGTTCTCGGTCGCGCCGTCGGTTCCCATCCAGATGATATCGCCGGGCACCAATGTCAGGTACCGGCTCATCTCGCTGATGTATTCCCGCACCCCAAAGATCGCGGTTTTTACATCGTACTCTCCCACCACCCGCTCGCTGAGGGTGACGGTTACGTGCAAATCGTCGGGCTCCAAGCCGGTAACGATCCAGGGACCCATGGGCTTGAAAGTGTCCGTGTTCTTCGCCCTCCACATTGTCCGGTCGCCCCGCTGCCAGGTGCGCTCGCTAACGTCGTTGCCGATGGTATATCCCAGGACGTAGTCCAATGCCTGCGCCTGGGTAACGTTCTTGCATTCTTTGCCGATCACGACCACCAACTCTCCTTCGTATTGGACCAATTCGGTGGCGTCCTTGGGGACGATNATCGGGTGTTCGTTGGGAACGAGAGCGTTTATCGCGCGGTAGCCGATATCCGCTTTTTCCGGAAGAACCGGCTCTTCACCGCGCATCTTGGCCGCCCACGTCACGTGCTCCGGGTAGTTGATCCCGGCGGCGTAGAAGGTAGGTGGAATAACCGGCACTTCCAGCTTAACCGATNCCAGAGGTTGGCTCTTGGAGGTTTTGTTATAACCGTCGAAGGGATTGCCTTCAACTTCGACCACATCGTCCCCTTCAATTATGCCGTAAGAAATACCGTTTCCAGTGCTGAATCTGCACCATTTCATGACCGAAGCTCCTCAATCATAGAATTATATCGTCTTTGCGCCCCAATTCTCACACCGGAGTCACCACCGGTCAAGCTTCCGTGCCGGGAGATCCACGCTCGAACTGAGCAGGACGTTTCTATCGGTTGTTTCCGGATGGCCCAAATGGGCCATCCGGCCGGCCTAACTCGCTATCCAAAACGGCCACTCTGGCACTGGGAAGATGCCGGCTTGAATGGAATANTTGAGGCGGCATGGGGTGGGCGGGGTCTTTGGCGACAAGGACCCAGGGTTGGTGAAGGGAGCCGACGGCCTGTTTGAATGCCGTCCCTAAGGCCTTGCCAACGCCTTAGTAGAGGGTTGCTAAAGCAGGTCTCGGCCATGCACCGCCGGATACCCCNGCCTGGACATGCAGGTTAGTTTATGAACCCAGATACCCAATTAAGGAAGACCCCAGCCGATAGGCTCTCCCATCTGATCAACGAGTGTGCTGACGTCATCTTCAACATCGTGCTCGTGATGATGTACAAGGCAGACGAAGAGGGAGTTATCCTCAAGGTGAACCCTAGCCTCCAATTCAGAAGCGTCCGTTTGCTCGGATCTCTCGTCTGTGCTAGTCTCTCCGAGGCTTAAACTATTCACCCGGAGGACGACTAGTGAGACTGGAAAATAAGACGGCGCTCATCACCGGAGCCAGCCGCAACATTGGAAAAGAGATCGCGTTGACCTTTGCCCGGGAGGGCGCCGACGTGATCCTGAACACCCGCACCAACCAGCAAGAACTGGATGCCGTGGCGTCCCAGTGCCGGGAGTTGGGAGTCAAAACCCACACCGTTTTGGGCGACGTTTCCGATTCGGCGCGAGTCTCATCCATGGTGGAAGAGGGTATCGAGGCTTTGGGCAAGGTGGATATCCTGGTTAGCAATGTGGCCATCCGGCCGCACCGGCCAATCCTTGAAGTCACCGATGAAGAATGGCATCACGTAATGGGAGTTAACCTGGATTCGGCCTTCTACCTATGCCGGGCGGTGCTGCCAGGGATGATCGAGCGCCGGTCTGGTAGCATCGTCGCTCTTGGCGGGCAGGCAGCCATCACCGGACGTCCGGGAACCGCCCTAGTCACCACGGCAAAGACCGGCCTGTTGGGACTCATCAGGGCCATCGCCGCGGAAATGGCCGAGTACAACGTTCGGGCCAACATGGTCAATCCAGGGTCTACCGATACGGAGCGGCGGTCGCCCGAATGGTATCCAGAGCATCCCGGAACGTCCCGGGGCGCCGATGACCACTTGAAGGACATCCCCATGCACCGGCAGGGAACAGTGGAGGACATTGCCAACGCTGTTTTGTTCTTCGCCTCAGACGAATCAGGCTACATCACCGGTGACCGGTTAAACGTTGTAGGCGGCAAGTACATAGTTTAGCTATTCCTGAGAGGGTCCTTTGGAGGACCCTCTCAGGAGCAGAAGTCTCGACCCTTCGACCGGCTCCGGGCGAACGGATCGTTCAGGTCGCGGTGAACGGATTTTTCCTGTTCGTGGTGAGCCTGTCGAACCACCCTTGGATCCATGTCCTATCCGCCAGCCTGGGCGTTTTGCTGGACAAAGGTTCCNTTTCGCGGTGAGCCTGTCGAACGACCCCTGGATCCAGATCCTATCCGCCGGCTTGGGCGTTTTGCCAGACCAGCGTGGCNGCTCCCACCATTCCCGGATCGTCTCCCAAATAAGTGGCCACCANCCGGAACTCCTTATGGACCTCGCTCATGGCCCGGCCGTTAATCATCNCCTGGATCCGGGGCAACATATCCAGTTCCACCAATCCCAACGTCACGCCGCCGCCCAGCACCACCAGGTCTGGATTATAAAGGTGCAGAACGTTGGTCAAGCCGACGGACAAAGCAAACACTACACCGTCCAAAATGCTCACTGCCAAAGGGTCACCTCTGCCTGCGGCTTGTAGGACTGTTGCCGATGTCAAGGAGTCCGATTCCGCAGCCAAAGATGAAGCCGGAAAGTCTCCTCGGGCGATCCGTTCCTTGGTTATGCTGGCGATGGCAGTGCCCGACGCCATCGACTCCAAGCAGCCTCGAGCGCCACATTGACATTCGGGCGCGCTGTCGCTGGCGTCGATACTCATGTGGCCAATCTCGGCGGCCAGACCGTGTGCGCCCAAAAACATCTCGCCCCGCTCTATCACGCCGCCACCGATGCCCGTGCTGATGGTTAGATAGACCAGAGTCCGGGGAGGCGTCCCCGCTTTTGCCGCTTCCCGGCCTGCGCCAAGGTAAAATTCTCCTAGGGCCGCCAAGTTGGCGTCGTTTCCCACCAGCACAGGATATCCCAGGCTTGTCTCCCACCGGGACTTCAGGGAAACCCCGTCTAGGACGTACAAATTCGGGGGCTGGTATAAAGTGCCGGTTTCCGAGTCCACCGGACCGGCGATGGCAACACCGACACCCATAACGGTTCTGGAGCCGCACCAATCTATGGCCTCTCTCAGTAAACCCTCGGCNAACCCCAAGAGTTCGTCCTTACCGGTTCCACGTGCGTGGCCGACCCTGTCTTGCCAAAGGATCTGCCCGTCCCGGTCCAACACACCTACCCGGATCCAAGTCCCGCCCCAATCCATCGCCACCGCCACTTCTGAAGCCTGTGTCATTTGCGCTTCCCCTGCTCAGGTCTATCCGGCGTTTATCATAGCAGCTAGGGTGGCCGAGGCGAGTTCTCACCAAGAGCCGAAGTTTTACCGGGAAACGATGACCATTAGCGCGCCGGGTAAATCTCCAACGGCTTATCCTAATTGAGGGGAATGTCAGTATAACTGGCGGGTAAATCGACGCTGATGTCGTCGTTGAAGCCAAACATGCGCATGTCAAAATTTATCGAGNTGTTTTCGTTNAGAGCAATCGTCATGACGGTCCGCCGGTTGTAACCATCTGCGTCGATCCAAACCTCGATCTCATTGATGCCCAGGCTGTCCAAACCGCCATCCCCCCCNGGCCAGAAAGAGACATCGGCTGGGAAAGTTGTCCCATAGAGCTTTTACCCATCTCTTTCACGATTTTGCCGAAGTCCATAAGTATCACAAGGTGCTCGGTGGGCACGCCATCGACTTCTTCCTTACCCAGAGATCGGACATTATACAAGTCCGCCGGCAAAGCACCGTTGGGAAAGAGACCATTGAACAGTCCCATGGGATCGTCGATACCGGGCCCCGCCTGTCCTAATATCCCTGACATGGCAGAGGCGTCCATGCGCACCCAGCCAACGCCCGGTAGGTTGGCGAACATCTCGTCATCCGCAATAACCATCTCCATCCGCATACCGCTGGCCAGGGCATCCATTTCCATCACCAGACGCATCCGCCCNTTCGCCGCCTTTATCATGTCGAAGGACAGTGGTAGCCTTTGCCCTTGCTTCATCATCAGCATTTCCACGTGTGCGCGAAAGCTCTGCAATTCGNCNGTTAGTTCCAGGGACCGTTGGAGAAGTTGGGCTTCCGGAGACGCGATGCCGCCGCCACCGCCTACACCGACNGCGCCGCCCGATGCGCCAAGGGCCTGGCCTTCCTCACAAGCCAGCGTCAATATCATGAGCGCCATCAGCAGGGCCATAACAGCAGGGAAAACTCTGCGTGTGCGCGCTCCTGCCGGAGAAGTTATTCGTCGCCACATGCCTTCTTCGCTCCCAAACCAACGTCGATTAACCTACCGCGGATCTACCANCAGTCATGCCCGGTAATTCATGGTAAAACCCGCCGTTTGTTAACCCAAGCCGTTTCAGAGTTGGACGGCCGTGCAAAGCAAACGGGGCCGAAGGGAAAAAGGTTTATTGGCTGGAAAAGGGAGACCGTTCGCCTAACATTTCGTTCAGGATGTCTCGAAGCTTTGATGGGCTCATAGGACCGACAAACTTCTTGACTACCCGTCCATCAGGGCCGATGAAGAATTTCTCGGGCAACCCGGTAACGCCGTAGTTGATGGCGATGATACCGTCGGCGTCTATGCCATTGGGGTAGGTTACGCCGTAGCGGTCGATGTGCTCCTGGGCTGCCGTGGGTTCGTCCCAGATGTCGACACCGACGAATTCCACGGGTTGGCCTTCATATTCCAGGTATACCTCGGCCAGCGTCCTCGCCTCCCGGCGGCAAGGGGGACACCAGGAAGACCAAAAATCCACCATAACGACTTTCCCTCGCAGTTCCGGCAAAGTCACCTTGCCGCCGGTCATCAACTCCAATGAAAAATCGGCCGCTTGGTCCGAAGAAACCTCTACTTGCCCAAACTCGGCGTTAACACCAAATCCGCCCGGATTGCCCCGCGACTGGGCCGAAGCCCATGCCAACAAAGCNAAAAGGGCCAGCACCGGTAGCGCCGAGCCAATCAGGATCCAGCCTCGTTTACTCAAAATTGCCNGCTCTTAGCGTTCAATCCGGAGATCGTCCGGGCGCGTTTTGCCGGGACTCCAGGATGCGGCTTTTCAACCCTTGCCGCCGTTCCTGGTACTCTTCGTCGATCANTTCCCCCCGCTCGTACCGGTCGTCCAGATCGGCGATCTCTTGGACCATTCGGTCTAGGTCAAGGGGAACATCGGCCGCCGGAGCTCCAAGGGCCTCTGTGGCCGTGCNGAAACCGGCCCGGCCCCTGAAGGCGCCCAAGAGCAGGAGAACCGCCAGGAACGCTCCTAACGCACTGGGGAGCACGACCCGCCAGAGGGTGGTGCTGNTTATAGCCCGCTGAAATCGGTCCGGCAGACTTGGCTCGGGGAGTTCCAGAAGTTCCAGAGCCACTCCTTGCCCCGNATCGATGTTCCGGCTCTCCCAGGCTTGGTAGACCGTTCCCTGAATCCGGACCGGTTCCACCTCATCAAGCATTCCGGCTCGCAAGGGAGCGAGACGCTCGGGCACCAACACCTGATAGACCTCGGCTCCCTGGAGCAACGGTTGGCGATATGAAAGGGCGCTTCCTTGATAGGGGAATAAGTATGAGTACTCCACGCTATGTCTGCCGGGGATCACCGGAGAAGTGATCGCGAAACCCGAGCCTACGGATATCACTTCCCGGCTTGGGAGGTTCGATTGAACGTCTAAGTCGTGGGAGCCGGGCGGCAAGGAAAAGCGGAGAAAGCTCATCATGGCGGGGTTGGAAACGTCGGGCAGCAGCGTCCGGTCGGTTTCATTGGCCAGCAATACAAACTCGATGGCGGAAATTTCCCGCTCGGTCCGGTCAACCCCGGCAATCACCAACACCTGGCGTCTCACTTGGACCACCGTTACATCCCGGGTAGTCTCGAACACTTGGATCTCAACCCCACCGGATATCTCTTCAGGCGACAATACCTCGCCGTATAGAACCCCGGCATAGTCGACGCTAAAGACGTATTGTCCGGCGTCCAATAGGGGAAGTTCACCGAACTCGAATCCCCCGGTGTCATCGGTCAACCCTTGGGCGGTAGCCGCTACCCGGCCGTCCTGATCCGTTGCCAGAAGCAATACCGGCAACGTCCCCGGCGCCTCCGCCCCGCTAGTGCCGTTGATAACCCTGCCTTTGATGCTCACCACCCCTTGGGCTGAACCAGGCTCTGCTTTCAACCCAACCACCATCAAGAACGAGACAATGATAGTAATCCAAAAGACGCGAACCATTAGATTTCCGAGTCTTCATTGGAGTCAGAGCCGGGTTCCTCCGATTCCACTAGATCCTGGGCTTGAGAGGAGAGGCGGAGCATCAACACNTCTTGCTCCAGTTCCCGATCCGCGTCCCCCNGTTGCGCTTGGGCCTGCCGCCGGAGATGAGTGGCTGCTTGNAACCGGTAGGCCTGCAGTTGTTCCTGGTACAGCCCGTCGGGAATATTGCCGGACTGGTGGTCAAGACGGAGAATCCGCATATCTTCCAGCAGAGATTCCATTTCGCGGTCCGGCGTCCCGGCATCTTGCGTCAGGCCGTCATTAGGGACGGGATTCCGGTGTCTCAGAAAGGGATAGACAACTACACAAGCGCTGAGAACAATCAGAACAACTGAAAGTAGAATGGCCATAGAATCAGTCTGCCTTTATGGCTCCGGTGGGTTCAGAGCGCGGCAGTACCACCGGCGCTCGCCCTTGCTAGCGTTCTTGCCACCCTTGATGGCGCGGGCNCGGTGGTGCGGACCGGCTGGGGCCACAAAGCTACAACCGTTCCCAAGATCATCACCGGGCCGGCCACCCACATCCACCAGATCAAGGGATTTACCAAGACCCGGAATCCCACGCTGCCGTCGGGCAGGTTCTCGCTGGGCACGACGAACAGGTCCTCCACCGGTGTTGAGCGAATAGCCGCCCTGGTAGCGGCCATATTGAATGACGGATAGAAAGCCCGCTGGGGCTGGAGGATGTACCGTAACTTCCCGTCCCGGTACACTTCCACCGTGGACACAAACTCTGTCCGGTTTGATTTGGGTTGTTCCAGGGTACCCACATAACGGAGTGCGTAATCATTGATCTGGACACTTTCGCCTGGACCCAACACCACGTCCCGCTGTTCATTGAAGAAGGAAGTCCCAACAACCCCCAAAGCAACCATCACCACCGACAGGTGAACGATGTAACCCCCATATCGGGTCCGGTTGGCCGCCAACAGGCGCAAGAAAGCGATGGGATAAGCGTCACCGGTGGAGCGATGCCGGGAACGCGTACCCCGCCACCACTCTATGAAGATTCCCGTCGTCACGAACGCCCCCAACCCAAATCCGATTAGGGCATATGGTTGGCGTATGCCCGCGACCAGCAATACGGCTGACAGCCCCAGGGCGACGCTCCCCGGCGCAAGCAAAGCCCTCCTTAGACTGGCCGCGGTGGCCCGGCGCCAGGGCAGCAGGGGTCCCACTCCCATCAACAGCAGCAAGGCCAAGAATAACGGCCCGTTCACCTGGTCGTAAAATGGCCGGGCAATGGTTATCTCTTCCCCGGCAGTCAAGCGTGAAATCAGGGGATAAACACTGCCCCAGAGGGTGACAAAGGCGATTCCCAGCAACAACAGGTTGTTCACCAGGAAGGCTGCCTCCCGGGAGAGCATGGAGTCCAGGGTCTGAGCGCTCTTTAGCAGCGGGAACCGCCAGAAGAAAAGAGCGAACGGAATCAGCACGCCCACCGCCAGGAACACCAAAAACACCCAGCCCAGGTTGGAAGCGCCAAAGGAGTGCACCGACGGCACCGGTCCGCCCCGGTTCATGAACATCCCGTAAAGAGCCAGTCCGAAAGCCACGTTGATCAGGACGATATTCCACATTCGGAACATACCCCGGCGCTTCTGCACCATGATGGAGTGAATGAAAGCCGTCAGTCCCAGCCAGGGCATCAAGGCCGCGTTCTCCACCGGGTCCCAGAACCAGAACCCGCCCCACCCCAGAATAGTGTAGGCCCACCAGGACCCCAACAACAGCCCACCGGCCAGCAAAGCCCAGGCAATGATGCCCCACCGCCGCCCGGCATCCACCCACTCGTCGCCGGTCTTCCCACCCAGCAAAGACCCCATGGCAAAAGCAAAGGGCATGCTGACGCAGATCAACCCCGCCATCAACATGGGCGGGTGTATGAACATCCCAAAATGGGTAAGCAGCGGATTGATGCCATCACCGTCGGGTGGAATGAAGGGCAGCTTGTCAAATGGGTTTGCCATGAACCCAGTCACCGCCAGGAAGAACGCCAGCACCACCATCAAAACACCGGTGGTGTAGGGCAGGGTGTCCAGCATGTTCGACGGCGCCCGCCAGATGGCCAGCGCCGACATAGCCGCCAGGGCAAACGCTATGTAGAGCAGCGACCCTTCGTTACCCGCGTAGAAGGCCACCCAGGTAAAGCGGTCCGGCATGGCTAGATCGCTATGCCGGGCTACGTAAGCCACCTCGAAGTCCCGGTTGATGAACAGCACCACCAGGCTTAACGTGCACACAAACAGGACCAGCACCGCCAGGTAGGCGGCCCGGCGCGAGCTTACAACAAGCTCGACCGATCCCCGGGCCTGCCCCAGGAACGAGCCAAGGGCGGCATAGGAGGACAGGGCCAAAGCGATCCACAACGATATGGCGCCCAAGTCAGCCATGGTTTATTCAACGTCCTTTTCCGGAGATTCCGTATCTCCGGTAGCAAGCTCAGATTCAGTATCGCCTGCCGATTCAACACCAGCTACGTCAGCCGGCGGTTGCCGGTTTCCCGGTGGTCCGGGGACACCGGCATCATCGAGACCCAGGTCTCGATCAATCATTTCCAGATAAGGCGCCAAGTCTTCATCCATCGCCGTCTCGTTAACTGCCTCCCCCGCGCCCTGGCGGGCCATGGAGCGAATCACCAGAAGGCCGGCAACAAGCGCCCCCAGCATCCCAAGCACCGGCACCACCCAAGCAACAAGGTTCACTCCCGACTTGGGAGGAGCAGCCAGGATGTCCGTACCGTAGCGTTCCTCAAAGAAGTCCAGGATCTCCTGGCGGCTGGCTCCTTGGGACAGCTTCTCCCGAACCAACCGCCGCATCTGACGGGAGATCTCTACTTGGGCCTGACCGATAGTCTCAGCGGGACACACCGGACACATCAGCATCCCGTCTATGCGCTGGGCTTCCTCTTCGTCGTAAGCAGGAATCCGCGGATCAGTAGAGCCAGGGTCCGGGCTCTGGGCATACGCCACTCCCACCCAAAGAACAAATACTGATATTACCAATGCAATGGGCAGAGTCACGCGGGGAAAGTGAAATTTGAAGGAAGCTGGCACGTACATAAACCTGCCCCAGCCGGGGCAAACCGGCTTGCTGACGGGCCGGTAAACCATCAGGCAACGGCTATTGTATCAGCCGTTCTATTCGCTATGTGAACAGACGGTTCTCAAATATTACTGGAGAGAGACGATGTACTCTGCAATTAGTTCCATTTCCTGTGGGGTCAAGAGCTTCTTGAAGCTGGGCATGACAACGACGCCGCTAATCATGAACCCCATCATTCCCTTTTTTTGCATCCCTACGACTCCGGGGGAGGTTAGGTCCGGGTCGACCGCTGGCTTATAGTCGTATTCTTTCATCATTTTCGCCAACACCGGACCGTCACCCTTGGCCCCAGGCCCGTGGCACATGGAGCAGTTGACGTTGAAAAGGTGCTCGCCCGTGTTGAACGACGTAGACTTGGGCGCTGGGACCCAATCCACTGGAACCGCGCCCTCCACGCCCGCCATCCTGGGCGGCTCGTGGGATTTGAACGTCTGCTGATAGTGCATCTCGTAAAAGATGTCCAGCGGATAGGTGCCCTGGCCGCACCCAACAACCACCAACGCGACAATCAGAGCGAAACCCATCAGATAGGGTTTCATCCCCATCCCAGTCTTTCCCCGTCGAGGGGGAAGGGATGATAATGACAGCCGGTTTTTCATGCTGTAACCGGCTCCGGATTCTCCTGTACCACGTCTACGGCGCCGGCTTGAGTCAGAAGCGCCGATACTTTGGGGAGCTGTTCTTCTTCAACGTTCACAAGCACCCCGATGTATCCTTCAGTGATGCGAGTGTCGTACAGGCCCATCTTTGGTCTCGGCAAGCGAGATTCGAAGATGATTCCAATAATGGTGAAGATGATCGCCGAAAGCATGGTGCTTTCGTAGGTTATCACCGCCATGGGTGGAAGAGACAAGATTGGCTTGCCGCCCTGAACCAGTGGATAAGCCAACTGGGTCATGGAGGTCATCAGGATGCCCGCCGTCAACCCGACCAATGCTCCGACGAAGGGGAACCAATATAGATGGTGCCGTTCTTCTCTTTCCCCGAAAGCGCCCTCGGGATACGGAGCGTCGGTCAGAAAATCGTAGTCATCCTGTGAAACATCCGCTTGCTGCAGGGCATCCCCCGCTTCGGCGGCGTAATTGGCGTCCTCAAACAGTCCAAGTATCGGACGTTTCGCCATTTCCTTTGCCTCCTGTCCCTCACCCCTCCTCTCTCCTAAATGGAGAGGCCTAGTCCCATCCCCTTTGATGGGGGAAGGTTAGGATGGGGGTGATTAGCTGCGCAACAACAATTTGATCGAATCTAATCTTCCCGGAACGTGGCCGGCACCGTCGCCCGGCCGATCTTTATCTCAGTCTTTAGGATATCTCCCTCTTTGATGTCGTAGAGGGGAATCAGCGGCAACACTTTGCTAAACAGCAGCATTAACAAGGTCACCATGGCGAAGGTGCCGCCGATAATGGTGATCTCGACCGCGCTGGGAGCGTAGGTATACCAATCGAAAGTGAACATCTGCTTTTGAGCCAGCCCCGGCACGATTATCAGGAACCGCTCCAACCACATCCCTATGTTCACAGAGATACAAGCGATGGACATTATCCAAAGGTTTCGCCGCGTCCACTTGAACAGCCACAAAGAGACGGGCAAGAAATAAGTAAGCCCGGTAAAGAATATAAACCATAGGTTCCAGGGCGGCTGCGTAAACTGGAAGTTCCTAACGGCTATCTCGTCGGCCTCCCGCCCGTAGAACCCGAAGATGACTTCCATCACGAAGAAGTAGAACCAACCGGTGGCCACCACTATCAGTAGTCTTCCCAAGGCGTCGATGTGCTCGTGGCGGATATAGTTCTCCCAGCCGTAGATCCACCGCAGGAGAATCATCACGAAAACCACCGCCGAGACACCGGAGTGAACGGCGCCGACAACTAAGTAAGGAGCGAAAATTGTCGAGTGCCAGGATTTGACCGACACCGCCATGCCGAAATCCCAGGAAACGATGCTATGGACCGATACGAACACCGGCAAGATCAACGCCGAAAGCAGGATGCCCGCGATGATCTGCAGCTTCCATTGCCGGGGCGTCCCTTGCCAACCCATGGCCATCAGCGCGTATGCCTGGTGCCTGATTCCTGTCGTGCGGTCCCTAAGCACCGCCATGTCGGGAATCAGCGCGACCATAACGAAGAGGATGCTGGAGGTCAAGTAAGTGAATATGGCGCTGGGGTCCCACACCAGAGGGGACCGTACATTGGGCCATATTCCACGGGCGAAGTCGTAGGGAACGAAGGGCAGCGTATAAACCCAGTAGACCAGACGCCAGGGTCGTCCTGTGTGGATCAGGGGCATCATGACCGCCGTCATTAAGGAGAAGACGGTCAATACCTCGGCGGCTCGGGTCGCCGGCCGGCGCCACTCCGCTTTGGACAACCTCAAGATGGCTGACAGCATCACGCCGGCGTGGCTGATGCCGATCCAGAACACAAAGTTGACGATGAAGAAGCCCCACATGACCGGCCGGTTCAAGCCGGTCAAACCCATGCCCTTGTTAATCATCATCCCGGCGGCGCTCATCGCCCCCAGGACGATTATCGCCATGATAGCAACCGTCACCCAATACCAATTGGGTGTGGTTAGGATCGACCGGAGCAAGTCCCGGTTGATCTCTCTCGCCGGGAGGACTCTACCTTCCTGCATCTAAGCTCCTACCCTTTGTATGCCACGGATACACCGAGGCACGTTATTCGGGTTTGGCCAGCACCAAGTACCGGCCGCGCATAAAGGTTCCCATGTGCTGATACATCGCGCCCTCTTTAATCTCCCATGCGCACATGGTGGGAATCAACCGAGAGCCCAGTAGATAGATAAACACCGCGCCTCCGAGCCCGCCAAGGACGATCAACACGTCCCAGAGGTCTGGTCCCGCAAATGCCGGCACGTGCTCAAGCCCAATGTTGTATACATCGCCGGCGTTAAATGCTCCGACGAAGATCCGCCAACTGAACAGGAACGCTCCAATCAGAACAAATGCCCCAGCCAAAGCAGGGCCCCAGTCGCTTCGGCGCACCGGATTCCACAATAAGGTCAGGAATGGCAGGAAAAAGCTAAATATTAAGTTGGCTAAGAATAGCCATCCGTAGGACTGGAACAACAGGTACTTGAGTATATTCTGCTCCACTTCCAAGCGTCCATACCAGTAGGTAATACCGAAAGAGAACATGTGGTAAACCCACAGCAGGGTCAATCCCAGCAGTATCTTGCTGGCCGACCAGAACAATGAAATACCGATGTAGCCTTTATACCCGCCCCAACGCCGCAATACAAACAAGATGACCAGCATCAAGCCAAGGGAGGACTGGAAGCCGGTGAGGGTGTAAATGACCGGGAAGATGGAGTCTTTCCAGCCGGGTATCAGGCTTTGCGCGTAGTCGGAGCTGATGGTGAACTGCATGAAGACCAGCAACATGAAGTAAAACGCGCCCAGCAGCGCCAAACCCGCCTTCTGATTGATCCATTGGCTCTTGGTGCCATGCCAGTGACCGGCCAGAACACCGTAGAATCTGCGGCGAAACCCTGTCGCCTGCAATCGGGCCTGAGCCATGTCGGGGACCGCCGATAGCCACAGGAGCACCAAGGCGCACAACGCCAAACAGGCTATTCCCAACAGGTCCAGCCATTGCGGGGCAGTTGCGCCAATGGGAACCTCAAACCAGATGGTCCGGCGGAGATCTAGCTCGTTTTCCGCCAAGGGGACCAAATTCGGGTTCCGGAAGGCAGGGAGTACGAACATCAAGGGAATGAAAAGCAGGATATTGAAGATCCCTATCAGAGAGAACAGCTCCGATACCCGTGTCAAAGGTCTCCGCCAATGGCTCTTGGTTACCCGGAATATCGAAGCGGCTAGAGGAGCAGCGCCGGTAACCATAAATATGAATGAAAATATGGCTGCGTAATAGCCCCAGGGACCGTGGGCGCCAAAACCGTCGCTCATCGCCCGAATGACGAATCCGATGATCCCCAGTCCCAGCAGCAGGCCGGACACCCCCAAGCCGATACCAAACGCCATGGGAATGGCCGAGGTCCTTTCAGATACTTCCCTCGTTACTTGGGAAGCAACTGGAAAAACCCACATCTCCGGCCCATAGTGGCTTTCAGAATGGCTGTTAGCTGCCATGGCTAACGCCCTTGCGCAGTGGGAATGGGTCCACTTTCTTCAGGTAGATTACATTGGGCTTGGTGCCCATCTCTTCCAGCAAACGGTAACCTCTGGTCTTGCGGTCGTGCGCTTCGCCGTGTGGATGTTCGTTCACGTCGTCGAAATACTCTTTAACCGGGCCAGAGACGTCCGCCTGGTCGGCGAAATTCAGGGCGTTGGTCGGACAAGCGGAGACGCACGCCGGTAGGAAATTGCGCTTCTTCATGGTGGCGTAGTCCAGGTTACTCCTCTCGCGACGTTCCACCGTTACTTCGGCACGCCGGATCCGCTGGACGCAGAATGAGCATTTCTCCATGATGCCCCGGCTACGTACCGTTACGTCGGGGTTCAGGTGGTTGCGCAGACGTTCCGGCCAGACCGGTTCCCAGTAGTTGAAGAACCGGACCTGGTACGGACAGTTGTTGGCGCAGTAACGTGTCCCAACACAACGGTTATAGATCTGAACATTCAAGCCTTCGTCGTTGTGGTAGGTGGCGAACACTGGGCACACCGGCTCGCAGGGAGCGTTTTCACAGTGCTGGCAAAGGATGGGAATGAACCGCGCCTTCACGTCAGGGAACTCGCCTTCCCAATAGCGTTCGATGCGGATCCATTCGTAGGCCCGCCGTTGCAGGAACAGGTCCTTGGTATTGATGGGCAGGTTATTCTCCGATTGACATGCGACAACGCAGGCCTGACAACCGGTGCACCGGTCCAGATCTACTACCATGCCCCATTTGTGATCTACCCGCTGTGTAACCATTTCAACCTTCAGCTATCGGCGATAAGCCGGTGTTCATAATTCCTCTGGCCTAACCGTAATGATTATCCGTTCCGCTTCGGTGTTGCCAACCTCCACGGCCCGAACGATGCCCTCGAACTTGGATACTTTAATGCTGGTGCCGGTGGGCGTGAGCGTAACCGTGGTGTTGGCCCAAGCAAACGCACCGGTCCCTTCTACCTGGCTTGGCTCGAGAATATCCATGACGTTGGAACTCTCAGACGCGCGGCGGCCTGTCGCGGCATCCGGGCCGTCCAGCCGTCCTTGTCCCAAGGGGATGGAAACGACTCCGGGAGGCACCGCCGGTGTCAGGTATACCGGAACCCGGATGGAAGTGCGGGCAGCGGAACTAACGATCACCACGTCGCCTTCTCTCAATCCCATTCTCGCGGCGTCTCCGTCATTTATCTCCAACCAGGTCTGCCAAGCGATAGTCGTCAAGGGGTCGGGAACTGCCTGGAGCCAGGGAAGATGAGCGTTCTGCCCATCCAGTAGCGATATATGGGAGAAGGGTACCAGGTGGAAAGTATCCCTGGAGGGAACCAACCCAAGGAACCTCGGTTCCGACGCCTTGGCGGCGATGGTGTTGAACAATCCCGCCGACGGGTTGGGCCGTGCGGAAGACGTTGCTTTTTCGTCCCACCAGCCGCCCTGTTGCAGCATCGTGTTCCAAAACTCATCGGCAGACCCGGCTTTGATGGAACCCCGATTGAGTTCGAACAACTCTTTGGAGGTTTCCTTCAGCATGTCTTCAAACCGGTCCCAGGGCAACTCGCTCTGCTTGTCCAGCTCGCCGGCCATGGACAGCAACACGTCCGCGGAACTCCGGGGGTCCAGGTCGCTCAGCGGATTCACCACCGGCTGTTGCACTCCCAAAGTTTGATATCCGGGTCCGGGTTCGGGGATGTCACTGCCCCAATCCTCCAAGGCGACCCGGTCTGGAAGAATGAGGTCGGCCAGCGCACTGGTGTCATCGATGAACGGGGAAAGGCTGACGATAAACAAGTCGTCTCTATTGAGGGCGTCCCGGAATTGCAGCGACCCCGGTAGTCCATGAACCGGGTCGGCCTGGTGCACGACGACTAGCTTGGTCCGGCCTCCGTTTAGTCCCTCGGCCGCCGAGAACCAATCTGCCAGAGAAGCAACGTCCGCGCTGGCGGGCAGGTCATCAACGGGAGGAGCGGGATTGAACCTGATGCCGCCTTCAGTGCCGACACTGCCAACCAGGTAGTTCAGTGCGTAGATGGCTTCCAGGTTGAACAATCCGTTGGTATGAGCGCCCGCCGATCCTCCGCCGATCGCCAAGCTAGGTCCTTTCGTGGCGAACTCCCGGGCCAGGCCTGTAATGAATTCTGCGGGCGTTTCGCCCCGTAAGCGGTCGGGCAGTCCGATTCGTGCCCCTGCCACATCGGGCCGGAAGGCATCCAACGCTCCCACTCCACGGCCATCGGTCAGGGCAGCGACATCCACACCGTCAGCCTCCAGGCCTTCCGAGATAATCACGTAAGCCAAACTCAGGGCCAAGTAACCTTCCCATCCCGGTGTAATCGGCACCCATTGGTCGGCGCTGGCTGCGGTCGTCGAGAACCTGGGGTCCACCTGATAAAAGGTGCCCCGTTTCCGCCCCTCTCCTTGACGGAATTCTCCATAACCCAGGTTCCAACGGGTCGGGGAAACCCAGGTTGCCAGGAAATCCGCGCCGAAGGACAGCAGGAAGTTGGTGTTGGCCAGATCGAAGTCAGGAAGGGAATCCTGCCGGAAGACGTTTTTCACCGCCGCCCGGTAGGCGATGTTGTCCATGGCGTCGAAGGCCAGATGCTGGCCGCCCATCGCCCGCGTAAACCGATCCACCAACTTGGCCATGTGGCCCCGAAGTGGTTCCGTGACCATCAACATGTTGTCCCCGTTCTGCTGGAGTTGGCCCTTGAATATGTCCAAGGCCGCCGTCCAGTCCAGGGATTCAAACTGGCCCGAACCCCGGCCTCCAGACCGGCGCATGGGACCGGCCAAACGTTCGGGATGGTACATCGCCTGCAAACCCGCTTCACAGCGGGCGCTTTGCTTGCCTTGGTTGATGGGATACAAGGGGTTGCCCTGGATCTTCTTGGCGCGGCCTTCCATCACCCGCACGACTATCCCCTCGGAGGATGGGCAGGTGCGGCACAGGGTGGCGTACCAGTTATCCTTACCCCGGACCAGATCTTCGGGCAGACTGACCGGGCTTTGGAGGCTGAACTCACCCTCTCGAATGCCAAACCCTTCGCAGGCCACCGCTCCCACGGCGGAGAGGCCGGCCCAGGCTAGAAAGTTGCGCCGCGTCAACTTCATAGTAAGAGAATGTCCTTCCTGTTAATCACTTGTGGCAAACCGTACAATCCGTGGCCACGTTGTTATTCCGGTGACAATCCAAACAGGTGCCCATCTTCAAAGATTGTCCCTGTTTTGGTTGGACCTCAGTCATGCTGGCCACGTCACCGTGGCAGACGGAACAGGTTTCCGGAACCGTCAGCGGCTGACCGATGGACTCACCGTTGATTCCGGTCCGCGTCGGTTGGCCGGGGTCCGTGAAAAATCGGATGTGGGCCTCGTGAATGAACCTCACGTGGTCCGGCAACCGGTGCACCCGCTCCCAGTTTATGGGATCGTTTTCTTCGAAGCTCTGCCTTACTTTGGCTATCTCGGCTTTGGCTGAGTCTTCTGTACCGCCTATCGTCTTGTGGCAGAAGAGACACTGTTCCACTGCGGGCACCGTGGCCGCATCTCCCTGTGTAACGTTGCGATGGCAAAACTCACATTGAATGCCCATCCCGCCATCAGCCGTCGAACCCGCGTGAACCGTGTGAGGAAAGGCGACTGGTTGAGGAGGGGCGTTGCCCAAACCAAAGGGCGGATTGGAAAACCAGGATATCAAGAGGACCGCTATCAGAAAGCCCACTACAACGGTAACTGTTAGGCCCACCAGGCCTAGTGTTAGCATTTTGGCGCTAGGTCGCATCGATTATAAAGCCGCTCCGTATCATGGTGGGCCTCTGTCCTGAGGGTGAATCCACGCCGGCCACTAAGGCCCAACTCAGCCCCTCGACGAGTCTGGCGCGACGCAACCCGGCAGGCTCCCGATCAGAACAAATACCGGTCATAGAAATTTTCCACGCTTTGGGCCGTTATCACTACCATGACCATCAAGGCCGCCGCCACGACAAACAGTACCGCGGCGAATGCGGTCATCGGTACGCGCAGTTTATTCGTCCCCGGCGGGATGTGCCCAGTGCGAATCAGGGATGGGATTATGGCATGGGCGGTAAGCAAAGTTACCGCGAATGTGAAAACCACCGGAACGTAAATCCAGAAAAAAGTAAGCCAGGCGGATATGTCCTGCCAATTTGCTGTTGTTAGAGCTTTGGGGTCGTCAAACATAGCGCGGTTATCTGCCGCCGGATACGTTCAGGATACAAGATTGAGCCTGGTGGATGCCTAGTGAAAAGTATCACAACGTCATATTGGTGTCAAGGGTAATCCGGCTAAATCGCCTTCCCGTGTTCCCGCCGTGCGACTGCTAAAACGGGGTCTCATGCTGCAATAAATGCTGCCCGATCAGGAGCTATTTGCCAGAGGACCATAGAGATAAGGCTTATATAAGACATGCCTTCACTTTCTGAAAGCTTCCCAACTCTCGGCCTGCTGATCTCGGGAACTTGGAGGATCTTCTCCAAGCCCAAGAAACAGCCGGTGGACGGCTTCGCCGAGCCCAAAGTGGCACTCCCTCCGGAATTCTCCACCGCAGCCGGTCTGGACGACACGGCCGAACTGGCCCAGAAAGCGTTCCAAGCCAGCGTTGGGGTGCCATTACGGGATCTGGAAGAGCCGGGCGATCCCTTTCTTGATACTCCGTCTCCGCTGGAAGCAGTATCCTTCCAAAGCGCTGTCCCGACGTCCGAGGAATTGGGGCAAGACCTCCCTTCCGCCCTGGAAGAGAGCGCTACCATTCCCGGGCTTTATGAGACCTAGGTCGAGCTGGAAGAGAGGGTGAAGCGGGCCCAGAACGAGCTTCAAGCGATTTTGGCCACCCGGGAAGAAGCCGCGATCTTGAGAGGGCGGGCCCAGAAACAGTTGGACGAAGGCGAAGCCATCCGCGCGGATGCTCAACGCGTCAGCGAGAGCGCCTGGCGGGCGTTTGACCGGGGTTTCGCCGTAAGCGCCAAGGGGTTGCCCAACCGCTGGACCACGGTGCGCGAAATTGACGAGGCGATGCGCACGTACACCGCGCTGCAAAGAGCCACCCACAGCGAGTCCTGGCAAGAGGCCGACCGGACCAGACAGCGGGCCACTACCGAGCTGTTGAAGGCCTTGGCCGTGCTCAACACGGCGATGGCCCAAGCCCAACGGGAACTCAAAGAAGCGGCCAATCTGCCATCAGTGGCCGATGCCCTGATGCAGTCGGCTCAGGAGGAGCTGCGCTGCGCTCAGGCTATCCGCAGTGAATTGCTGCTATTGGGGCAAGAGGCGTTGAATGAATTAGACGCGGCCCCGTTTAGCCGGCAACCGGGTTCTCAAGAAATCACCATATCAGACCCTCAAGACTTCGCGCCCGGTATCTTGGCCGACGCCGGTCTGCTGGGGGCGGCCCCTCCGGAAAGCGCCGAATCCCCAAGGGTCCCTCCGGTTGGAATCCCGGCGGAGCCGGGCACGGTGTCTCCAAATTCATCCGACGCGATATCCGGTCAAGCTTCGGTAGCCTGGGAGTCTCCCATAGTGGCCGAACCGCCAGCAACACCGGAACCGGAAATATCCGCTCCTGAAACCCCGGAAGACGTAACGTTGCGGTTGGGCGGCGCCTTTGAAACTCCTGAGCCTGCGGACCCACCACCAACCGCCCAACGGGATCCACTTCCCCAACTATCGCCTGAGGTTCCCGAGGCCGCTCCCCCTTCAGAATGGTTCACCGAGCAGGATCCTCCGGCGTCACCCGGAATTCCAACGACTGAAACTCCGGCGACTGAAACTCCGGCGACTGAAACTCCGGCGACTGAAACTCCGGCGACTGAAACTCCGGGGACTGAA
>PAJQ01000014.1 GCA_002710215.1 Chloroflexota bacterium | reverse complement strand
TGGTCAGCCGGCTCATCGGAGAGAAGATACTGCCCGGCACGCAGAAAACTTCCCGGTTCTGCTCCAACGCATGATACACGGTCCAACGGGCCCCGCTGCCTTCCCCAGCCTCAACCACCAGAGAACCCAGGCTGATGCCACTGATTAAACGGTTTCGCCGGGGAAAACTCCTGGAGTCGGGCCGGACGCCCGGAGGATATTCGCTGACGATGGCGCCACGGTCCACGATCTGTTGGGCCAAGTTGGTGTGTTCCCTGGGATAAACTATGTCCAGGCCATTGGCCAGAACGGCGATGGTCCGGCCGCCGTTTTCCAAAGCCGCTCGATGAGCCACTCCGTCTATACCTCTCGCCAGGCCGCTGACGATGACGATACCGTTGTGCACTAACTCGGCGGTAAGCCCCGCCGTTGCTTCCCTTCCATACGAAGTCGGACCCCTGGTCCCCACTACTGCCAACGACCTTTCGTCGGACGGTAAGAGCGTTCCTTTGAAATAGAGGACGGGCGGCGGGTCCGCGATCTCTTTCAGCCGCACGGGATAATCATCATCGTGCCAGCTAACCAGATTTATCCCGGCGCGTATAATCCTTTCAAGCTCGGATTCCGGCGTGGTCTTGCTACGGAGGGTTATCAGGTCTCTGGCGGTCCGATCGTCAAGACCCGCCGCCTTGAATTCACCAAGGCTTGCCTTCCAAGCCTTTTCCATGTCTCCGAAGTAGGCCTCTAGCTTGCGAAACCTTACCGGTCCTAATCTGGGCACAAGGTTCAACGCCGCCCAGTATTTTATGTCCACCATGTTAGCGATTCTAGCATACCGCTGAAGTTTGAAACAACGCCGCCAGGGACATAATTATTAGACATTAGACGGCGCTGGTTAATTGACAATAGACCGTGCCTGCTGTAACATTCGAGTCGCTACTTTAGATATGAACAACAACCCTACAAGGTTGTTTACGCTTGACCTTATGGCTCCCCCCAACCGAGGCTCGATGTTATCTCGAACGGCGCCATGGGGCTGCTCCGAACAATCACCATGACAGCCGTCACAAAATCCTTATACCCCAGCGTGGCGCGACAATTGTTTCTTCTTTGCAACCCCCAGCCCTTGCATGCCAATCGGCTTAACCTTAAAATCCAATCTGCCCGATACTGACCCAGGGAGAAATACACATGGAAATGCGTGACTTCGTCGTCCGGTTCGCCGGTGAAGGCGGACAAGGGGTGGTTACTTCGGCAGAAGGATTAGCCCAGGCCGCCACCCAAGTCGGCTATCACGCTTTAACATTCGCTACTTTCCCTTCCCAGATTCTGGGAGGCCCCACCTGGACCCAAGCCCGGATTGCCGTGGACGCGATTCTAAGCCCCGGCGACGACGTGGATGTACTTGTGGCCTTCAATCAGGACGCCTACGACGAGCATAACTCCGAGGTTCGAGATGAAGGCGTTATCATATTCAACTCCAACGAATTCCAACTTGAAGGCGACTCTCGAGGCTTTGGCCTGCCCTTCGACGAACTAGCCCGCTCCACCGGAAATAACCGGGCCGCCAACATGGTCATCATCGGGGCCTTGGCACACTTGGTGGACATGCCCCAGCGCTACCTGGAAGAGTTCGTTTCCAAGAGATTCACCCGCGGCCGCTCCGGTGATGAAGAGATTATCCGTTCAAATATCGAGGCAATGACCCTGGGCCGGGACCACATCTCCGAAAGTGGCCTCGCTCTGGGCGCCTTGGCTGCTCCCAACCCACCAGACTTCGCCCAGATTATGTTGAAAGGAAACGAAGCCTTGGCCCTGGGCGCGCTGGCCGGAGGCTTGGACTTCTACGTTGGATATCCTATCTCCCCGGCCACGACGATTCTGATATACATGGAACGGAATCTGGTCGGCGAGGGGAAATTTGCCCATCAAGTAAGTTCGGAGATCGAGTCGATCACTGCCATCCTGGGAGCGGGATTCGCCGGAAAAAAAGCAATGACGGCCACCGCCGGACCGGGATTCTCCCTGATGAGTGAGGGTCTAGGGCTAGGTTGGATCGCTGAGATTCCCTTGGTCGTCGTGGACGTACAAAGGGGCGGCCCGGCCACCGGTCTACCTACCAAGACGGAACAATCGGACTTGATGGCCTGCATGTTTCCCGCCCACGGCGATGTCCGGATGCCGGTCATCGCGGTGGGGACGGTGGAAGAGTGTTTCTACGGCGCGATCAAGGCTCTTACCTGGTCCGAACGATACCAAGGGCCGGTGATCTTGATGACCGAGATGTCTTTGGCTGAGCGGGTGCAAAACATCGCCAAGCCTGACCTTTCCCAAGTTGAGGATCGGCGGCGTCAGGTCTACGAAGGGACGAACGGATACCATCGATACGCTGGCTTAGAGTTGTCCCCAATGCCGATACCCGGCAATCCGGGGGCATACGTCGCCAACGGCAGCGAGCATGACGACATGGGCGACACAACTCACTTGGCCAGCCGCCACATACAGATGACGGAGCGGCGTTTCGGCAAGCTGAAGTTGCTGGAAGAGGACGAATACGAAAGGGACAACGTCGAAGAATCGATCGCCATCATGCCTTGGGGCGGCTCGAAAGGTCCCGCGCTGGAAGCCTATAATCAGCTGAAGGCTTCGGGAGTTCCTGTGGGCTGGTACTACACTATGTACCTGAACCCGCTCCCTCCAAAATTGCTGGAAGAACTCAAAAAGAAAGACTTGGTGATCGTCCCAGAGCTGAACTATCAGGGGCAGTTTGCCAGCATCTTGCGTTCCCAAGGGGTGAAAGCCGAGGCCATCACGCAATACACGGGTCTACCTTTCAAAGTACGAGATCTGGTGAAGCGGGTCACCGAAGTGACGGAGGCCGTTAGGAAGGAGGCGGCGGGGGTATGAGCAAAAAAAACGAAGAATACGACTTCAAGTGGTGCCCGGGTTGCGGAGACTTTGGGGTCCGCCGGGCGTTGGAAATGGCGATGATTGACCGTCTTGAAGAGACGGGGCTCCCCATCGAAAACAACGTGGTGGTCGCCGGCATCGGTTGCTCCGGAAACCTGGTTCATCTCTTAGAGGGCTCCCAGCCCTATGGCTTTCACGGTATTCACGGCAGGTCCTTGCCCATCTCCTTGGGCGTAAAGATGGCCAGGCCCGAGTTGAACGTGGTGGTTGTAGCCGGCGATGGAGACTTCCTGAGCATCGGTGGCGAGCATATCGGACCTCAGGCTGCCCGTAACCTGAACGTCTGCGCCGTGATCATGGACAACGGAGTATACGGGCTTACCAAAGGCCAGAGTTCCCCAACAACCAAGCTCGGTGAGATAACCAGTTCTACCCCCTTCGGCAAGATAGAGTCCCAACTAAATCCCCTGGAGTTGTATCTTACCCTGGGTGTTTCCTTCATTGCTTCCGGGTTTTCCGGACAGGTCAGGCCATTGGCCAAGCTGATTACCCAGGGGATGGAGCATAAGGGGTTTTCCATAGTACACGTACAATCTCCCTGCACCACCTATAACGATACCTTCGAACTTCTCAAAGGGAACGTACAAAAGGGGATTGAGCCAGGACTGTGGGAGGTTCCGGAAGATCACGACACCAGCGACAAGGGCGCCGCCCAGCAATTACTCCAGCAAGGAGGCGTGCCCGTGGGGGTTCTCTACGACGACACCTTCCGCCCTTCCATGGATCAGCAAGTGGAACAGATGTGGGCACGGGCAGAGCCCAAGACCGTGCAGGAATTGGTGGACGCGTTCGAATTCTGACCTGAACACAGCCTCAGAAACTGTAAAGCTCCCCGGCTTATGCGGGGAGCTTTTCTTTTGGACGAATTCGTCCGCCGTAACAAGTGGTAGACATGCCGCAATGCAATTTTACTGGTTGGAAGCTAAATACTCTTGAAGGTGTTGCCGAAGGAAGATGCGTCCCCGGTGGAGCCGGGCTTTTAGCGACGAGACGGAGATGTCCAGTATATGGGCGGCTTCTTCGTTGCTCAACCCCTGGACGTCTCGAAGCACCACCGCTGTTTTCAAGTTGGGTTGCAGCATGTCCAACCCCTGCTCAAGGTGTTGCCGAAGCTCGCTGTTCAGCGCCAGCTTCTCAGGACCTTCGCCCGGGCTGGGCAGTTCTATCTCTTCATAGCCCGGTTGGGTGAGGTTCCGCCTAGGCCGCTCTTTGCGAAGCTTCATCAACGCGGCGTTGGTGGCGATACGGTACAATCAAGTACTGACCCTGGACTCTCCACGAAATCGTACGAAGTTTCGGTAAGCGGCTAAGAAAGCGTCCTGAGCAGCATCCTCGGCATCGGCGTGGTTCCCCAGGATTCGGTAGGTTAGGTTGAATACAAAATCACCGTATTCGGTTACGATGTCTTCGAAAGTTTGTGTGGTCTGAGATTCCATCGGTCGTCAATTATTGTAGGAAATATACCTTTAGTCTGCATTGTGCATCTAAAGTAATGAATTTGTCTATAGAAGGCCGATAAGCCTTTCCGAGGGAAGAGCCTAACCGCGCCATCCATCGCCATCATAGGCCTTGGCGCGGCATGCCGGCGGTTACCGTCGGTTGGACATGCGTTTACAATATCCTGGGGGTTATTACAGTGATTGGACTACTTCACAAGCTATTTCACCGAGGCGACGCCGACTGCAATGAGGTCCGTAAGCTTTCGTCGGACTATTTGGAGGAGGATCTCGCCCCAACCAAACGGTCGGCTATCCAAGCTCACCTGAGCAATTGCGGCCCTTGCCGTGCCTTCGTCGACACTCTGGCTTCCACCATCGGGATTCTTTCTCGGTTCCCCAAGGTTTCAACGCCTTCTACCTTCCACGACTCGGTCATGGAACGCATCAAGCAGGAAAAGAAATAAGCCGGATTCCTGATTGCGGATATCGGCCGCGGGGCAGTAGGGGTTAGGCCAGCAAAGACGTCTATCGGCTCCGTAGTAGTCTGAAGATTTCCCGCCTTCTTGCCTAATACACGTGGATAATCACCGCGTTTCGAATCCGGGCAGTCAGCTAGACAGCAGCGTTTCTTCCTGAAGCGATTGGTACTTTGATGGGCACTTCACGAGGATGGCGTCTGTCTGAAAGATCTGGTCCTCACCGTAGCTGCCTTCCAAAATTACCTCGGAATGTGGGTTGAAGAACAGGTCGGGCACTACCCCCACAAAAGTCGCGGATAGATGCTGACCCGACGATTCCGTGTTCTCGTCTCTAAGCTGAAAATAGGAGACCGTTGACCGCCCCTCCCTCTGGAAGGAGTCCGCCACCAGTTTGCCCGACACCCGAACCGTCCGCCCGTCGTGGACATCTGTCTTGTCGATCAACTCGCCCACGGTCAAGAAATACAGCGCATTCCCGGGGAACGCTGCGTATATCATGTACCCAAGGGCCAGGGAAACCACTACCGCAAGAATCAGGAAGCGGGTACGGTGACTCTGATTCCCCGGTTCTGCTTCGCCTTCAGCTTCTGTCCAATCCTGCCAATCCGGTTCCAACTCAGCCAATGTTTCTCCCTCTCGTTTCCCTACCACCCAATTATATACTGAAATCCTAGCTAGCGTCCTCCGGTTCCTGTTGTTCCAGGGCGCGACGCAATTCGGCAATCTCCTTACGCAACTCCTGTTGGCGCCGGCTAACGAAAAACGCGTAGGCGAAAAAGGCCACCCAAGCCACCGTGAAGGCGGCAAATAGGAAGGGCAGATTAGCTGCCGGCAACGTGGCCTGTAGCAGAACGATCGGCATTTCGCTTAACTCCTTAAGTCAGGAGACGGGGATGCAGTCTGGCATCAACGCCCAGTTCTCCGCAGCACAAGCCGCATTCCCCGGAGCCGGTCCTCGCTGTTCCTCAGGGCCGTCCGTTCCGCCACCAGATAGGCAAATAGAAGTAAGAACGTCACCATGGAGAAAAGTAGGATCCACAGCATTATTGGCTCCAGGGCATTTGCCTGGGCGAAGGGGCCCACCACCGGGGATGGGTGTATCGAACGCCACCAAACCACCGAATAGTACACTATCGGGACGTCGACAAACCCCACGATTCCCACCACCGCCGAGTAACGGGCCGCTTGCTGTTGGTTAGACGCGTAGGAGCGGATCATCAGATAGGAAACGTAGATCAGCCAAAGGATGAGGGTGGTGGTCAGCCTGGGCTCCCAGGTCCACCAGGTATTCCACAGCGGCCTGCCCCAGATGATTCCGGTCAGCAGCGCCAGGGTAACAAATACCACGCCAACTTCGGCGCACGAGTGCGCTAGCCGGTCCCATTTCCCGTCACGCCGCACCACGTAGGCGATGCTCGCTAGGAAAACCAGGAAGAACGCCAGAAAGGACATGATGGCTATCGGCACGTGGAAGTAGAATACCCGCTGGACATGGCCAAGCACCGCATCAGTGGGAGCCACCACGAAGATCAGGTAAAGGTCCGCCAGCATGAACAAACCGCTCAACACCACCAGATAACCCGTAATATTTTGGCGGATGCCATTCCCCAGCAATCGGTCCTACCTCCTCTTCTCTTCCAGCATCATTCCTCTACAACTACGGCAAAAACCCACGGACATATTACTAAGAATAAGGCGTCGAAGATAGCTAGCAGAGGCAGCCATCGGTTCAACCCAACGCCCGGCTCGGACCCGATCGAGGCCGAAGACGCCTCAACCGCAGCGATGATCACCGGCAAGATCACCGGGAAGAATAAAACCGGGAGCATGATCTCACGCGATCTGGTCTGAACGGCGATAGCCGAGAACAAAGTGCCAACCAGCGCAAACCCCAAAGTGGCCATCGCGATGGTTAGCACCAAGGTAAAAGACAACACTGAAAAATTGAGCAGAGCGCCGAAAACTGGTAACAAAGCGGCCTCAACCAACAGCATGAATAGAAAGCTGCCCAAGGCTTTCCCCAAGAAGATGGCGTCACGGCTTACCGGAGACAGTAGCAACCCCGCCAACCCCCCCTGCTCCATCTCCCTAACGAATGAACGGTTCATGGCCAATGTTGCCGCGAAAGCAAAGGTCACCCAGATGATCCCCGGAGCCAGCACGGTAACCCGCTGGGGTGTGACGTTTAGGGCGAAGTTGAACACCACTACGATCAGTAGGCTGAATACCAACACCGACACCACCAGGTCCCGGGAACGCCACTCCAGCAGGATATCCTTCCCTACCAATATCAGGACCGGCCTCAGTATCTGCATCATCGGCTGGCGCCCAGAGATACGGTTACCCGCCGGTGAAATTCGGTGGAGTCGCCGGTCCCTTCCGGCCCACGGAGATGGAGCTTCCCTTCGGCCAGCAGACCCAGTTGGCCGGTCCACGAAAACCCCAATTCGGTATCATGGGTCGTCATGACCACGGCGCGCCCCGAGGCGGCCCACTCTTGTAACAGTTTTTTGAGTAGCTCCACCGAGCCACGGTCCAGCCCGCTCTCCGGCTCGTCCAATAACAGGATAGGAGGCTGATGCATGATGGCCCGGGCGATAGCTACCCGTTTCTGCATCCCATGGGAAAGGTTACGTAAACGTTGGCCGGAGCGGCGGTCCATCCCCAACCTGGAAAGGGCCTCGTCTGCCTTTTTTTCAGGGTCATTGAGGCCGAACAGCCGTCCGTAGTAGACCAGGTTTTCAAGGGCGGTCAGGTCGTCGTATAGAAAGGTTTGATGGGCAACCACGCCGACCCGGCTCCGTACCGCTTGGGGGTTGCGCCGCAGGTCGTGACCCGCGATCAACGCCTTCCCCGCGTCGGCTCTGGCCTGGGTGGACAGAATTCGTAGCAATGTAGACTTGCCAACTCCGTTGGCCCCGAACAGGACGAGAAATTGTCCCCATCCCAGGGTCAGATCCAAGTCCCAGAGCACCGGCCAGTCGCCGAAACTCTTTTCCAATCCCTCTAACTTGATAGCGTCGCCAACAAGGTTCACCGGCACAACGATGTTTTACCCTACCGCTTCGGCTAACCGGAAATAAGAGAAAGTAACCAAGTCAGACGGTTCCGATTCCCCTGGCCCACCATTAAAAACCTTGCCGCCGCGATAGTCCAACGCATAACTCCCCGCCGTCCTTCAGGTACCGCTAGATATCCAATGATAGCCCTGAAGGAAGTGGCAATACAAGCTAGAGGAGTTCTGAGGATTATTTATGAAGAGGACAAAAAGACAGCCTGGGTCGTACAGTGAAACTCACCCGCCTTCGTAAAGGGGGCAGGGGGATTTGGTCTCCAGCCACAGGTCACGAGACCGATAGCGCCCGTTGCCGGAAAATCCCTTAAGCGCTGTCCCGGATGTAGGTCAGGACCGCCTGGACCCTGGGATGAAGGCTGCCGTTGTGGCCCAAGTGGAGCTTTTGGTATATGGCGTTGATATAGTTCTCCTCCGACTTGGTGCCCAGAACCAGGTTTTCGGCGATGGCAGAGTTGTTGTAACCCTTAGCCATCATCGATAAAACTTCTTGTTGGCGGGGTGTCAGTCCAGCGGTGTCCGACCCTTTACGCGGCTTCATGCTGTTGACCACTCCCTGGTCCATTACCACCAATCCGCAAGCCGCTCCTTCGATCGCGCGAACCAAAGCTCCGGCATCGGTCACCGATTGTTTCAAAACGTAAGACCACCCGGAGAGATCGTCGGAAGCAATCATGCTGACGTACTCCCGCTCTTTATGGGCGGAGAGAAGAATCATGCCCATATCAGGATGGTTTGATTTGATAGTTCTCCCAGCCTCAATGCCGTTGGGTTCGCCGCCCAATTCTATGTCCATCAATACAACATCGGGTTGCAATTGGCTGGAAGTTTGGATCGCTGTGAGACCGTCGCACACCGCGTCAACGATCTCCATATTGGGTATAGACCCCAAAGAGATCTTTAGCATGTCTCTAAAGAGACCTTCGTTCTCCACGATAAGAACCTTAACCATCAATCCCCCTCGAACCGCCCTTCTCCGTTCCCACATCCGGCTCCTTGTCCTGATATTCAAGGGCCTTATAACGGATTCTATGGAAGGAGATTTGTTAACGCAATGTCATAAATGAGGACGTGTGCGATCCAAACGACGCGGTGTGGATCAATCAGTCCGGGGGTCTTAAGCAGAGAGCCCTCACCCCGGCTCCGATTCCATCGAAACCGCCCCTCTCCCGTGGGGAGAGAGGACGGGGGTGAGAGTCTTATTTCCGATAATTAAACCAAAAGAACCGATCCGTAGTAAATCACGGGTGCTTGATACTTATCCCGCCGTCCACCGCCCAGGTCTGCCCGGTGATGTAGGCCGCCGCCGGGGAGGCCAGGAACACCGACAGATAACCCGGTTCTTTAAGCTTTCCGGTCCGTCCCAGGGGGATCTGCTTCGCGGCAGTGTCCTGGCGCGTCTGATACGCCTCGGCGGACATTTGGTCGGGATCTGGAAACGATCCAGGCGCAACCGTGTTGACCCGAACACCATATGGCGCCCATTCCTGGGCCAAGCATTCGGTGAACCGCATCAGCCCGGCCTTGGCCGCGTCATAGGCCGAGTACTCGGGACGGCCCCGGAAGGATGCCCAACCAGAGATGTTGATCACGCATCCTTGGCGGCGTTCCAACAGGTGGGGGCCAACGGCCCGGCATCCTTGAAAGGCCTCGGTTAGGTTTATGTCAATCACGTGATGCCAATCTTCTTCGGTCATCCCTTCGATATCGCCGCCGGGAAGTTTCACCACGGGCTTGTGTATGGAGTCGCCGACGCAATTGATCAATGTGTCGATATGGCCGAACTCCCCCAGCACTTGTTCGGTTATCCGGTCCATGTCGGCCGTCTTGGTGGCGTCACCCGCCAACGGGAGCGCGGTGCGTCCCAAAGCCCGGACTTCCTTGGCCACCTTATTTACGCCGGTCTCAGTGAATCCGGTGATAGCCACATCGGCGCCCGCTTCGGCGAACACCATCGCGATGCCTTTGCCGATTCCCCGGCCTGCTCCAACCAACAATACCTTTTGTCCGGCTACGTCAAATTCTGGAATACTCATCTCGTTGAACTCCCTTTTCTGGCTGAATCAATCTTAAGACCCTTTACTTGAAGTCGGCTCCAGAAGCAACTCCCGCCAATCTTGCCAGATCTCCGGACTTACCGCCGGAAACCTACCTGTTTGGTGTTCCACCCGCCGCGAGCGGCAAGTAGAGACCGGACAAATGGAGCACTTAGGGACTTTGGTGCAAACCATCTGGCCGTGGAGTCGGATCAATTCGTGCAGGTCGACCATAGCCAATCCCCTATCCTCCATCCAAGACCGGCAGCGGCAGTATAATTCTTTTAACGACCCCCGGAGGACCTGAACAGAGCAGGCGGCCGGAAGGCCTGAAACCCGCTCAACCACCCGGCATCCATTGCCGTCTAGGGGTAGGGCCTCGCCTCCCCAGCCGTAGGCGATTACACATTCGGCTATCTTTTCTCCTACACCCTTGATTTGCATCAGCCCGTCTTTGTCCGCCGGTATTACCCCACCATGGTTCCGGATAACTTGCACTGCTGACTCTATGAACGATATCTGTCCCATTCGGACAATACTGTCCAAGTCCCATCCAACCAACCATGCAATAAGTGTCCAGTCTCAGGGAAACACCGAAAGAAGACCTCGCACATTTGCACCAGAAGCCGGTCCTTAGTTCGGGCGCTGAGCCCAAATAATATCAGTGTCCTATAAGGACTTCGGCGATATCCGTCTTTTACCCATACTCGGGACTCCCATGGGAAACTCTGGTATAGCTCCTTTAAGCGGTCAATCATCTCTAAGATGGCGGCATTGTCAATCGGATGATGTGACCGGACCATGTGATTAGGCCCCTCTAATCGGGCGGCTGCCTCGGTCTTCATGATGGCTGGAAGTGTAGACGAGCCGGCAAAGCCAGTCAATCGAGGGCTTTGACGGACCATTCGGGCGAGGGTAACACTCGGTTGTTCTTTGGCCCGGCGGACTGTTGTCCGTAGCTGACCACGCTGATTTCCGCCCGCCGAAGACCCATATCAGGCGAGGAAAAATTCTTACGATGAAAGCCGTATACATCAACGAGCACGTTGGCTTGGATAAGCCGGTCCACGGAGATCGCCCCGAGCCGGAAGTGGCACCGGGCGAGGTCATGCTGCGCGTCCGTGGCAGCAACTTGAATTCGTTCGTGGCAGTAGAATGTCGGGTTGACTGCCTCATGTGGTTGACAGGCCATAACCAGAGGAGGAGCATAGAGATAGAGTAGCTGCTCGGAGTTTCCACGGAGCCGGAGGTGTGTGGTGACGGCTGATATCAGCTTTTGGGCGGCAGTCGCATTAGCAGGCTATCTTTTTGGTTCCTTTCCCACGGCCTATCTGCTGGTGAAACATTTCGCGGGCAAAAACATCTTGCAGTTGGGCTCCGGCAACGTCGGGACCATGAACGTCCACCGCGCCACCAATTCAAAAATTCTGACCCTGGCGACTCTCGCCGGGGACATGCTGAAGACTGCCCTGGCCGTATTGGTGGGTATCACATTGGCCCGAGCGGCAGGACTGGACCAGGACCTGACGGTAGCAGTGGCAGGCGTCGCGGCGTTAGTGGGCCATAACTATCCTGTATTTCTGCGGTTTCAAGGCGGAAAGGGTCTCGCCTGTGCGGCATTGTTGGGGTTTTACTTCGCCCCGGCGTTAGTTGGGGTTTGGATGCTGGCATTTTTGGTAACGGTGGCCTTAACCCGGTTGATGGTGCTGGGGCAGATGGCGGCCATGGTTGCTGTGCCGATAGTAAGCTTCTTTGCCTTTCCCCAGGCAGCGATTCCCAGCTATTTTGTGTGCGCCTTGGTCCTGCTGCGCCATGCTCCCAGGATTAAAAACGTTTTGGACGGCACCGAGCCGAAGATGTACTACAAAATACGGTAGCGCCGCTGACCCCGACACTAGGCAATCACGTCTTATTAACATTATAGATTTTGTTTAAAAATGTTGGTGTCCACATGGGAACTAGGGAGTGGTAGTGCTAGTTGAGGCAACAGACGTACCCATTCGCGAATAATTTGAGGCGTTGGATGACGCCGAGGCCCATAGCAGAATGGAGGCCCGGGACTTCTTCGGCAAGCTGGTTATAGAAAGCTAACCCTGCCTACTGCATATATGATCTGCCCCTGAGGTGAGACGCCTGGCAGAGATTTTAGGCTACGCCTTTGGATTAGTTGCAAAGGCAGGTGTAGACGGAGATAATCGTTGAGCCTCGCCGTAAATCGCGCGTCCGGCGCATGCGGTTGAGGTTGGAGAACCCATCCAACTCCAATAATCAGGAGAAACATCGATGAGAATCGCCAGGTATCTCGCCCACGGTCAGATCAGCTATGGGATTATTGAGGGCGACAACGTCCAACAGTTGAGCGCCAGCCCCTTCGAACCCCACGAAGTAATCGACCATGTTCATCCCTTGACGGACGTCAAGCTGTTGGCGCCCTGCNTACCGGGCAAGATCCNGGCCATCGGGCTTAACTACTCCAGCCACCTACATGACCGGCCGAGTCCACCCATCCCAATGGTCTTCTACAAAACGCCCACTTCGNTCATCGGACCGGGCGACACCATCATCCGTCCCAAAGGCACGAAGAAATTGGATGCCGAGGCCGAGCTGGTTGTAATCATGAAAGACAGTTGCCGCAACGTATCCAAAGCGGACGCCATGCAGCACGTTCTCGGCTACACCTGCGGCAACGACGTCAGCGCCCGCGACTGGCAGGAAGAAGACCGCAACTGGTGGCGGGCCAAGTCAACGGATACCTTCTCCCCTGCGGGACCTTGGATCGAAACCGACTTGGACCCCCACAACATTCGAGTGACCGGACGGATAAACGGTCAAGATGTGCAGAGCGAGAGCACTACTTACCTGATTTTCGACATACCCACCCTGGTGTCTTTCTGCTCAGAGTACGTCACTCTGGAAGCCGGCGACATGATCTACACCGGAACTCCGGGCACGCCGGGAGAGATGAAAGACGGCGATGTCTGCGAGATCGAGATTGAGGGCATCGGGATCCTCAGCAACCCCGTCAAGCTGGAAACTTAGGCGGGCGGCCTAAGCGCCATTAGTCCGGTACACGTCGATNTTGGTAGGTACGGCGCGCCCCAATCCTAACCTTCCTCCGTCGAGGGGGAAGGAATTTGTCCTCTCCTCTTTACGGGGGAGAGTTAGAGTGGGGGTGATATGTTGTCAGCAATCGCCGTTTACTGAACAGGGGACTAATCCAACTCCACCTTGCGGACGATGAAGGCGTCTGACGCCATGATTTCGGGGATGCGTGGCGGCAGATTGTCAAAGTCGTCAGCTACAGCACTGATCAGCCGCCCACTCAGCTTGCCGGAGTCGTCGCTGGCGAAAAACACTGCCAAATCGGCGGCCCGTTCGATGGACGCTCCGCCGCCGCTGGTCACTCGCACTCCCAGCTCAAAAAGGTCCTTATCGCCGACTAACTCCGCGCCGTCCCGCAACTGCTCCCACATCCGGGTATCGATGGAGCCCGGCCCCAGGGAGTTAATCTGCACGTTCTTACCATCCAATTCCAGCCAGATATTTTCGGTTAAGCGGACGACGGCCGCTTTGCTGGCGCAGTAAGCCGAGGTGTTGCGCCAGGCCGCGGTGGCGCCGGCTCCGGCCAGGTTAACTATCTTACCCCTGTCCTGGGCAATCATCACCGGCAACACCGCCCGGCAGCATAGATAAGTGCCCACCACGTTCACTTGGATAGTGTTGATCCACTCGGTCACGTCGTTGTCTTGCAGCAATCCCACCGGTCCCCCGATGCCCGCGTTGTTCACCAGGATATCGACGGTGGAAAACCGGCCCACAGTCTGGCGGACCATCTCATCAACGTCGTCCTGTTTCGTCACATCGGTCAGCACGATATGAGTGGTGGCCCCCAACTCCTGAGCCAACCGGGCCGTCTCTTCCAGTTCATCGGCACTCCGGGCCGCCAGAGTCATGATGGCCCCTTCCCGGGCGTAGGCCAGGGCGATGGCCCGGCCGATGCCCCGCCCGGCTCCAGTGATAATGGCAACCCGGTCTTTCAGCCGCATATCGATGCTCCTTGGTTCTTTAGCTTCCGACTCCTCCATTGCGCAGAAGAGTGCCAGGTCTAATATAGGTACTTACTGCTGATTCCGCCAGGGGTATACCATCGGCGCTTGCCGTTGGTCCGAAGGACCGACGATCACTTTCCGTCCCTGCTGCCACTGGACTAGAACCGTGGAGCGTCCGAGCTGAGCGCCGGTGACCGGGTCAATCTTGAACCGTCCGTAGAAAGTTGAGAAATCGAGCCGCTCAGCCACTTCCCGCAGGGNCGAGTCTTCCAACGTCCCCGCCTCTTCGATACAGCGTTGGGCCACCAACCCGGCGGCGTACGCCTGGACCATCGGGTAATCTACGGTTCGGTGTCCCTTACCCNGCAACGACGCCATCACTTCGGCGCTGCTGGGGCCGTAATCTGTGCGATGGCTGCCGGAGGCCTCCCACTGGCTGGGGCCGACGAATCCGTCGGCAGCTTCGCCCAGGTGGTCCCTGAATTGTTGTATGGGGGCGGCCACTACCGCTACCCCTTTTAGGCCCAGTTCCCGCCGCGCCAACTGCCCGGCCAGCAACAGGTCATTTTGGATACGTCCCACGCCCAACAACAGATCCGGACGGACCCGCTCCACCTCGTCGAGTACGGCGTTGAAATCGTTGATGGACGGCTCAAATTCTCTTAACAAACTGATCCTGAACCCCAATTGCCCGGCCTGGCTTTCCACGGTAGATACGACTGCCTTGGGAAACGCTCCGGTGCTGGCCCGCACTATCGCCAGGGAGTCGGCGTTAGGATCGGCCCCTCGAACCAAGGGCAGCCACTCCTCCAGGTAGCGGCTGGCCGGCGTGAGTACACCCACCACCCATTTGAATCCTCGCTGGTATATGGTGTCAGACGCCCCTCCCTGGTTCCACAGCAACTTGCCATGGCCCTCCGCCACCTGGACGGACGCAAGGGCCAGAACGCCGGAGTAGGGCCCAAACAGAAGGTCTACCCGGTCGCTGGTGATCAGGCGTTCGGTGGTCTGGCGAGCTTGGGCTGTTTTGCTGGCATCGTCATAGTAGACGATGGATATTAGCCGNCCCGCATCGGAATGCCCAACTTTGACGCCGCCCGCCCGGTTGGTATCCTCAGCCCAGGCTTGCAATCCGGCCAGAGCCTGCATTCCTTGCACCTGGAATTGACCGGACAAGGACACAGGTATCCCGACCTTGATGGTATTGGAGCCTAACATCCTAGCTGTCAATGATGGGCTGCCCGGCTTGGACGCATTGGGACGGACCGCCGGCGAGCAAGACGTTAGGTTCTAGGCCGGAAGATGCCGAAGGAACTGGTGTAGCCGTGGAGGAACGTAGTCCCGCTGACCGGGCCNATCTCACCGTTGCAGAAAAAGCCGCCCAGGGGCACNTGGCCCAATTTGTCGTGGAAAATTCCTGAATCGTGGTTGGGCTCTCCGTACAGATGCTCTCCCCGGCCCAAGCANGAAAAGAGCAGCGCGCCTTGGATCTGATTTTCCCGGTTGTCGCTGGCGTACCGGTCCAGCAACGCGGTCAGATCGTCGGTGGATGTTTCGGCGTCCCNAAGATGAAACTGGACCACCTGGCCTTCTTTCAAAATCTCGCCAACGGCCAAGTTCCCGGTCCGCTCATCCATCCCCACGACGTTGCGGATCAGAAAATCGCCTTGCTTGGGGTCGTCCAGGAACTCGTCCATCACCACACCCAGGAATAGAGAATTACGCATCAATCCCCGGTCCCGTTCCCCCGAACTCTCNAATAGCTCCCGGAGCACAGTCAGCGGTGTCTCCCCGTCCAACCCCACCAGAATGTTGCTGCGGCTCTCGGTTATCCGCATGGGATGGCCGACGGGGCGGCAGCCCTGGGCCACCACGGTATCAACGGTGATGTTGCCATGAAAGGCCACGCCCACCGCTCCCGAATGGTAGGTCTGATCGCCCAAGAACAAAGCGTTTTCGCCTGTTTGCTGGGCGCCGCTGGCCAATCCGCCGATCTTGGCCGCCCGGCTGAAAGCGAAGTCCAAGCCCAGTATCAGGTTCTGCACCGGGAACGAATATGGGTCCGCCAACACCACGAATTGGGGATCCTGGCTGTCGGTTACATTCACCAATGCTTCCCAGGTATCCGGTCCGGCGTCCAAGTCGGGAAGGCTGTCGCCGTCCAGATGGAATTCAACGATCTCCACACCGGGCAAGACGGCGGCGGTGATGGACAATCCGGGCCGTTGTTCCACCTCTTCCCCATTTCCGATGATCCCTCCGCCGGAGCAACCAAACGCCCGAGCCGAAGGCAGCAATTTCCTTATCATGGGAACCAGATCATCGTATCCGGACTGGTGATGGGGCGAAGCGAAGATAACCGCCAGGTTGGGCTCTTCATCTCCCAGTTGAGCCCTAAGGCCGGTGACGCACTCTTGGATGGCGTCCTCTAAACCGCTGTTTTCCGAGATTNCGGAAGCCCACTTCATTCGGAATACCTCCCCCGGCTGGTTCAATATGCTGGGTTAAGTATACCAAGCGGTGAGGTTGGCGGCATTACAAGCCATCATCGAAGGGGTTGGGCAGCAGCAGCAAGGACACAGCCAACCGGACTGTGTCCAACAAGAGGTCCGGATTCACATGCTCCAAAGTATCGTCTGCCGAGTGGATTCGAGAAAATTCCTGGGCAGAAAACATTAATACGGGGATACCTGACCGCCGAAAACTGGCGTGGTCGCTGCTGCTGCCGCGCCGGTCTCTTCCCTTAGAAACCACGATTCCTTCCTTCTNCGCCAGTTCCGCCGCCCATCAGTTCAGTGACCATGTAGGGCTGGTCTTGTTCTCCGCCCAGGTCGAAGACGGTAACGATGTGGGGATGGGAGCCGAGTCGTCCCATGGCTTGGGCTTCACGCTGGATGCGTATTCGGGAGGTTTCATCTAGACCGTCGGTTTTGATCAAGGCGAAAGCAACTTCNCGGTCCAAGGTGGTNTCGAGGGCAAGGTAGACTTTTTTCTTGCCGCCTTCGCCCAGGAACCGCTTGACCTGGTAGCGGCCTTCGGCGAAGGAGGTGGGTTCGGTTGATTGGGAGACGGTAGTTGCCGGAGAGACATCCTGGACATAGGGAGAGACGGCATCTTGACCCAACGCCCGCTGGGAGGCGGCCAAAAAGTTCTTAGCGTCCGCGTTTTCCGGGTCGAAAACAAGGAGGTCCAGCGCGCCTTGGCGAACGGCAGCCCAGTCGCGACGGTCGGCCGCGTCCTCAATCTGGTCAAGAATGCGGTCCATTCGCCTTTGGAAACGCTCGCTGGCCATAATGAAAGTATGGTAACGGCAGGCTGAAAGGATGTCCACCGGCATATGCACAAGGTAGACAGGGTAGACAGGGTAGACAGGGTAGACAGGGTAGACAGGGTGGGTACGGACGTTACAGAGAGGCCGGGTTTTCTAGATTACCTGGTAAGCCCAGATCTGGTGGAAGACTTCAGGTTCACCCTTGGGGAGAGGCTGGAAAGGCTCGGTTACTTTGGCCAGCTTCCAGGCGCCAGCGCTTTCCAAGGCGTCCTGCTTCTCTTTGAATCCGCCGTCCTGGTACACGTCCGTTCGNAGACTGAAAGCGATGTGGCCGCCCGGTTNGGTGATTCGGATCAACTCGTCGAATGAAGACGACGGGGCGTGGCCTAGGGTAAATACACCAACGCTGATAACCGCGTCGAACTCGCCGGTNCCGTAATCTAGCTTTTCTCCCAGTGCCATCTGGTGAAAGCTATGGTAAACGTTCTTTGACTTGGCCTCGTCCAGCATGCCCATCGATAGATCCATCGCTACCATGTCGCGGAAGCCTAGGCTGGCAAGAATTTCTCCCACCAATCCGGTTCCCGCCCCGGCATCCAAGACCTTTGCGCTGCTGGGAACAAATTCGGCAAACAACCGGACCGCGTTTTGGGGTGCGTTCCAGGCGAAATCCTCTTCCAAGTCTTTGTCATACGCCGCAGCCCACTGGTCGTAGCGCTCCTCCAACTCCTGGTTGTTGGCCGCCGCATACACCCATTGGACTCTTTCTTCGCTGTTCGGGTTAACCACTCTTGATCACTCCAATCGTACGTCAGGCCCTCCGCGAGGGGCCGAACCATCTTTACTTTTTACAAACGAACAGACCCCAACCCACCTCTCGTTTGTCCACCGCTTTGGCGGTCTCCTGGTACGCGGTTGTCAACCACTGGAAATGCTCCGCGTGTTCACCTTCATCCTTCTTGGGGGTACGTTCGGCCAGGGCAAGATAGCTGGTTTTCAGGTGCTCGGAAAGGTCTTGAGCGTCCAACACCTCAAAGCCCTCGTTCCGCAACGCGTCCTGGTAAGAGTGGAAGCTGAAATCCGTATCATAGAGAAGCCGGGAGTAAACATATTCCTGCCCGTCAGGACTGATGTCGGGCTGGGGCTTGGTTAGATCATCGAAGACCATAATCCCACCGTCACACAACACACGGTAAGCCTCTTTGAGCGCGGCGGCTTTATCGTGCACATGGTAAATCGTGGCCTGGCTCCAAACGTGGGTGAATGCTCCATCTTCGAAAGGGAGTTCGGTGGCCGATGCTTTCTCAAAAGCCAACCGGTCCTGAAGATCGGAAGGTTGGTTCAAACGGGCCTTATTGGCGTTATCCACCCGCACGCCACTGAGATCGACACCGGTAACCTGACAGCCATGGGCTTTGGACAGCCAGATGGCTGTNGTCCCGTTACCGCACCCCAGGTCCAAAACTCTAGCGTCTTCGCCGATGAGCCCTTTGTCAACCATTATGTGGTTGAGATTGGCGGACGCTTTGAGAAAGTCTCCGCCGGTACTCTCGTCAAACACGCCCCAGTGGACGCTGCCTTCCTCGTCCCAAACGGCACGGTAGATCCCGTCTTCGGCATCGTAGTAGGACTCAGTATCTGTTTCAGTGTACCTGTTGGACATGTTTGGCGCCTTCTAGATACTCTACAAAATTGTTCTTATCGTCGACCAATATCATCTTGGGCTCTATGGGTTCGTCTGTGAGATCGAAGGCCATAATGATAANGCAATCCCCATTGTCAACTAATCGTGCGGCCGCCCCTTGAACGGCGACTACTCCCGAGCCGCGCTCACCGGGGATGGCATATGTTTCAAATCTACTGCCGTTGGTTACGTCGCATACCAGTACCTTTTCGAAGTTCCAGATATCAGTTCGGTCCATCAGTTCTTCATCTATGAGGATGCTGCCCACGTAATCTGGATTAGCGTCGGTTACAAAGGCCCTGTGAATTTTCGACTTTAACAAAGTTCTCATATACTACCTCCGAGTATTCTTGGGANATGAAAATAGGCGTGACGAGTAGGGGAAAGTTCTGGTGAAGGATACCCACGNGTTGAACTGAGGTCGCAGGTCTGAAGATGGCCTCGGAACCGTAGATGTAGATTTTAAAGTGAAGCTAGCTAAGGCTCGCAAGGTAGAGAATGCTTTCGGCTGCGCTGGGAGCAATGTAGTGAAAAATTCCCGCTTGCGCCATTAATAATCGATTCGGTCAGAGGAATGTCTTCCTTCCACCCGTGGATATTCCAACTGTGTGCACGAATATGATCCTCCCATCCCAACCAAATACAGCTTTGACAGTCACCCAGCACGAGCAAACCTGGACACGTTAACAGCGACCGGCCGATTTGTCAAACCGNTTGCAGGCTCAAAAATGCATCAAATAATATCGGTCGCCTTCTATCAAAATCCCTTTCGATTCCCCTACGAATTTTGCCGTGTGACAAGTCAATTTGCCCACCAGAGGGATAATGTTATGTCAATGCACGATTTCGCCCGGTAGTCAATCCCTGCTTTACACATAAAAGCCTCATGGTTATATTAAAAAATTGAAGGGAGAAAAATATGACCGAATCAATGACAGACCAAGTTCGGGGATTGGCCAGGTTGGTGGGTATTTCAATTTCAGAAAAGGACCTGCCGGAGGTGGCCAACCGGTTCCTAAGCCTGATGACCGAGCTAAACAGTTTAACCGAGATGGACCTAGCAGACATCCAGCCCGTGTCAGTGTTTCCTGATNAAGATGGGCCGGGCGCTTGACCCCGCTCATAACGGCTGCAACGCGTGAAAAGAGGAGGCATGACCCCACCGCTGCGGGGAATTGCCCGTCATGACTTAGCTGCCAACTTTACGATGAACTGCGTAGATACCCAAAAGCCAGGCCGACGGNCCGCTTCCAGTAAATCCGTCACAATCCAGGGAGGATCAAAAAGTTGACTGCGAACAGNGATTTGAACGTTCCATTCTTGTCGGCCGCCGCCACGGCGTCGGCGATTCGAGCCAAACAAGTCTCATCAGTGGAGGCCGTTCAAGCATATCTTGAGCGTATCGATAAGCTGGACCCAACTTTGAAAGCGTACATCACTGTGTGCCGGGAAGAGGCCCTGGAAGCCGCGGGGCGCTTGGACAGTGACTTAGCCAAGGGCGCAACGTCGGGACCGTTAGCCGGTGTCCCATTGGCTGTGAAGGACCAGTACCAAACCGCCGGCATCTTGACCACCAACGGGTCCAAAGTGTACCAAGATTTCGTCCCCACCGGGGATGCCACGGTGATATCCAGGATCAAACGAGCCGGGGGCATCCTCCTGGGCAAGCTAAATATGAGTGAATTGGCCATGGGAGGCACCGAGCAACCGCCTTGGGGGATCCCAGGCAATCCCTGGGACCTGGAGAGGACGCCGGGTGAATCCAGCTCCGGGTCCGGCGTGGCCTTGGCCGCTCATCTATGCGCGGCCTCGATGGGTGAGGACACCGGTGGTTCGGGCCGCGGTCCGGCGTCTTATTGCGGCGTGGTAGGACTTCGCCCAACTTTCACTCGAATAACCCGTCACGGCATGACTCCTATGTGCTGGTTTTTGGACGCCGCCGCGCCCATGACCAAGACGGTGGAGGACTGTGCGTTGCTTCTGGCGACCGTTGCCGGTTACGACCCCAACGACCCTTACACCAGCCGGAGACCTGTCCCAGATTACACCGCCCATCTAGGACAGGGGATCAGCGGGTTGCGGGTGGGTCTGATCCGGGAATTGCATGAAACCGCAGATGTCCATCCAGAGGTCAAAGGCGCGATAGAAGCCGCTCTAGAGGTGTTTCGGAGCCTGGGCTGCCAGGTGCGAGAGGTGTCGATTCCTTTGATAACCAAAGCCGGGGCAATCTTCGTGGGAATCGCCGACACCGAGGGGGCTGGCGCTCGTGACGAGATATTGCGTACCAGGCCGGAAGATTTGGACCGGGCCTCTCGGACTCGTCTGCAATCTGCGGCATTGGTACCCGCGAAAGTCTACAACCGTGCGGCCAAGGCCCGGGTTCTGCTCCGCCAGCAGATGATGGAGGTTCTGGACCAAGTGGATGTCCTGGTCTCGGCCACCGCTCCCTATCCCGCCCCCAAGCACACGGACCTGACCGCCACCTTCGAAGATGCTGATGACGTTCGGAGCCGGTTTTTCGTCCGGCGTTCCTACACCGGGTGTTATCCCCTGGCCGCCCTTCCCGCTATTTCCTTGCCAGGGGGATTCACCTCGAATAATCTGCCCATCGGACTGCAATTAGGCGCCCGGCCGTTCGCTGAGGAGAAGCTTTTGAGGGCGGCACACGCCTATGAGCAAGCAACTTCTTGGCATCAACGATTGGCCCCCGGAGCGCAACTCTAGACCGGCGGCCCTGGTTACCCGGCTTTTACAAAGTCTCCAAGGTCGTGGCGATGCGTTCTACGCCTTCCCGTACCCGTTCCGCCGGCGAGCGCATCAAAGCGATGCGGACATGGCCTTCACCCGACTCTCCGAATCCGATTCCCGGGGTAATCACCACGCCTTGGTCCTCCACCAATAACCCAGCCAACTCCACTGACGTGCGCTCCGTGGAAAAGCGGGGGAACACGAACGTCGCCCCTTGAGGAAGCGGGCAGTAGACCCCATCCACGGCATTGAGCCTATCAACTACGGCTGAGGCTAGGCCGCCACATTCGGCGCGCCAGGCTTCAACATGGTCTTGGGGACCGGTTATCGCAGCTATACCGGCCATCTGGATAAAGGGAGAGACGAAACTGGCCGTATGCTCTTGGATCTGCACCAGCGGCTCCAGCAGAGCTTCCGGTCCTACGATGCACCCCAAACGCCATCCGGCCATTGAGTAGGATTTGGTGAAAGTGTAACTGGTCAAAGTGCGCTCCCACATGCCCGGCAGAGCGGCTAGAGTCTGGTGCTTATTCGACCCGTAAACGAAATATTCGTAGGTCTCGTCGCAGATCACCAGGAGGTTGTTCTCCGTAGCCAATCTGGCCACGGCTTCCAGTTCCGTCAGAGTGTAGACCCGCCCCGTGGGGTTGTTAGGATTGTTGATGACCAGGGCCTTGGTCCGCGGCGTTACATATTGGCTCAAGCCTTCATAGGTAATGGCGTATTCCTCTTCCTCGCTCAGCGGGACCGCCACCGGTATACCTTGGGAAAGTTGGACCTGCTGGCGAAAGCTGACCCAAGTAGGCTCGATCAACAGGACCTCGTCACCCTCGCCGATGAAGGCGTTGACGGAGTAGTAAAGCCCCTGCTTGCTGCCGGGTGTCACCAGGACATCGCCGCCCGGATTAACGTCCAAGCCGTTGTGCCTGGCCAGTTTTTCTGCCATCGCCTCGCGGAATTCCGGAAGCCCCCTCGGCGACTCGATATTCGTCATTCCATCGCGCAGGGCTTTTACCCCAGCTTCGATGATGTGCTCGGGTGTAATGTGATGTGGGCTGGATTGTCCCAGGTCTATGATGTCTCGCCCTTGCCTGGACAGTTGCCTCGCCCGCTCTCCGGCGGCAATAGTGGCCGGAGGCTCTACCTTATCGAGTCTTGAGGCTCGCCGTCTTTCCATCTCTTCGCCTCCATCAAGTGCAAATTGCCTACCGCGTAGGCGGCGCAATGGTATCATATGGCAATTCAGGCCAGCGTCCGGCAGGTGTATGCGCCGTCAAGACTCAACAACGGATCAAGATTTGACAGGTCGAATACAAGGCGGCGTGGCGGCCAAGCGGCTTGACAGGATTGAGACCTCTGCCTAGAATTCCTAATTGAGACTAAGAAAACGACGGTTTGCCACCGCCATTAGGCTAACCGAAGAGACCGTCGCAACATAGGCGATAGAGAGTTCGGTGAAGCGTGGCAACCCTATGTTTATGTTTCGGAGAATTGGTAACTAGGACAGGGAGGGGCCGGTGTGTGGCGGGGGATTTTCCGTGGGTCCTGCTTGGTCACGCCGTGGTGGCTGGTTTCTGTTCAAACACCGTGGCTTCAGTATGATACCTCTGACGTTCAAACCCCAGATAAACCGTGATGCGTGCAATCCTCGATAAGATAAGCAGATTCCCCCTTACCAACGCCATCCTGGTGTTACTCATTCCAGGAATCCACCTGAAGCGGTGGCTGGCCCTGGGATTCTTCGGTACCATCGCCGTGACCCTAGGTGTCTTATTTGCTTTTGAGGTCTCCCTGGCGCCCGGATTCCACTCGATCGTTGGCACCCTCAGCTTGAAGTTCGCGCCCACGCCCATCCGCAGCGGCGTGTTCATCGGGCTCGGGGTGATATTCGCCGGGAGCGCGTTGGTCAAGCTTTTGATGTCTCTGGGCAGCGCCCGCGGCGTCAGACGGCACTGGTCGTTGCTGGATTCCCTCTATGTCGGCCGGGTGCTTTCGGGCGGACCGAGAGTTGTTGTGATCGGAGGAGGAAGCGGGCTGCCAAACCTCCTGCGGGGTCTGAAACACTACACCTCCAACTTGACCGCCGTGGTGACCGTGGCCGATGACGGCGGGAGTTCCGGCCGGTTGCGTTCGGAGCTGGACATACTGCCTCCAGGAGACATCAGGAATTGTCTGGTGGCCTTGGCAGATTCGGAAACGGTAATGCAGGACCTGATGGACTACCGCTTCTCAACTAACGGCCAACTGGACGGCCATTCCTTCGGCAACATATTGATCGCGGCACTGGCGGGGATCGGGGGTGACTTCTACAAAGGAGTGGAGATTGCGGGTCAACTATTGGCCATCCGGGGTAAGGTAATACCGTCCACCACCACCAACGTTACCCTTGTTGGCAGCACCGTCTCCGGACAACGCTTGGTTGGCGAATCTCGGGTCGGTGCTGCCGGTGAACACCTGCGAATGGTGGCCCTATTCCCTCCCGATGCCCCGGCCCACCCCGATGCCATGAGAGCGATTGAGGAAGCGGACCTGATAATCCTCGGGCCGGGTAGCCTGTTCACCAGCATCGTGCCCAACCTGCTCGTCAAAGATATCGCCGGGGCGGTGGCCAAGGCCGGCGGTTTGAAGATGTATGTCTGCAACGTAGCTGGAGAGGCCGGGGAATCCGCCGGCCTTTCGTTACTGGACCATTTGAACGTTATTCGTTACTACGCCGGGACTTACTCGGTGGATATAGTTATCGCCAATGAAAATCTGCTTGACGGGAACATTCCCGAAACCATCTCATTGATCGACCCGAGACAGCCTTGGCAGGATCCGGCGGTTCGTGTCTTGGCCGATATCATCGACGAAGCCAGCCCTACCCATCATGAGCCGGCGAAACTGGCGACGGCGATCACCCAAACCTATCGCCAACACCGAGGGAAACGCCGCCGCTTGCCGTTGCTGTGGCACAACGTCCGGCAGCCGGCCCATTTCAACGGCGGCGAGCCCGTGGGCGCCAATCAACAGTCCCCGTAGTAGTCCTCGCTCGGCACGAGACCTAGCGTATCTGCTGGTTTTGGCGTAGGGGCGTCTCCCCGGTGCNTTATAATGCACCAAGGATCGATCTCACGCCTGCATACGCGTTGATTCACGCTGAAGGAGTTTCTAGGATTTGAGCGTCATAAGTCTCCGGAAACCCTCGTCTTAATATGGGACCGATAGGTCACACAGTCATTTCCAGCGCCGTGGCCGGCGGCACATGGGCCATAACCGGCTCTCCCGCCGCCGCCGGAGTAGCTCTGGGGGTGGGGGTACTGATGGACTTGGACCACCTCTTCGACTACTTCCAGCGTTACATCNAAGGCAAGAATAACCGGGTCTACGTGCTCCTGCACGCCTGGGAATATCCCTTGGCCATGTCTTTAATCAGCCTAGTCTTTTATCACCCGTTTCTGCTGGCCGCTATTCTGGGACACGTGGCCCACGTAGCCACCGATCACGTATGGAACCGCCTATCCCCTTTTGCTTATTGGATCACCTTTCGGGTGTTCAAAGGGTTCGACTCCCGTTATATCTCTCCCCATCACCACGTCATGGATTCATACCGAAGCCTGCCCCATCTGCTGCCCTTCGGCCATCGTATAGAACCCTGGTTCCAACGCCGGATCGAACCCTGGTTTCTAGCTAGAATCGACCGGACCTCCGAGAAAGAGGCCGCGCCAACCTCGTCGAATGATTAAGGCCGGGCTGCGTTGGCTTGGATTCCGTGAAATAACGCATGTGTACGGGGATTTNGCTACCGGCGCTCTCCTAGAACTTCATGAATAATCTGGACGATCAAAATATATACTCCGCGCTGGATCCCTCGCGGCTAGGCGCGAGAATAGCGGCGCTGCCCGGCCAATGCCGCGACGCCTGGCGACAGATCAGCCAAGCCGAGTTGCCCGGCTTCCCTCAGCCCCAGAACCAGGTGGTTATTTGCGGCATGGGAGGGTCGGCCATCGCCGGGGATCTGACCGCCGACTTGGCAGAGGCCCAGGGGGGAGTGCCCATAACCGTGGTCCGTGACTTCCGATTGCCGTTCAAACCGGATAACCGGACCCTGGTAATCACTTGCAGCTATTCCGGTGAAACCCGGGAAACCCTGTCTCTTTTCCAAGAAGCGGTCAAGGCCGGATCGGCCGTGGTAGCCGTTACCAGTGGCGGTACCCTGGCCGGTCTCGCTGCCGAGAGCGGGGCCCCTGTCCTGCATGTTGCCACCAAGGGTGAGCCGCGCAACGCCGTCGGCTATAATCTGATGCTGCTCTTGGGTCTGCTACATCGCCTGGGACTGGTCGAAACTAAGGAATCGGACGTCCAGTCAGCTATCGAAGCTGCGCGGCAGCACATAGCCCGCATCGAGCCGGACCGGCCCACCGAGGCAAACTTCGCCAAACAGATCGCTCTGGAGCTTCACGGCAAGGTCCCATTGGTCTACGGAGGCGGATTTTTCCGGGGCATGGCGCGGCGCTGGAAAACTCAATTCAATGAGAACGCCAAGGTTTGGGCATTCTTCGAGACGATTCCGGAATTGCTGCACAACTCGGTGGAAGCCTACCCGGACTGGGCGGAATCCGGCCTACCGTTAACGGCGCTGATTCTTCAGCCCAACACGGCGCCGGAGGAATCGTCCGGCCACTACGAGGCTTTGGCGGAGCTGCTGAAAAGGAACACCGTACCGCACCGCGTGTTGAAGGGTGGGGACGGCAGCCAACTGGTCCAGTTATTGAAAATGTTGGTCCTAGGGGACTATGTCAGCTACTATCTGGCCATGTTGAAGGGAGTTGACCCGTCTCAGACCCCCTCCTTAGAAGAGGCCAAGCGGCTCCTGTCCAAACTTTAGCTTCACAGCCTCGTTAACGCTTTAGACGCAGTGGGGTTGGCCGGCAACCTTCGTTTAATGACCGTGTCCATGGTGGCCTTGTTCTTCCCCATCGCCATGGCCGTGACCGTGGTGACCTTGTTCTTCCCCATTTCCGCCATGGCCGTGACCACCGCCGCCGTGTCCATGATGGCCGTCGCCGGCGGAATGACGCGGCGCCGCCATCGGCACCATCAACAGAACGACCGTAGCCACAACGTACAGAACGGCGATGTAAAGAAATGTAGATTCGATACCATTCGAGTCAAACAGATAGCCAGCGATGAGCGGGGAAGCAGCGGCCAGGGCAAACCTGGAGAAAGAGAACACCCCCAGCGTGCTGGCTACCACCCCCTCTCCAATGGTGTCCAAGGCTCCCGCGGTCAAGATCGGCTGGTCGCTGAACAAGAAAACCCCTAACAGCGCGATCACCACGATCAAGCCTATGCCCTCGCCAAATGGGACAAGTAGCGCCGTTAAGACAGCAAGCCCAAGCATTCCGGGAATCAGCACGACCTTTCGTCCCACCCGGTCTGATAAGTAGCCCATAACCGGAGTGGATACGATACCAACTCCCACCAGAAGGGCGAAGTGTAGACCAAGGGACGGCTTGCTCAATCCCAGNTGGGTCTCAAGCCCCAAGTACAATGCCANGAATGGCAAGAAGGCCACGTGGGCCATGCCCCGAAGTCCCGCGACCGTCATGATGCCCCACAACCTGGGATGGGCTTTGAACGATAGCCAGGTCTGGCCCATCTGTTCATTGAAACCTGGCGCCGCAGTGGCCTGGGGCCCGGTCCGGCCAATGTCACGAAAAGCCCAAAAGACCACGAAGGTCAACAACAAAGGAACCACGGCGTAGATACTAAGGATGCCTCTCCAACTAAGCACCAACAGCAATCCTCCGGTCAACGCCGGACCTAACACATCTCCGANGTTGCCTCCGACCCCGTGAAAGGACAGNGCCGACCCCCTTCGATGGGCAAATTGGTGCGATAGGGCCGCCGTAGCCGGAAGGTGCCACATGGACGCGGCCATCGCCACGACACCCATACCCACCAACAGAACCGGGTATACCGGCGAGATCCCCATTATCAGCCAGCCGACACCAAATAAAGCCATGCAGCCCGCCAGCACCAATCCCCAATGCCGCCGAAGCATGTCGGTTACCACGCCGCCCGGCAACGCGATAACGCCCGAAACCACTTCTCGAGTAGTTGAGATCGCCCCAACTTGGANTCCGCTCAAGCCAAAGGTTGCGACGACCGCCGGCAACATGACAAAGAAGCTTTGAGTGAACCAGTGGAATATCCCGTGTCCTCCACTCAGAGCACTCAGAATGAAGGGAGCGGTCCGCCGTATTCCTTGGCGTTCTTCAATCGCGTGATCGCTTACCTGGGTATCCGCCATGTTCTCAACCCCTTTCCCCAAGTTTCACCGCAGTTGGGCCNGTCCCACCCTTTCGGCATCCAGCGTCAGCCCACCCCGCTAACNGAGTGATATTATACTTTAGAGACAAACCAATCAATNGGGGAATAGTCTGCCATGGTGGACAACAATCCTTCTGCTGAAGGACTTCAGCGGGCGGCGGAGCTACGTGAACAGATCAACCATCACAACTATCGCTACTACGTGTTGGACGACACCGAGATTAGCGACGGCGAGTACGACCGCTTGATGGTGGAGCTCCGCCGGCTGGAGGAAGATCATCCCAGCCTGGTAACTCCCGAGTCCCCAACGCAGCGGGTTGGCGCCAGTCCGGCGGACGGCTTTGACCAGGTTCAGCACCGGTTGCCCATGCTCAGCTTGGGAAACGCCTTCAACGAGGATGATCTGCAAGCCTGGTACCGGCGGGTTAAGGGGTTGTTGGATGACGCCGACTTCGACTTGGTCTGCGAACTGAAGATCGACGGCCTAGCGGTGAGTTTGACCTATCAGGACGGAGTCTTGGTTCAAGGCGCCACCCGGGGAGACGGCACGGCAGGAGAGGACGTAACCCAGAACCTGCGCACCATTCGCACCATTCCAATGTCCTTACTCGGCGAACCACCGCCGTACCTGGAAGTGCGGGGCGAGGTCTACCTGCCCTTGGAAGATTTCCGGCGTCTGAACGAAGAGAGAGCCGAACGCGGCGAGCCCCTCTACGCGAATCCCCGGAATACGGGCGCAGGCAGCGTTCGCCAGCTAGATCCCAAAGTGACCGCCTCGCGGAACATGCATATTTGGGTCTACAGCCTTGGCGACATCGGCGAGACGGTTCGGCCCAATGGCCATTGGGATAGCCTGCAGTGGCTAAACGGATTGGGATTCAGGATCAACCCCGAAAATCAGATCTGCAATAACCTGCAAGAAGCCGTCGACTATTACCACTCCTGGATGGAAAAACGGCACGATNTACCCTACGAAATAGACGGCGTCGTGATAAAAGTAAACCCGTTCGCCTACCAGGATTCCCTGGGAGTTGTCGGCCGGGAGCCCAGATGGGCCATCGCGTTTAAGTTCCCCGCGGAACAGGCGNTAACCCGGTTGTTGGACATTGGCATCAACGTGGGCCGCACCGGCAGCCTCAATCCCTACGCCATTCTGGGGCCGGTGGTGGTTAGCGGCGTCACCGTCAGGCAGGCCTCTCTCCACAANGAAGAAGACATCAACCGCAAGGATATCCGGATTGGAGACTGGGTCACGGTGGAACGGGCCGGAGACGTCATCCCACAAGTCGTCGGCCCCGTCCTGGACCGCCGAACCGGCCAGGAACAAGTGTTTAAGATGCCGGCCAACTGCCCGGTGTGCGGAACGCAGGTGGTCAAACCCGAATCCGAAGCGATGCATCGCTGCCCCAATACAAGCTGTCCGGTGCAGTTTTTCGAATTGCTGAAACACTTTGTCAGCAAAGGCGCGATGGATATCGACGGCCTGGGAGNGCAATGGTGCAACATCCTGATCGAAAACAGTCTGGTAAAGGATGTCGCCGNTNTNTACCGGCTGGACAAAGANGAACTCCTAAAGCTNGACCGCATGGGCGATAANNTGGCAACCAAGATAATGACCAACNTCGAGGTCAGCAAGCAACGGCCCCTGCACCGGGTCCTGTTCGCTTTGGGAATAATCCACGTTGGATCGGAGATCGCCGAACTTCTGACCCAACGGTACGCCAGTCTCAACGNAATGGCCGAAGCCACCNCTGAAGAATTAACGGAGATACCGGGTATCGGTCCCAAGATNGCGGAAAGCGTNGCCGATTATTTTGCCGTCCCCCNCAATCANCAAGTTCTGAAGGATCTCNGGNAAGNCGGCGTGGTTCTTCACCANGATATCCNGGATATTCAAGAGGCCGCCGATGACCTGCCCNTCTCGGGGAAAAGCTTCGTCGTCACCGGCACCCTATCGGGGTTCACTCGCCGGGAAGCNGAGGATAGAATCAAAATCCTGGGCGGCAACGTCNCTTCAGCAGTGNCCCGCAANACCGACTACCTGGTCGCCGGCGGGTCGCCGGGATCCAAGGTAGCAGCCGCGGGCCGGCTGGGCACCGAAATACTCGACGAAGCCGCCTTTCTCGAATTGATGGACCAACCGTTGACGGAGCCGGTGGCGTGACCTCTTACGGCGAGCCCAGGGCATGGCTGGAGGAGTTTCCGCTGGGGCAGGCCGTGCCTTTCTATTGCGACCACCTGGGCCTGCGATACCAGGGAGAGGTGATTCGGGCCGACCGGTGGCTTCCCGCCTGGGGAGAACCCCTCGGCCAAGACGCCTTCTTCCGAATCGTCCTACTGCAACAGCGGGGCCGTCAGCAGTCTCCCAAGATACAAGACTCCCGGATCGCCCTGTGTATCCCGGCCACCGGGTTGTCGCGCCGCCGAAGCCGATACTNCAACGAAATGGCCACCATCAGAGAAACGCTGGGCGCTTACCGCATTCAACGAGACACCGAAGGGGAGTTGATCCGCACCACGCTGCAGCGGCGCTTGGAAGAAACGGAAGAACAACTGTGGGGCGAAGAGTCGGTCAGGTTCTCCCAGGGACACATCATCACCAACTCGGCCCAAAAACCGGACCCCGCCGCCGTATTCGCCGGTCTCACCCCTGAACCTTGGTTTTCCCGGCTAGGGCAGAGTCTTTTGGCCGGCGCATACCCAGATCTGCCGATCGATGGGACCGCGTTACCCAGGCCGGTGACCTCCGTGGACCCACCTGAACTTTTCCGGGAAATCTTCAGCCAACCGGGATCCGGAGCCAGCCTGGTGTCCCAACTAGGACCGGGATTAGNTCTTNTCGCCGCTCAACTCTCCGACCCTCCGGAGTTTCCCTCCTCGAATGTAGCGATTCTTATCCAGAACAGGCTAGCCCGACTATCATCGCCGGTTCAGTGGTCCCTGATTCACAACTATCTGTCCCACGAGGCCGGGCTAACCGGACAGTTGGCGATACTCTATCTCCTCCTCTACATCCATCACGAGCAGCCCAGGATGGAAGTGCGCTTAAATGCCGGTCACCAGATGATGCTGGCCGATGGAAGTCCTTTGCTTGGGACCCGCCTCACTGCGGACTTGATCCCGTACCTCAGGTGGGACGATGAGATCGGCCGCTGGGCCACCACCATCGGTCCCGTGACTGAGCCGGAGTGGAACGACGCCCTTATATACTTAGCCATTCTTTGTCCGGAGCTAACACCCATCTCCGAGGGCGAGGCTGTTGAGAATCAAGAAGCAAGTCTTCTGGGGAATATGGTGGAGTTCGAAGTGCGCCTAAGCCAGGCCACCAACTTCCTGCGATCCTTGGGGATNTCAGCGGCTGACCACGAGGNTGAGGGGCCGGGAAACGCCGTGGGGCACCTGGCGGAAATCTCCGGGAACGACTCTGCATCCATATTCCGGTCGATAAAAAGGGCCTACCAAAACCACCAAGATTTGGCGGCTGACATCACCGCTCTGGACCGATTGACCCGGTTGAGCGATTGTAAGGACGATATCCTCTCGGCCCAAATGTACTTGGATCAGGCCGCCGTCCCTCTGGCCATGGCCGAACTCTCCATTCAACATCAAGCTCTTCAAGAAGCCATATCTCCTGNGCCGCTGCTGCAATCTCCGAGAGGGTGGGAGGGTCTGGCGCCCGAAATAACCCGATTCAAGTCGCGGTACGCTCTAGCATATCGAGACCACCATGGAGACATTCACCTATCCNTGGCGGCCTACCTTCGGGAGTTGGGGGCGGCACGGCGAAAAATGAACGCCCATTCGCTTTTAAATGCCTTACCCGAACTTGGCGAGACCACCGGGAGCGGCCTTTTCGAAAAACTCGGACAGATCGACCCCGGACCATCGCCTTGCGAGACTGACCCGGCCTTCCTTGATCTGGAGTCCGCGCCCAGATGCCCATCCTGCCACTTAGGCTTGGATTGGACGATACCTACTGGGGACCTGGCGCGTCTGGCGTCGGCGATCGATGGGGTTTTGGAGGACAAGAACCGGCGGCTGAGCAATCTGTTAGTGGAGCGGGTCTTGGAGGGCAACAACGACCAACGGCTAAATGACTTCATCGCCATCGTTCAGGCCAGCGATCTGTCGGCCTTATCCAACACGCTAAATGAAGACCTTNTGGCGTTCATCCGCCAGCTTTTGGTCTGATTACTGAGTNTCAATGAATCTGCCATGCGTTTAATAGTAGGACTAGNCANCCCCGGAACGNGGTNCCGAGACNCCCGCCACAACGTGGGATTCCGGTGTGTGGACCGTATGGCCAAGGGTTGGGACATCGGTCCTTGGGACCGGAGGGTGAAGGCGGTGCTTGGACTGGGCACCCGAGCCGGGGAGGAGATCGTTCTGGCCAAACCCCGGACGTTTATGAACAACAGCGGGGAAGGCGTGCTCTATCTGTTGGCCCGATTCAAGGCCCAGCCGGAAGACCTATTGATCGTCTACGATGAGATGGAGTTGCCCTTGGGGCGGCTCCGCATCCGGGCGTCCGGCAGCGGCGGCGGCCATAACGGTATCAAGTCCATCATCGCCGCGCTAAACTCCCAGGCGTTCCCCAGACTCCGCGTGGGGATCGGCCACCCGCCTCCAGGAGCGGACCCAATCGCACACGTGATCGGCCCATTTTCCGCGGAAGAGTCTCCGGTCATGATAGAAGCGGAGAAAAGGACCGTAGAGGCTGTGGACTGCATCCTCGAAACCAACATCGACATCGCCATGAATCGGTTCAATACGGCGGTAGAACCCGAATCGGAGCAATCTTGAGGCGATTAAACCGGGCCAAATCTATTCCAGTAGTGT
>PAJQ01000013.1 GCA_002710215.1 Chloroflexota bacterium | reverse complement strand
CGGTTGCCAGATGGGTAACACCAGGATCCCCGTGGCGATCTTCAGGCGCTTGGTTTGTTGGCCGATGTGCAGCGCCTGTAAAAGGGGCGCGGGCGAATTGCCATAGTTGGAAAAGTGGTGCTCGGCGATGAGACAGTAGTCGAACCCCATCTCTTCCGAGTATTGAATCTCCTCGACGCCTTCTTGGTAGAGGGTCTTCCAATTCCTCAGCGTGGGGTTCGGCCATTCGTAGAAAAGACCAAATTGCATATATGTTCTCCCGATTTGTGTTGCCGCGAATCCCCTTACACCGGCGCAGTTGCAGAAAGGCGGGACTGTCGAGGGGCAAGAGGGTTCGCCACCATCTAGTTTTTGGTTCCACCGCACCGAAGCGGCTCAAGCGTTTACGGGAGCTATTCCAGTTTGCCGCGGTAGGCGGCAGTCGCGAAGTGTGCGAGGTTAGTTCCCTTCAAGAAAACGCCGTGGGTTGTCGACCATCATCGTGTGGATGTCTTGGTCGGTGGCGCCCAAATCTTTAAGGCGCGGCAGTACGTAGCGGCCAATGAAGTTGAATCCGTCGGGATTGGCGGCGCGGCGCGCTTCTTGCTCTTCCGGCATGTATCGGGCTTTAGGTACCGAGTAGTCGTGGGAGAGCATGATCCGGCCGCAGTGGCCCTCGTCGATGAGTTTCTTCACGATCTCGGTGCGTACTTCCCAGTTGGGCGTGCTGGGATCCCGCCCTCCGGGATACCGGTCCATGCCCAACCAGACACCCTTGGCTAGCAGGCCCAACAGGTAGCCCATGTCGGTATCGTCGCTGCTGTGTCCTATGTAGACCCGGTTCAAATCCACGCCCTCTTCTTCCAAGATGCGGACTTGCTGGTCGCCCACCCGGTCCGGCGACCAGGTGTGGGTTGATATGGGAATGCCGGTCTGTTTGTGGGTGAGGGCCGCCGCGCGCAGGACATTTTCCTGGGGCTGGGTAACCCCTCCCCGGTCGCTGGCCACCTTTATGATGCCGGCCTTGATCCCAGTACCTTCGATCCCTTCCTTGATCTCCCTGACGTACATCGCGGCGATAACGTCGGGTGACACCTCGCCGAAGGGACGGGGCACCGCCAGGTGGTTGCCGGTGGCGGCGATGACTTGAACGCCGCTCTCCCTGGATACCTCTTGTATCAGCTCGATGTCCCGCCCCAGGTCGAAGGTGCTCACTTCGATCATGGTCCGGACACCCTCGGCGTAGGCATCTTTGAAAGCGGCTACGGCCTGCTCTTTTAAGGCGGGGCGGTTGATGATTTCAGGATAAGTGTGGCGCAGTCCGGCGGCGTTGGTTCCCACGTGCTCGTGGCTCAAGGTAAATCCTAAGTCCGCCGTGTCTACCGGCCCCAAAACTGTGTTTACGAATGGCATTATGCTGTCTCCTCACCGGACCTGTGCCCGGATGACATAACCTGGCGCTTCGAATAGCCCGAGCGGCGTTATCTCCCGGTAACCGCCATCTCCCGGCCCTGGTCCGACGCTGCCTGGATGCTGTCGATGAAGTGGTGCAGCTCCACGGCGGTGTTGAAGTCGGGCTGGCAGGGGTTTCCCGAGAGGATGCTTTGGCCGAACTGGTAGTACATCTGCCCCACGTTGTAAGGCGCGCCCCGGGGCATGCCCTCCAGCACGTTTGTCAATCTGCCGGGGATCTCCAGGTCTTCCAGTTGGTTGCCGCCCTTGGCGCCGCGTAACTTCACTCCATCTTGGTTCGGAGACTCGCCGGAAGATGCCACCAGCGATCCTTCCCGTCCGTAGATCTCCATGCGGTAACCGCTGCCAACCGAGGGATTGCTGGCGACGTGGACCGAGGCCACTCCGCCGCCGGCCAACCTGCCGCTGACCAATATGTTGTCGGGCGAGGTGACGTCGACAAGTTGATTGGTGTCTGTCTCAAACCACTGCTTGGCCTGGTTGCTGACCACGGTGGATACATTGCTGAAGTCTCCCACGACAAAGCGCAAGGCGTCGATGGTATGGCCACAGGAGATGGTCAATGTATTCGCGCCCAACTCCACGTCTTTTTGCCAGGTCCGGTCGGAAGTCCGTTCCAGGGTCCCACCATCGATCCGGCTGACATGGCATGACATAACATCGCCCACGTAACCCGACTCCACCAGTTCCTTGGCGTACAAGATGCTGGGCGCGGCCCGAGCTTGAAGTCCCACCATGTTCCGGACCCCTTTTGCCTGGGCCGCGTCGGCCATCTCCTGGGCTTCGGCGGTGGTTCGGCCCAAGGGCCATTCAACGTAGACGTGCTTTCCGGCATTGATGGCGTCCATGGTCGGCTCATAGTGAGCCGGAACCCGCAAGCTGACTGCCACGGCATCAATGTCCGGGTGGGCCAGCATCTTGTGGTAGTCGTCGAAGGCCAGTTTGGCCCCGTACTTCTGCCGGGACTCTTCGGCACTTTCCATACGGGTAGTGCAAACGGCGGTCAGTTCGAACTCGGGGCTGGCCACGATGGCAGGCAGGTGTGCCCGCGGCGCCCATCCCCGGTGGATGTTGGCTCCTATTATGCCCAAGCGAATCTTATCTGCCAAAACGTTCTTCTCCTTTAGCGATGTGTGGTTAGCCTATCATTTTGGAGTTAGGCTGGTGACTGCCCGGCCCGGCTGCCTGTTATTCTAGTGACCGTGTTCGTCTTGATGCCCGTGCTCATCCTGAGGACGGGCCTGCCCGGAGAGTTCTTCCAAGCGGTCCACGGCGTCGTGAACCGCATCCGCCCGGAGCAATGACTCTATCTCCTCCGCGGCTTCATGCCGTTCCCCCGAAGTCGAATCGAGAAAATGCTCCAAGTGGTGCAACGATGCGTCTTTTTCCCCAACCCGTGCCGAAGACAACGCAAGAGTTAGGTGCATTCCTTGATCATCCAGCCCCACGTCTTCAAGGACGGCAAGCATCCCCTCTACGATGTGTCCTCCCTCGTGGACGTCACCTTCTTCCAGCAACGAGATGGCTTTTTTCATCTGGGCAAAGTGCTCGCCCTCGGTCAGGTCTGCGATGTGCCCCAGGTGATGGGCGCCTTCACCAGGGTCGCCGGCTTCGATGGAAAAGAGAGCCATCCAATGGTGAAGGGCTAACTCATCCGGTCCGGTGGGGGCTTCGGAATGCACGTGTTGGCGTTCACCTTCGAGGCCGTCGATGAATGTCGTGATGGCCTCCATCTCTTCATTGGAGATTTTGTCCGGCGGGAACACCGGCATGATTCCCAAAGGAGCTCTGATCTGGCGCTTAACTACCGCCGCCGAATGTCCCGCCAACGGAGGAGCAAATGACGAGCCCCCGGCGTTTTGACCATGACAGGCCGCGCACCCTTTATCGACGAACAACTGATGTCCNGCGNAAAGGGCAGCGNGGGCTGGAGNTGTCGTGGGCAATGGCGTTGCCGTGGGCTCGGGCTNGCTACACGCCATAGCCAAGAATATCAGGCCAGCAAACAGCGCTCCTGGGATCAATACTCGCATGTCCTACTCCTAGACCAACTGAAAGCCCGAATCACGCCAGATATGGCAGGACGTGCTCGGTAAACTTGGCGAGCTGGTCCATCTGGTTGGGCGATGCGAAACGCACGATGAAGTAATTGATGCCGGATTCCTGGTATTGGTGCATGGTGTCGATGCATTTTTGGGGCGAGCCGAAGACGCACAAGAGTTGTTTGCTGATGACCTCGTAGGGGATGCTGTAGTAGGCCCGCATGAACTCGTCGCCTTCAGACAGGGCCGCGTCTTCGTCGTTGAGGTTCACCGAGATGTATAGAGCCCGCCAGATGGCGTTGGGGTCTCGTCCCAAATCTGACGCATTGTCCTCTATCCTCGCCCAGCATTGGTTGAGCAGGTCGATGGACGGCACGTTGGTGATCCAAGCGTCTCCCATGTCGGCGACCCGCCGGAGTCCACGCTTAACCCAGTTGCTGGAGATCCAGACCGGTATGGACNGCTGCACCGGTCTGGGTTCCAGGGTTACGTCTCGGATGGGGTAGTGCCCGCCGGAGCTGGAAACGTGCTCCTCGGTCCACAGGGAACGCATCAAGTTGATGCTCTCTTCCATGCGGGCAGCCCGTTCTCCGATGGGTACCCCAACGTTGGTGTGTTCGTCNATGAACATCTGGTTGTTGCCTCGGCCGGCGCCGACGCCGAGGATTACTCTCCCACCGGAAATGTTGTCTATGGTCGCCAATGAATGGGCCAGGTGCACCGGGTGCCGTAGCGCGTTCAGCATGACGGCGGTGCCGATCTTTACCCGGCTGGTGCGCGCTCCCAGGGCCGCCATGACGGCCAGAGGCTCCAGTCTGGGCTTGGAAGTGATGCTGTCTCCGACCCACACGGAGTCGTAGCCGAGCCTTTCGGCAGTCTCCGCCATCTGCCAGTTAAGCTCAACCCGCGGCCCGGCGCTCTGAGCGTGTACCAGAACACCCCTGGTGGGCAACAGGACGCCGATGTTGTCAAGAGATGCCAATTTATTCACCTGCCGAATTGGTTGTTTGGGTTAATGTTTTGGAGTCCCAAGGTCTCGCCTCCATCCCAACCTTCCCCCNGTAAAGGGGGAAGGAGCTTGTTCTCGCTCCCTTTACGGGGGAGAGCTAGAGAGGGGGCGCCCCCGCTAAAGTTAACTATCATCCTGACTAATCACGGGCCGTTGGATGCAGGTACCCGGCAACTGCTCCGCTACCAAAACCCTCATTACCTCATCACCCGGATTGTGGAGGCCGTGAGGAACACCCGCCGGAATGAAAACCAGGTCTCCGCTGGATACCTGGATGTCTTCCTCCCCCACCGTTTGCCGCCCCGACGCGGCAAGGAAATAATGTACCGCTTCTCCGTGGCTGTGGAATGTGGTGTCGCTGTAACCAGGTGGTACCAGGCGTATAGATAGTTGCAGGGTATGGATGTTGAACCCCAACTCGGGAGCTATCAGTGGCACCGATTGGTTATCCGCCGGCAACTCCCAGGGGACATCGTTTTTGCGGACCAGCCAGCGTTTGGCCTGCCGGCGCCGGTCCATCTCCTCGTCCAGCACACCAAGCTCATGGAGAAAGTGCTGCCGGCGGGAGTATAGCGTGGCCGAGCCCATGGACGGCGGGTCCTCTTTTTGGGACGAGTTGACCAGATCGTCCAGATCGTCCAACCCCTCCATGTCTGATGTTGGGTACTGCCAAGACGCCGGGACCGGTAGCTGGGTGCCGGGGATCTGATGGAAGGCGATGAAAACCATGGGTTCGTCCCCGGTGTTCTCGGTTCCATGCCAAACATTTCCCGGGATGAAGGCCATGTCGCCCGGCTCCACCACTACCTCTTCCTTGTCGATAATCTCTTTCCCTTTGCCTTCTAGATAGAACTTGACCGCGTCGCCATGGGTGTGAAAGGCGCCATCGGTCTCCTTGCCGGCGATGGAACGTTTGAACACCCGAAAGGTATGTATGTTGAAGCCAAGTTCAGGAGAAATGATCCTGGCCAGGAGATGGCCCTCTTGCGTGGTGGGGTGGACCCGGGACGCGGACTCCCACTCGATGTCCCCGGCCTTTACCAGCAGCCGGTTTTCGCCGCGTCTACGGTCGAATTCCTTGTCGATGCGGCCGAAGCTGCCGAGGATCAAGTCCCGCCTCTCGGCGAGTTGGGCAGGGTTCAGGTCGTTAAGGTTGATGGGCATGGTCTATTCTCCGGNGTTCATTTTTTGCCTGGATGAGAGCTTGTTTCTTGCGAACGTCTCACCCCCTCTCTAACCTTCCCTCATAAAGGGGGAAGGTTAGAGAGGGGGGTGCGTTCCCATTCCCCAAATTCAGATCGCATTGGCATTAGCCGCTTCGCTTGGCAAATTCCGCCTGGGCTTCTTTCAGCCTGGCTGGGTCTCTTAGGAAGTCGCCAGCCGTCAAGCTGAGGACCTTGGCGACGTTCAAGGCGCTGGATAACGCTGTCTCGGTGATGGCCGTTTCGGTCATCTGCCTGGAATGGGAAGGCACCGGGGTCTCGCTGACGGCATAACGCAGTTCAAGGGACGGCAAGACCTGGCTAACGTTCCCGAAATCGGTGGACGCGCCGCTGCCCCGCCTGCCGCCGGTGGGAGCGTCGATACGCATCCCGACGGCCTCGGCGTTGGCGCGGAAGTTTTCGGCCAGTACCCCATTGGGNAGGACATTCTCGTAGAACGGGTAATATGGCTCGACTTCCAAGGTGGCTCCAGAGATTAACGCTGCGCCTTCGGCAATCTTCAAAACCTTCCCTACGATGACGTCGCTGAGGTAATTGCGGTCCCGGCACCGGAGCATGAAGTTGGCGGCGGCGAACTCGGGGACCACGTTGGGTGCCAGGCCTCCGTCAGTAATGATNCCGTGGATCCGCGTGTCTTCCCGCAGGTGTTGTCGTAGGGCGTCGATGCCGGTGAATAGGTGGATCAAGGAGTTCAGCGCGTTGATGCCTTCCTCCGGGGCGGCGGCGGCGTGGGCCGCTTTNCCATGGTAGATGTACCGGAAGCCGACCATGGCCAGGCTCCAGCTTTCGTCCAACGGGATGTCCTGGGGAATAACGGTGCGATTGGATGAAGGGTGGGAGGACAGGCATATATCCACGCCGTCGAACACGCCGGCATCCAATAGTTTGATCTTACCTCCGCCGCCTTCTTCAGCGGGAGTTCCGATGACCACCAGGCGGCCTGGTAGATTCTTGATGTTGGCTTGGACTCCCAGCCCCGCGCCCAAGCCTGCCATGGCGATAAGGTTGTGGCCACAGCCATGGCCGATCTCCGGCAAAGCGTCGTACTCGGCCAGAACGGCCACTGTCGGTCCGTCGCCGGCGCCACCTTCCAGNGTGGCGCGGAACGCCGTCTCCACGCCGCCTATCCCCCGCTCCACGGCAAAATCGTGGGCTTCCAGCGTGTCGGATAGGAGTTTGGCCGCGTGGAACTCCTGGTAGTTCAGCTCAGGGTGGGCATGAATGTCCAGGGCTATGCCGAACAACTCTTCGCGGGCGGCATCGATAGCCTTGGTNGCGGTTTCGNTTAGAGCGCTATTTGAACCAGCTTGTTCAGGTGGCATTGCTTTCTCCTGGTCTGGATCGCTCCGGAGTTGGCCGAAGAAAATCCTTGGGTGTCCTAGATTCTACACCGGAAATGAGTTTTCGTGCTCGGTGTAGAGTACAATCTTGTGGAAATCCAGATTTCCAATACCGACAGACAAATGGCCGGTAAAGGGGAAGACCTATGACTGCGGAACATCAAAAGACCGGCAGATTCCGCCTACAAGAAACAACCATCGCTGACATCCAGCAAGCTTTTGCCGATGGTTCTCTTACCGCTCGTCAATTGGTCGAGCTTTATCTGAACCGTATCGAGGCATACGATCGCAACGGTCCCGAGATCAATTCGATAATCACGGTGAATCCTCAGGCGCTGGAAGACGCCGACCGGTTGGACAGGGATTTCGGGAACAACGGCCTTACCGGCCCCCTCCACGGCGTGCCGGTGATTCTCAAAGATCAGATGGACGCCCGGGGAATGCCCACTACTTTGGGGTCGGTAGTTTTCAGAGACTATTTCCCTGACCGGGATTGCTTCGTGACCGAGAAGTTGAGGCAGGCCGGCGCGATTATCCTAGCCAAAGCGACCCTGGGGGAACTGGGGCGCGGCGATACCCATGGGTCCCTGNTCGGGTCGACCAGAAACCCTTATGACCTGGCCCGGACGCCCGGCGGCTCTTCGGGAGGTCCCGGCGCCAGCGTATCGGCCAATCTGGGCGCGGTTGCCATCGGCCAGGAAGGATTCGCGTCTATCCGGAGGCCGGCAGCCTGGAACGGCGTTACCGGCATCAGGCCAACGGCCGGTCTGGTTAGCCGNGGCGGGGTCTACGCCGGCTGGCCGGGGCAGCCAGGGTCCCTGGGNCCCCTGACCAGGTCGGTCACCGACCTGGCAAAGATGTTGGACGTAATGGTCGGATACGACCCGGACGACCCCATGACATCCTTCGGCGTTGGGCAAGCTCCNGAGACTTTTACCGATTTCCTTGACGGTGAAGGCCTAAGGGGCGCCCGCATAGGCGTCATGACTCAATCGATGGGCTTTCATTCTGAGCCGGACTCCGATGATTTCCGGTTAGTATCCCAGGTATTCGACCGGGCCGCCGCCGAGTTGGAAAGCGCCGGNGCAACGGTCATCCCTCTGCCCGAGGTACCACGTCTCACCGAGTTGTTGGCGAAAAGAGCCAGCGACGGCCGCAACGACGAAGCTTGGGACCGTTACTACGGGCGCAGCGACAACCCTCCCTATGCATCGCCTGAGGCCATGATGCAGTCGCCGGATTACGCCAAGGTTCACCGGTCCAAGTACGCCGGCGCCGCGCTGACCGGCCCGGCGGCTTACGCCGAGTATCTGCTGGCCCGAGAGGATCTTATGTTCAGCGTCATGAAGATAATGGCGGACGCCCAGTTGGACGCTATCGTCCACAAAACGGTGGAGCATCAACCTACGCTGATCGCTGAAGGTGTGGGACCGCCCTACTACGACATGAGGGGCACTACCCATATCAATACGTACCTGGTGTACGTGCCGTCGATCTCGGTCCCAGCCGGGTTCACGTCCGCCGGACTTCCCGTGGGGATCACCTTTCTCGGCCGGCCGTTCAGCGACCCAACGATGGTCAAACTGGCCTACGCCTACGAACAAGCCACCGGCCACCGGCGTCCGCCAGATTCAGCGCCGCCCTTGCCGGGAGACCCCTAACCGGGAAATCTTCCGGAGACCCGGCCCTCAAACTTCGAATAACGGAGCGGTCCCAACAGAATGACGACTTTTGACTTGGTGATTTTCGACTGTGACGGAGTTCTGGTCGACACGGAAACTATTAACAACGAAGTCATATCCCAATTGCTTAAAGAAGCCGGCCTGGAGATGTCACCGGACGAAGTTGCCCGCAGGACAACGGGCCTTGCCTACTCGGAGATGTGGGAAATGTTCGAGGATGAAGTGCCGGGTTCATTGCCTGCAGACATTGAGGAACAACAACTGACCATGGAATCGGAGAGATTCCGGAAGGAGTTGCTACCCATTCCCGGCGCGGTTGAGACTGTACGCTGCCTGGGGGCTGCTGGAATGCCAATGTGCGTTGCATCGAACGGAACAAGGGAAAAGATGGTCGTCACCTTANAGGTTACCGGCCTGGCCGGATATTTCGGCGACAAGTTTTTTGGCGTCAATCAAGTCGCCCATGGCAAGCCAGCCCCCGACATATATCTGCTGGCGGCCCAGAAGATGGAGGTTCCCCCCAGCCGTTGCGTAGTAATAGAAGACAGCTATCCGGGTGCTCAAGCCGGTCTTGCGGCGGGCATGACGGTGCTGGGGNATTGCCCCAACAAAGACATCTGGGGGCTGGAAGGCCTGGGCATCCAGACCTTCAGCGATATGAACGTTCTCCCGGAGTTGCTGGGATTGGACCGGGGTTAACCGGCTCTAACGGCTTCTTCGGAACCCTGGGTCAACAGCTCCTGCAGCGGCGTGTCTTTTAGCTCCGGGGCGAAGGCGGAAAGCTCAATCTCGATGCCGTCGGGGTCTAGGATGTAGAGCCCTTTGCTCTCGCCGTGGTCGCCGAACCCAGCTATCCTAACGCCCAACTCCTGGGTCAACCGGTAGGCTTCCCGGATCTCGTCGAAGGATTCGAACTCGTAGGCGAAGTGGTAAAGACCCACGCGGTCCTGTTCGGGGCCGGGGGCGTTGCCGTCCAGCTTGGCGATGGCCAGGTCATGGTGCACACTGTCGTTGCTCCTGAAGAACACCATGGAGTCGCCGCCACGTCCACTGACTTCCAGTCCCAAGAACTTGGTGTAGAACTCCTCGGATATCTTGAGGTCTCTAACTCGTATCACCAGATGCCCTAAGTTTCTTGGCTTTATCATGGTCCGATATTCTCCCACCGGTAATTACTTGATCTGGTCAGATTGATTATATGCCACCGCGCTGTTGGGTTAGTGGCGCGCTATGAACTCCAGCACCTGGCGGTTCCAGACCTCCGGTTCCTCCCAGAAAGCGGCGTGTCCCGCTGCGGGCACCGTCGCCCACTCGCATCCCGGGATGTGGCTGGCCAGCAACCGCATCATGGCCGGCGGCGACAACAGGTCGGCATCGCCGGCCAGCATCAGGACCGGAATCTGCATCGTCTCTAAACGCGCGTAGGTCATGGGGTCCCGCAACGGCTGCGCTCCGGGTGTCCCCTCCTGACGGCTGTGGTGATCGATCTCCAGCCAGCGGGCGGCGCCCTCGGGGTTGATGCCCCGGTAAGACGGCCCCAGTTCCCGCAACTCCACCGGCAACGCCTGAATCTCCTGTGGGCGGAGCCGGTGCTGGACTTCTAGGTAGGACGCATCCTGAACGCCGCCGATGGTGTTGGCGGCCACCAGGCTGCGTACTTGCTGGGGGTGTAGCAAAGAGTAGTCTAATGCGCCGATTCCGCCAGCCGCGGTCGCTACTAGGTGGAAACGGTCCAAGCCCAGGTGGTCTACCAGGCCATGCAAATCATCGCTGGCGTAACCAGGCTGTTCCCCAGACTGATTCAGCCGGGAACGGCCCCAATGCCGACGGTCGTAGGCGATGCAGCGATAGCCTGCCGAGGTGAACACCGGCTCTTGATACACCCAGCATTCGCAGTTGCCCGAGGCGGCGTGCAGGAAGATAACCGGCGTACCGGCGCCGCCGGTGTCGGTGTACCACAGGTCAACGCCGGGAAGCTCCAAGTATGGCATAAAGTCATTCTAGTTCATTGAATCTGGGTGGCTATGGGGACCCTGAGTAACACCTGAGCTCGATCTTGATGCCCTCGGGGTCCCAGATCTTGAACTGCTGTCCCATCCCCTGGGCGCCCCAAGCTGGGTGCACGTCCCCGTCCATGTGGATGCCCTTGGACTTCAGTTCCTCATAAAGCTTGTTCATATCGGTTGGGCCGAGGACCAGGCAGAAGTGGTCCATGTTGGGCGTTACCGCATCCTCGGACTTGGTGGGCCTAATGTCGATGATAATCTCCTGGGAAACCCTGGCCGAAACGAAGCCAACCTTACCCTCGCGGAAGTCGTCCAGTCTCAGTATCTCCATGCCCAGCACGTCTCGATAGAAACTGATCGAGCCCTCTACGTCTCTGGTGTTGACCACCAAGTGATCCAATCCTACGACAGCCATTACATCCTCTCCTAGTTGTGACTTGCCAAGTTAAGCCTTGGTGGCCACTCTAAGAAGCGGCCACGGCCTCCCGCACGGGGACATACCTGGATATGAATATCGCGATGGAGTCGGTAGTGGCTTTGTAGAAACGAGGTTCCCGGTCGAAGAAGTGGTCCTCCCCGGCAAAGAGATGTAAGTCCACGGGAACTCCGGCTTGTTCCAGCGCCTCGTACATCCGCATCGTGGTCGAGTGATGGACCCGAGTGTCGGAAGTACCGTGAAAGAACAGAGCCGGCGGATAGTCCTTGTTGGCGTAGGTGATCGCGTTTGCCGCGCGGACGAGATCGGCGCTAGGGTTCTTACCAAAAAGAGGCTCGAATGCGGGGTCTACCGCCCGTTCGGAAATGTCGGAGACTGGGGACATACCCACCACCGCGGCCACTTTGCTGCTCACGCCGGGGTTCCCGCCGTCTCCGTCGAATTCTTTTACGTGGCTGCTGCCCGCCGCGACCAATGCCAGGAGTCCGCCCGCCGACTTGCCGGCGACGACGATGAGGTCCGGGTCGATGCCCAGATCGGCGCTGTTGGCCCGCATCCAGCGAATCTCAGCTTTGACATCTTGGACTTGGGCCGGCCAGGGGGCTTCATCCATCACCCGGTACTCGGCGGTTACGCAAACGTAACCGTCGCTGGCCAATGCCAGGCCGTAGCGTTCCGCCAACGGCGTGCGGTCGGCGTTTCTGAAGCCGCCTCCAGGAAGAATCAGAATCCCGGGCACGGGACCAGACTGATTGGCTGGGCGGAGGATGTCTGCCTTCAGGTCCCGGTCTCCCCCTTTTGCAACGACTACACCTTCTTCGATTTTGATGTCGCTCATAGTAACCCCCGCACGGTGATTTCCTGACTGGGAACGAACTTTGAAGCAGGCTGCTGATTACGCCCCAAGTTACCACATCAAAGCGAATCTTGCACCAAGGTGACCTATCCCAGTTCGGCGATGGCCTCGATCTCCACATCCAGGCCAGGCTCGGCTAGCGCACTAATCTCAACCAGGGTGTTGGCCGGGTAAGCGCCCTGGAAAAATTCCGCGAATAGGTAATCCTGGGCGGAGGTGTTCTCGCGCCACTCGGAGATGCTGGTGACGTAAGTAGTTATCTTGACGATATCCCCGGGAGTGCCACCTTCGGCGGCTACAACACGCACGATCCGGTCCAGTGTGACTCGAAGTTGGGTCATCAAGTCTTTGCCTTGAGACGACGTGCCTCGGGCGGTGCAACCCGCGATGAATAGAAGATTTCCGGCGCGCACGGTTCTGCTATATGAGGTACCCGACGGTGCGATATCTGGGTGGTTATGTCGAATCTTTTCCATGATTGTCCTCCCACAATGATTGGTAGTATTACGTTGGATGATGGAATGATGATCCCGATCGCTAAGCCACGTTCCGCAAAAAAGCCAGTAGCATCTCCCGCATCTGAGCCTCGTGATAGGGAGCAAACTTGGCGAACTCCCGCAGGTTTCGGGCGGACTCTTCCCTAGCGTCGAACCGGTCCCCCATCAGTTCATAGTCTCCTGGGAACTCTTTGTTCCACACCTTCAGTTCTTCCAACGTAAGCTGGGGTTCGAACTGGAAGGCGTAGGAATCATGGTATTGAAAGGCCATGTTGATGCGTCGGTACGCGCCGTCCCGGCACAGCATATACCCTTCTGCCAGCTTGACCGCATCCTTGGGGATGGTAAAGCATTCGCCGTGCAGGGTGGGCGCCAAGGGCACGTCGATCTTGCCGAACACCGGATCAGCGGCGCCTTTCTCAGTGATTAACAGCCTGCTCAGTCCGAATTGATATCCGCCGGTGGCCTCCACCTTGCCACCCAGCGCCTTGGCCATGATCTGGGCGCCGAGACAGATACCCATCACCGGCTTCCCCGCAGCCATGGCGCTTCTTAAGTACTCACATTCTTCGCGCAGCGCCGGGTAGTCGTCGTTGGCTGACATGGGACCGCCTAGTGCGATGATTAGGCCGATGTCCTCCAAGGGAGGAGCTTGGAACGATCGGTACACGGGAGCATCTTTAAAAATGTTCAACGGCTCGAGTTGAAAGTTCTCAGATTGCAGAACCGATGTAAAGTTTGCGGCCAGAGTTTCGACCGGCGCGTGGCGGATCACCAGCGCCCGTTTCATCGGATTAGCACCTGAGTGATTCCGGCAGGGAGTTGCGCCAACGCCCTAACCTCCCTTGAATCGACGCCCGAAGCTTCCGGCCAGTTCCGAGTCGCCTTGGAAGGTCAATCGGCCCTGAGCCGTGGCGTCTTCCGGGCTGAGCCGGCCGTACATGACCAACACGTAAGTCTCTCCGTCGCATCGAAAGGTAACGTCGGCCCCTTGCTTGCCGGAGGGCTCAACGTGGGTACCCTGGGCGGCCATCACCACATCGTAGGCAGTCTCGAATGGCTCCATCACTTCGAACCGGTATCGAATTTCGCTTTGTATGTCGACGTCGGGGCGGAAGGCTCGGCGAACAGCCCGGTCCACTGTTTGCATCAGAACGCGGACGCTATCGTCAGAAAGGCGATAGCCGGCATCGAAGGTGGACCGAATATCCCAAGCATGCATGGTTAATTCGGCGATCCGCATGTCTAACAATGTTCGTACCGGTTCAGGTCCCGGAGGCCAATAACAGGGCTTCTCCCAGTCGTTCGGCCCGACGGTGTTAAACACCTGAACGGACTCATCAAGACGGGGAATGAAAGATTCCAGCAGATTCTCACCGTGTTCTTCCCGGTTCGACAATGCCCGCTGAAAGATGTCCTCGGCGAAGCGGTCCTCGTCGTGGTGTTCCACCAACGGTGCGCCTTCGGGAGGTGAGGCGTCATCCGCTAGTCCCCGGGCAACCCGAGACGCGAAGTTCTGCCCGTTCAGATGGCCGACCACGTCGGCCACCGTCCAACCCTCGCAGGCGCTAGGTTGATTCCAGGCTTCGGCGGGGAGGCAACTCAAGTAGGTCTTAAATGATTCCGCCTCTGCTTGCAGAATGTTGACTCGTTGCTCTGGTGTGACCATTGTCCTTCCCCTAATATCTGGAACGGATTGACGTCCGCAAATCCGATTTAAATCACGCCGCTTTCTTTCAGGCTGACCAGGTCCGATTCGTCCAGTCCCAGAAGCTTGGAAAAAATCTCTTGATTGTGCATTCCCAAGGTTGGAGCGCCTGACATTTCCGGCAGAGGTCCGCCGGAAAAGATCACGGGGAAGCCCGAAGCAACTCCCTTTACCGGCTTGGGAAATCCGGCGTGGCGCAGGGGCATCAGACTGCCCCGGTCCCAGAAGTGCTGGTCGTTCATCACTTGTTCGGCGGTGCGTACCTGGGCGCAGGGCACATCATGGCTCTCAAGGCGATTCAGGGCTTCTTCCAACGTGAACTCTCCGATGATGGCTTGGATCTGCTGCCGCGCTTCCTCCACGTTGGCCGTGCGGGTGACATAACTTTCGAACCGGGGGTCCTCCAAGAATTGGGGTGCGTCCAACGCCCGGGCCAGTCTGGCCCACTGCTCGTCGCTGGTAACGGTAAGGGATACGTCGCCGTCGCTGGCGTGATACAGCCCGGTGGGGCCGTTACGGCTGATGTTGCCAGTGCGCAACGGCTGGCCGTACTCGATGTTTTCCTCCAGATTCTCCATGAACATGAGAGACACAAGAGTATCCATCATGGAAACGTCCAGGTATTGGCCTTGGCCGGTCCGGTCCTTCTCCCGGAGGGCGGCTAGGATGGAGTAGCAGGCGAACAGGGGTGTAACCAGGTCGCCGATGTAAAATCCGACTCTGGTGGGCGGTCCATCCGCGTCGCCGTTGATGTCCATGAGGCCGCTCATCCCTTGAATCTGGGGGTCGTGGGCCGGTTTTTCGGCGTAGGGGCCGGTTTGTCCGTAGCCGGATATGGAGGCGTAGACAATGCCGGGGTTGTCCTGGGAAACTTCGTCATATCCCAGTCCCAAGCGCCGCATCGAGCCGGGAGCCAGGTTTTCCAGGACCACGTCGCAGGACCTGGCGAGTTCAAGAAACATCTCCTTGCCCTGGGGGTGCTTCAGATCCAGGGTGACGCTCTTGACTCCCTGGGCCCGTTTGAGAAAACGAGTCGAAAGGTCATTGCTGTTCTGGGGTTCGTCGTGCCAGCCGTCGGCCCCGGCAAAGGGACCGTTTCCCCGCACCGGGTCGCCCCTTCCGGGAATCTCCACCCTGATGACTTCGGCGCCCAACCGGGCCAGGTTCATGGCGCAAAACGGCCCCGCCAAGTAAACGGTGACGCTCAGGACCCTGATGCCCTCTAAAGGCTGCATATTTCTTCCTCGAAAAAGTGTGACGGCGGTTGACCCGAACCCGTGCGGGTGTAAACTAGGGCCGTGCAGGAGACCGGCCTAAATTCAGGAGAGCCGTTGTCTCATTCGCGCCCACGATATCACGTTGGCCACTGAGGAACAATTTATCGTTCCCACGTTTGGTCTGGAGAGAGCAACGCTATGGCAACATCACCAGGAGACATGGTAACCCCCGAAGAGTTCAAGCTTATGAGCGACCGGGCCGGGCTTGGCATGAGCCAGCAAGAGTTGGACGAGTTGAAACCTTTGTACGACATGTACTCCCATTACATTCAGCAACTGCACTCCATCGATCTGCAGGCTGAAGAGATTGGCTTGAATTTCCATCCCGAATGGCCGTCTGCTTGATTCGCCGGTTGGCTACTTGAATCCATCTTGAATGCCGAATATACCGAAAAGGGGAAGAGATGACGACCTCCCAAACTAATCTTTACCATCTGACCATCCGGGAAGCGGCCGGACTGCTGAAAAGCGGACAACTTTCACCGGTTGAGCTTACCCAGGCATTTCTCGACCGGATAGAAGCCACCGACGACCGGTTGCACTCGTACATCATTGTATTGAAAGAACAGGCCCTAGATGACGCTCGCCTTGCCGAAGCGGAGATACGCCGTGGCGACTACAAGGGGCCTTTGCACGGGATTCCATTCGCCCTGAAAGACCTCTACGACACCGCCGGGGTTACGACCACGGCCGGATCAAAGGTGTATATCGACCGGGTGCCCGCGGAAGATGCCACGACCACGGCCCGTCTGAAAGCCGCCGGAGGCATTCTGTTGGGCAAATTGGCGATGCACGAGTTCGCTCTGGGCGGGCCCGACTTCACCACGCCCTTCCCTCCGGCCCGCAACCCCTGGAACCTGGACCATATTACCGGAGGCTCCAGTAGCGGCTCCGGGTCTGCCGTGGCTTCGGGCCAGGCAATGGCCGCGTTGGGATCATGCACTGGTGGGTCGATCCGTGGCCCAGCTTCCCTGTGCGGCATCGTTGGGCTTAAAGCAACTTATGGCCGGGTCAGCCGGGCGGGGGTGGTGACCCTGAGTTGGTCCCAAGACCATTGCGGTCCCATGACCTGGACGGTGGAAGATACGGCATACATGATGCAGGCGCTGGCGGGATACGATCCCAAGGACCCCACCACCAGCACTGCACCGGTGCCGGACTATTCGCTATCGCTAAGGGAAGACATCAAGGGACTAACCATCGGCGTTCCCCGCCACTTCTTCTTCGCTCCCCACGAGAACGTGAACCCGGAGGTCGTCGCCACGGTGGAAAATGGTTTGAAGGTGTTGGAGGGATTGGGGGCAAACTTGCAGGAAGTGACGATACCCAGTCTGGAATACGTTCGGGCGGCCAACTCAGTCATCATGCTCAGCGAGGCCTTCGCCTTTCACGAGAAGAATCTGCGGACACGGCCCCACGACTTCGGCGAAATGGTGCGCGCCCGATTCCGTATCGGCGGAATGTTCAGCGCCAGCGACTACGTCCAATCACAGCGGGTTCGAAAGCTGGTCAACCGGGAGTTCGCCGCAGTTTTACAGAAGGTGGACGTTCTAGTTACTCCCACCATGACCCAGCCGGCGGCGGCCTTCGAGGGCTACGATGCTACCAGCACGGTCAGGGGTCCCAGCTTTACCGCTCCCTTCAACCTGACGGGTCTCCCGGCCATCTCCGTCCCCTGCGGCTTCACAGCCTCTGGCCTACCCGTTGGGATGCAGATCGCCGGCAAACCCTTCGACGAGCCCGGAGTCATCCGCGCCGCCTACGCCTACCAGCAGGAAGCCCGGTGGTTCGAGCAGCGGCCATCTATCTAGATTTTGGTTCCACTCGGAACAACCCGGTAATCAGACACTGGAGGAAAGCATGAGATTCGCCGTGTTTGGTGCCGGCGGATTTGGAGGCTATCTAGGTGGCCGCCTTTCCCAAGCGGGAGAAGAGGTCGCCATCATTGCCCGCGGCGCCCACCTCGCAGCTATTAGGGACCAAGGGCTGAGGGTGGATAGCATCAAAGGCGACTTTGTGTTCAGTCCTTCAGTTGCCACCGACAACCCTGCGGACGTGGGGGCAGTGGACGTAGTCGTATTGGGTGTGAAGGCGTGGCAATTAACTGAAGCAGCCGAAGCCATGCGCCCGATGATTGGCCCGGAGACCTGTGTACTTCCTATTCAGAACGGTGTTGAAGCTCCGTCGCAACTTTCGGCGGTGTTGGGTGAAGAGGCTGTACTGGGCGGGCTTGGTGGGATCGTAAGCTATACCGTGGGTCCGGGCCACATCCGGCACGCCGCGGTCGATCCGTTCGTGAGGTTTGGTGAGGTGGATAATCATGCCAGCCCACGCACGGAGCGGCTGCTCCAGGCGTTCGAGCGAGCGGGGGTAAAGGCGGATATTCGACCGAACATCTAGGCTGCGCTTTGGCAAAAAATGATGTTTATATGTGCGTTCAGTGGGGTAGGCGCGGTGACACGAGCCCCGGCTGGGGTTTGGCGCAGCCTTCCTGAAACCTGGGAAATGGCGAGGCATATTGTATATGAGACCGAGTCCGTGGCGCGGGCTCAAGGCATCGTTTTGACGGGAGATGAAGCCAAGACGGCAATAGCCCAGTTGGAATCAGTACAATCGAATGCCACGGTCTCCATGCAGCGTGTCATCATGGAGGGACGCCCCTCCGAGTTGGAAGTCCAGAATGGCGCGGTGGTACGACTTGGCCGAGAGGTGGGCGTTCCCACGCCGGTTAATACCTTCATTTATTACAGCTTACTACCTCAGGAAATGAAAGCGAGGGGACAGTTGGAGTCCCCTTTCTGAGGGCGAAATCCCAGCAACGGGGAAGGAAATTGGAGCGGGGAAGGATGGCCCCCTAGAAGCTGGGCAGCGGGGGCGTGGGCTGTTTTAGTACCCGGGGGACCTTGGTGGGGGGTGGGGAGTTGCGGCTGCGGACGACCCTTATCTCGCCATCTATTATTACCACTCCGATTCCGGGAACGTCGCCGTTCTCCATGGCGGAAAACAGGTCGCTACGGGTCGAGCCGTTGGGAGCGTCGGCGATAATCAGGTCGGCGTCTTTGCCTGGTGCGATGATTCCCGAGTTCAATTCCCAGGCCTTAGAGTTGTTGCCGGTGGCCAAACACAATGCCGTAGGGGCCGGGATGCCTCCCAAAGATGACAGCTCGGTGACCGTTTTTATTACCCCAAGTGGCATCATGCCCGTGCCTGTTGGCGTGTCGCTGCCGACTACTACCCGTTCCATCGCCTCGTGTTCTTGCGCCAAGCCCAAGATGAAGAGGGATGAGCGAAGGTTTCCCGCCTGTACCAGTTGCAGATAGAGGCCGGTCTCCGCCACCAAGCGGCGCAGTCCGTCATTGTCCAGAGAAGTCGGCCCACCATTGACGTGCCCGCATATGTCGGGTTTGAGGCGCAGCAGATGCTCCGCCGAGATGGCGGTGCTGCCGGGAATGGAGCTGCCCCCGCTATGGCACATCACTTTAAAGCCGTTTTTCTGGGCCCACCTGATCTGAGGTTCGCCGTCGTAGGGGTCCCGGTAGTTACCGAAGCCGAATTTAGCCAGCCAGATCCCTTCCGACGCTAACTCTTCAAAGTCTTTTTCTTGTAGCGTCGGCTCCAGCACCACCGCTCCGGCGTGGACCTTGGCCCCGTTAGGCCGAAAGGCGTTATAGGACCGTTGGGCGATGATGGCCAAGGCTTTCACTCCCGCGGCGTCATTGGGCCGTCCCGGCATGTGAATCTCACCCGCCGAGATCATGCTGGTGACGCCGCCATGAGTGTAGCTGTCGATGAAGTCTACTACCTTCTGCCGGGGCTGGTACTCGCCGATGGCCACATGGAAATGGGAGTCGATCAGTCCGGGCAGGACGGTGGCGCCGGAAGCGTCGATGACGGTGTCGGAGGAGTTTGCGTTCAACTGGTCCGCCCCACCAATGGCGCTAATCTTCCCATCCTCCACCAGCACGCAATCACCGTCCAGGACCGGTTGGGCCAGATCCCCCGACGCTATGGCGCCGATGTTGATGACGGCCAAACTGGCCATAGGTTGAACCTCCGGTGGATCGGGTTACTTGCGGTAATAGCGGACTTCAAAAGTCGTGCAGCCAATGGGCGAGATGTAGGGGCCGTGGGGCATTTCGGGAGGGCGGCAAGCGTACATCCCGCCGGTGAAGGTGGTGCTGATCGATTTATCGTGTAGCTCGCCCTCTAGGATGAACACCTCTTCCCAGAAATCGTGGAAGATCACTTCGGAGGTCTCTACACCAGGAGGGAACTTGAGCATCCTGGTGGAGACTCCGGCCTCTTCGTCCCAGTTCAGGATCTTCTCAACCATTCCCTCGGCGGCCGCGCCGGAACCGGCCTCCACCGGGGTCCAAGAGACGGCGTCGTGGTTGAAAAACTCGTACTCGGCTTTAGGCAACGTGTCCTCCTTGTTTCTTGATGCTATTGGAAAACTGGTTTTGGCGGGATGTTGGGTCCTTCGACAAGCTCAGGACGAACGGCGATAGGTTCTCTGTCCGTTCGTGGTGAGCTTGTCGAACCACCCTTTGAAGTGACATCTACCCGATCGGCGGACGCCGGTTGTGCCAATCGGTGTTTTGCTCATAAGCGTAGGCCACATTGAGAACGGTCTGCTCTGCGAAAGGTTTGCCGCCGATCTGCAGGCCGATGGGAAGATTTTCCGACGTGAAGCCGCAGTTGATACTCACCGCCGGGGAGCTAGCCAGGCTGAAAGTCGTGGTCATGCCGGCACGGTTCCGGTTGGTTTTCTCGATGGAATCGATGACCGGGTCCGGCTCGACCTTGGGCGCGGCGACACCCATCGTCGGCATCAGCAGTACGTCCACTCCGTTCAGCGCTTCCAGTACATGCTNGCGCAGCAACGCCCGTAGCTTCAGCCCTTTGTAGTAGGCCAGCGCCGGCGTGATGCTCCAGGTGAGGTAGGCGATCCGGTTGTCGTGTTCGATCTCCTGTAAACGGTTACGGATCAGGTCCCGGTAGTTGGTCGGGGCCTCCACCCTTAGAATCGTGGAGATCGTGTTGGAGTGGCTGGCCAAAGGTATGGAAACCTCTTCCACCTCCGCGCCCAACTCCGCCAGAGAATTGGCCGCGCGAGAAACGGCGTCCCTAACCTCGGGGTCCACCATGTCCGTGTGCAGCAACTCCTTCAATATGCCTATCTTGGTGCCCCGAACGTCGGCGTTCAACGCGCCACGGTAATCNGGCACCGGCACGTCCCAGGTATAGGAGTCGTTCGGGTCGCGGCCGGCGATTGCCTGAAGGGTCAATGCGCAGTCTTCCACGGTGCGAGAGATGGGGCCGACGGTATCCATGGACCACATTCCCGGCCTCAATCCATAGCGGCTGACCCGGCCCCAGGTGGGGCGGAGGCCGACCAAGCCGCACCAGGCGGCGGGGCCACGTACCGACCCCCCGGTATCTTCGCCCAGGGATGTGGCGCACATGAAGGCGGCCGTNGCGCCCCCGGAGCCGCTGCTGGAGCCGCCGGTAAACCGGCTCGGGTCCCAGGGATTGCGGGCTGTGTCGAAGGCGTGGGACAGGCTGGTGGTGCCGAACTCGGTCATGTTGAGCTTGCCCAGCAGAATCGCGCCCGCCGATTTCAGGTTGGCCATTACCGTGGCGTCTTCGCCGGGTACAAAGTCCTTGAATATTGGTGTGCCGGTGGTGGTGCGGATCCCCGCGGTGTTGATCTGATCCTTGACCGCCACCGGAATGCCGTGCATGGGGCCCCTATACTCGCCCCGGTCCAAAGCCTGCTCCGATTCCCGGGCGGCCTGTAACGCTTCTTCGCGGCAGACGGTTAGGTAGGCGTACAACGTGCCGTTCAGGCTGTCGATGCGGTCCAGGTAAGCTTCCACCGCCTCCACTGGTGATACCGTCCGATTCTTGATAAGCTCGGAGAGTTGAGCCACGGTTAGAAATGGAATGTCCGCTTTATNCATGGAAAGCCTCTTGACGAAGAGTTTCGGAACATCGCACAGTATGCGCCTGGGGAACTTTTGGCGCAAGACGGTGGCCGTGAANTCACCGCAGAGACGCAGAGAGCACAGAGAAATTAGACAAAAANGATAACTCGGCGACCTCTGCGTCTCTGCGGTGATTTCAACCTCAAAAAGCAAGGAGTTTGTGATGAAAGTCGGCGTGAACCTTATTAACTTTGGGCCGGGCGCCAGCCCCGATTCCATCAAGCGCTGGGCGCAGCTCACTGAATCATTGGGCTACCATCTGCTGATGACGTCGGACCATATCGGCATCACGCCGGACGTTCAGGGGCGGTATCCGGCCCCATTTTACGAACCGGTGTCCACCCTGGCCTGGCTGGCCGGCATCACCACGACCATCGAGATTGGGACGACGGTCTTGATCGTGCCCTACCGCAGCGCGTTGGAGATCGCCAAGGCATTCGCCAACATCGATCAGTTCAGTGGCGGGCGGGTGATTCTGGGCGTGGGTATCGGCTGGGCACAAGAAGAGTTCGCAGGCTTGGGAGTGGAATACAAGAGAAGAGGGGCTATCACCAACGAATACCTGGAAGCTATCAAGCTCCTGTGGACTCAAGACCTGGCTTCGTACGAAGGCCGGTACGTGTCGTTCAAGGACGTGGACACCGCCCCCCGGCCACTGCGGTCCCCACATATTCCGATCTGGGTGGGCGGTCCCAGCGACGCAGCCCTGCGCCGGGCCGTCCGGTACGGCGATGCCTGGCATCCCATCCGAATGCGCATGGACTGGTTCAAGAACANGGGCATTCCCCGCCTTCAAGAGATCGCGGCCGAGGAGGGGCGTCCGGTGCCCGCGCTGTGCCCAAGAGTCAAACTGCACGTGACCGGTTCACCGATGCCTGAAGAGGAACGGGTGGTGGGCGAGGGTACCCTTGACCAGATACACCGCGACATGGCGGAATTGGAAAGTATCGGCTGCGAATACGTTCTGCTGGACACCTACCTGGACGACCCCGAGGCGTTAAGAAAACCCGAGGACGCCTGGAAACTCTATGCGGATATGGCGAAGAAGGTCCTGGACCTGGGAAACCAAACCGTCCGCTGAACGTTGGTTGGGCTTGCGGCTCATATGANATTCATTCGGTGGAGATGATATAGGGATTGCCCTGTGGCGGGCCGGTGACGACCTCTCCTACAACCCAGTAAGGTCCTGGACAACTGGGAGGCAGGTGCCGAAGCAGGTACTCTCCCAAATGGGGGGATACGTTATAGTCCCACCGCCCATGCGTACCTTTTCTCCGACGCGTGCCACCACCTGGCCGGCTTCGTCCGGAGTGGGTGCTTCGACAGGCTCATCACGAACGGGGGGAACGAACCTCACCTAACGGAGTGGGTGGTTCGACAAGCTCANNACGAACGGGAAGGGCTCACCACGAACGGATGGGGTGGACCTCCTCCGTTCGTACTGAGCTTGTCCAAGGACGGTCATCGTTGCCGATACGGTTTGAGTTTGTTACCTAGCTCGGCGTTACAAAGGGAAGATTCTCTTCTTTCCAGGAATTGAATCCAGGGGCCATGTAGACCACGTTCGTGTAGCCCATGGCCTTCATTGTCTGCCCTGCCAGGGCAGCTCGCGCGGTGCCCATTCAATGGGTTACGATCAGAGCGTCCTTGTCTGGGACCAATTCTTCNAATCTGCTTTCTATGCGTCCTCTGGATAGNAGCACCGCGCCCTCGATAACTCCCTGTTCCCATTCGTCCGGCTCACGAACGTCCAGGATCACGATCGACTCTCCGGCTTCCTTCTTTTCGTGGACCTCCTTGGCCGACAGTGAGGCTACAGCCATCTCGGCGATCTCCACCATTTTGCGTCCAATGTTTTCCATCTACACTCTCCCTTGGCGAGATTTTGGCGTTTGAGTTATCTGAAACAGATTGGACATTGTTAATGCGATTACGCATGGGGACCGGCAAGAGAATATGGCCGCAAACCCCCGATTGTCAATCGTGGAGCACCGCCCGCCCTTGGCGCTCAGATGGACNGGGCGGCACAGGAANGGTCACTCGGCGTAAGCCAACTGCAGCTCCGCCGGCATCTCGGCCCGCAGCCCGCGCAGCCTGGAACTGAATAAGAAGATGGATATCGCCACCAGGATAATCAGGGTTGCTCCCACGGNCACTGCCACCGGAGCGCCAAAATACTGGGCGATGAATCCGCCCTGGACCATCCCAAAAGGACCCAAGCTCCACGTGATGGCGTAGACACCCATCACCCGGCCTCTTAGCCGGTCCGGCACCAGGTGTTGGATGGTGCTCATCCCGCCTACCAAGTAGATTGAGTTGGTGATTCCCACGATGAATAGCATGCCCATGCTTGTCAAATACCAACCCTGGGAGGCGGCCGCGGCGAACAACAATAACGCCAGTCCGTACGCCATTGCCCCGCCTAGTATCGCCAGTCCTTTGGGGTGACGCCCTCGAAGATTGGCGACGGTAATCGTGCCCAGGATTGCCCCTGCGCCCGAAGCGCCCAGTAATATGCCAATCTTGTCGGCCCCCACTCCCAGCACCTCCTTGGCAAAAGACGGCATGAGGTGAACGAAGGTCATACCGAACATGCTGTTGCAAAATGTCAGGAGCATGATGAGGGAAAAAATCTCGTGCTTTCTCACGTAGCGCAAACCCTCTAACGCCTGTTGCAATACACGTCCCGTGGCCGGCGGCCGGGGCCTAAGTCTGAGGAATGCCGTCACCGTCCCCATGATGTAAAAGGTCCCGGCGCTGAACAACATGGAGGCTTCGATACTCAATTGCTCTATAAGGATTCCTGCCAGTGTGGGCCCCAACACCCGAACGCCGTTCCAAACCAACTCGGACATAGTCACGGCACTGACGATGTGTTCCCGCTCCACCAGCCGGGGAAATACGGCGGCCCGGCTTGGTTGATCGAAGGCTTGCAATGCGCCGATGGCAACGGCAGCCGCCAGCAGGTGCCACACCTCGACCCGTTCCGTCATTACCAACATAGCCAGGCCCACCACCACCGTTGCCGAGATGGACTGGGCCATGGCGACCAAAAACTTGGGTTCCAGACGGTCGGCCAGGGTACCGCCGACTACGTTGAGGGTCATGGCGGGGACGGCGATGGCGATTCCCAAGAACGCCAGGTCCCGCTCCTCCCCGGTCAGTTGGAACATCAGCCAACCCAGGGTGAAGCTGAGTAACATCTGGTGTCCCGTCACTCCGGCTAGGAGGCCTAACCAGTAAAATCGGAAATGGCCGTACCTCATCGAAGAGGGTAGGATGCGGTTTAGACCTCGAACTGCCGATGTGTTTAACTCCGGTGCGTTCGATTCCATGGGGCTAGTCTCTCACCCCCATCGGCTTTCCGGCAACCCGGCCTAGCCGGATTTCCTTGACCCCACAGCGGCACTATGCTTTATACTGAGGCCATTGCGGGGCGGCTCCCCGATCTCGTCTGGACTAGGAGACGTTTTATGCTGAGTAGAGAGCAGAACGACCTGTTGACCGGAATCGGTCCGGGCACTCCGATGGGTGACACCCTGAGACGATACTGGATCCCGGCATTGTTGTCCTTCGAGATTCCGGAACCTGATTGCCCGCCGGTCAGGGTCAAGCTCATGGGTGAAGAACTGCTCGCGTTCCGGGANACCAATGGACGTATCGGCCTGATCGCCGAATTCTGCGCCCACCGGCTTGCCTCTTTGTGGTTCGGACGTAATGAGGAGTGCGGGCTGCGCTGCGTGTATCACGGCTGGAAGTACGACGTTGATGGAAATTGTGTCGACCAGATGAACGAGCCGAACCAGTTCGCGGATAAAGTCAAGCTCACCGCCTATCCGACGGTGGAGATGGGCGACGTGATCTGGGCTTACATGGGGCCGGTTGAGAAGATGCCCGCGCCGCCTAAGTTCGAGTGGACTCAGGTACCCGAGAGCCACCGGTACATGAGCAAGGTGGTGCAAGAGTGCAACTGGCTACAAGCACTGGAAGGGGGTATCGACACATCCCACGCCCCAATACTACACCGACGGACTACCACTGAAACCAACGANCCGGGGATCCCGATCGATTCCCCCTTTGTCCAGGGCGCGGCCCCTGCTCTGGAGGTGGACGTTACCGACTACGGCTACCGTTACTACGGCATCCGGCCCCTGGGTGACGAAGGCAATTATGTGCGTGCTTATCACTTCGTGATGCCCTTCACCCAGATNCGCCCCAGCGGCNGCAAAAAGCCCTTGGTCGACGGCCATTTCTGGATCCCCATCGACGACCATAACGTCATGGTTTACAACTGGGGCTATAGCTGGGGCGAAGACCCGCTGCTACCGGAAGAGGGTCTCAACCGGGGTTCGGGCAACAACTTCGGATCCGACATCGACGTTNAAAACGGCTTCCGTTCCGTCAAAAATCGTTCCAACGACTACATGATCAACCGCCAGATCCAGAAGGACGAGACCTTCACCGGCATTACCGGCGTCAACATTCAGGACCGCGCCATCCAAGAAAGCATGGGCCGTATCGTGGACCGTACCAAGGAATTTCTTGGGCCTTCCGACATGGCCATCGTCGCCACCCGAAAAATGCTGGAAGAAGCAGTGAACACGGTGATGGACGGGGGCGACCCTCCGGGTGTGGCGCCGACTTACTACAACGTCCGGTCGGCGGAGGACGTGATTCCTTTCGACTTGGANTGGCGCGAAGCCTTGATGGGCCGCATGTACCCGGAGACCCCGGCGGCAACGATCAAATAAAGCTACAGTTCCGCCAAAACCCGGAGGTCCCATGGAGTTCGGACTTTTCCTTGAGTTCCCAGCGCCTGACGGCTACACCGATCAAGAGTCGTTTGCCCAAGGCTTCACCATGGTGGACGAGGCGGAGAGCATGGGCGTGGACTCGGTTTGGTTGGCCGAATACCATTTCTCCCCGTTCAGCGTCNTGTCCGCTCCCCTCACCGTAGCAACCGCCGTTGCCGCGCGCACCAAGCGAATCAGGCTGGGTTTCGGCGTGCTGCTTCTTCCGCTGAACAATCCGATCAGGATCGCCGAGGAGGCAGCCACCCTGGACCACATCAGCCAAGGTAGGCTGGAATTGGGGATAGGCCGGGGCACTTTCCCCGACCATCATGACGCGTTCAACTCGCCTTTCCCAGAAAGCCGGGGCAGGTTCGAAGAGTATCTGGAGATCATCCTGAAGGCTTGGACCACNGAGGAGTTCTCCTTCGAAGGTGAACACTACCAGTGTCACAATCTGAAAGTCCGTCCCAAACCGTTTCAAGACCCCCATCCGCCCATAAGGGTGGGGATCACTTCCGCGGAGACCTTTCCCATCATCGGGCGTATGGGATATCCGATCTTCATCAACCCCTCCCGGGTCTTTTCCCTGGCTGAATTGGCGCCCAACATACAGAACTACCGGGAAGCCTGGAAGCAAGCGGGACATCCAGGGAAAGGCAACGTGGGGTTGCGGGTGCCTGTCTACGCGGCAGAGAAGGCTGAGGACGCATACGAACAGCCCATGGAGAGCGCCATGGCCTCGGTGTANAACCTGGGCCAGCGTGTAGCCGGCAGCGCCTCACGGGAGGGCACCAGCGGGAACTGGGAGGCGCAGGCGGAACAAATCCAGGGAATGACTTACGACGACTGGTTGCGGGACAAGGTGGTGTACGGCACTCCTGAGGCTATCGTCGACCGGTTGGGGCAACTGATTGAAGACCTCCAGTTGGACCAGATAATCTACGAGATTAATTTCGGCCGCCAAATACGGTACGAGTTACAGATGAACAACCTGCGGCTGATGAACGAACGGGTGATTCCTTATCTGAGGTAGCCATCTTGGTGTGTCCGGTGTCTACAAGTATCGAGTTGGTAGGGTTTAGGGGCACGGCTAGCCGTGCCCCTACAAGTTATTGAGCCAGGTAGATGTTGGAAGGCCGCCCGCTGGTCGTGATACCATTGGCGGACTCAGATAGTCATAAGGGAGCTAAGATGGGAGTAATAAAGATTACAGGTGTTACCCATTGGTCCATTCCCGTCAACGATTTGGCGGAGTCGGAAAGGTTCTACGGCGAACTCCTCGGCTTGACCGCCAAGGGCCGGTTGGGCAATTCAATGATGTCCTGCTTCAACGTCGGCGACCATAACATCCTGTTGTGCGAGCGGGAAGAGCCGGTGCACGACATGGCGGAAGTTGAGAAAAAGGTTCACCATTCGTTCACGGTGAGCCCGGAAACNTTGGATCAGGCCTTCAAGGTATTTCAGGCAAATCAAGTTGAAGTGGCCTACCTGACCTACCGTGCCGAGGGTGTATTTACCGGTAGAGAGTTGTACTTCTTCGACCCCAGCGGGAATAGGCTTGAGCTAAGGGACCCCACTTGGAAAAAGGGGATGCCTGAGCCCACGTACGAGGAAATCGTCAACTCGTAAGAGCCGTGTCCTCCGGGATTCTTACGAGTAGGCACTGCGAGGGCCTCTCACGCCACTTTTGTCATTCTGATCCTTCGGCTNAAGGAGACGAANCTGTCTCCCGCGTTGAGATACTTCGTCGCTACGCTCCTCAGAATGACGTTGTACTTTGACAGATAATCAACCCGCTCTACGGAGGCGATGCCAATGTCCTCGGAAGCCTTGCGCCACGTGTGGCTCTTTGAAGGTTTGGACGATGACCAACTCGATGCCCTTTCGGCGTTCACGTTCAATAAGAGCTTCAAAATACCTATGCCCCAGCTATATAACGNCGGTGCGCTGGAGGTCTGGCCGGTGTAAAATCATGGGCTAATAGGACTTCTGAATCACCATGTCGATGAGGAAGTAAATAGGGGAAACGCCGGTTTGAAGCTGAGCATCCTGGATCAAAGCCCGGTGAACGGTGTCGAAACCGCCACCGAAGCCTTTCAACACACCATCGAGCTGGCTCAGAAGGCGGAGGGATGGGGGTATCATCGTTTCTGGGTCGCCGAGCATCACGGCTCCAGCCGGGTGATGGGGTCTTCCCCTGAAGTGCTGATCTCCCATCTCCTGGCCAAAACCTCGCNTATCCGGGTCGGTTCCGGCGGCGTGATGCTACAGCATTACAGCCCGTATAAGGTGGCGGAGAACTTCAACGTTCTGGCATCCCTCGCTCCGGGGAGGGTGGACCTGGGGATCGGCGGGGGGCCAGGTGGCATGCCCCGGTCGACCCAGGCTTTGCGGCAGGACACTGCGCCGGAATCAATACCGGTGGCGGAAAAATTAGCGGAGCTGATTCAATTCCTCCACAACCAATTGGAGGAGGGCAACGCTCTTTACGGATTGCGCGCCAGCCCAGCGCCGTCCCAACCTGCCGACGTCTACCTTCTTGGCACTACCCCTTCCAGTGCGGAAACCGCGGCAAAGCTGGGTTTGCCTTACGTGTACGCGTTGTTCCTTAACAACGATGACGTCATGATGACCGAGGCCGTTGAAACATACCGGAATCAGTTCGACATCACCAACGGCGCCCGGCCACAGACTATGCTGGCTTTACCGGTGATNGCGGCCGACTCTGATGAAGAAGCCCAAGAGTACGCTTCGCAGNTAAAGCTGGTCCGGATCTACGTGGAAAATGGCAGGACGCTGACCGTGTTTTCTCTGGATGCGGCCGAAGAGTACAGCAGGCAGTCCGAGGAACGGTGCACCTTCGAGGTTCAAGAGGCCAATGTGATATACGGTTCTCCAGACACTGTCGGAGAGAAATTGGCCGATATTCAGCGTCGATACCAAGTTGACGAATTAATCATCCAAACGGTCATCCCCGACTTTAAGAAAAGACTCCACTCCTATGAATTACTGAGCGAGTTATTTGAACAGGTCCAGGTTTGATCAAAGGTCAAGGAAATCCGATTGGCTCTTAAATCGATACATTGAGCGGCGTTGAAGCTACCCCCGACGGGATAAGAAGGTACCTAACCGTCACACCGGCGAAAGCCGGTGTCTAGGCGCGTAGAAGCTGCAATCGTTCCATGGATTTCGGCCTCCGCGGGAATGACGAAAAACCTAATCGATACGTTACCGCTAACTACCGATAGAGGGAAGGTTACAAGATGACGAATGAGCGGAAGATGCGTCTGGGCGCGTTTCTAGCCGGAACCGGAAGCAACATGGCCTCTTGGCGGCATCCCAACGCCGTGGCCGACGCCGCTATTAACTTGGACTACTACCGGCAACTGACTCGAAAAGCCGAAACTGCCAAGCTGGACTTCGTGTTTTTTGGCGACGGTCTGTACATCAGCGAAAAGGCCCACCCCAACTTTCTCAACCGTTTCGAGCCCCTGACGTTGTTGGCGGCCCTGGCCATGGACACGACCAAAATCGGTCTGGCTGCCACCCTGTCCACCAGCTATAGCGAACCATTCACCGTGGCCCGGCAGTTCGCGTCCATCGACCACATCAGCGGCGGCCGGGCGGGTTGGAACATCGTCACTTCACCGCTGGAAGGTTCAGCCCTTAATTACAGCAAGGCGGAACATCCCCAACACGACCTACGGTACCGCATGGCTGCTGAATATATAGAAGTGACCAAGGGCCTATGGGATTCGTGGGAGGACGATGCCTTCGTCCGTAACAAGGAAACCGGGCAATTTATCGATCCGGAAAAGCTGCACCGGGTGAACCACAAAGGGGAATTCTTCTCCGTCCAAGGGCCGTTGACCATCTCCCGGTCTAAACAAGGGAGGCCGATTCTAATCCAAGCCGGATCGTCTGAAGCGGGAAAGGACTTCGCCTCCCAGGTGGCCGACGCCGTGTTTACGGGACAAGCCAACATCGACGATGCCCGTGAGTTCTATCAAGACGTGAAAGGCCGGGCCGTAAAGCACGGCAGGCGCCCCGAAGAGATTCTGATGCTCCCGGGATGCAACCCCATCGTGGGATCGACGGCGGCGGAAGCGGAACAGAAGTATCAGGAGATCGCCAACTTAGTGGTTATCGGCGATGCCCTCAATTACCTGGGCCGGTATTTCAACGACATCGACTTTACCCAGTACGACTTGGACGAGCAGTTTCCTGAACTTGGCGACTTCGCCCGTAACGGTTGGGAAAGCGCCACGGACAGGATAAAGAAGGTATCCAGAGAAGAGGGATTGACCCTGCGTCAGATGGCCCTCCGGTCAACCACGCCGAAGGGCCCATTCATCGGAACAGCGGAGCATATTGCCGACACTATGCAAGCCTGGTTCGAGGCCGGGGCGGCGGACGGTTTCATGATGAATGCCTCCGTCTTACCCCAGGGATTCGATGATTTTGTCGACCACGTCCTGCCAATCTTGAAAGACCGAGGGTTATTCCGGACTGAGTACGAGCACGACACCCTGCGGGGGAATCTAGGCCTGGCAAAACCGGCCAACCGTTATGCCAAAACGACCGTGGCCCAGTAAAGAAAGATTCGCACGACCTTGGGCTCTGTGGATTACGCTCCCGGAATCGCCCCCAATTGTACGAGCAGACTGAGAAGGTCGACTTCGGACCACATCTCGGCGATCTTGCCGTTCTCCATGCGGTAGATGTGGATCTCGGTCCAGGCTACCTTATTGCCGGTTGCCGGTATGCCATTGAAATCCCCGGTGTGGGTTGCCGCCGCCGAGGTGCGTTCGATCACTCTGTCTCCATCGGTGAGCAATTCATCCACGGTCGCTTGTACGTCTGGAAATCCTCCTGCCACGACCTGGCCTAGCAGCTTCATGCCTGCCCGGCCCGCCGGTAGCCGTGGGTCCTTTAGGTGGTGAATGAAGCCGGGAGTCATGAGTTCGTCGACGATATCGTGGTTGGCTTTGTTCTTAAACTCCTCGATGAACCTGGCGACAACCTGCTTGGTGTCCTCCTCTTTTGAGGAAACTGAAGCACCACATCCGATCAAGGCCAGCATGCCTAAGAACACCATCACGGACAACCAGGGTGCTAGACGGCTGCCAAAAAATCTCTGATTTGTTCTTGCCTCCATAGTGCGCTCCTGAAGGTAACAAACGCGGGGCTAAGTGTGCTACTTGTTTCTGCCGGAATGCCTGTCACCTCGTTAGATTGCGCCCATCGTATACCCCGTATGTTGCAAAAACTTTGGCAAAAGTTTGGCACTCATAGGGCATGGCAGTTACCAAATTACCCCGTCACCCTGTTATCCTAGCTGGGAAATACGGCTGCGGTTGGAGGTTCAAAGTTGCCCACGTTGCTCGGAATCCACGGGTCGGTGACCAGGCCTGGCAGGTTGTATCAGGCTCTGGAGTTGGCGTTGCGATCGGTCGAGGATGAGGGGGATTCCTTATCAACCAGCCTGCTCCACCTGGGCGGCCACCGGATATCCTTCGCTGATGGACGCCCGTCACCGGACTTCTCCGACGAAACCGAAGCCGTAGTGGAGCGGGTGATGGCGGCGGATATGTACATCATCGCCACGCCCATCTTCCGGGCGTCGTTCACCGGGGCGCTGAAGAACCTGTTGGACCTGGTGCCGGTGGAAGGCCTGATGGGGAAAGCGTGCGGATTGCTGGCCATGGGCGCCACCGACCACCACTACCTGACGGTGGACACCCAGCTGCGGCCGGTGCTTGCCTGGTTCGGCGCGCACCTGGTTCCCGGCGCGGTTTACCTACAGTCGCGCCATTTCCAAGACGGCCAACTTAACGACTCCCAGGCAATCTCCGATCTCCAGAGCCTAGCCAAAGCCGTGGTATCGATGCAGCGAGCGGCCGCGGACAATGGTGGAATGACGGGGCCGCCGCCCCTGGCCGCTGGTTGATTGTTAGGCCGGGCACAGCGGCTATTCCCCTTGATCCAATACCTTGGTCCTAGCTAGCGATGCTAGCAGGCGGTCAACTCGGTGTTAGCATCTACCGCGAAGTCCACCCCCACTCTAACTCTCCCCGTAAAGGGGGAAGGCTAGGATGGGGGCGATTGGCCGCGTCACAAAACTAGTTTGACGTAGTGCTACCGTTCCCTTCGATCGCGTCCATTATCGCGCCCGGCGACAGGGGCAACTCGTTTATGCGCTTTCCGATGGCGTGGTAGACCGAGTTGGCCACGGCGGCCATGACTGGGACGAGGTTGCCCTCGCCCACGCCTCTTACGCCGAAGGGGTGGCCGGGGTTGGCTACCTCGACGACGACTGTGTCAATCATCGGCAGGTCCAGGGCGGTCATCATGCGGTAGTCCAAGAAGCTGGAGTTGAGCATCTGGCCGTCGTCGCTCATGAAGTACTCTTCGTTCAGCGCCCAACCCAAGCCCTGGACGGTGCCGCCTTGGAGCTGGCCTTCCACGTAGCTGGGATGGACCGCTTTCCCGACGTCTTGGAAGGCGGTGCAACGGAGAACCTGGGTCTTGCCGGTTTCCGGGTCGACTTCCACGTCCACCAAAGTCGCCGCCAGAGAAGCGCCGACGCCCCGGGGGTTGACGTTGCCACGTCCCACCACCGGCCCGCCGGTCTCGATGAGTCTGGGCGTGATTTGCTTGAAGGTCAATTTTAGTTCCGGGTCGGACTTGTGCTGCAGCGCGCCGTGGACGTACTCCACATCGTCTGGTGAGGCTTCCCATATCATCGCTGCCCGTTGAATCAACTGGCGGATGATGTCGTGTCCCGCTTCGTAGACGGCCCACCCGGTTTTGAAAGCGACCCCGCTGCCGGCGGTCAATGAGGTGTAGCCTATCGAGTCGGTGTCCCCAACCTCGGGGAATACGTCTGTCACGGGGATACCGAGCACTTCGGCCAGTTGCTGGGCCACCGCGGTACGGCTGCCACCGATGTCCACGGAGCCTTCGACCAGCATGATGGTGCCGTCGGGATTGACGTTGGCTATCGCGCATGAAGGTCCGGAGTTGTTGCGCCAGAACCCAAAAGCCACGCCGCGGCCTTGGTTCTTTCCTGCCAAGGGCGCGTTGTAATGGGGATGGGCTTTGACCGCCTCCAGGATCTCGATACCGCCGACTAATGGGCTCAGGGTGCCGTCGGCCCGCCTGGTCCCCTCTTTAGCCGCGTTCAACAGCCGGAACTCGACGGGGTCCATCCCCAGTTTTTCGCTCAACTCGTCCAGCAGCGCCTCGGTTGGGAAGGCGGCGATGGGCGCGCCGGGGGCGCGGTAGGCGGCCGTTTTGGGCTTGTTGTTCACCACGTCGTAGCCGTCGATGAGCACGTTTGGGATATCGTAAGGGGTAAACATACAGGAAGTGGCGCCGCCGATGGGAGCGCCGGGATAAGCGCCAGCTTCGAAGGCCAGGTAAGCCTTAGCGGCGACGATGCGGCCGTCTTTGGTCGCACCAATCTTCAGCTTCATGTAGCTGCCACAGGCGGGTCCGGTAGCCTCCATAACCTCGATACGGCTTAGCGAGATAGAAACGGGGCGTCCGCATTTCTTGGAGAGGGCCGCGGCCACGCCCTCGATGTAAGTGGAGTTCTTTCCGCCGAAGCCACCGCCGATCTCCAAAGGAATCAGCTTGATCTGGGAGGACTTCAATCCCAGTATCCGGGCCACGTTGTCTCTGATTCCGAAGGGATTCTGAGAGCTGTTCCAGATGGTCACCCGGCCGTTGTGGTTCCAGAGCGCGGTGGCGCTCTGGGGCTCGATGTACCCCTGGTGCACCGTCTTGGTGCGGAACTCTCCTTCCACCACAAAGTCGGCTTGTTTGAAACCTTCGTCTATGTCACCCAGTTTGAGTTGCTGGTAGCCGGCAATATTGGTCTGCTTGGGGAAGTTGTCGTCGAAACTGGCCGTGGTCATGTGCTCGTGAAGGATGGCGGCATCCGGTTTCATGGCGTCTTCCACGGTCACCACCGTTGGCAACACCTCGTAGTCGACTTTGATCAACTTCAATGCCGCTTCGGCTTCGTGGGCGCTTTCGGCGGCCACGGCGGCCACCGGATGCCCTTTGTACAGGACCTTGTCCCCGGCCAGAATGTTGTTGCTGAGGTATTTGAGGCTCAGTACCGCGTCCTCGCCGATCTCGGCCAGGATGTCGGGCACTTCAGCCAGGTCTTTGGCGGTGACCACGGCCAACACGCCAGGATGGGCCTCGGCGGCGCTGGTGTCGATGGATCTAATCTTGGCGTGGGAATGGGGACTGCGGAGGATCTTGCCACGTACCTGCCCGGGCACTTTGACATCCCCGCCATAGGTGGCCTTACCGGTGACTTTATCCACACCGTCGTGTCTGATCGGCCTCTTGCCAACTACGTCGTACTCCACATTGGAAAGCACTAAATTTGAGGTCATGAAATGGGTTTCCTCCTATAAGTCCAGCTAGGTTTATTCAGCTTGGTTACCAGTCGGGGTGATTTACTTCTTGGTCCATCTTACAACTGTTGTCGGGAGCATTCCATATGCCACAGAACTCTCGAATGATTACAGTTCGTCGATTGTTGTTGCCGCAGCAGGTCTTTCCTGTAGTCGTTGCCGTTGGGAATTCCGGTGAGCGTTACCGTGCCTTTATTCAGGGCCACAGACACAGAGCGACCCCCAAGGCCTCCAGGGACGCGCGTTTTCGATGCGAGCCCGAGGTGATGGGGGTGTCCGCCAGAGGTAATCTTGCCCGGACCGCCGCTATCCGGCGTTGATTTGGGCGACTAACTCCTCGGCGCTCTTTTCCAGGTCGATGGGTCCGCTGTAGCCACGCCCCCCTTCAACCTCAATGTCGGCGAATACCTCTAGGCGATTGCCTTCGGGATCGTAGAAGTAGCAGGAAGCCCCGGCCCCGTGGCTCACTGTCTGCTGGATCTCGACTCCCATCTGCTGGAACGTCTGATAGAAAGCCCTAACGTCGTCGATGGTACCAACCCGGAACGACAGTTGCTGAATGATCTTGGCGTCGCCGTCCCGGCCACGGACCAGAACTACTTCATGGTCTTCTTTCTGGACGTCCGCGGACAGGAACACCATCCGGTCTCCATTGCGGTGCGACTCGGTGAGGCCCAAGGTATCGCAATAGAATTGGGTCATGGTATCCAAGTCTTTGACGAAAACTCCGACATGACTGAGACCACTGATTCTGCCCATTAGGAACCCTCCTTCTGTGTTTTGCAATGAGGTTCGGCGGTATCAGGAGATGTTGCGAGAATTGTAGCCGTCTGTCCACTAGGGGTCAAACGGCACTTGGTTACAAGCTCATTTCCTCCACCAGAGTGGGTAGCATAACCGCCAGCACTGCGGGAGTGCCGTTGCGGACGTGCTCCAATCCCCGGCGCAAGGCGGGACCCACTTCCTCAGGTTCGGTGACCGTTTCGCCGTAGCTATTGGCGGCTTCGGCCATTTTGGCAAAGTCCGGCGGTGGATCGAAAAGGCCGCCGTCGTAGTTGCCGGCGTTGGCCGCCGACCCGTCCGGGTAGGTGCCGATAAGACCGCGGGTGCCGGTGCTGTAGGAGCGATTCACGAAGACCACCGACATAAATGGTGCGCCGTGATGCGCCGCGGCCCAAAGGGCGGCCATGGGAGTGCCAAACATGAAATATCCGTCGCCGGTGGCCAGGATGACGTCGCTTTGGGGCCGGGCTAATTTGGCCCCGAAGGCCGCGCCGCTGCCCCAACCGCCGCTGCTGCCGCCGCTTTTGAAGTAAGTGCTGGGCTGGGTTCGCGCACGGTAGGTCTGAACCAAGGGAGCGCTGCTCAGGGCGTCGTCCAGCAAGATGGTATCCGGCTCCAGGATCTTCCCGAGTTGGTAGGCCACCCAACGGGGGTGGATGGGGCGGCGTTGACCGGCCTTAAGCGCCGTTTCCTCGGCGGCGGCTACCTGCTCGCGTTTTCGTTCCTCCAGCCGTGCCCGCCGGTCAGCGATGCGGGAGATGTCGCCGGCGGTTAGCAAGCTGGTAGCTGCTTCGTAGATGGCCTGGGCAGCTCCCACCGTCGAAACCGGCAGCCACAGGTCGGCGCGGTGCTCCATGGTCTTGTACCGGGAAAAGACCGGGTCCACGTCCACCCAAATGACTTTGGCGCTGGACTGGGGGGAGTCCATACCAGGGCTGTACGGTATGGGCGACTCCATGACCAGCAGGGCGTCGGCATCCTTGGGAGCCGGGCCGGTTCCGAACAAGGGATGGGTCGTGGGAAAGTTGAGCCGGTCGGTGTGGCCCTCGGCCACCGGCAAGGCCAGCAGTTCCGCCAGCCGCACGACGTGCTCCACCGACTCAGGATTGCGCCCGGACTTGGCCAGGCACAACAGAGGATTGTTGGCTTTGATCAGCCACTCCGCGGCCCGGCGGGCGTCGGCGGGGTCGGGCCAGGCCGGGCGCGCCAACCCCATCTCGTCGCGGGTGGGGAAGCGGGTGACGCCGGGCAGGCGCTGCATGGCGGTCTCACGGGGCACCGTAAGGTAAACCGGGCCCTTGGGCTCACTCATGGCTACCTGGAGCAAGCGGCTAATCATCATGCCAGGATTATCCTGATGCTCCAGCCGGTGGTCCACCTTGGTGTATTGCCGCACGATCTCGCCCTGGTCCCGGGGCTCCTGCACCCACTGAACTGGGCTATCTCTTCCCCCGGTCATGGAGCCGGGAAATCCTCGAGGGCCGGTTCCAGCGGTCATGAGCACTGGATAAGAGCCTCGCCAGACGGTGTGGATGGCGGCGCCAAAGTTCAGAGTTCCCACGTCCACGTGGACGGCGGTGGCCGAGGGCTTGCCCGACACCATGGCGTCACCGGCGGCGGCGTTAAGGGCGACGCCCTCGTGGGTCACCGTAACCAGGCGAGGGGCCGGCCACTCCCGCTCCTTGGCCTTGGCTATAGATTCCTGCCAGAAAGCGATCTCCGAACCGGAAACGAAGAAGAGGTTGTCCACCCCGCCCAGCTTCATGGAGGCTACCATGGCGTCGGACCACTCGTCGGCCCCATATTGACCCCAGCTTGCCTCGTAGTTTCCCATACTTGTTTGAGTCATAAATCCTCCGGCTCTCAGATGTTAACTCGGGCGAGTTGGGCGTCGTTCAGCCGCATACCCGCGGCGGCGCCCGGGGGCATGATCTTGTCCAGGCGCGCGAGGTCGTCCTTGGTTAGTTGAATGTCGATGGCTTTGACGTTCTCCTCCAAGTGGTTGCGGCTCTTGGCCCCTGGGATCGGGATGATGTCGTTGCCTTGAGCCATCAGCCACGCCAGGGCTAATTGGGCCAGGGTGGCGGACTTCTCTTGGGCCAGGGATTCCAATTGGGCCAGGAGTCGCAGGTTCTGCTGGAAGTTTTCCGGTTGGAAGCGGGGAGAATTCAGCCTGGCGTCGCCCTCCTCGAGTTCATCAAGGACGCGGAACTGTCCCGCCAAGAATCCACGGCCCAGGGGAGAATAGGCCATGAACCCCATGCCGTGGTCCCGGCAAGCCTGGATGTTGCCACTCTCGGGGTCCCTGGACCAGAGAGAGTATTCCATCTGTAGGGAGACGACGGGATGCACCTTGTTGGCCCGTTGGATCGACCCCGCACCGGCTTCCGACAGAGAGATGTAGCGCGTCTTGCCCTGCTCGACCAGCCGGGCCATGGCTCCCACCGACTCCTCGATGGGCACGTTTGGGTCTACTCTGGACATGCAAAAGATGTCCAGGGTCTCGATTTCGAGACGCCGTAGACTTTCTTCGCATACCCGAGTGAGGTAATCGGGAGAACTGCCGCTTCGCGAACCCGAGGCATCCGGCGTTCGGGGGCTGCCCGACTTGGTGTGAACGATCACATCCTCCCGCCTACCCTTCAGGGCGCGGGCTATTAGCTCATGATTGTGGCCTTGTCCATAATTGGCCGAGGTGTCCAGGAAATTTATGCCCAAGTCGAAAGCCATGTGCATGGCGGCGATGGACTCGCCGTCGTCCGCTCCTTCTCTGGGCTCGGACATCCGCAAGCAACCCAGGCCCATAGGCGAGACCTGGAAATCGGTGGTCCCGAAGGTGCGGTATTCCATCAGCATTTCCTCGCTGTGTAGGCTATGGTTCGTGGCATTTGGTTGCCGATGGGCTTCAGTGTACGACAACGCCAACCGTCCCACAATTCCAGGTGTCCGCATTTGGTGATTGGGGTAAAATACGGCAGTTGGCCGCCGGGGTACGAGGTACCCGCCCAATGGAGAGGTGACGCAATGACCGCTCAGAAATACCCAAGCTACTGTTGGGGCGTTATTGCCCCGGCCAGAGGCGACGAAACCGGGGACGCCAGCCCCCAGTCGGAGTCCTTGTTGCCTCCGGAGGTGGTAACTCTATCCAACGTCCTGGGAATCGAAGACTACACGGTTCAGGGCGTGGAAGACGCCATGGGCCGCTATGCCGATTGTGTCCAAGACCTGGTGAGCCGTGGCGCTCAGCGGGTTTCCTTGAACGGCATACCCATCTCGGTCCAGTTGGGACGCCAGCGGGTGCTGGAGCTGATCGAGGATACCCGGAATACTTTGGGAGTCCCGGGAGACACCGCCGGCGAAGCCGTGGTTGCCGCCATGCACCACATGGGGGTCAGCAAGATTGCCGTGGGCAGCCGCTGGGCCGATCAAGTAAATGAAGCCCTCATACGCTATCTTGACCATGCCGGAATCGAAGTGCTGACCGTCACCACCAGAGGCCAGTGGGCCCAGCAGGCGTTCAGCATGAGCATTGAGATGGGGGTAAAGCTGGCATTTGAGCTGGGCCGTGAGGCCATGAAGCAAGCGCCCCAAGCGGACGCTCTGTTCCTGCCCGGTGGCGCCTGGCGGCCCCTGCCGGCGGTTCCCATCCTGGAGGAGGATTACGGCAAGCCCGTGTTCACCAACGGAAACACCCGGGCCTGGCGCCTGATCCATGACGGCATCGCCCCGCCGGTTTCCGGTTGGGGACGGCTCTTGGAAACACCGTGAGCCCTCACCCCCGGCCCCCTCCCTCTGAGGGAGGGGCGCTCCGGATGAAATCGTGGGTGGGGGGCAGTAAGACCTAAATTCTGGACAGGAAGGAAAGTACCATGGCAGTGATTGATTCCGATGCCCACGTGGTGGAAACGGAACGCACCTGGGAGTTCATGGAGGACTTTGAATCTTCCTTCAAGCCCGAGGTGGTGGTCCCCAAGGCCGGAGGAGACCGGGAATACTGGATGGTGGAGGGCCGAACCTTCGCCAAAAACAGCAACATCGGCAAGGACACCCCGGACGAGGCCCGGGAGATGTCCGATATAGACGCCCGCCTGGCCCACATGGATGAGTTGGGTGTTGACGTACACGTGCTGTACCCAACCATCTTCCTCAGACCGCTCACCCGCCGGCCCGATGCCGAGGTGGCATTGTGCAAGAGCTATAACCGGTGGCTGGCAGACATCTGGAAAAAAAGCGGCGACAGGTTGCGTTGGGTCGTGCTCCCGCCGGTTATGAGCCTGGATAAAGCCATCGAGGAGCTCCACTTCGGTAAGGAGAACGGAGCATGCGGTGTCTACATGCGCTCGGCGGACGGCGACCGGCGGCTATCCGATTCCTACTATGCCCCTATGTATCAAGAGGCGGCCAAGCTGGACCTTCCCATCTGCGTCCACGCCAGCAGCGGGAACTTCGGTATGTACGACCTGTTCAGTCAGGACTCCGGGTTTGCCCAGTTCAAACTACCCGTGGTCGGAGCATTCCACGATCTGCTGATGAAAGGTACGCCGGCGAAATACCCCGATCTGCGATGGGCGTTCATCGAAGTGAGCTCCCAGTGGATACCCTATGCCCTCAATGACTTGGAACTAAGGTTCCGCAGAATTGGCAAAGAGTGGCTGGGCAAGGACACTCTCCGGGAAAACCGGATGTACGTGGCCTGCCAGACTTCCGACGACATTGCCTACGTGGTGGACAGCGTGGGAAAAGAGAACATCATCATCGGCACCGATTACGGCCACAACGACACGTCTTCGGAGCTGATCGCTTTACGCAAGCTACGAGAGGACGCGAAGATTGACCCGGCCACCGTGGACAAGTTTTTGGACCGCAACGCCAAGGCGCTGTACGCGTTGTAGCCTCAACCAGTCCTCGAAAAGATGTCCCGGCTAGACACGGGTCATCATGGCCCGGGAAGGCATGGCGTTGCGCCAGGTTTTAACTTCCGGTGTGGGTATGGAGTTGAGCAGAGCTTGGTCCGGCCCCTCCAGTTCGAAGGGAAGGTCATAAAGCTCCACCACGTTTTTCACCGTCAACTCATAGCGCTCTTCCGGCGTGCAGTCGGACAGGATCTCGCTCAGCACCTGTTGGGAATGGGGGAAAATCGAGTCGCCGTGAGGGTAGTCGCTGCCCCACATCATGGTGCTGGTGCCGATGAAATCCCTGGTCATGATTCCCAATGGGTCGTCCTCGAAGGTTACCCGGAAGTTGCGCTTCCAATATTCGCTGGGCAACATCGGCAGGCCGAAGACCTTCTCGCCGCCGCCTCTGATGTAGGCCCAGTCCAAGCGCTTCAGCATTATCCCGACCCAGCCGGTCTCGAACTCGGTCACGACGAACCGCAGGCCCGGGAACCGTTCGCACACACCTGACTGGATGATGTCGGCGATGGTGAACATGACCCCGGCGAAGGACAGGGCGCTGCCCGCTTGGCGGAAGGGCAGGCCGTGGTTGTCGGTTGCGCCGGTGAATATATGCCAGTGCATGGGCATATTCATGGCCTGGGCGGCCTCCCAGAACTTGTCGTAGAACGGGTCGGAATATAGCCGGTCCGGGGGTGCGGTGGCCGCTATCGAGACGCCAACGTGTCCCAGCTTCTTGGACCGCTCCATCTCTTGGATGGCTTCGTCCAGGTCAAAGAGCTGCAGGCTGGCCAAGGGGAACAGACGGTCTGGGGCCTGCCTGCAGTAATCGGCCACCCAGTCGTTATACAGGGCGAAAGACGCTTTCACTATGTCCAGGTTCTCGATCTGGTAAAGGTTGAAGATCACGCTGGGGTACACGATCTCGGCGGCAAGGCCGTCCAGTTCTTGGTCGTTCAGGCGCTCTGGAACGTCATAGCAGCCCGGCCGGGCCAATGCGTATCCCAGCTTACGCATCTCCATAGCTTCCGGTGTGGTGAAGTCAACGTTCTGCATGAAAAAGCCGGAAAGGCCGATGCCCAACTTCCCGTTGCGCAGGTCTAGTTGGGGACCCCGGCCCGGGTCCGCGATCACCATGCGGGGAGCGTCTTCACCGAAAAGCTTCTCCAGTGGCTCGAAGAACTCGGCCGACTCGACGACATGAGAATCCGCTGAGATACAAAGTTTCTGACTCATATGGACGCTTCTCTCCTTGCGATTTGGCCCTCACCCTCGTCCTCTCTCCCGACGGGAGAGGGATGCTGGCTATGGAATAGGTGGCGGGGTCGGGGGTACACTGCTCCGAATTAGCGGTGCGATTATATCACCGCCCCGGCAATGGTGGGCTCGCGGTCACTACCCACTCAAAAAGTAGACAACCCGTCTGGCTCGACGTACCATTCCGGCGTGACTGAAGCAGAACAGAGGAAGAGCGCTATGGACAGGCTTAAAGACCAGATATTAATCGTTACCGGAGGCGCCCACGGTATCGGCCGGGCCTACTGTGAAGGGTTGGCGGCTGAAGGCGCCCGGGTGGTGGTGGCCGATATCGATGGACAGGGAGCCGAGGCGGTGGCGGCATCCTTGGGCGAAGCCGGCTTCGATGCTCTGGCCGTAACCGCCGATGTGTCGCAACCTGAGTCCACCGATGACATGGCCCGGGCAGCGATGGAACGCTTCGGCCGCATCGACGGCCTAGTAAACAACGCCGCGATCTATCAGCGCCCCGCCGTTACTCGAGGACCCTTCGAAGAGATACCCATCGATGAATGGGATCGGCTGATGGCGGTAAACCTTCGCGGGGTGTTCCTGTCCTGCCGGGCGGTGGTCCCCCAGATGAAAGATCAGGGCAGCGGCAAGATCGTGAACATTAGCTCCGGGACGGTTTTTAACGGTTCGACCCAGATGCTCCACTACGTGACTTCTAAAGCCGGTGTGATCGGTCTTACTAGGGCCTTGGCTAGGGAACTGGGAGACTACAATATCAATGTGAACGCGGTAGCCCCCGGTCTGACCGTCAGCATGGATGAGGACGACGAGGAAAAGCAGATACGGTTCCAGACCCGCATGCAAGCCAGGTCTCTAAAACGGCTTGAGAGTCCCCAAGACCTGGTGGGAGCGGTCTTGTTTCTGTGTTCTTCCGACAGCGACTTCATGACGGGGCAAACCATGGTTGTGGACGGCGGAGCGCAGATGCACTAACCAACGGTTCTGGAGTTGTTGAAAAGATGGAATTCGGCCTGCAGTTTTTCCCCGATGTGTCTCCCGATGAGAAGTCAGCCCAACAGTATTGGAACGAGTCCTTAGACCTCACCAATCTTTGCGATGATTTGGGATACACCCACGTCCGCACTGTGGAGCATTACTTCGAACCTTACGGCGGCTACAGTCCGGCGCCCCACATATTCCTAACCGCGGCGTCCCAGCGCACCAGCAAAGCCAGGCTAATCACAGGGGCGCTGGTACCCGCGTTCAACCATCCCCTGAAGGTGGCCGGGGAGATCGGCATGCTGGACGCTATCTCCAATGGCCGGTTGGATTGCGGATTCGCCCGGGCCTTCCTGCCCCATGAGTTCCAACGTTTGGAACGTTCGATGGACGAAAGCCGGGCGCGCTTCGACGAGGGGGTGGCAGCGATCCGTCTGCTTCTGGAAGAGGAAAACGTCACTTTCGAAGGCCAGTTCCACCGCTTCAAGAACGTCACGTCCCTGCCCCGGCCCACCCAGAAACCCCGGCCGCCGTTCTGGGTCGCCGCCCTGGGGACGCCCCAATCGATACTGGCGGCGGCGTCAAATGGATTCAATCTTATGCTCGTGCCCTTCGCCGGACCGCAAACCCGGGAAATAACCAGCATGTACCGGGACGCCTGGAAAGAAGCGGGGCATGGAGGCCAAGGAAAGATAGCGCTGGGCTTTCACTTGTTTTGCCACCAGGACCGGGAGGAGGCCATCCGTATCGCCGAGCCCAATCTGAACCGTTACCTGCGGTCGCTGGCCGCGGCGTCGGAGAAGGATGCGGGTTGGGGTGTCGGAGCTTCTTCCAAGGACTATCCTGGATACGAAGCGAGCTACGAGAGGCGACAAACCGCGACCTTCCGGTCGATGGTGGAGGCCGGCACGGTTTGGGTGGGCACACCCGATGACATCAGCCAGCAGATAGCCGGGTACCGGGATCAACTGGATGGTTTCGACATCGCCTCGTTGCAGGTGAACTTTAACCGGATAACCTACGATGAGGCCCGGGCGTCGGCGAGCCTTTTCGCGCAGGAAGTTATGCCAAACTTCCGGTAGTCTGCCCGGTCCGGCCGCTTTCCGGCCCATCGAACCTCATCGAAAGATACTACCGGCTTCTCTCAGAAGCTTCCCTTTACCGATATGGGTAAGCCCCATATGTTCTAACAGGTCTTCCCTTTGGGGTGATGGGTGTAACTCCTCTTAAGCAAATCCGCCGCCGCTGGTGTCGTGCTACTAACGTTTAGGCGTGGCGGCGCCCTTTGATCGCATGACTGAGTCGAACGACGATCTGCTCCAGTTGTCGCGCCTCAGCGGGTTTATTTTGAGGAGATCCAGAAAGCCGCCGAACGGGCTTCCAATCTCACCCAACAACTCATGGCATTCTCTTGGCGCCGAATCATCGAGGCTAAGATATTTGACCTAAATCCTGGTGGTGGATACCAGTAGGATGATCCAGATGGGCGGAAAAGACTTGGCCGAGCAGCTTAAAACACTTCGGCCCAACACCAAAGTTCTGCTAACCTCCGGGTGCACCAACGATATGGAGTTTCAAAACGGTGAACTGGTCGGCAACGTTTCATTCGTCCAGAAACCGTTCATGCCGGCGGACCTTCTAGCCAAAGTTCAGGAAGTACTGAAGGCCTAGTTCTTCGAGGAGCCCCGGAAGAATCAACGCCCCGGCGATATTCTGCCGGGGCGTATGCGGTCTTGTTGACGAGACCAATGGCGGTATCAGCTATTAGGTATACTTTCCAGAGATCTGGGGCGTGGTTCCTTCCAAGCCTTGATCGGCCCGGTCCAGCCGGGTTTCCCTGGCCCACGTCCGCTTCAGGTCGTCCTGAACGTTGAAGTGGAGAGTTCCCAGACCCTCAACCTCCAAGTCGATCTTGTCCCCGTCCTGGAAAGCGCTCAGGCCGCGATGGTTAGTGCCGGTGGCAACCACGTCACCGGGCTCCAAGGTGTGGATCGAAGATACCCACTCCATGATTCTGGGGATCTTGTGGGCCATGTCGCTGGTGTTGAAGTTCTGCTTGAGCTCTTCGTTGACCCACAGCCTGATCTGTAGATTGTCCACGTCAGATATCTCGTCGGTGGTGACGATGACCGGTCCCATGGGGGCGAAGGTCTCCCGGGACTTCATCTGATAGAAAGTGTTCCCGGGCGGCTCCAGTCCACGAGCTGAGCCGTCGATGAAGTTCACGTAGCCGAAGATGTGGTCGAAGGCGTTTTCCGGGGTTATGTTGGACGCCCGCTTGCCGATGACCAACGCCATTTCCGCTTCGCCTTCGAAGATGGTGGCTGGAACATCGGGCAGGACCATGGTGTCCCCGCTGCCGATAACGGCGTTGGGCGACTTCTGGAAAGCGTTGATGGGCGCCGGGGCTTCTCTGGTTCCATCTTCCATATAGTTGACGGCCATGGCTACGATGTTGGGATGAGGCAGTGGCGACCTGATCCTAACCGAATTCAAAGGCACTCCGGTTCCGCTGCTGATTGCTGCTTCTAGACCAGCCTTGTGCTGTGAGAAGTTCTCGATCAGCCGGTTGAGCAGGTCCTGGGGCGAAGTATGCTGGATACCGCTCACGGCCCCGGACAGGTCGACCACCGAGTCTCCCTTGAGAGCGCCAAGTTTAAAGTCGTCGTAAAAAAGCAGTTTCATGTTTCCTCCAAATATTATCGATAGCTGGTTGTGCCGGAGCTGCTCTCCATCAATTTGAACCAAAACATGATAACCACTACTTTCATGGCTATCAAGTTTTTACCGTAGAGCTAACCATTGTCCTGGGCGTGGGTAGGTGTCGCCCGGGCCGGTCATTCCTCTGGGGCGCCCCCGGCTAACCGGCGGAGTATGTCGAACAGGATAACGAAGTCTTGATCGGCGAGGCCCATTCCTTGGGCGGAGTTAAGAAATTGATCGGTGACGGCGGTGGTCGGAAGGGGAACGCCCAGTTCACCACCGGCGTCTAGGGCTAGCCGCAGGTCTTTCTGTATCATGTTGACGTCGAAGAGGGGCTCTTTCGGCATGTTCAACACCATTGGAAAGCGGTACTTCAACGCCGGGGAAGCGACCACGCTGTTTAACAGGACAGTGGTGGCCAGCTCCCTTGAGATGCCCATCTTCTCCGCCAACAGCAGGCTCTCGCTGAAGGCCAGAATCTGCACCGGCAGGTTCAGGTTAACTGCCACTTTCATCATCGCGGCCAAACCGTTTGCGCCGACGTAATCAACCGTCGGCCCGATGTCCTGCAATATGGGTTTAACCTCCTCAAGAGCGTCTTGGTCTCCACCGACCATAAAGGAAAGCTGCCCTGCTTTCAAGGTAATCAGGCTCCCAGAAACGGGGGCGTCGAACATCTTGGCCCCGGCGTCGGCGGCCTGGGCCGCGATCTGCTTGCTGGCGGCAGGACTGACGGTGCTCATGTCGATGTAGACTTTCCCCGGCCCCAAGCCCGCCAACAGACCGTCAGGGCCGCCGGTTACGGCATGCAGCGCTTCGGTGTCCCTTACCATGCTCAAGGTGACGTCGGCCGACTGGGCCACCGCCCGCGGCGTCTCCCCCCAGGCCATCCCCAAGTCCAGCAGCCACTGGGCCCTGGACCTGGTCCGATTGTAACCCGTGACCGAATGCCCAGCTTCCAACAGCCGCCGCGCCATCTCTCCACCCATGGAGCCCAGACCGACAAATCCAAGATTAGCCATTTTCTGTCCTTTGCTGGTGATCGTTCAGGGATGGGCGCCGGCGATTCCCGCCGGTATGCCGGAGGACGGCGGGTTCAGGTGGGACTGGGCTTCCCGTTCGGTGGGCAACGGGCCGGATGCGGTGAAGTAGCGCAGGCCGGCGACAATAAACTCTTCGGCCGGGAAGCGGGTAATGACTTCGACTCCGTCCTTGGTGACAACCGCTTTTTCTTCCATTTCCACCACTTCCACACCAATGGGCTCGTTCTGAATCCCTCTCTGCTCCAGGTCAGTCCGCACCTTCTTCGCCACGTCCTCTGACAGGCCAGCTTCCGGCGGCGTGGCGCACCGCAAGGTGGAGATTCCGGCCCTGGACCGCTCGCCCAACCAAGGACAGTAGAGCTGATGGTGCCGTGCTGCCGAGCCAAAGTGCCATGAGACCGGTTCGTCATCTTGAGGTAAAAGAACGAACCGCGCCAGTTTGTCCTGGACCCAGGTGCCGATGATGGTGGCGGTCTGGTACCGGATGTTGTTCATGTCGAAGGTCAGCAACGCCCCAAGTTCGGACTCTTTAAGCAAACCTTTTATACGAGACAATCGATCGGTGCGAAACCGCTCAAAGTTCACCCGTTCTTCCCAGGCCACGTTCGTGGTACCAAAGCTCTTTAGCGCCACGGGAAACCTCCATCGATGCCGGCCACACCGTTGCCGTCCCTGCCAATGACGGCTGGCCAGGTTCAGCTTGATCGGGTAAATAGAACCAGGTTAACCGTTACCGGGTTGGGGCCGGGTAGTCGTCCATGTTGAAGGGGCTACCGTTCAGGTTGACGGTGTCGTGGAACAGTTTGGGGTCGGCTATCGTCTGCCTAACGTAGCAACCGTTCCTAGCGTTTTTTAGAAGACCGGCTACCTCTGCCGGGGTGTTGGAAGACTCTATCTCGTAGTGGATCTCGATCTTGTCAGCCCGGGCTTGGACCGTCTGGGCCAGCACAGAACCTTCGGACGCCACGTGCAAAGCGATGGTAGCTGTTACGTTGCTGACTTCAACCTTCATCATTTGAGCGTACCGCTCAATTTGGGTCATCTCTCAAAATAAGATGGATGAGGCGAAGTAGGCCAAGGGCGAAGGAGCGGAATTATCTCCCATGGGCTCCCGTTCGGCGCAGTTGATGGTGAAGCCGCGGATCTCGGCTTGTTTGTTCTGCCGCTCCATCATCTTGGCGCTGCCCTCCATGGAGAAGGACCTAGAGATGATGTCCGCGGATGCGGGCTGGGAGGAAGGAGCCGGTGTAGTCATCGCTGCCTCCAGATGGGATTAGATTTCGGGAAGTATAGCATGGGGGGTTCCTTGGAATGCGTTTTCCGATAATGGGTCCAATTGCTTCGGTGGCAAGTCAGTCCTGGGCCGCTTCCAAGGCCCTCAAATTCCTTATACCCCTGGCATTACATCGGACATAAAAAGTCCCAGGGAATAGGATGCTTCATCGTGGCTGAGGTCGCCCCATTGGACAGATGAGACTAAGTAGTTGCAGTTGCTTTCCGAGGCATAGCGTTCCACGAATTCTTTGACCGTGGCGGGTGAACCTGCGATTACCTGCTCGCCGGCGCACGCCTGATCGAAGTCTGTGTCCCATGGATGTCCGCCGGTGTCAGGTGTGCCAAAGGTAGTCGGCCTTCTCCATGTGCCTCCCGGCAGAGGTTTTCTGAAATTAGCACGATAAACCGCGTAGGCCGAACGTGCTCGATTCACGGCATCTTCATCGGTGTCGGCCAGATATATCCGTTTGGTGCCGCCGTAAAGAGGTTCATCTGGCTGGAACGCCGATGAACTATCTTCATCGACGTGCTTCTGATAGTTTTCTTTGAAGATCTCCACGGTGGCCGGGAGGCTCTCTATGCTTCCAAAGTTGATGAAGTTCGCGCCGTATCTGCCGGCGGTTACCGGATTTCCTGGATACCAAAGGGGAGGGTGGGGAGTCTGCTTGGGTTTGAGCTCCATCGAGAGGTCTTTGAACTGGTAGAACTTGCCGGAGAAGTTCACGAATTCCTGAGTCAGCGCCATCATGAGTATCTCGAGGGTTTCCTCAAATCGCTCGGTAACCTCGGTGGGGTCGCCGCCCCACATGGCGAACTCCTCCCCTACGGGAGCGCCCTTGCCTATACCCACGTGGTAGCGGCCGCCGCTCAGGCTGTCCAACATGCAGATCTCTTCCGCCAGCCGCAAGGGATGATAAAGGGGCAGCACGTACACCAAAGGGCCGAAGTTGATTCGGTCCGTTTTCCCAGCGATGGCGGACAGATATAGGCCCGGGCAAGGAGCTGCCGAGAGCGGGGAATGGTGGTGCTCGGCCACGTGGTAGCAGTATATGCCGCCCTTATCGGCCTGGGCGAGCAGTTCGAGACGATCGGCGTATTGCCGGTCCAAGGGTACATCGTCCCGCCGCTCTACGTGATCGAAGATACCAAACTTCAAGGACGGCCTCCAAATGAGGTGGGTTTGCCGGGTGTGGTGGGCATGGTTCTAGGATTGTACAGCTATACGAAGGGGTAGGGTAGGTGGTGATTGGAGGGGGTTGGGGCTTACGGAGTTGGACTCAACGGTGGCGGGTGGCGGGTGGAAATCCTCCCAACCCCCCTTACAAAAGGGGGGCTAGCGGAGAGGGGTTCGCCAATTTTTAGTCGGCTTGGCCTACGGGGAGTTTGGCGCCTTGGAAGGGGCCTTCGCTCTCTTCGAACGACTTGGAGAAGGCCAGTATCTCTTCGTCGGTCTGAGTGTCTAGGTCTATGGGGCGACCGAAGCCTTGTTTAACGACGTAGCCGGTCTTGTAATAGACCTCGCCGATGTTGTTCTCGGGGTCGTTGTAGTAGATGCTGACCGAGATTCCGTGGGTTACGGTCCTGAGAATCTCAGTTCCCTCTTTCTTGAACCTGCGGTTAAACTCACGCAAGGCGGCCATGTCTTCTACGATGAAGGAAACCTGCCCTACGTTCTGGGTTCGGGGACGGGCGCCGTCCGGATGTTCCGGTCCTCTGGCCTGACCCAGGTTCAATTCGTGATGCTCGGTGTCCGGGTGGGCGCTGAGGAAACAACTGCCCCGCTCCGGATCTTCATCGGTAACCGTTAGACCCAGGACGCGGGTGTAGAAGTCCCGCATCTTCAGGAAGTCGTCGCAAATTATGCCTAGATGTCCAAGACCTGTGACCATGTTACCTTCCTCCTACTTGTTCGCTTTTTGAGACTGGTTGGCGCTACGTGGGCTGATGGTTACGAGGACTGTTCCATCGTCTTGACCGTGCCCCGGTGGTACCTCTCCGCCGTGGTTTCCGGGTCCCAATCTTCGGGCACCTCCGTGGCCCAGGGAGGTACCGGGTCGTCAAAGGTGAAGATGAAGTCCCGGTCGCCCCGGCCCCGCCGGAACAGCTCCCGAGCCGTCGGATACTCGTAGTAGATCTCCAACCGGTTGCCATCGGGATCGGCGAAGTAGATGCTCCGCTGGTTGGCGTGCTCAATCATCCGGTCGACGCTGACGCTGTGGGAGACCAGGTGGTCGTGGGCCGCCTTGAGGTCGTCGTGGGTATCGACTTTGATCGCGATGTGGGCGTAGCCGACACCGTTCCGGTCCGGAGGGGGAGTTGCGGTTTGGGGGTCTTCCACTTGGACCAGATCAAAAGTATGTCCGTCGTTATGGTCGTCGTGGCCAAGGCTCATGAACACGTCGTTGCCGTGCTCGGGATCCTCCTCCGCGATTTTGAACCCCATTACCTCGGTATAGAACTTTTTGGCCCGCTGCAAGTCCCGGACCCGGAGCGCTACGTGACCAATCCTCGATAGTCTGATTGCCATAAAATCCTCCCCAATCATGGGAATTGGGCTGTGTTTTCTGAGTGGGCGATACCCCCCATCCTAACCTTCCCCCGCAAGGGGGGAAGGGGTTGGCTCTCTCTCCTAAAAGGGGGAGAGTTGGAGTGGGGGGAGAGTTGGAGTGGGGGGTTGTTGGCTGTTGGCTTATCGCTAACTATAAGGAAGACTAGCCGTTTAGGTTGCCGGTAACCTCGGCGGGTATACCTGCGGCTTCCATTTCCCGGGCCCTCTTTTCCATGGCGGGCATGACGGAGTCCATCAGTTCTTGGTCCAGGTCGGCGGCGACGCCGGGGTATCCTGCCCGGTCAATCATGGCGGCTAGTTTCCGGGACTTGAACTGCTTCAGGGTCCACCCCAGGGTGTCTGGAACCAAAGTCTTGTCGAAGAATATCCGGTGATTCTTGTTCCTGGGCCCGTAATGGTAATGAGGAGCGTCGCGGAAGCAATCAAAGGCCAGCAATTCGGTTTCTTCCGTGTAATGACGGCCCGGCGTCCCGGCCAGGTCGGCCAAAACGTGGATGGCCAAGCCTCCGTCGCCGCTGGCCTGCCGCCGCATCTCCAGGCCGAACCGAATGTTGCCGACTTCAAATATGTCGGTGCCCCGGTTGTGCTTGACGGTGTTCCGGCCCGTGGCGTACATCTCGCGGGCATGGGCTTCGACGTCGGGAAGAACCTTCTCAACTTGTTTCGCGTCTACGTCTTTGGCGATGTCGGCGTACCCGGCCGTCTCCAGCATGATGGACAGATTGTTTCGAATCTGCTGCATGGTCCAGTTGATCGGGTTGCCATCGGTGGTGTGATCCATGCGGAAGAGCTTGTTCTCTTTTTCTGGGCCGTATACGTAGCTCTTCTCGATGTCGAAACAATTGAAACGCAACAGCGTCGTTTCATCCTGATTCGCTACTAGAACGGCGACTCCCTGGTCCGAGTGATCCTGAACGTTGCCGTCCCACAGCTCGTGCTGAACGATGAATGTCACTGGTCCGGCTTCGAACTTGGCCCTGCCCTTTTGCTGCATCATCGATAAACCTCCGGCTAATATATGTGTTTTGGGGTAATGGTACTTTGCGGGCGAAAACGCACCGGCCGCCTGGCGTCGTGCCTGGGAGTACTTGGGTCAGACGGCCCCGGCGAATATTGGACGGATTATATCACGCCGCTGAAACGAACCTAGCCCGCTTTGTCTCCCTTGACACCGATGTTCCGGGGTATTAGGCTCCTGGCACCGGAACCCGCGCCGCCTGTCAAGTGTCCCGTCCGGGCGGCGAAATCCTCAATTTGGAGCGTAGCCATGGCTGAGATAAGTGGAGCACAGTTGGTGATAGAGTCCCTGAGACGTGAGGGAGTGGATACGATCTACGTCCTGCCCGGCGATCCCGTGGGAGACATAGTAAATGGATGGGCGTCCGCCGGGCATAAGGCGATCGCCGTTCGCCATGAGCAAGTCGCATGCATGGCGGCTCAGGCTCACTCTTACCTGACCCGGTCCGTGGGGGTTTGTATCGCTGCTTCAGGCGTTGGCCAGACAAATACTCTCACCGGGATAGCCAACGCTTACAGCAACTGCTGGCCCTTGTTGGTCATCGGCGGTTCGGCTGAACTGCGCCGCCGCAACATGGGTGACTTTCAGGAATTGCCCCAGGTTGAGACCACGGCCCCCATCTGTAAGTGGACTGCCACGGTGGACAGCATTAGCCGCATACCTACCCTGATCAACGTCGCGATGAAGCAAGCGATGTCGGGGCGTCCCGGCCCGGTCTACATTGACCTGCCCGCCGAAATGATATCCGGCTTGGTGGACGAGGCCAATGTTCCCATTCCCCAACCGGCTCCCGAACCGGCCCGGCCCCTGGCCGACCCACAGGAGATCAAGAAAGCTTTAGAAGTCCTGGCGGAGGCCGAGCGTCCCCTGCTAATCGTGGGCAAGGGAGCTGCCTGGTCCTGGGCCGAGGATGAGTTGCTGCAGTTCGTTGACCGCACACAGATTCCCTTCTTGACGTCGCCGATGGGAATGGGAATGCTGCCGCCGGAACACCCGATGAACGTTTCCGCCGCCAGGACCCAAGCCTTGAAGGGCGCGGATACCATCTTGATGGTGGGAGCCAGGTTCAACTGGCTTTTCCACTTCGGTCAGCCGCCACGGTTCGCCCCGGATTTCAAGCTGGTGCAGATCGATATAGAAGGTACGGAGATCGGGACCAACGTTCCCGCTACCGTCGGTCTGGTGGGAGACGCCAAGATGGTTATTGGCCAGATGGTGAGCGCATTGGACGACGTGCCCGTTTCCTACGGCGAAAGCGCCTGGCTCAGCGAATTGAATGCTAAGTCCAAGGAGAACGCCGAGTCCATCGAACCCATGCTTAACAGCGACGCCAGTTCGATAGGCTACTACCGAATATTGAAGGAGATTCGGGATTACCTGCCCAAGGACGCCATAATTGTGGCAGATGGAGCAAGCACCATGGACATCTCCCGCCAGGTGGTGCCGGTGTGGTATCCCAGGCACCGGTTGGATGCCGGAGTGGCCGGCTGCGTCGGCACTGGCGTCCCCTTTGCCATCGCTTCCCAGGTGGTGCACCCGGACAAGCCGGTCATCTGCCTGCAGGGAGACTGGGCTTTTGGTTTTAACGGCATGGACATCGAAACTGCCGCCCGGTTCAAGTTGCCCATCGTCTGGGTGATTTTCCAAAACGCCAACATCGACAAGTGGGTCCGGACGCACGTGGAGAAAGAAGAAGACCCAAACGACTTCACCCCCAATCTCCGATTTGACGTGATGATGGAGGCGCTGGGAGGACACGGAGAGTTTGTTCAAGGCCCCGAAGAGATTCGGCCCGCGCTGGAAAGGGCCTTTAGCTCCGGCAAAGCCTCCGTTGTCAACGTGATAATGGACCCCGGCGCCGGCAGGCGTCAGCAGCAGTTTGCCTGGTTGGCTCGGGAAGGGCGCATGGGTTATTCATAGGCGATCACACAGACCTGGACGGTGGGGAGCCAACTTATTGCCAATCGGGAAGGAGGCGTGAAACGTGGGTAAAGCGTTAGAGGGAGTCCGAATCATCGACCTGACTCAGTTTGAGGCGGGCACTTCGTGCACGCAGTTGCTGGCGTGGCTGGGAGCTGATGTTATCAAAGTGGAAGAGCCGACTCACGGCGACCCCGGACGGTATGGCAATTCCAACATTCCCGGAGTGGACAGCGGCTACTTCATCAACCTGAATTCCAACAAGCGAAGCTTGGCCCTGGACCTGAAGCAACAACGGGGGAAGGACATCTTCTTCGAGCTGGTGCGGCAGGGCGACATCGTGGCGGAGAACCTGGCTCCCGGCACCCTGGAGAGGTTGGGGTTGGGCTACGACGTGCTCAGCGAGGTTAACCCCAAGATTATTCTAGCCAGGATCAAGGGGTTCGGCACCTACGGCCCCTACGCCGATTACAAAAGCTTTGACATGATCGCCCAGGCCACCGGTGGGTCCATGGCCGTGACCGGCAATGCCGACGACCCTCCCATCCGCCCCGGCGCGACCATCGGCGACACGGGCACCGGCCTCCACGCCGCCGTGGGCATAATGGCCGCCCTGTGGCAGAGGCAGACCACCGGGAAGGGACAAGTTGTGGAAGTGGCGATGCAGGATGCCGTGGTGAACCTGACGAGGGTTGCCATGTCCACCTTCAACGAAACCGGTCAATCCCGCCCCCGGGCCGGCAACAACACTTCGGGTATGCCGGGCACCCGGACCTACCCCTGCAAACCCGGCGGGTCGGACGATTGGGTCTACATGGCGGCCATGCCCCGGCGCACCAACCTTTGGCTGGCGCTGATCCGGGCCATCGGCGGTGACGAGATGGCCAGCGATCCCAATTACTCGGACATTGACTGGGTGACGGAACACACCGATGAACTGAACGAAATGATTGAAGCCTGGACGATGGAGCGGACCAAATACGAGGTGTTCCACATCCTGGGCAAGGCCGGTGTTCCCTGCGGCCCCACCCTGAACGCCGTGGACATCTACAGCGACCCCCAACTGGCGGCGCGAGAGATGATAGTGACCCTGGAACATCCGGACCGAGGCGCCTTCATGGTTCCCGGCTGCCCAGTAAAGATGTCCGACTCACCCGCCGAACTGCAGATCGCTCCGTCTCTGGGTATGCAGACAGAAGAGGTCCTGAAAGAGTTACTGCAGATGACTGACGGCGACCTAGCGGAGTTAAAGGAGCAGAAGCTGATTCCGTAAACTACTCACGCTCCTGCCCCTCTCCCACTGGTAGGGGGTGAATTAAATGAAACCTCTGCATTTCGAACGCCATAGGGGCACGGCTAGCCGTGCCCCTACACCCTGAACCAGGTGGTTCCGTGTATGGCTACCGGTCGTAGCCCATTAGCGCGCCGGCGCGGCCGTCACGGGAGGGGGCGATCTCCATGTGCTCGGACATCACGTTGACGCAGGCGACTTTGCCTTCTTTCGTGGCTTGGAGCGCACGCTCCAGGGCAGCCCGGATCTCCGAGGGTTGGGTGACGTTCTCGGTGTGGCCGCCGAAGGCCTCCAGGATTTTGTCGTAGCGGATGTCGGGAGTGTAGGTGGCGACCCGTTCCGTGTAGCCTTCGGGCAGACCCATGCGGGATTCCAAGGCCCCGCCGACGATGCCCGAGTTGTTGTTGATTACGAATACTATCGGGACATTGTGGCGCACCGCCGTTTCCATCTCCATCGCATTGAAGCCGAAGGCGCAGTCGCCGTTGACGCTGACTACAGGCGCTTCCGGCCGGGCCAGCTTGGCGCCCACGGCGAAGGGAACGCCCACGCCCATGCAGCCGTTGGACCCGGAGTTCAGACGGCTGGCCGGAGTGTAGCTCTGCAATACCTGCCGTCCGGTGGCCAAAGTGGTCTGGCCGTCCACGGTGTAGATGGTGTCTCGGGGGAACACCTGGCTCACCTCGTGAAGTAGCCGGTGGGTGATTATGGGGTTGGCGTCGGAGGTCAGGCGGGACTGGATACTCTCGGCGTTCTTCTCCACGCGGTCCCGTAAGGCCGTTAGCCAAGGTCCCTCTTCAGCGCGCTCGGACAATCCGGCGGTTCGGCCCTCCATCTCGGCCAGAATCTGCTGCAGCACCGCCTTCGAGTCGCCGACTATGCCTACTTCCGCCGCCCGGTTGGCGCCAATCTCCTCGGCTTCGATGTCGATGTGGATTATCTTGGCGTCCGCCGGGAACTGGCGTCCGAAGCCGAACATCCAGTTAAGCCTGGAACCTGCGATGAGCACCACGTCAGCGTTGCTCATGATGGCGCTTCGGGCGGCGGCGAAGTTCATGGGATGGTCATCGGGAATGAAGCCCCGTCCCATGGGGGAGGTAACGTAGGGCATTCCCAGAGTCTCCACTAATTGGCGAAGCTCTTCCGTGGGCTCGGACCAGCGGACTCCCTTACCGATGATCATCATGGGACGTTCCGCGTTGATCAACAGATCGGCGGCCCGCTTGATCTGGTCCGGGTTGCCCATGGGAGGGACGTCGGTGTAGTAGTTGCTGGGCCAGTTGACGCTCTCCTCGTCGACCTCGTTTTGCAGCACGTCCGAAGGCAGGTCGATGTAGACCGGTCCCGGCCGTCCGGTGCGGGCCTTGCGGAAGGCCATGGCCATGTATTCGGGTATACGCCGAGTGCTGTCCACCTGCACCGCCATCTTGGTTATGCCCTTGTACATCGGCACGTTTTCCGTTTCCTGGAAGGTGCCGGTGTAGCGGCCTCCTTGGGCGCCTGATCCCCCCAAAATCACCAGGGGAAGACAGTTGTCGTAGGCCACATGGGCGCCGGTGACTCCATTGCTGACTGCAGGACCTGCCGCCAACACGGCAACGCCTACCTGATTCTTAACGAAGCCGTACGCGGCGGCGGAGAAGGCTGCCGCCTGCTCGTGGCGTACACCGATGGGACGGACGCCGAAATGGGGGGCGAACCCCATGATGTCCTGTATGGGACCGCCGGCCAGACCGAAGAGGGTCTCAACTCCCTCCCGGGCGATCGCTTGGGCTACTAGTGAACTTCCTTCTACCTGAGCCATGACATTCCTCCTAAGTCTCGATGATTTTATCTTGGTAATTGGGGGGCCAGCGGTACTCCGCCGGGAGATTCTGGCCGCAACGCCCAGAGTTTCTTGGGTCGGCTTTACGCCGAACACAAGCAGACTTAACGTATTTGCGGGGCGACAGAAAAATTATACATTCTCTGTCAATTTGACGGACTGGAGCATTTCTTGAAGAATAGAGCAGAACCCCGCTGAAGTTGGACGATTTGGCTTCGCTGACGGACCAATCCGCTGCATTGACAGCCCGGAGTAGCCCTACTACACTGCTTTTGTTCAACGTGAGACGTGGGGATGTGCAGGACGAAGTGGCGTTGGTTGTCCGAGAAGCTGACGTGGCTCGTATGAGCAAGCGCACTGCATAATCACCAGGGCACCGATTGGAATCAGGCCGTTGCCACGATCTAGCATTCAGACGCACCGAGGGGGGCCACCAGGCAGTAATGTCCGAACGGAATACCGGCTGTCCTCCGGTGCCGCCGGTGGGGACTGTTCGGACGATTTCCAACCTCGGCCTGAAAGGCCAGAATACCTGTTCGGCAGACAACAGTAGGGAGGCGCCAAAATGGCAAAAGCTCTTGATGGAATAAAGGTCATCGACCTTACTCAGTTTGAGGCCGGCACGTCTTGCACTGAGGCACTAGCATGGCTCGGGGCCGATGTTATCAAAGTGGAGGAGCCCAAGGACGGCGACCCGGGCCGGCGCAGCCGAACGGACATTCCCGGTGTGGACAGCTTCTACTTCATCGTGTTGAACCTGAACAAGCGAAGTGTGACCCTCAACCTCAGGAGTGAGGAAGGCAAGTCCATGTTCTTGGATATGGTACGGCAGGGAGACATTGTGGCCGAGAACATGGCCCCCGGCGCGATGGAACGGCTAGGACTGGGCTATGACGTGCTCAAAGAGGTGAATCCCCGGATCATCATGGCCCGGATCAAGGGATTCGGAACTACCGGACCCTACGCCGACTACAAGGCCTTCGACATGATTGCCCAGGCCATGGGCGGCGCTATGACCATGACCGGATTCCCAGGGAGCCCGCCCCTGAAGCCCGGGCCCACCATCGGGGACACCGGTACCGGTCTTCACGCCGCGATAGGCATATTGGGAGCCTTGTGGCAAAGGCAGACTACTGGACAAGGCCAGGTGGTCGAGGTCTCCATGCAAGACTGCATCGTGAACTTTTGCCGCCCTCGGTTGCGCAGCTACTACGAGACGGGGGAACCCTTGGACCGGCCTGGCAACCATGTGGTAGGGGGAGGCGTGCCCGCCGACATCTACAAGTGTATGCCGGGGGGGCCCGACGATTATTGCTTCATTTACGCTCAACCGGTGCGGCCCCGCATGTGGGACGCGCTTCTAGAGGTGATAGGAAGGGACGACCTGGTGGGAGACCCCAACTACTCCGACCCGAAGTGGCGGTCCGACCACGAGCAGGAAGTCAACGAGATGATCGAAGCCTGGACCTCCCAGCGGACCAAGTTCGAGGTCATGAATCTGATGGGGGCTGCCGGGGTCCCCGCTGGAGCCACCATGAACGCCGTGGACCTCCACCAGGACGAGCATTTGCGCGAGCGGGGAATGATCACCGAAGTGGAGCACCAGAAGAGAGGTACCCTCAACCTCCCGGGGTCTCCAATCAAATTGTCCGAATCGCCCGTGGAGGTCACCACCTCGCCGCTTCTGGGAGAGCATAACGCCGAGGTTTACCGCGATTTCTTCGGCTATGGAGAGGAAGAACTGGCTCGACTAAAGGAGAATGAGGTTATTTAATAAGATTCCTCGAAGGTTGCTATAATCTCTCGGGCAGCTGCATTGGGATCGTTGTAAACGTCCAAGGCAATCAGAGGCGGGCGGAAGGGAATGCCCGTCCCAGCCAAGATGTGGAATATTCGAGTTTGTTGCCCTCCATCGTCCAAGACCCGGTGACCTTGTTGATCTGGTTACTGTGATTAGTGACGGTCGATGGCGCGATTTTTTTGCCAAGGTTTGGCAAAACGTAAGCTTTGCGATACAACCCAGGGAGGCAGAATGGCAGAAATAGACGGTGGACATCTCTTCGCTAAAGCCCTAAAGCAAGAGGGGGTTGAATACGTATTTACCCTGAACGGTGGGCATATCTACAACCTATACGAAGGTTGTGTGGATGAAGGCATCAAGGTCGTGGACTTCCGCCATGAGCAGGTGGCGGGTCACGCGGCGGAAGGCTGGGCCAAAGTTACCGGCAAACCCGGCGTGGCTATCGTCACCGCCGGCCCCGGCGTTACCGACGCCGTCACCGCGCTGGCGAACGCTTTCCAGGCCCCTAGCCCAATGATTCTTATCGGGGGAAACGCAGCCATCGGAGAACACCTGAAGGGCGGACTACAAGACTTCGACAGCGTGACGTTCATGAAGCCCATCGCCAAGTTCTCCGAGCAAGTGAAGCGGGTCGAACGCATCCCGGAATACGTTGCTGAAGCCTTCCGCCAGGCAACTTCCGGCGTCCCCGGACCGGCCTATCTGGAGATTCCCATAGACGTGGTCAACGGCAAGTGTGAAGAGGATGACGTCCGTTATCCCCAAAGATACCGGACCGAGGCCAAGGCTTATGGAGACCCGGAATACATCTCCAAAGTCGTGGACATCCTCAAAACCACCGAACGGCCCATGATTCTGGCCGGGTCCGACGTATGGTGGAGCGACGCATCGGAGGAACTGCGCGAGTTCGTGGAGATGATTGACTCTCCGGTGTTCCTGAACGCCATGGGACGCGGTAGCGTCCCCGCCGACCACCCCAACCTGGGCAGCCTGGGCCGCCGCTACGGGTTGGTAAAGTCGGACACGGTGATGCTCATCGGCACTCCCATCGACTTCAGGTTGGGGTACGGCTCGGAGCACATGTTTCCCCAAAACCCAAAGTTGATCGAGATTATGATGGACGCTACCGAGATCGGTAAGAACCGGGACGTGGACGTGGGAGTGGTTGGCGATACCAAAGCCGTCCTGGGCCAAATCATGGACCAACTCCGAAGCACCGGCTATAAGTCACCGGGTAAGGCCTGGGTCGAAGAGGTTATAACCGAGGACGCGGCACTGAAGGCGGCCGACGAAGAGATGCTGAACAGCACCCAGATCCCCATTCATCCCATGAGGGTGATGAAAGAATTGCGGGACTTCCTGGACTATGACGCCACGGTCATCGGTGATGGGGGCGACTGGGTCACCTTCGCCGCTAGAGTACTGGGCATCAATCTGCCCGGACATTGGCTGGATCCGGGTAGCTTCGGTTGTTTGGGAGCCGGCAGCGGTTTCGCCGCCGCGGCCCAACTGGCTCGGCCCGGTAAGCAGGTGTGCATCATGTACGGAGACGGCGCTTTTGGGCTAACCGGTTTCGACGTGGAGAGCTACATCCGGTTCGATCTGCCCATCGTCTCAATCTTGGGTAACAACGGCGCCTGGAACCAAACTACCCAGGGGACACTGCGCCGGGGCGCCCGGGCCATCGGCACCTACCTGTCCCAGGACACCGACTACGCCAAGATCATGGAAGGAATGGGCGGACATAGCGAACGCGTCACCGACCCGGAGCAGATCCGTCCGGCTCTTGAGCGCGCGTTTGCCTCGGGCAAGGCCGCGTTGCTGGACATAGTTACCGACCAAAACGTTTCCTACGGGAACATGGGAGGCCGCTCCAGGCAGACTCGGCAATATTAACCGTCTATCCGAGAATCCAACAGTGTGGTTCGACAAGCTCACCACGAACGGTCCTTCAGCAGAGGGACGTACGCACTGAGCCTGTCGAAGGGCCGGGGCTTTCAGCCTCCGAGGCATGCGGATAGAAACTCAGCGTTTATGAAAGGATAAGAAAGCATGGCTGGTGACATGCGCATCGTTATGATTGGCCAAGAAGCCTTCGGCGGGAAGGTCCTGGAGGCTTTGACCGAGCAGGGTGAAAACGTGGTAGGGGCCTTCGTACCTCCCGACCGGGAAGGACGGCCTCTGGACCCCCTTAAAGTGGCGGCCCAAGAGCGCGGCATTCCAGTATTGCAATTCCGCCGTATGCGCGCCCAAGAAGCTATAGACGCGTTCAAGGCCTTGAACGCGGACTTGGGCGTGATGGCCTTCGTCACCGACATAGTTCCGGACGAGATATTAGAAGCCCCCGGCAGGGGCACCATCCAGTACCATCCGTCATTGTTGCCCAAGCACCGTGGACCCAGCTCCATCAACTGGCCGATCATCCAAGGTGAATCGGAAACTGGGCTGACTATTTTCTGGCCGGACAAGGGGCTGGATACCGGCCCGGTTCTGTTGCAAAAAACCGTTGAGATTGGACCCGACGACACTCTAGGATCGGTATATTTCGACAAACTCTTCCCCATGGGCGTGGCGGCCATGGCCGAGGCGGTGGGAATGGTTTCCGGGGGTGCCGCGCCCAAATTAGTGCAGGACGAGTCTAACGCAACTTACGAAGGGTGGTGCCGGGCCGCCGATGTTTCCATAGATTGGAGCAGCCCGGCCAGCGAGATATACAATCTGATCCGCGGCAGCGATCCGAGCCCCGGAGCCACCACCACGATCAATGGGGAATCGATCCAGTTTTTCCGAACGTCCATCCGTCCCGGCGACAGCGGCAAACCGCCCGGTGAGGTTATCGAAGTTGCTGATGACGGGTTCTCGGTAGCTTCCCAGGGTGGCGCATTGTTCGTCCAGAGGGTCCAGCCCGCCGGCTCTGGGAAAGTCATGGCCCCGGAATGGATGCAAGCAGTGGGTCTCAAAGCTGGCGCCCGTTTCGGGACTTAGGTTAATCCCACGTCCGTCTTCACTTTGGCAATCTGGAAACATTCTCGGGGCAAGGCTCCGCATACCCGCCTCGGCTCAACTATACACGTCAGGTCTGGTATAGTTGACTGAGTTGATTCCATGTCCCCGCAACTGTCGTCGATTCGATTTTATTAAGTAGGATTAGGTCTTTAATGAATTGTGCGCGTTGTGAACGGGAAAATCGCCTAGATGCCAAATTTTGTGACGCTTGCGGGTCTCGTCTATCTTCCGGCTCGAATGGGAGTAACGGCCTTAGCGGTATAACCGGTCCTCTGGACGGCATCCGCGTCGTTGACTGGACCATGTGGCAGTTCGGTCCGGTTTCCACCATGATGCTGGCCGACTTGGGCGCAGAGGTTATCAAGGTGGAGTCCTTGGATGGCGACCTGGGACGGCAATTCAACCGGGTGGCCGGCGCGTCGTCGGTTTTGCCCGGGGGCATCAACTCCTACTTCGAATGCTTGAACCGGCAGAAGAAGAGCATCGCCATCGACTTGAAGAATCCCAAAGGTCTTGAGGTCATGTGCAAGCTGGTGGCTAAGTCCGACGTGTTCGTCGAAAACTTCCGAAACGGCGTAGCGGAGCGGCTTGGCCTTGGCTATGACGACTTGGTGAAACACAACCCCATGATCGTGTACGGGGCCGCCACCGGCTACGGCGCCAAGGGTCCCGACGCCAACAAACCCGCTTTCGCCCTGACCGGCGAGTCTAGATCCGGCTCGCTCTTCTGGGCCGGGCCTGACGATGGGATACCCTACAGTGTGGGCGGCATGGCCGACCAGATCGCGGGAATCATGCTCTCCTACGGTGTCCTGGGCGGGTTGGTCGCCAGAGAGAGATTGGGCTTCGGGCAGAAAGTAGATGCCTCGCACCTGGGCAGCGTGATGTGGCTGGGGGGCATGCGCTACGGCATGGCGCTGGTCACCAATAACGCCCCTGCCCGAACCGATCGTAGTATGGCCCGGAACCCCCTGTGGAATTACTACAAGTGCGAGGACGGCAAGTGGATCGCCTTTTCCATGAACCAGAGCGACCGCTACTGGCCGTTCATCTGCAAAGCCATCGACCGGACTGACCTGTTGGAAGACGAGCGATTCGGTTCGATGGACAGCCGCACGGAATACCGGGAAGAGTTGGTTGCAGTTCTAGACGAGATCTTCATCACCAGAGCGCGGGAGGAGTGGGCGGAGCTGTTCACTGGCAATGAAGACATCATTTGGGAACGGGTTCAGGATGTGTTCGACCTGCCCAGCGACCCTCAAGTGATCGCCAACAACTACATCGTCGACTTCGACCACCCGGTGGTGGGGCCGTCCAAATGGCTGCAAACACCCCTGGGCTATAACAAGACGCCATTGTCGACCAGGAAGATGGCTCCGGCTCATGGGGAGAATACCGAGGAGATCCTCATCGAGACCTTGGGCTATACCTGGGACGACATTACCACGTTGCAGAATGAGGGAGTAATTCTGTAGGAGTTTTCTTCCCCGTCTCCTGCTGCGTAGTTTCTCCTCGTAGCAATGGTTCCAGATGGGGAGTTTCACCCCCATCCTAACCTTCCCCCCTCGAGGGGGAAGGGACTTTGTCTCCTGCTGCGTTCCGCCCCTCCTCATTTTGTCATTTCGAACCAGCCGAAGCTGGTGAAGAATCTCAGGTTTTCGCCTGCACAGACCTAACCTCTAGAAATGAAGGTCACGGCAGGCCGTGCGCCTACGAGCCGTCTCATATGGCGGCGAAAACATCGTCAACGTCCACCCAATCCGGAATCACCTTCTGGTCCACGTTGAAGTTGATGAAGGTCTCCAGGGTTTTCCGGGAGCTATCCAGGCCGAAGGGTATGGGGTCGTCGCCAACAATCTTGGCCATCTTCAGCAGCGCTTGGTCGGCAGGGCTCTTGTCTCCGGAAGAGTGGAGGAACTCTAGGTAAGGTTTCTTGGCGGCTTGGAACAGTGAGAACAGTTCCCCGGCCAGCCATGGATTGCTCTCCAGATGGCCGTTCTTGGCCACCAGCATGTGGCTTATGGGGTAGATGCCAGTGCTGTTGAACCAATCCGCGTCGGCTCCATCGGAGTCCGAGAAGAGGTGTTTGATGTCCGGCGAATCGGAGGCTCCGGCACCGATGGCGGCGTCGATCTCGCCGGACAGAAGCATAGCGTTTAGGTCGCCGTTGGATGAGGACACCACGTTGGGAGGGGCCACGTATTCGGCCACGTGCTCGTCGCCGGACAAAACCCAGGTTACCGAGTTCAGGTCCAACCCGTAGACGGTCTGCAACAACCCTCTGGTCCATACTCCGGGGGTCACGGTGTAACCGCGCACTCCTATCTTGCGTCCCGCCAAGTCGTCCGGCGACTTTATTCCCGACTTTTGGTTGTAGGTGATGCCGCCGTGGTAGAAGCTGCGGGTCAGGAAGATGGGGATTCCCGTGAAGGCTTTTCCATGGGCCCTGGCGCACAGGTAGGTGGAAAGGGCCATCTCGCACACGTCGAACTCCAGCCCCCGAACCATGCGGCGGAATATGCTGGTGACCGGGGAGACGTCGATGTGCTCCATATCGAACTTATCGGAAGTGGTGGTGCCGTCCTTCAGACCCTTGGTTTGGCCGTAGTTGCCAATGGCGGTGCGCATTACCAGATCAGCCATTAGAGCATCTCCCTTTTCCTGAATCTGCACGTTGTTTAGATGGCCGGCGAGGCCCGGTGTAGATGGCGCGATGGCTGCCGGCCCCGTGGATGGAGAATTGTATCATGGTGACGTGGTCGGTTTTTGTGCATATCTCAGTCTTGGTAAAGATCGGGGGTCGGTCACGAAACTTTGCGGTTGATATTCCGTTGACAGCGATATTGGGTGAACATAACATAGCTTTACCTATCACCCCACGCATGAATTCCGGAGACTTGGATATGGCGGAAGGCAATCTGCTCACCACGGTGGTGGGCAGCTATCCCCAACCGGACTGGCTCATCGACCGTGAAGCCCTCATGTCGGCCAGAGTGCCCAGGGTTCGCTATCAAGGGCTTTGGCGCATCCCGGAACGATTCCTGGCCGAGGCTCAGGACGACGCTACGATATTGGCCATCCGGGACATGGAGCGGGCCGGAGTGGACATCATCAGCGACGGAGAGATCCGTCGGGAGAGCTACTCCAACCGTTTCGCCACGGCGCTGGAGGGCATAGACATAGAGCGGCCGGGGGAGATAGCCGGCAGTGGTGGGCAGACTACTCTAGTGCCCCGGGTCGTGGGGCCGATCCGCCGGTTGGGGCCGGTGCAGGTGGCCGACGTTGAATTCCTGCGCAAGAATACTGAGAGCCAAATCAAGGTGACTGTCCCGGGGCCTTTCACCATGGCCCATCAAGCCCAGAACGAATTTTATGTGGACCGGGAAAGTCTGGCCATGGACTACGCCGCCTGCGTAAACCAGGAAGTCAAAGAGCTGTTCCAAGCCGGGGCCGATGTTGTCCAACTAGATGAGCCCTGGCTACGGAACAATCCCGATGGGGCCAGGGAGTACGCGGTCAGGGCCATCAATAAAGCGCTGGAAGGGGTCGATGGCGTCACCGCTCTGCATCTGTGCTTCGGTTACGCGGCCGTCGTCAGCGACAAACCTGGCGCATACGACTTCCTGACGGAGCTGGGGGATTCTTCGGTGCGGCAGATATCTATCGAATCGGCCCAGCCCAAGTTGGACCTATCCGTGCTACAAAAATTTACTGACAAGACAATCATATTGGGGGTACTGGATCTGGGCGGCCAGGGCGTCGAATCGCCGGAAACGGTCGCCGGGATTATCCGCGAAGCCCTGCGCTACGTTCCACCCGAACGGCTTCAGGTTGCTCCGGACTGCGGCATGAAGTACCTGTCCAGAGAAACTGCATTCGGGAAGCTACAAGCGATGACCTTGGGCGCTAGGATGGTGAGAGATGCTTTGGGCTTGAATCGATCGGTGCGTCCAGCGTAAGATTAGCAGCAATTTGCGTCAGGAGGACAAGGGATGCACGGAAGCTATCGTGCGGATCACGTCGGCAGCTTACTCCGCCCGGACGAGGTTAAGGCGGCCCGGGCGTCCTTCAACGAAGGGAGCCTAACCTCGGAAGCGCTCAAAGAGGTAGAAGACCGGGCTGTTTTGGCCNCCCTGGAGCGGCAAAAGAGCATTGGGGTAGACATTTTCACCGACGGCGAGTTCCGGCGCACCGGCTTTCAGAACGACATGGTGGAAGTTGTGGACGGGTTTGTGTCCACCGGCTCTCCCGCCGTTGTTCGGATCTGGCATGGGCCCGGCGGAGAACCTCAGGAGCAGGGTACCCGGCAGGTCGTGGGGGCCAAGCTACGGCAGACNCGGCGATTAACCGGCAATCAGACACNCTTCGTGATGGCGAACGCCCCAGGCCCGGTAAAAATGACCGTGCCCAGCCCCAGTCAATTCCCGGCCATCAGCTTCCAAGCGGGCATCACCGACCAGTTCTACCCGACCCGGTCCGACCTGCTGACCGATCTGGCGGGGATNATAAAGGCAGAAGTCGCCGCTTTAGCCGCCGACGGTGTGGCCTACATCCAACTCGACGCCCCCCGGTATAGCTACTACGTGGATGCCAAGTGGCGGGAGCATCTACGGGGATTGNGCGAAGACCCTGACAAGATGTTCGACGAGGCCGTGGCCGCCGATAATCACTGCGTGGCAAGGATCGGGAAAGATGGGCCGACCGTGGCCCTGCACATCTGCCGGGGCAACAACGAGAGCAAATGGTATGCCGAGGGCGGGTACGAGCCCATCGCCGAAAAGCTGTTCGGCACCCTTAACGTCGATAGGTTTCTGTTGGAGTACGACACGGACCGGGCAGGGACTTTCGAACCCCTCCGCTTCGTCCCGCCGGGCAAAGACGTTGTCCTGGGCTTGATCAGCACCAAGTTGCCCCAGCCCGAATCCCAAGATGACCTGCTCCGCCGCATCGAGGAAGCGTCCCAATACGTCCCCTTGGAGAACCTATCCCTCAGTCCCCAATGCGGATTCGCCTCCACCGCCGCAGGCAACCTCCTCACTGAGGACGAGCAGTGGCGAAAGCTGGAGCTGGTGGTGGAAACTGCCCGTAAAGTTTGGGGGTGAGGGGATAGCGAAAAACATTAATACTGAGGAGAAGATATGAGTATCCATAGAATGTATACNGGTTACGANGGCCAGAGCCACATTGAAGAATTGCAGCCCGACGACCCCAAGTTGGAATCCCTGGGAAGAGTGTCCGGTTGCTCTCTCCAGATAACCGAGGCGGGCGAGTTTTCGGATTTCCATCCGGCGCCCCGCCGCCGTTGGTTGACCATCTTGAGCGGTCAGATCGACATCGAGCTTGCCGACGGTAGCGTCCACAGCTTTGGACCCGAGTCGCTGAGGCTCTGGGAGGACCTGACTGGCAAGGGACATCGGACCAGGTTCCCTGTTCCCACGGTGACCGTGGCCATGCCGGTGCCGGATTAATTTAACGGCAAGGCGGGTTGAGCGGCTGACTTTGGGTCCAAATTTAGGGAGAAAGGTCTAAGGATGAAACAGAGCACATCCAAGATACTCACCACCCATACCGGCAGCCTGCCCAGGAGCGGCAGCGTCGCGGGTTTGTTGGAGACCAGAGACAGCCAAGGCCAGGTGGACCCGCAGGCGTTTGAGTCCGGAGCGGACGAAGCGGTGACCGAGGTCGTGAACCGGCAAGTAGCTATCGGGCTGGATGTCATCAACGACGGGGAGCAGAGCAAGCCCAGCTACGCTACCTATGTGAAAGACCGCTTCACCGGTTTCTCGGGCCGGGCTTCAGAGCCGCCTAGGGTACGGTTGGACGATGTTGATTTTCCGGAATGGGCGGCAAACTACGTTGGCCCCTCCTCCACTGTCGTGCACCGGCCGGCCTGCAACGGACCCATCGCCTGGAGCGACTGGCCTGCCGTGGAGCGGGACCTGGACCGGCTAAAGAAGGCCACTCAGGGTAATGACGAGCAGGAAGTCTTCATGACTGCCGCCTCGCCTGGGGTGATCGCCAGNTTCCTTCCCAACCAGTTCTACGACAGTGAAGAGGCCTATTTATACGCCTTGGCCGACGTAATGAAGGACGAGTACAACGCCGTCGTAAATGCCGGCTTTCTTCTCCAGATCGACTGCCCTGACCTGGCCTCCAGCCGAAACACCCAATTCGGCCACCTGACAATCGACGAGTTCAAAAAGATCGTGGAACTGCACGTGGAGGTGCTGAACCATGCCCTGGATGGTCTGCCTCCGGAAAAGCTGCGGATGCACCTGTGCTGGGGCAACTTCGAAGGCCCCCATGTCCATGACGTGCCCTTCAGGGACATCGTTGACATAGTTCTCAAAGCCCGTCCCGCCGGGCTCTCTTTTGAGGGTGCCAATCCTCGTCACGAACACGAGTGGAAGATTTGGCAAGAGGTGAAGCTACCCAACGGCAAGGTGCTCATTCCAGGGGTATTGGACTCGACCACCAATTTTATCGAGCATCCGGAGTTGGTTGCTGATAGGATAGTCCGCTATGCCGAAACCGTGGGTCGGGAGAACGTAATCGCCGGGTCGGACTGCGGTTACGGGACGTTTATTCTGTCCCGAAGGGTCGACGCTAATATTGCCTGGGCCAAGCTCCAGGCCCTGGTGGAAGGAGCTAAGCTGGCGACCAGCCGGCTGTTCCCCTAATGGTGCCGCCGGTGACTGGGATACCGTTGAATTGATGAGGGCTTGCCATTATAATTTTCACCAAATAAACGATTCGTACCTAAAGCGGTTAATGCTTAGAATGTTCATCCGCAGGAAAGGAGTCTGTTAATGGCAAACACAAAAGATCTAGCGATGATTGCTCACCTGCTGCGCCGGGCTGGATTTGGCGCGACGCGGGACCAGTTGGAGAGATACGCGGAGCAAGGCTACGATGCCACCGTGGAGGAGCTCATTAATCCTCCCGCGGACAAGTCTGCGGGAAAGACCGCCCTGCTCGTTCGCTACAACCCCAGTTGTCTGTTGCCTGGGGGAGTCACGGTTCCAGGCCAATACAACTGGATGTACCACATGATTACCACCCAGCGCCCGCTGGAAGAGAAGATGTCCCTGTTCTGGCACCATGTTTTCGCCACCGCCAANTCCAAGCTGGACGGCGCCGACCAATTGGTTGAGCAGATCGTATTGTTCCGGAAGATAGGCATGGGCAGCTACCGGGACATCCTGCTGGAAGTGGCCAAAGACCCCACCATGATTTTCTGGCTGGATAACAACGAGAACCACCGCTACGCCGTCAACGAGAACTGGGGCCGGGAGCTCCTGGAACTGTTCTCAATGGGTGTCAGCAACTACACCGAAGTAGACGTTAGAGAGGCATCCCGGGCCTTCACCGGTTGGAACATCGAACCTAGACTGCCCCGCCAGCCTTACTGGCGCTTCCCCTGGAAGTTCGAGTACCGGGCCGAGGACCATGATGAGGGAGAGAAGACCTTCCTGGGCCGCACCGGTAACTTCAACGGCGAGGATATCATCAACATCATTCTGGAAGAGCCCGCCACGGCCCGGTTCATCTGCCGTCATCTGTACAACTTCTTCGTCGCCGACGACGTACAGGTACCCGCGTGGACCATTGAGCCCGCTCGAGACGAGGATGCTCTCGAGATGATGATCAACTCGTTCGTTGAGTCGGGCTACGAGATGAAGGCCGTTCTTCGCACCATATTCACCTCCGATTTCTTCAAGAACGCCCAATTCGCCAAGATCAAGAGCCCGGCCGAAGTGGTTGCCGGGACTCTACGTCTCACCGAGTCCAACATGTTCCCCGGCCCGGACCTGCCCGACATCGGGCCTCAGGCCGCCTACATGGGCCAGGACCTGCTGAACCCGCCCAGCGTGGAGGGTTGGTACACCGGCCAAGAGTGGATCAACAGTGGATCGCTGCTGGCCAGAATCAACTTCGTGGCCGACCATGTCGCCGACACCAGCTTGCCCGGCGTGCAGAACATCATCGGGTACATGAAGTCCGACGGTGTGACCACGCCCGACGACTTCGTGAATTCGGCCTTGACCCACATGGGTTATCTAGAAGTGGGGTCGGAAACCCGCCAGCAACTCTTGGACTACGCTCAGTCTGAAGGCAACTTGGATTGGAACGACGATAAGGTGGGTTCCCGCGTCGGCGAGATGCTGGCTCTGGTGGGTGCCACCACCGAGTACCAGTTTGGCTANTAACCTTTGGACTGAGATGAACGGCCAAAAATTTGAGGAGAACGNAAAATGCCACTCGACACAGTAGCTGCCGGGCGTGCCTGGACATATAGCCACAACATCGGTCGCAGGGCCACNGCAGGCATGGGCTTCAATTGGCCCATAGCCATGGCCGTGGGGAAAGACGGCGTAATGTTCGTGGCCAACCGCACTCCGCATATNAGTAAATTTACTATTGACCAGGAGTTCATCCACGAATTCGGCCGTACCGGAGAGTTTGAGTTCCTATCCGGGTTGGCATTGGACAAAGACCAGAATCTTTANGCTTCCGACGAGTGGAAGAACCAAATCACGGTCTTCGACAACGACGGCAACGTCCTGCGTACCTGGGGCGAGGAAGGCGACGAACCCGGCCAACTGAATGGTTCNACCGGTCTAACCTTCGATGCCGACGATAACCTGTGGGTGGTCAATGGCTTGAACAGCCGCATCCAGAAGTTCAGCAAGGATGGCGAGTACATCAGCGGATTCGGCGTCAAAGGCGACGGCCCCGGCGAGTTGGACATGCCCTGGGGCATAACTCTCGACAACAACGGCGATGTCTACGTCGCCGACTGGAACAACCATCGGGTGCAAAAATTCAGTCCCGACGGCGGCCACCTGCTCACGTTCGGTTCAGGCCGGACCACCGGAGTAGCCAACGATGGGAGTACTCCCTACATGCATGCCTTGGTCCATGATATCGGCGTCCCTCCCAACGANCTGAACCACCCCGCCGACGTGGCGGTGGACGGTGACGGAGACGTCTACGTGGCTGACTGGATGAACGAAAGGGTCGTCATCTTCGATGCCGAAGGCAAGACCCTGGCCACGTTGCGAGGGGACGCCCACGAGATTTCCAAGTGGGCCGCGATGGGGTTGGACGCCAACCCGGACATGCGCCGGCGGCACCGTCTGGCTAAGAACCCGGAGGTGAAGCAGTACTTCCGCATGCCCAGTTACTGCGCCTTCGATCAAGAGAACAATCGTCTACTGGTTTGCGACACCATGCGGCACCGCATACAGATCTACCAGAAGGAAGACGGCTACCAGGACCCTCAATTCAATCTGTAAAACCAGTCGGCCCGGTACGAAACCGGCGTTCAAATAACCGGCAAGGAGTNATGGCATGGCAGTGCAAGATAAGCTGAGCGTTGAAGAACTGAAACAGTATTACANCTCGTCCGACGAGATCAGGCTCAGCCCTGGTTGGGTCGGCAGAGAGCACGGGAAGGCGCCGGAACTTGCGCCCTTCATGTGGCGCTGGTCCGATGTAGAACCCCTGGTGCTGAAGAGCGGCGAGATTGTTACCCCGGACCGGGATGTGGAACGCCGGACCATGCGTCTGGCCACACCTGGACTCGATCGCGGCACCACCCACACCATGATTGCCGCGCTGCAACTGCTACTCCCCGGCGAGACCGCTCCCTCCCATCGCCACACCCCAACCGCCATCCGGTGGATCCTGAAAGGGGAAGGGGCCTACACCACCGTGGAAGGCGACAAGTGCTGGATGGAGCCAGGCGACCTAGTCCTGACCCCGTCTTGGACCTGGCACGACCACACCAACGAAGGCAACCAGCCAATGATTTGGCTAGACGGCCTGGACGTGCCCTTAGTGGGGTATTTGAAGGCCAACTTCTACGAGCAGTTCCCGGAAGACACTCAGCCCGTTAACGGTACCGGAGATTCGATTAAAAAGTTCGCTTCGGGCACTCTGAGGCCTACCTGGGAACAGCCGGACCTCGCTTATTCTCCTTTGCTGCACTACAAGTGGGACAAGACCTACGAAGCGCTACAGAATCTGTCCGAGCTTGGCTCCGATCCTTTTGACGACGTGGCCATGGAGTACAGTGACCCCACGACCGGCGGTCCGGTCCTAAAAACGATGACTTGTTGGGTGCAGTTGATCCGGCCCGGTGTGCGTACCAAGGCCCACCGCCATACCAGCAGCAAGGTCTACCAAGTGTTCAAAGGTGAGGGTTACAGCGTGATCGACGGCCAGCGGTTCGACTGGACGGAGGGCGACTTCCTGGTGGTTCCGTCCTGGGCCTGGCACGAGCATGCCGCCGCCGACGGCAAAGAGGCCATCCTGTTCTCCATTCAGGACACCCCCATCATGAGATCGATGGCCCTCTATCGGGAAGAGCCCTATGTCGAGCATGGTGGAAATCAACCGGTCACCAGCCGTTTCTTGGTGGGAACACCGGCATAACCGCAGATCTCCTCAAAAATTTGTTCACGGCACAAAGCGGCCGGCATGGGGTCTTCCCGTGGCCGGCCGTTTGTTCTTCTATTCTCCCAAGATCGGTTGACCGGGAGCAGGAGGTTAACAACGTGGGAAAGCTATAGTTTGGGCTCTGGGACTCCTTCGGCGTGAACGAAATGGCCCGGTCTCCGGTGGCCGCCGACATCTACGAGGACCACATCCGCCAGGTGCAAGTCGCGGAACAACTGGGGTACAACTCTTATTTCATCATCGAGCATCAGAACTCCCACGTGGGCCAGATTACCGCGCCCAGCGTGTATCTGGCTGCCGTAGCCCAGCACACCAGCGTCATCCGGATCGGGACCATGATCTACCAGCTTCCCCTGCACAACCCCATGCGCCTGGCCGAAGAAGCCGCCATGCTGGATCACCTGTCCCGGGGCCGCTTGGACTTCGGCGCTGGCCTGGGTACCCACGAACATGAATTCATGCGCTGGAATACCCCCTTTGAAGAGCGCCGGGAGATGGGTAACGAGTCGTTGGAGATTATTCTGAAAGCCTGGACCGAGGATGCGGTCACTTATGACGGGAAATACTGGCAGCTTGATGAAGCCCTTCCCTTTCCCAAGCCTTACCAAATGCCCCATCCCCCCGTTTGGTATGCCGCCCATAGCACCACGTCCCTGGAGTACGCCGCCAAGCAAAACTTCCACGTCTCTCAAAACCTGGACGTTGACGAGGTGATTGCTGAAAAATTCGACCTATACCGGGAGGCGTGGAAACAGTGCAAGCACGCCGGTCCGATGCCGCAAGCATTTCTGATGCGTCCGGTCCATGTCGCCGAAACCGATGAAAAAGCCAGAACCGAAGCTGAGCCGCGGATTCTTGAGGCCGACAGCCTGGGGAGCCGGGACATAGCCCAGACACGCATCGGCTTCCGGGGAAATACGGATACCGCCACCCGCAGTGACCGCGCCCGGGGTTCCGCCGAGCAGCGAAATTCCTACGACTGGCGGATAGAGAACGGCTTGGCTATCGTGGGCAGCCCGGAAACCGTGCGGCGAAAGCTGGAGAAAGACCTGAAGGTGTTCGGCTACGACGTATTCTGCGCCAACCATCAGATAGGCACGATGCCCTTCGATCAGGTCTCTAGCTCGTTGAAGCTTTTCGGTGAAGAGGTGATTCCCGCTTTCTCCTAATCGCCGTCCAGGAAATCGCCAAATATTGTCTTACCGGTAGCCGCAGAGTAGTATATTGTCCGAATACTAGGCTGAATTCAAGGAGGCCGCCTGATGTCCAGAGTAACGACCATCCACCATGTCAACCTGCAGATCAGTGACAGGGAGCAGACCAGGGAGTGGTACGAGAAGGTGCTGGGAGCGGAGTTTCTGGACCGCAGCCCAGCACTCAATAAGGGTCAGCTACAACTCCGTTTGGGAAATGCGGAAATCCACACCAATGACACCAAAGAACCGGTCCGGGTTCCCGGGGTGCATTTCGCTGTCGAGATAGACGATTGGGATGAAATGATCGCCCATCTGGATAATCTGGGAATCTTTTACTCCAAGGTACAGAGACAAGCTCCGGGCGCGGAGAAGTCCTGGGGGATCCGGGACTATACCGGCAACCACTACAGCTACATACGCGACCCCGACGGGAATACCATCGAGATGGTCCACCATCCTCTGGGCATCGAAGACTCCGTCGGCAAGAAAGTAGACCTGCACCACGACGCCGATAGCCTAACCTGGACCAAACGGCCTGAATTCGACCCGGCGGGGTAGGCTCTCACCCCCTGCCTTCTCCTTTACGGAGCGGACCAATCCCTTCCCCCTCGATGGGGGAAGGTTAGGATGGGGGCGACTGGCTGCACGATCAAACCAGGCTGACTGAGCCTTAGAGTTAACATAAGCGACAAGTTTTTCTCCACAATGCGATGTAGGCACGCTGTCTACGTCGCGTAACCATTCAACCGGCAGGAGATGTTGGTCATGGCGACAATTCAGCACGTTATGCGGGACGACCTGAAGGAGTTATCGCCTGAAGAGTTGTACCGGGTCTACATGGAGAAACAGGTTAACTTCGGTATGGTAGCCGAGGCCATGGATCAGCGCCGCCAGCAGAACCGGCTCCACGTTCCGGCCGAGGAAGCTAACGTGGCCGGCGCCGGCCCCGGCCAGCGCATCATCGTGGGGCCGGAATTAGGGTTCAACATCCACAACCTTCACGTTTTCACCTCGGGCCGGGACGGCCGTTCTGACCGGTACCACACCCACGGCGACGCGCTGAAATACTACGTCCAGGGCAGCGGCTTCGAGGAGATCGGCGACGAAAAATTCGAAGTTAAAGTGGGGGATTTCTGCCACGTCCCCGCCAACGTGTGGCACGGCACGATAAACCCTAACCCGGAACCACTGGTTTTTCTGGCCGCTCAGCAATTTCCCGGCACCTACCGCCAAGTCACCACTCCGTTCATTCGCTTGGAGTACCCAGATAAGCCTCCTGAAGTAAAGGACCTGTCGCTGGAAGAGCTGGGCAAATTGGACCCCCGGCTGCTGTACCTCAGGTATATAGAAGAGCAGTTGGAGTTTGGCAAGGTAGCCTTGGAGATGCAGCGCCGACGGGAGCAAAAGCGGCTCTTCTTGCCGGCCTCGGAAGTTCCCCTGATGGAGTGGGGGCCCGGCCGCCATCACATCATGTCGCCTGAACTGGGGTTCGATATCTACTCCTTCAACCTGTTCATGGAGCATGTCGCTCCCCGCACGGAGCATGGACAGGCCCAAACCTCCGGCGATGCCATCCGCTATTACCTGTCCGGCCGGGGTGTTGAGGTCATCGGAGACCAGCGAATCGAAGTAAAAGAAGGGGATTTCACCTGCATTCCAGCGGGAAGCAGGCACGAGACCCTAAATCCTTACACCGAGCCGATGCGCTTCCTGTGCTGGCAGCAGATTCCCGGCACCTACCTGCAGGTCCACACGCCCTACCTCCCGGCCTAGCGGAGCGATCAATGGCACAGCAGCCGTATATCGGCTCTCCCGTCCTTCGCAAAGAAGACTTGCGGTTCCTGACGGGGACGGCCCGCTATGTCGATGACGTGAAGCTGCCCCATATGCTCCACGCGGCCATTCTGCGTAGTCCCCACGCCCATGCCCGCCTATTATCCATAGACCCTTCCGCCGCTCTGGAGATGGAAGGCGTTGAGGCCGTTTTCACCTTTCAGGACATCGTGCAGACCGTAGAGCCGCGTCCCATTCCCATGCGCCGGGGCTCTTACTCCGGGCTGGAGCGGTTCCTGCAATATCCGCTGGCGGGAGAGAAGGTTCGATACGTTGGAGAGCCGGTGGCGGTGGTGGTGGCGGAGAGCCGTTACCTGGCCGAGGACGCATTGGACGCCATCGAGGTGAAGTACGAGCCCCTTCCGGCCATCGTCGATGTCTGGGGGTCAAAAAGAGGCGACGTGCTTCTGTTCGAGGAACACGGCACCAACCTAGCCCTGGAGTTCGAGGGGTCGTTGGGGGACGCGGATGGCGCGTTCGCCGAAGCGAAGTACACCCGCAAAGAGGAATTTCGCTGCCACCGGCACACCGGAAACCCCCTGGAGACTCGGGGTCTGGTGGCGTCCTTCGCCGCCGGGACCGGCGACATGACCGTGTGGGGCGAGACCAAGGTAGCCCACTTCAACCGGGGGGTATTGGCCTCGCTTTTGCAGAAGCCGGAACACCGTATCCACTTCGTTGAACCCGACGTTGGCGGAGGTTTCGGGATCCGCGGCGAGTTCTACCCGGAGAACTTCATCGTTCCTTTCTGCTCCATGAAACTGGGCCGCCCAGTCAAGTGGATCGAAGACCGCATGGAGCACCTGATCGCCGCCAACCACTCCCGGGAGCATGTATGTCAGTTGGAGATTGCCGCCAACAGTGATGGCGTCATCCTGGGAATGCGGGCGGAGATTTACGGCGCGCTGGGGGGCTACGTGCGGACCCACGGCGCCAGCGTGCCCATTGGCGTTGGGGCCATGCTCATGGGCCCCTACCACATTCCTAACTACCGGTGGCGGATAGAGAGCCTGCTGACCAACAAAGTGGGAATGGGCACCTTTAGCGCTCCCGGCCGCTATGAGTCGTGCTTCTTCCGGGAGCGGATGCTGGATATGGTGGCCGCCGATCTGGGTATCGACCCGGTGGAATTAAGATTGAAAAACCTGATCCCGGCTTCGGCCATGCCCTATCAGGTCGGTGTCACCCGGCCCGGCTCGTCGCCCATGGTCTACGACAGCGGTGACTACCAAGCGGTGCTGGAAAAAGCCCTGGAGCTGATCGACTATCGCGAGATCAAATCCGTCCAGGGTCAGCTAAAGGACGGGACGTACCACGGCGTCGGCATCGCCTGTTTCGTTAAGAGCACCGGCGGTGGGGTGCCCTACGAAGGCGCGCGGATCGTCGTGAGCGGGGCAGACGAGGTAGCCGTTTACCTGGGTATCGCCACCATGGGGCAAGGGCACGAAACGACCATGGCCCAGATCTGCGCCCAGGGGCTGGGAGTGCCTATCGAATACGTGTCGGTGTACCATGGAAGCACCGACCTGATGCCCTACGGAGGTGGCACCCACGCCAGCCGAGGCACCATCATGGCCGGGAACGCCGTTTTCAAGGCGGCCCAGGAATTGCGGCAAAAGATACTGGGCATCAGCGGTGCGTATCTGGACGTTGACCCCGATGACCTGGAATTTTCCCTGGGCAAAGTGCATGGCAAGTCTGATCCTGAAGGCGAACCTCGCTTGGACTTGGGACAGGTGCTGGAGCTGGCCAGCCCGTCCAGCCGGTACAACCAAGGGGAGATGGGGTTGGACGTAACGAGCTACTTCAGGTCCGATATGGAGTGCTTTCCCTGTGGAGCGCACGCGGTGCACCTTACGGTCGATCCGGAGACGGGAAAGATCAAGATAGGCCGTTACGTGGTTGCTGAGGACGTGGGGCACGTGATAAACCCCATGATATTGACGGGGCAGATTGTCGGAGCGGCTGCCCAGGGCATCGGGGCGACCATATTGGAAGAGTTGGTTTACGACGAGGGCGGACAGCCCCTGGCGGGAAGTCTCATGGACTACCTGCTACCCACCAGCAGGGACATCCCCCCGATCGAGAGCGCGGTGGTGGACTTGGCGCCGTCGCCGCTGAACCCCTTGGGTGTCAAAGGCGCCGGCGAGATCGGCATCGTAGCCACCGGGGCCGCACTGTCCAACGCCGTGTCCCAGGCACTTTCGTCACTGGGGGTCCAAGTGCGCGAATTGCCCCTCAGCCCCGACAGGTTAGCGGAATTGATCCGGGACAGCCATCCGGCTGAGTAGAAGACTCCCGGCGGAGGAAACAACTCTCACCTGTATCCCCCTTTTACGAAAGGGGGATACAGGTGGATTTACCCCGATTACAGGCACCGCGTATGAACAGTGATTCTAGCAACAATCGAGGTCGCTTATGGCATCAAATCAGCAAACCCAAATGATCGGGGCGGCGGTAAAGCGGAAAGAAGACCCCAGGCTGCTCATGGGCGACAGTATGTATAC